>NZ_JAOQJS010000003.1:120682-425215 GCF_025567345.1 Coprococcus ammoniilyticus
GGTTCCTTTTTTCTTCGCTGTGATCTTACCTTTTGCATTTACCGTCGCAATCTTTTTATTGCTTGTCTTATATGTAACCTTCTTTGAAGCCTTTCCGGTTACTGTTACCTTTGATTTTAAGGTAAATGTCTTTCCTTTTTTCAGTGTCAGTTGTTTTGCCGGCAGGTTTGTAACCGCTACAGATTTTACTTTACCGGTTGCCGCACTTACTTCCACATCCGGAACCGTAAGTATGGAAACCGCTACTGCTGCTGCGATCACAATTGCCAGGATACGTTTTAGCATTGACATTTTCGTATGTTTTTTCATAAAATAGTCTCCCCTTTTATTTATTGAGCCACTACATGGGCGGTTACCATATTGGCCCGTGTAGTATTTGTAACTGATATCTTAAGAGTTGCCTGATAAGTCACACCATCTTTCTCCGCGGTACCGGTCAGTGTATAATTACCAACCGCCAGATAGAGGTATCCGCCTTTGCCCTGTACAACTCCATTCTCATCCTGCCACTCTCCCATTTCGCTAAGATCTGCAAAATCCGTATTATCCGATACGACAGTCTGCTGATATACAGGAAGAGCAAACGTAACTTCATTCGTAGCTGCAGCACTTACATAGTAATCACTTGCATAGACTCCTGTTCCGCCTCTTTCATCCTCAATCGAGATATCATAGACTCCTTCCGGTACATAGCTGTATATTGCCATTCCATCTTCAATCTCCCCGACCTCTCGTGCATAGCTGATCTCACTGTATGAATTATCCTTCCACTGGGATTTAAGTCTGCACAAATAAGTATCTATACCGGTATATTTGATCTTATTTCCATCCAGATCGGTAGCTGTAACACTGAGCAGGACTCCCGGCTTTATAACAAAGGTTACTGTACAGTATGTGAAAACACTGGCATCCCTGCTGTCAGAGATCTTTATCTTCATGGTATATTCACCAGCCTGATCTGTATCAATCGAACAATACTGTACTCCGGTTGTTGACATCACCAAATCCAGACAATCTGCTTTTGACACAACTTCATATTTGTAACTGCCATTACCACCAATAGGACTTATCTGTGCTCCATACTTTACTGTATAAGTTCCATTTGGTTTGTTTGGAGCTGGAAAACTCAGGCATCCATATTTTGTAATATCCTGTGCTATGACTGCCCTTTCATCATATACTTTCCATACCTTGATATAATGAATCTTATTTCCAAATTCATCTACGACATCAACCTTTGTCTCCCAGATTCCTGTCTCTTTCAAGGTACCATAAAACTGCAGATAACCGGATTGGTCTGCGTCATCTACCACCTTATACGAAAGACCGGTTGGAAGATTGCTTACTGTATATACAGCATAGCCCTGTACATCCGGATCATAAACTCCTGAAGTATCTAAGGAACTGGTCCCTACCACTGTTCCTTTCTTACGTCGTACTTCCGATCTTATTGTTATCTCTGTCGGCTTTGTCCGATATGTCAGTTCTTTTGTACTGTTTAATGTCGGAACAGATACCTGAACAATATCTCCATTATAAAAAATATCCTGTTTGTCCAGATAAAGCTTATATGTAATGTTATTTGTTGTTTCCAGATGATCAATCACACATTTTCTTACAAAGTTCCCGTATCCATATACCTTACTGGATACTGCAAAATCCGATGTCTGTAATATTTTTGCCTTATTTAATGTCACCTGGATCACTGCTTTATTCACAATACCCACGTTCCGGATCACAACCGGTACTTCCGGAACAACCGGAGTCACCGCTGCTTTCTTTACAGTGATCTTACAGGCTGCTTTCTTACCGGAACCATCCTTTGCTGTCGCTGTGATCGTAGTGGTTCCCGCTTTCTTTGCCTTTACGACACCTTTGCTCGTAACGGTTGCAACCTTGGTATTTGAACTTTTCCAAATGATTCCTTTATTGCTTGGTTTCTTTGGTGAAAGGGTTGTCTTTAAGGTCAGTGATTTACCGACATTTAAGTTTGCCTTTGTCTTATTTAACTTCACCTTTGTAACCGGGGTACCAACTGTCACCTTGATCTTACAGGTCTTTTTCTTATCTGCTTTGGAGTAAACGGTGATCGTAGCGGTTCCCTTCTTCTTTGCCGTGATCTTACCCTTTGCATTTACAGTTGCAACTTTCTTGTTACTCGATTTATATGCGACCTTTTTGGAAATCTTTCCTGTCGCTGTTACCTTTGTCTTTAAGGTAAAGGATTTTCCTTTTTTTAAGGTTAACTGCTTTGCCGGCAGATTCGTAACCGCTATGGTTTTGATCTTACCACCGGCTGCATAGCTCTCTGTCTGTGGGACAGTAAGAATGGATACTGCAACTGCGATCGCTATCACCCATGCCAGAAATCTTTTCACAGACAAATTATATCGTCTTTCTTTCATCTATACTCTCCTTCTGTAGATTCCCTAATCTATTCTCATACGAACCTTATTCTTTGACATATGCATATGCGGTCGTATTACTTCCGTTCACCGTCACATCCAGATAAAAATTATAAATTTCACCACTTATACTCTTTCGACAGGTTAAATGATGAGTTCCATTTTCCAGATAAACGGTTTTGGTCGATCCATAATAACTTCCATCCGAAACATCCTGCCAATTGCCAAAACCGGTTATATTTTTCACTGCATCCGGTACATCCGGGTCCAGCTCTATAGTAACCTTATATACCGGGAGTGTGACATCAAATGACCAGACCGGATGCACATCATCTGTTCCATATGCCGCTTTCTGAGTCTTCAGATTATAAACAGTAGTACCTACTGTTCCACTATAACTGGATACCGTAACATCATAAGTACCGGCTTCCAGATCATCCATTAAAATGACTCCATCCTTACTAACACCATTCCATCTGCCGCTTACCTCATCCGTATACTCGGCATATTCATTTTGGTTCTTCATAGTGAATTGAAAACTGGTCAGTGGATCGCCATTTGCATCTTTTACTTTTCCCTGTAAATAACCGCCTTCTATAATTTTTAGTGTAAGAGTTCCTGTGCTTGTCATAGAAGTGTCTGTCTTATCTGTCGCACGGATACGAAGCTTGTAGGTTCCGGTTGACAGTTTTGGGGATGATACCTGTATCCCGGCTCCACCGTTGATGAGTGAAGAAACTGCTAATGCAGCACTGTCACTTTCTTCTCGTAAAATCTCATATGTATAATCGCTCGTATCAGTACCGTTTCCGCCATATACCTTAAGCTGTGGAAGCGTAGTTCCCCATGCAGTTGTCAGAACCTTTTCCGCATCCTTTACAAGCAGTTCCGTTCCATCATAAACCAGCCAGATGATAGTCATACTGAATTTGTTACCAAGTTCATCTTCATAGACTAATTTACTTGTATATTTCCCTTGCTTTGTCACGTTACCGTTAAATTTAAGTGTACGTGTGGCAGCAGCTGTCTTGATCTGATATTTAACCCCTGCCGGCAGTCCGCTGACAGAGCAATTGGAGTAGCCCTTTCCAAGTGTCTGACTCTTATCAACAGAATCTCCAAGTTTGTATACATATGTTTCTGATTTTTCTATCGTATAAGTTTCATCCCGATAGATACATTCTCTTGACAGATTTAATTTTGGAACTACTACTTTTATATAGGAGTTTTTCTGTAACACCGAATCTCCTGTAAGCTTAATCTTATAAGTAAGCGAATCCGTTGTTGTTATCTGTCCGATCGTATACTGTTTCAGATAGTCTGCACTTTCATATTTCTTTGCCCATACCTGAAAGTCCGAAGCCGTGAGTGCTGCCTGCTTTGTTAATGTAATGGTTAACAGATCCGGCTGTGCTATATTCAGGCTCTTAACGATCAGTGGTTCTTCCGGTGTCGGGATTGGTATGATCGAAGCTGCTTTCTTCACTGTAATCTTACAGGTGGCTTTCTTACCGGAACCATCCTTTGCTGTTGCTGTGATCGTAACGGTTCCTTCCTTCTTTGCCTTTACGACACCTTTGCTGGTTACAGTTGCAACCTTCTTATTGGATGACTTCCATACGACTGCCTTGCTGCTGGCTTTCTTCGGTGTAACCGTTGCCTTTAAGGTCTGCTTTTTGCCAATTGTCATCGTGGACTTGGTCTTGTTCAGCTTTACCTTGGTAACCGGTGTACCGACTGTCACTGTGACCGTGCATTTTTTCTTCTTATCTGCCTTTGAGATCACATAGATCTTAGCGGTTCCTTTTTTCTTCGCTGTGATCTTACCTTTTGCATTTACCGTCGCAATCTTTTTATTGCTTGTCTTATATGTAACCTTCTTTGAAGCCTTTCCGGTTACTGTTACCTTTGATTTTAAGGTAAATGTCTTTCCTTTTTTTAGTGTCAGTTGTTTTGCCGGCAGGTTTGTGACTGCCACCGTTTTTACCTTGCCACCGGCTGCATACGATTCCTGTACCGGCACTGTCAGGATCGAGACAGCTACCGCAAATGCCAGAGTCACGACAAAAATCCTTTTTATCATTGTTGTTCTTCCGTTTTTCATTCATACCTCCCTGTAAAAATACCTTGTTTTTATGTTATTCTGCGTCTTTTCCTGCTATATAGACATATAGTTTCATTATATCTGACGCCCAACATAAAAACAAGGTAACGCATTCTATTTATACAAAATATCCAGTTGTTTTTGTGCAGTTTTACACCAAACGAACGGCACTGCAACAAACACCGGAGCCACATTGTAAATGACCTGCTGTGCTTTCGATTCGAAGTAAATGCCCTATTTGTAAATACTCCTGTGCCAACTCGCCTCCGGCTCAAACAGGCACCCGTATTTACAGGCAATTTACTTCTCTTGTCGAAATGCTCGCGGATGTCATCTTACAATGTGGCTCCGGTGTTTGTTGTAGTGCCTGTTAATTTCTATATAAAATATATAAGCTCCAAATCTTTAAATTTAATCTCACTTATTTATTTTCCGTTGTGACATATCACAACTTGTAATTACATTACGAAGTCAATCATAATTACACCTGCTGGGCTTTATAACATAAAAATATGATGCCCTTTATAATATGACATTTGCGAGCATTTCGACTGAAAAAGCACATTGTCAGTAAATACGGGTGCCTGTTTGAGCCGAAGGCGAGTTGGCACAGGAGTATTTACGAATAAGACATGTGCTTTGAGTCGAAAGCGCAGCAAGTCATTTATAGAGGGCATCATATTTATGTCATAATTCTAGCAGGTGTATTCCTACTTATCTTCGGCAACTGTTATTACAAGCTGGGATACATCGTAGCCGGTTTTTCTGGTTACGATGTCTTCCACCTGTGCCCGTTCGGTGTCGGACAGGTTTGCAACAGGAAGTGTAACATCGACGGTATCATCATTTACGGTTACGATGCAGTCGGTATAGCCTTTTGCTGTCAAGACGGTTTCCGCATCCGTCTCTTTTTCAATCGTATCAGTAAGTTTAACGTAGCTGCTTACTGCTTCATCTTTTGCTGCGCTGTCCATGGTTTCATCATTGATGATTGCAAGCAATGCTTCTTTACTTTTTGCCCGGTTCTGCTCCCTGTTCAGCTTTGCAGTTGCGAGATTCGTTCTCATTGCCTGTGCACTGGTAAGGACTGCTTCCCCTATGTCTTCTTCATCACTGTTTAACTCCACATTTTCCTCTAAAGCCGCCTGTTCCAGATATGTAGGATCGATATTCTCCGATGCAGCTTCTCCGCCTGCTTCTGTATTATCCGCAGCTCCCATCGTTTCTTTATTTGCCTGATCTGTAAGCTCTTTTTCTGAAGTATCGGAAACGTCAGCTTTCTCACTATCATAGCTGATAACTTCAGCATCCGCATTTGTCTCCTTTGCCTTTTGCCGCAACAGGTCGTCTCTTTTTCCTGCATTGAAATTCAGATAGCCTGCAACTCCGATCATAACCGACAGGGCAAATATCACCAGACGGTTTTTCTTAAAGATTTTTTTCTTCATTCATATCCTCCATGCTTTATTCTTGTTCTAATACAACTATCTTATGCGCCGGAACATCAAATAATGCCTGCACGGCTTCGGTTATTTTTATCGTAATCGTCGGATCGGAAGCCCCCGTACAACTGACCAGAACTCCCTCAATCTCCGGCTCCAGTATTTTGCTCACATAGGGATATTCGCCGCTGTCTGCGTTTGTCATAACAGAAGCCTCACTTCTGTTTTTCTGGCTGCTGCCGTCGGATTCGCTTTCAGACTTCGTCACATCTTTTTCTATAATTTTTTCACCGCCATCTTTTAATGTGATCATGACACTTACCGTTCCGACGCCCTTCACCTGAGACAATATCCCCCGCAACTTCTCCTCCTGAAATACTATATAGTCTTCATAGCCGCTGTTCGCCGATAATATTTCACCGGAAGTTTCCTGTCCATTGTCCGTATCAGCCTCCCCGTTCTGTTGTTTTCCAGTCACTCCACCAGACGTTTTATCCTGCTTCGTTCCGGTTAAAGCATCAAGTCCGGAAAATCTGTTTTCCTTATCAGACGGCCAGAGAATGACCAGCAGACAAATACCTGCAAGCAAAATTCCCATGCACTTTCGAAGTGCCGCATTTTTGTCTTTTTTCAATTCCTGCAGCTTCTGTTTGATGTTATTCCATATTCCTTCCATGCTCTCTCACTCCATTATATGTAACATGTCCGCTTTTAGTACATGTTATTTTGTCTGATATCCATTTACAAATATTTCTATCCTGTCCTCACTGATCTTATATTCTTTTGCGATCTCCTGACGGAGATTTGCCGCATCCATGGTTGTATCTGTTGTGCTGCCTGATGTTGTAGAAACAACATCAACCTTAACCGCTGTGACCGTATAACTCTCATCAAAGGTAATCGTTACCTTACTATCCAATTGAAATGTATCACGCAAATGATCTTCGATCATAGTCTCCATGACATCTGTATAATATGCAACATCGCCATTTCCCGGTGCGCCTGCAACAGATTCATAGTAATAATCAAAGCTTAGAATGTCGTTCAAGCCTCCCGCACTTAATACAGGTGTCAGAACAATGATCGCCAGTACAAAACCAACCGCCGTCTGCATATATTTTCTGTATTTCTCATCCGGAAGCAAGAAAAATACCAGCGAGGAGAATAATATAAAAAGGACGATATTTTTGATCCAAGCTAACAACATATAGCGCTCCTTTCCAATAATTGCCACCAAACGGCTATACATGTGCCTGAATGGACAACTTGACTTACCAATGTTCCATCCAGACACATGCATAACCATCCCCTACCTCGCAAGCAACGTCATAAGTGTGAGGGAGATGATAAATAAAAAGGAAGCACACCAGATGCCACGCAGCATCAAACCGATGGTCTGTGCCATAATGTTAATGCCGTCGGAAAACCGTTTATCTCCCAAGGGCTGCACAAATGCGGATACGATACGGAGAGTCAGATAGATCACCGCGATTTTGGTAACCGGCAGAAGCACTGCCAGCAATACGACGACCGCGCCCGCAATTCCGATAGCATTTTTCAAAACCATACCCGAACCGAGCAGGATATCCGAGACGTTCTTAACCGTATTTCCCCCCGGCAGCATCCCGAACGCTTTTAAGACGGCATTTCGTTCCAGCTTGTCCACAGATGGAACGATCACACCCTTTATCACATTCATTCCGGTTACAACTGCAAACATGGTTTTCAGGATCCATCCTGCAATATTCCTCAACAATGTAACTGTCCTTGAAAAATGATCCTCGGCATTTAACTTATTCACCAGTCCGACCACCCCACTGCATTTGGCAAGCGGAAATACGATCTGAATAATCACCTTCTCACACAGAAAAATGATCAGCATCGTGATCTGATAGGTAAATTCTGCCGTGCCTGCACCATTTGTATAGGAGACAGCCAACGTATAAGCAGGTATAAAAGTGATCATCAGATCCGTAAGATCCGAGACTGCCGACACCGCTATATTGGAAACGATCGCAAACATTCCGAGCAGGATGGATACCACCATCAGATAGGTGACAAAGAAGCCGTTTCCACCTACCATCTTTCCAAACTTTCCGGACAGATTCGTGAACACCGAACCCAGAATGACAACGGCAAGAAGCTGAAGGAGCAGGCGATTATTGCTTTTTATCTCTCCTGTAAGTGTCTGCTGTATGGTTTTCAGACTATAGTCAAGCAGTCCCTGAAGGTCTCCGTTTCGTATATAGGATACGACCTCCCGAAAAGAGAGTCCTGCCTGTTCTTCTGTCAGCATGTCCATCTCGTCAAAAGCGTTTTCGTCAAGTCCCAGATCCGTCTCATCGACATCTGAGGTAGCTGCCCTGCTGGTCTGCCCGCCAAAACACACCACAGATAATAGGATCGTGAACGCCATTACGCCTGCTATAATCATTTTCGCTTTTTGTCCTCTCATAGTTCTACCCCATCAGACGAACAACCATATCGATCACATGGAACAGGATCGGCAGACTCATCACCACCATTGTCACCCGTCCGGCAAGCTCAATATGCGAAGCGATCGCACCATAGCCTGCGTCCTTACAGATATTTGTCGCAAATTCACAGATATAGGAAATGCCAAGCATCTTAAGCAGGATCGATATATACTCCATATTGATATTGATGTATCCGGTGATGCGGTCGATGGAATCCAGTACATTTCCAAGTCTTCCTATGATAAAGCTGACAATAAATAAACACGCTCCAATACTTAAGAGCGTGCTGTATTCTGCATTCATTTTCTTTAGTTTTATCGCTACTAAAACGACCAGAACCGATGCCATACATACCGTAACAAGACTCATGCCTTTTCTCCCCTATCCACCGATATTTACAAGCTTCATAATGTCATTAAAGAATTCTACGATATATGGAATGATCCAAGAAAGTACAAGAATCAGTCCTGCCAGATTCAGCAGGAATGCCAGCTCGTCCTTCCCCGAATGCTTTAATATCTGATTCAACAGTGCTACAAGGATTCCTACCGCACCTATCTTCAATAATAACTGTATCGTCATAAGCTCCTGCCACCCTTACCCTATCAGTATTATCAAAAAGATCCCTCCGAGTAATCCAAGTGATCTGGATACCTTATTTATCCTGCGTGCCCTGTCCTTTTGTTCCTCATACTCTGCCTGCATGTTCTGTTCCCACAGCTTCAGATTCCTGATCTGCATATCGACATCCATATAACACAGCCACTTTCCAAGCTCTTTTACCGCACCGATCTGTGCGTCCGTCAGATAGCTGTGTTCCATCAGACTTCCGATACTACCTGTCCAGATCTGCTCAAAAGAAGAAGCATATTCTTCCGTCCGGAACTGCAAAGCCAGCCCGGCAAGCCAGTCTCCGATCCTTCCCCCTGCTTTATCCGATCCTTCCCGAATGATCTCAGTGATCTCCGATGCACTGTATGCCAGATGCCCATTTGCCATCCGGACAAATATCAGAAGCTCGTAGATATCTTCCACTCGCCGGTTTTGATAAACTCCTATCGTCTTTCCTATCCCATAGGAAGCTGCGACCACCAGAAGCATTCCAAGAATCTTTATATATAACATATGTACGCCTCCCTGCACTTATGACAGTTCTGCTACAGCCGCTTCATTTTCATATGCCGATGTCAGGCGTTCATCCTCTGCCATAAAGAGAACACTTCCCCGATCGTCAAATATCGTCCGGATCTCTCCTGTCCGTTTGCGATTGCTCAGCACGATATATCGTTCAAATATCCTCTCATCGACCAGCTTCCGAAGTCCCGGACGATTTCTGATATCATCAATGGAATTGCCATGTACGGTTGCGATCAGCTTACAGCCGCAGTTGATCACGCTGTAGATCGCATCGATATCTTCCCGGCTGCCAATCTCATCCACCGCTATGATCTGCGGTGACATCGAACGGATCAGCATCAGCATTCCATATGATTTTGGACAACAGTCAAGAATATCCGTCCGTATGCCGATATCATTTTGTGGTACGCCTTTATAACAGGCTCCGATCTCAGATCGTTCATCTACGACACCGATAGTATTTCCTTTGAATCCTGGAAATCCATCCGACAACATCCGGATCATATCTCTAAGAAGTGTGGTTTTGCCACATCGCGGTGGGGAAATGATCAGTGTATGAAATGTCTCATTTCCATTTATTATGTACGGAAGAACCTTCTTACAGCATCCCTTAACCTGATGTGACAAACGGATATTGATAAATGATATATGTCTGACACTCTTGATCATTCCAGATTCCAGAATGACTTTTCCTGCAAGCCCTACACGATGTCCCCCTTGAATCGTTATAAATCCCTGCCGGATCTCATCCTCATATGCATAGAGTGAATAGTTACTGATATATTCCAGCGTTTCCCTTATATCGGCAGGTGCTACCATATATGCTTTCTTACATTCTGTGGTTCGCTTTCCCTTCTCCGTCACAAAATATTCCCGATTATCATAGATCACGATCAAGGGTTCATTCATCCTAAGCCTTATCTCCTGAAGCTTGTTATAATCATATATCTCACTCGAAAATATTCTCCTTAACGCTACGGATAATATCTTCAATATTTCATTCTCTCTGCTTTTTTCCAAACTGATCCACCTCATGCATATGTCATCTGTAACCATTTTCACCTGTCAGTTCCATCATCTGCCAATACTCGAAAAGCATCTGCTTTTCTGATATGATCTGATACCTAAAGTAGGCTGTTACACACTTCTGATAGTTATAATGTATGCATGACAAATGAAAATTAGAACAAAAAAATACCACATTTCTTTCTGAATTTTTCAGAGTGAAATGTGGTATCTGCTTTTACAGATTATCGTATAAATCTTCGGTAAAAGTCAGGCTTCCCCGATATCCCGCATATGTCCGGTTAAATACCAGCCGTTCATTCATCGGGAAGGAGGTCAGTATAAACTGGCAATCCTTTGTCAATGCCACTTCGCGGTCATTGCTGCTGCCATACTGTTGATCTGTTGACCCTGCCGAGCCTGCTCTCACGCACACTGGAATATTGAACGTTTGCCATGTTTGCTACCTCTCTTTAGGTTCGTTATTTTATAATTATTAAATGACGTACTGATCTACCATCAGGTTGTTTTGCCAATCGACGAGATCGGCTAATGTGATGCCCTCTAATACATCCTGTATTGCCTGGTCAAGTTTCTCCCAGATCAGTACACTGACACACATACTTCTGTTTTCGCAATAGGCTGCGTTAGCGCCTACACAGTCAGCAGGTGCCAGACTTCCTTCTACCGTTTCTAATATCTGCCTCACCGTATAATTCTCCGGTGAAGCATATAACATGTATCCTCCACGCGCTCCACGGATACTTTTTACCAGTGATGCCTTATTTAATATTGCAACGATCTGCTCCAGATATTTGTCTGAAATATGCTGTCTTCTTGCAATATCCTTTATCTTAACCGGCTCACCATTATAATAGGTGGCCAGATCCAACATCAGTTTTATCGCATATCTTCCTTTTGTTGATATCTTCATCTTGACCTCCCTGTCGTTGTTATCTGATTCAAATGATTCCATACATCTGTACATCATCTGAATCTCATCTACTTTTTCTGCAAACATGATAAATTATCATTTTGCATTATAGTATACTATTTCTATAGGTTTTATCAAGTACAAATTTATTTTTTATGGCAATCCATCCGGTGTTCCACATCCACAGCCACTATGACCACCATGTCCACCACAACAGCCTGCTTCTGTATGATCACCTTTGATGTTACGCCCGGTCGCTCCTCCACATCATTGATCGTCCGCTCACAAAAACGGCATCCGATGTTGCATCCCGGACTCACCGGCATATGAATCCGCCCGGCATTATTTTTCTGTCCTCCAAAACACGGATGTGAGTTCTGAAGATCCTTATATGTATTGCTTCCCATTTACTTCACCTCGTTTATCCTGAACCATAAAAAAGACTTTGTCCAAAACAGCTGCTCTCTTTATATCCCCAAAGAGCCTGCTGTTTCAGGCAAAGCCTTTTTCATTGTATTATATTTTCTCTTTCATCTTCTTAATGATCTCTTCATTTGCAGTACTTACTTTGCGTACTCAAAAAATCCGGAATCCGCGGATTTATTATAGATTGCATAACAGTCAAGTGTTGCTGATCCATCAGCACTTTCCTGCCACCAGGAAAGGAATGCTTCCGGCAATTCTGAGACAGGTGCATCCGGAGTGTAGAAATAGATCTCCGTTCCACTGTCCATGCCGGATGGTTCACCCGCTTTATAACGGATACCATCTTCGATTTTTTCCTCATCTTCTGCTACTTTCACGCTATCCAGAGTCATCGAATATGTATAATCGTTTACCTTCTTGATATCTTTGAACTGTCCGCTGAAATTACAAACATATACGGTTCCATTTGGGTATTCATTCTCATCTCGTTCTCCCATTTCGGAATCAGAAAATGCTCCTGTAAATGATCCATCCTGTGATAATGTTAATGTTGTACTCCATCCACCGGCTCCACTGCTAAAGATCATGTCTATCGGATATGTACCAGGCAGAGCGGATACAGCTTCTTCCTGTAATTCTGCTGTAGAAGTACCTACCTCTGTAGCACCGGCATCTTCTTCGGAAGAAGCCGCTTCAGTGGTCTGTGTCTCAGTCTTAGCTTCTGTGCTGGCTGCCTCTGTTGTCTGCGCTTCCATCCCGGCTTCTGTACTGGCTGCCTCTGTTGCCTGTGCTTCCGTCTTCTCTGTCGTTGCTTCGGTTGATACCTCGGTTGTTCCTTTGTTCTTTTCTGTTGACTCTGAGTCTGCGCCATTGCATCCTGCCAGCAAACTAACTGCAAATGTTGCCGCAAGTGCTACCGTCATAATCTTTCCCGACCTGGTTCTATTCTTTCTCATACCTTACAATCCTCCTGCATTCATCTGTAAATACGTTTCTGGAATTCTTATTGTGAATCTCATCACAATGCTTTTCTTCGGCTGTTTTTCGAATATACAAAGTATATGTCCGTTATCTGATTTTGTCAGCTTAATTATTCTTTATAGATGTTGCATTTCGTTTACGATTGTTACGGTTCTTTAACCAATCTTTGAACTCCGGCAAAGTCTTTCTTCCGGCTTCTGTAACCGGCTTCACCCATTTGCCTGATCTGGTATAGGCAAGCTCGATTGCCAGGCGCACCAGTTCATCCGTATATACAAATGAAAATACCGCGAGGAAAGGCAGATGTAAGACCATACCTGCGATCCACGTTGCCGGAACGCTGACTAAGAATAAACCGCCAATCTCCACATAGGTTCCGACTCTCGTCTCGCCTGCTGCCCGGTATCCCTCATTCATAATATAGTTACAGGTTCGAACCGCACCGAAGAACAAGTAAATGTATAACATATACATGCCATACCGAAGTGCCTGATCACCCAGTCCAAATAAGCCAAACAATGGTTCATGTAATAACGCACAGATCAACACGATTCCGAAAGTAACTGCCGGGCAGAACAATGCCGACCGCTTCATAAACCGATATGCCCCCTTATGGTCACCGGCACCGACAGACTGTCCGATCACAACGCTGGTTGCATTTGATAAGCCGCCAAAAAATGCATAAACAAAGCCCTCGCATACACGGAAAGCTGCCATGGCGGCGATCGCAGATTCATTCTGGTGTCCGATCACGATATTGATCAGCATTTGTCCAACTCCATAAAACAATTCGTTACAGAGGATTGGAAATGCATTTGCCAGATATACCCTGATAAATCCGCCATGGAATAAGAACATCTGACTCAGACGAATCCGCACCTTACATTCCGAACGCAGCAGGTAGATAAGCAGCAATATTAAATTGATGATCGCAGATGCAAGTGTTCCGACTGCCGCACCGGCAGCCCCCATTTTCGGTGCGCCGAATTTACCATATATCAACACGAAGTTCAAGCAGAAGTTCACTACCAGTCCTACGATGGAACAGATTAGTGGTGCTTTCACCCGCTCTGTGGAACGGAGCAGGAAGCTGATAAGTACAGCAAATACCTGAAGCGGATATGCCCATCCGACAATCCGCATATATGGCTTTCCGATCTGGATAAATACTTCTTTATCTGTATATACACCCAGTAAAAATTCCGGTCTGATAATACAAAGGGATGCAAATGCAAATCCTACGATTGCCATACAGATGAAAGTGATACCGAATGTACGATTAATTCCCTTTTCATCATCTGCTCCCCAGTACTGGGAGAAAAACAGGATCGATGCGCTGGCAAATCCCCAGTAGCAGCTGAAGAACAGCGAGCTGATCTGCGAACAGATACCAACTGCTGCCACGCACGACTCTCCCAGCCTTCCAATCATGATCGTATCGACCATACTGGCTGTTGTAGTTAATAAATTCTGTAATGCGATGGGAAATGCAATCGTTAACATCACATACAGAAAAGATTTTTTATTTTTCATTTGTTTGTTGTCCTTTTCATAAGTCTTTATAAGTCACTTCCTCTTACTGTACTCTATCATTGAAGGAAAGGCAAGTATCAATCATTATGATAAGGACTATATTACCCCTTAAGCTTCAGCGCATTTAATATATCCACATAGACATCCCCTGCGCCTGTGATCATCAGCAGCTGGGTCTCACTCATATCTAAAAATGCATCCAGTGAATCACACACCCGAAGCATCGTCCATACCTGCTGCAGACTCCGAAACAGAGAATTATAAAATACATCTCTGGTTGTATATTTCATACCATCAAACAGCCTTGCTGTAACCATCCGGATATTTTCCGTCCGTTTATTCAATTTGTCCAGCTTCTTTTCCTGCGACGGGTCAATTGCATGATAAGTAACACGCAATATGCTCTCTAAAAATGTCTCAGTCATCATCCGGTCCGTCAGGAAATCGTACTCCGGCATACAGATACTCATTGCAATAACCGGTTTCTTCCCCGGTGTATAATCCTGTATATGATTTCCCTCTTTGTCGTATAGGGCAAGTACGCCTTTCTCTTTTAAACGGAGCTTATGCCATAGGATCTGTTCCTGTGCATACAGCATCCCCGCACCAAGTGCGCTAAGAACATCCACATCATTTGCCTGCTCATAACTGCCCGGAAGCGGACATTTCTTGAGTTCCACAAACATCACCCGCTCGTTTCCTTCCAAGATCATATCGCAATCCCGTTCCGGCAGATCTCCATCCTGTCTATACTCCCCTGTGATATATGGAAAATGCTTCTCACGAAACATCCGATAAACCATTTGCTCCAGAAGTTTGCCTTGATGTTTGCTGAACACCGAGCCTCGTTTCGCATATATGATCTGAAACATCACTTCATAAAACGCATACCCTTCCATTCTGCCATCCAGACAGAAATATGTATCAGTATCCAATCGGACAAACGGCTTCTTCCAACTAGTTGTCGCATCCAGATAATAAGAAAAATCAACATTTACAAGTTCCGCATCCATTGCAACATCCTGCAGGATCTGGTCTAATTTGTATGAACTGATGCCAAGCCGGTCTGCCAGTTCCTCCCTTTTAAATATCCTCGGTCCCTTTGCCTCTTCCATCACATACATGGCAAATTCCAGATAATTGCAAAATGAATAGACTCTTACCTTCTCTCTGCCTGCGCCATAGCACGGTTCCAGCATATTCTTTAAAAGAAGTCTGACATACTCCGGATGATATTGTCTTGGTATACATAACTTTTCAAAGCAAAGATTTTTTGCCAGCTTATATGGGAAATCCTCTATCTCTGCATAGACATCCTCCCATACCATATATCCCTGAAGCTGCAGGACTTCCAGATAATCCTGTGCCAGTTGGATCAACTCCTGATATCTATGCTCTCTATATGCGTCTGTAAATATGAATTCTGATTTAAGATATTTTAAAGACAACTGCAGCAAATACTGATATGGGGTTCTTGTTCTGATCGTTTTTCTTTCGCCAAGCGATCTTTTATTCCGATAGATCAGATATCTTCCGAGCCTCTCATGATACCGGGCAGATATCTCCCGATCAAATAACTGCCGGATCACATACATTCCGCCAAGCTCTTTTACCCGTCTTTCCAATTTCGCAACCAGCCTCTGCTCAGAATCCCCATCAAACTCCGGTTCCCCATTTACAATATGAAATGAAAATCCTTCATTTATCAGATTCTTTATTGATCCGATCAAAACTTTTGTCTCTTCTGATACCTTTGGCGCATATTGCTTATTTGCCTTTTTCGATGCCTTATAAAGATGTCCGGCAGCCTCCATGACCTGCGGCAGATCATCCATCTTGAAATAGGTTCCATTGGGCAGATATGCCAGCATATGTCCAAGAATTTCCATCTCAAGCTGCAGATCCATATGATTTATTGCTTCCTCAAGCTGTAACTGCACAATCACCTGGCGAAAATCAATACTCCGGAACCAGATTCCTTCATACGCCTTTTCTCTGGCCTCTTCCCGCTTGTCTATATTATTTGTTTTCCCGTCGTCGATGAATGGCGCCAGACTTTTTATAGCTACTTCGCATTCATCTATTAACCGATTATTATCCAGCCATGTGTGGGTGCGGAACTGGGCAGCTAATTTTAATGCGGCCTGATATAGGTTGTTGAATGTTTTGGTGTTTGGTTGCATGGTTGTCCTTTGTTTTTTCTACTTTTTATAAATCTTCTGCCTTATATATCGTATAACCTTCATAATAATAACTATGATCTATACCCTTCATATACACTTCTCTATCATCAATCCTATCTGTCAAAGCCTGTTTTAAGATATACTTTATCTCAATATCTTTAATTGAGCTTCTCTCCATAGCGAGCAAATAATCTTCTTTATCAACTGTACTCCAGTCAATTACCTTTTTCAGCTCTCTCTTCAAAATTAAATTCAGCCATATTCGTGTGCTTCGTCCATTTCCTTCTCGAAATGGATGCACAACATTCATCTCTACATATTTTTCTATAATCTCATCAAATGTTGACTGTGGCATCTTCTCAACATTTTCTATTGCTGCCTGCAAATACATAACCGGAGCATATCTGAAATTACCTTTTGCAATATTTACGTTTCTTATTTTGCCTGCAAAATCATAGATTTCATCAAATAAATATCTATGAATTGCCGCCAGCATCTGAAAAGATCCAGCTTCATAAGCATCCAGATATCCATTTTCAAATAATTCTACGGCTTTTTTCTTGCTAATCTTTTCTTCCATTCTAGCCAGTTCTGTAGAATCCGTAATATTAAGTTTATTTTCTAAAGCCATCAGATATCCTTTCCTGTTATATTATAAAATGTATTATAATTTTGCTGCTGCAACATATAACAATTATATTCTGTTTGCATATGCACCAGAAACATTCTGCTATATTTATTATAGCATAATTCGTATATTCTTCTATTCAACATTTAAATTATAAAGAATGAAATATTTCTAATTTGTCTTGATCAATGTATAATCATTTGCCGAATATCTGTCTTCAAGTTCAACACACAAATCAAGTTCCACTTTTTCACATATCTCATTCAAAGACCAAATCGTAAAATTATAATCTCTGCTCTCCCACTTTGATACCATTCCCTGAGTGACGCCCATAAAAGTTGCAAACTCTTTCTGCGTCATTCCCTTATCAAGTCGTTTTCTCTCAATTGTTGCAAAAATTCTGGCCAGTTCAACAGTCGATTTTAAATCCGTTTTTGACAAACCATCCACTACCCAACTGGTTGGTTTTGCCTTTGCTATCTTCTCTGCCATTCCCATGACTCATATTCCTCCGTATTTCATTCAGTAATCTTTTTTAGCATAAAATTACTTATAGGTAATATTTTTAACTAAAAAATTCCTTCAATAACAAATTTCTTTGAAATCTAATAGCATATTACTTTTTTCATTTTTCATACATATTTATGTTTATTTGTGTTTATGAGATTATGACTATTCTGAATAATCCCTTATATTTTAATGTTCTATTATCATCTAATTGCTCAAATAAAAATCCTGGAAATATTAGCTCTGTTCATTAATATTTCAACGCCCAAGTCGCACCACCCATATCATTTAATAATGCTACACTGGCATAATATTCTTTTGAAAAATATATACCACATAAGCACTTTTCTAAAATTCATTAATTAACTAATCATATCCTTCCTTTCCAAGTACTTTCAATTTTGCTTCTAATTGAGTAAATGTAAAAGTATCATCAAAATATTTTACTCATCGAAAGCTTATCAAATTCTGGCTTAACCTCAGTTTCTCAAAATAAATATATTGCATCATTATGAATAACCTAACAAGTTTTTTGAATAGTCGTTTTTCAGCACTTTTTCTAAATGCATCTATTTTGTTCTTACAACTTAAACCATTTTCACCATTGTCTGTCACGAATCATATATGCTTTAATTGTTTCAATACCGAACATATAATTTAATTTTGTAATATCTTTACATCATACAGTAATCATTTTCCATTTATGCTATTCTACAATTTATCGCATACATAATTCTAATCTTCCTTTATTGCTTCCTCAAAAAAATCAAACGCAATATTATATATTACTTCATCATCTGCAGATATAGTTCTTGTATGTGCCCCAGCCGATCTTGATTTATTCAAAACATCCATATATGCTTCAAATTTGGTTTTATCAGGAAATAATTTCTCATAATATTTCCAATCTTTTTCCATAATAATTTTTATCTGTGAAAAATATAATTCTTGGATCGCATCTTTTAAACTAACCGCATTAATCATTTTTGTTTTCTGAGTTGAATCCTGCGTTGTTTTATCAACCATTGCTATCAATTGGTCTTTTGCTTTTTTCCCATACTTGGATTTTAGCGAAAACTGTATTAATTCTCGTAATCCTTCTTCTATATTATCCCTTCTAATATTAATCCTTGCCCTCTTATCTTTTTGTTCTGTCAATGTTGCATCATACACAAATTTACTTTTTATATAATCTTCAATAGATTTTATTCGTATAAAATATTCGCCATTTTCTTTTTCTATTATACAATATCCAATTAAATGCTGTATTCCTATATTTCCTAATGCTATTTCTTTTCTAAATGATTCTCGTCCATCTAATGCAAGTCTTTTCAGCAACTCAAATTCTCCTGGATAATAATTCTCTATTACTCCAAGAATCTGTTCAATCACACTTGTCATTCCTTGTTTATATTCATCACATTTTAATGAATAACTATTCCTTGTAACTACTGTTGGGCGCCTTACATGTCTGGCATTTAAATCATTATTTATTTTGCTACAAACTTGTCGAGTTAAAAATGGATGTCCGCCATAATCCTCCATCAATTTACCATACACGGTGTCTTCAAAAGATATACCCAATCTTCCTCCTATACTTGATATCATATTTTTTATATCATCATATTCAAAAAGAGTAGTATATATTGGGTTTATCATTCCAAATATAGGATTATCATACCCATTTATCAATGGGGTTTCAACGCACATTGGATTAACTCCAGCAATGGTAAATGCTAAATATTCACTATGCATTTGCAACAATGCTCGTATAGTCTGCCAAAAATATAACGAATCATTTTCCTCTCTCCACCACTTTGCAGGCGAAGTCGAGAAACTTATACTCTCAATCTCATCTAATATAACGAGAATCCGGTTTTTCCCAAATATATTATATATTCTACTTATATCATTATGAAAACTTTGCACAGCATTCTTTTCATTGTATCTGTCTTCTCCTAAGTCAAAATTAATTTTGCTATATTCACTTTCTCTTTCATCTTCAGTATTATAACCAGCATACTGATCAACAATATCTATAATAATATATTTCAATAATTCATTCCATCTGTGATGATGTAATCCAGAACAATCAAAATAAACTGCAATACCACCAGAATCATCTACACGAAGTTTCAACAAATTAAGGATTGATGTTTTTCCTATTCTTCTCAATCCAAACAAGCCCCCAGCCTCTCCCTGTTTATATCGCGCATACAATTCAGATATAATATTAGTTCTATCTTTTCCAAAAAATAACATGTCATTTTTTAAAGGACTCGCTATACCAAATAAATCTTTCTCATATAAAAATTCTCTCATTCTATTGCTCAATGTATTTTCATCAAAAGAATTATTTAGTTCTTCTATATAAAAAGGAACAATAAGTCTGGCATCTGGATTTTCAACTCTATCCCTTTTTATAATATTTACTATATCTATATCCCCATCTATAAGAAAACAAGTTACTTTATCTAATCTATTTTTAAATTCTGTATTCGTTACCAACATATAGTCTATGAAATCTTTTGTTCTACTTTTAAAATCTTTCATTCCATCCGTACAACATACTACTAGAATTTCATTTCCCAAATTATACATACTTTTCATTACTTCCGTAGGTTTAAAAAAACATACAGGATATCCCGAACTTTTAAATTGTATTACTCTTGAAAATGTAATCAACCCAAATTTAGCCAACGTTTTTATGGCTCTTATCATCGATACATTTCCCTTTATATCTATTGGTTTTCCTTTTATTGTAGCAAATCCTATTTGAGTATTCATAGTTATATATCCCCCTATCTAAACTTATCATAATTATATTTTTCTCAACTAAACAATTAGTTTTATCCAAACATTCATAATTGGAAAATTCAGTGTTTATTTATCTTCTTCAAAAGTTTGTCTTTCATAGCAAGTCTACTTTACGTTATATAAAATATATTTATTCAAAACTTTTACTGTTTATTTTTAATATAGATGATACATCACATAAATTATAAATTTTATTACCTTCTGTTAGAAATTGAAAGTCAACTGACATTTTAAAACACTCACCTAATACATTTTCCATTCTATATGTAAACGATATAGAATCAATCTCCTTATTAATTATTTTTTTTACCAAATCATATTTAGTTGCATACACGCATATAAGAGTAGCTCCTGGTTTAATGTCACAAGCCCGACATATCCATCCCTCATTTATATTTAGCTCACCATTTGTTTTTATATCCCTACA
The DNA here is from genome assembly GCF_025567345.1 of Coprococcus ammoniilyticus. NCBI lineage: Bacteria > Bacillati > Bacillota > Clostridia > Lachnospirales > Lachnospiraceae > Coprococcus > Coprococcus ammoniilyticus. The sequence continues at coordinate 141,689 of NZ_JAOQJS010000003.1, forward strand.
ATTAAAATTCCTAATATTCTTCTCTCCATCGTTTTTAAATATATGCAAAAATGTATAATACTGATTAAAAATTTCTTTATTTGAAAGTAAATGCACATATGGATCTGTATCACAAGTACTAATTTGAAAAACATCATTTTGTATATCAAATATTTTTTCAAATTCTTCATTATTAAAATTATAATAAATACAATCCATATTTGTTAATATCGGATGGTATTTCGCTGCTTCTATTTTTGAATTCAAATCAATCAATGAAACACTTTTAGTTGTTAATTCTTTCATCTCTTCCTGTAAATTTAAAAATCTTTTTTCAGATTGATCAGATAATTCTTTATATCTTTTATTTTGGTAAAAAGCAATACCTCCCAGCACTATCGTTCCAATTGCTCCAAGATATGAGCCTATAAATCCGAACCATGTTTCTCTTGAAAGATAAATATGCAAATTAAACGGCCAAGAACTTTCATTTAAAATAATTCTTTCAAATATAAATGGTAAAATAATAATCAATGTGACAATTATTATTGCAAAAACTATATTTTTAAATACTCTATTATTTACTTTATTTTCTTTTCGCATTCTACTCCAACATCATCTATTTTATATAACGATTTTTTTATTTTATGGATTATAAATTAGAACAATATTTATTAAGACCTACATAAAAGAAATCCCCCTCTTTATTCGATACTATATTTTGATATTACCCTCATTCATATACAAAGTCAACATTCATCAATATAAAAATCTCCAAATTTCCATTTCATTATCTGCTGCTGTCAATTTATTTTTTCTTCTTGTACAACTACTTTTATTTTTCTTCCACTTTTTGTCCTTACCATTTTCATACACAAATTCCTTTTCATCTTCATAATTCATTAGTATATCCCCATAACATCCTGAAATTATTTCCATATACTCTAAATGCACGATAACACTCACATCCTCCACCACTCCGGATGGCTGACATACCACTGAATCGTTTTCTTGATGCCATCTTCAAACTTCGTCTCCGGCAACCAGCCAAGCTCCTTATATATCTTTGACGCATCAATTGCATACCGCAGATCATGTCCTTTCCGATCCGCCACATAAGTGATCAGGCTCTCCGGTTTATTCAATTCTTTGCAGATCAAACGGACAATATCAATATTTCGCAGCTCATTATGTCCACCAACATTATAAATTTCTCCCGGAGTTCCGGCATGAATAATCCGGTCGACCGCTTTGCAATGATCCTCTACATATATCCAATCCCGGACATTTATACCTTGTCCGTATACCGGAAGCGGCTGATCTGCCAATGCCCGTGTTATCATTAGTGGAATCAACTTCTCCGTAAACTGATATGGTCCGTAGTTATTGGAACATCTGCTGATCGTCACCGGAAGTCCATAGGTTCTGTAATAAGACATAGCAAGCAGATCCGCTGCGACCTTTGAACTGCTATATGGCGAACTGGTACATAATGGCGTTTCTTCCGTAAATAACAGATCCGGTCTGTCAAGCGGCAAATCTCCGTATACTTCGTCCGTGCTGATCTGATGAAACCGCCCCACCTGATACTTGATACACGCATCCATCAAAACCGCTGTTCCTTTTATATTGGTATCAAGAAAAATTTCCGGCGACTCAATAGAACGATCCACATGTGACTCCGCAGCAAAATTTACAACCACATCCGGATGTTCCTCTTCAAACACCTTATAAACAGCATTCCGGTCACATATATCTGCCTTATAAAAACGGAAATTCGCTTCCTCCATAAGCGGTTGTAATGTTGCAAGATTCCCCGCATAGGTAAGCTTATCCAAACAAATAATCCTGTAGTCCGGATATTTTCTCTTCATGTAAAATATAAAATTACTGCCTATGAATCCGGCTCCACCGGTCACTATTATTGTTTTGATTCTCATATGTCTATCCCATCATGTATATATTTTATGTATGACTTTCAGTTACTCTCAGTAGAACTTTGAAATCAAATATCTTTGTTCTCCGCTTCTGAAGCCACACATTTATACAATGCATAAGCTCCAAGCGTGAAACCATCATCAATCTTCCCTTTATTTATCCAGGACGTCAACTCACGGTCACTAAGCTGTTCAATGGCTACTATGCCTTCATGATCCTCGACCAATTCCACTGAATCTATATCGACACTGTACACATATGCACATCCGCCGGTCAATCCGCTGTCAGCAACAATCCGTCCAAGAAATACCGGTGATTTCGTGATGACAGCATGGATTTCCTCCTGTAACTCACGGATCGCATTGTCAGCAGGAGTCTTGTCATCCACCTCTGCAAATCCCCTTGGGAAAGCATATTGCATACGTCGAATCGCATGCCGATACTGCTTTAACAACACAAATGTTCCTTTATATCTCGCAATGATCACAACACCATTTTTACCTGTTGGTAGTACACGCTCATATGGGAAAATGCCATTTTCGCCCTCAATTGGATCTACGATCATAGTATTGTATTTGCTCTGATATACCAATCCATACTTCCGGTGAAATAATTCTTCCTGCCGGATCAATTGTGCGGTCAGATCACTATCTTCCACATTCGCAATAGGATAAATGGAAGATTCAGCAAAACACTTTTTAGGTTCTGGTTCTGATTTGCGTAATGCCCGATATTTCTTTAATTCTGCCGGACAAATATAGGGAATCGTTTTCCCTACATTATATGGTTCTGTCTGTTCTGTCTGCACCTTGTCTGAACAAGAATAGGCTGTAAATTTACGCTGGCAGATCCGCCATCCATCTACAACTGACTCTCTGATCTTTGCCAGAGCATCTGATAATGGTAAGAGCCTAGGAAATTTCAAAGAAATTATCGTTGAAAGCATCTCTGTTACAAACAACCAGACAATTGTCTCAATCACACTGAGCAGTGCTGTATTAAAGGAAATAATCCCTTCCATCATACTTTGTAATTTATTGAATCCAAGCTCAATGCCACATGCCACAATAATGCAAAGCGCAGCCATTCCAAACCCATGTGCAATTTTTCCTATTATATTTCTCTTATTCTGCCTGCGTTGCTCCTCATCCTTATATTCATAACGATAAACAACCTGGTCATTCGTTTCATCTGCACGCCCAGCCTGTGAATAATCGATATATTCTACAAGACGGACTACACGGTCTAACTGCTTATATAATTGATCATCCTTGTCAGCAAACGACTCAAACTTATTTGTCTCATCCGTTAAGAAACGATCCTTCGCTCCTGCTCCATTCCTCCAAGTTTTAGCAAATCTGCCAAAGAAATCCACACAGAAGCTTGACTTGTCCCCTGATTCCCGCCAAAGTTCATCCACATTATAATGCTTGGAAATATTGCAAATACTATTCTCACATGCATAATTATAACAAAGATCAACTATAACCTCTGCATACTGATATGAAAGTTCATCTGCACTACTTTCAGGTACAGTCTGCCATGCTTTTTTAATTTCACGAATATATACTGAACGATTATTATTATTTTTTTGCCAGGCTTCCAATTTCTCCAATATTCCAAGTGAACGCCGAAAGGCTTCCGCATCTACATTTATCAGTTTATCATCCGGAAGATCTTTAAAAGCTAAAACAGCAGCCATGAAATTTACAAATTTCAACTCTTTATATTCCGATTCATTTCTTGGATCCAAATAAATATCAGGCAGCATACTGATTCGCAATACCGTTGACAGTAAACCTCTCAGATTCTTTAAAATATTCTGGTATGTTCCTAATTGATAATTACGATCCTTCTCGGACAGATAATCAACAGGCTGTTCCTCCCCATTTATTACTTCCACAAATAAATCTTCCAGCTTATCTTTTTCCCGGTCATCCAAATTATCTTTTGTATATTCATTCAATTCTGAAAGATCGGAGTATGTCAAACAACGTTTCATCAAGGCAAGCAGACGTTTCTGGCTATATTTAATCGGAATTGCTGAATATATAAATTCCTTATCCGCATCAATCGAATTCAACAAATACTGGGAAACGGTACGGATATCTCCAAACCGGGAAATACGGATGGCACCCATTTCAAATAACCGGATCAACTTCTCTTCATATTTATCATTACAAAGCAGGCTGAAAAAGCCGCGCGAATCAACCAACTGGTTGTATGTCATAACAACCACATTTCCGTTTAAAACAATCTCGTCTAATAAGGCATTCTGTGCAATCTCAATCTCCTCATCTGTTTTTCGAACAGAATCCAATTCAAATAAATATACATTTTTTCTTATCTGTGGTTTTCTTTTATCTTTCATAATAATGTATCCTACTCTCTCGTTCATTCTACAATAAGTGGCTCAAAAAGATGTTGCATTTGCCCTATAATTCACCATATAAAAACTCTATTTATAAATCGAATCCAAAGTGAGTAATACAACCTCTTCATCTGATAATGATTCAAACCAATCTGTATATCCCGCTAATGAAAATAATATATATTTCGAAACCTTATACTTAGCAGGTAAAAGTTTTCCTCTACTAACCAAGGTTTCATATATAGATTTATCAATCTTTTCATTTTTGAACTTACATTCTCCAACAAGCGCTTTTTTGTCTACCTCTGACAAAGCAACAACATCTATGTCTACAGATTGTGTTCTCATATTGCCCTGCTTATCCTTAATATTCTCTACTCCCCACCATGTTCCTACAGAAGTGATAAAGCAACCATATTCTCCTATAATTCCATTCTTCAAGGTATAATATCTGCACATATCTTCAAACACTGTCCCCATAAAAGAATGTAAAATTGGTTTTACTGCTTTTTGATAATATATCTCGCCTTGTCCTATTTCAATGACACTGGTTGCTTTTGGAATAAACTCATACCAGAACTTAAACATGTAATCTTTCAAAACATACTGCGTTTTTTTCTTATTCTTCTCCTCTGTAATACATTTTTTCTTTTCAACTAATCCAACACTGATCAACTTATCTAACGAATACAATACTGTTGGTTCTTTCTCACCAATTTTTGCTGCAATCGTATTTAGTGTATTATTACCAGAAGCAATTTGTTCAACAATATTATTTACTATTGTTATATCTGAAAATTCCTGCATCAACATATTTCTTGTTTCATCATACAGATATCCATCCTTCTTAAAAAATAATCTTACGATATTTTCATCAATACTCTTTCTTGAATCAATCATTGACAAATACTTTGCAACACCACCGGTAATACCATAACAAATTGCTTTATCCTCATTTGAATAATTCGGAACAAATTTAGCTGCATCTAAATAGTCAAATACCTCTAATTTAATTTGCGAATCTCTTCTTCCAAACAAAGGACTCTTTTCGCTAAGTACCTTCTTTTCCATAAAACTGAGTGCTGAACCACATAAAATAATTTTTAAATTTTTATTTTTCCAAACAGTATCTATATATTTCTGCAATACAGATAAAAGTGCATCGTCTTTTTCTGCCCAATACGGCAATTCATCTATTACAAGAATCAACTTATCATTGCCCATATTTTTATCAATAAAATCAAATACCGCCTCGATCGTATTAAAACTAACATCTTCCACACCAGGCATAAATAAATCCAAAACCTGTTTTGAAAATAATTCCAGGTTCCTATTTTTGCCAACCTTGGTCGCAGTATAAAATATAGTTTTCTTATCTTTGATGAATTCTGCAATAAGTGTAGACTTTCCAATACGTCTACGACCATATATAACTGTCATGCCAATTCCATCTTTGTCATAAAATTCTTTCAAAGATGCCAATTCTCTTTCTCTTCCAATAAACATTTAACGATCTCCCTCTGATGTGCTTTTATTCAAATCGCTTTTAATAAAATCAATTTGAATAAAATATAACATATGATATATTATATAGCAACGTTTTTTATATATTCAAAAATTCAAAAAAATAATTATTAACTAATTTTTTCAAAGCTCAAATGTCATGAGTGAATAGGTCTGTTATCAGCCTTTCCGTTAACACTTGAAATCAACTTCTGTTTATGATATCATCAAACTATAAAAGGTGCTACCGATAGACGGCTAGCCTCTTAGTTATTTAGCAATAAACGATCGCCAAGTCCTACGAAAACTAACGGCGGTCGTTTTTGTTTGTGTTATTATGTTCTTCATCTTCTTTCCTGCATAGAAATCTTTCGATCTTCTCAACAAGTTTTCCAACTGCAATTCCGGCTATAAAAATAGTAAGAATAAATCCTACCAAACTTATGTACTCCATCATCATAATCACACCACCCTCCTTTCCCATACGGAGGGCTTTTGTAACAGTCCCTCCTTTGTGCAAGAGGGCCAGCCGCCTACCATCTCAATAGGTTACAATAGACTTTCATCCACCTTAACCTAAGGATAGCACCCATAAACATTATAGAACAAATGTTCTTGTCGTGCAAGTATTTTCTAAAACCAGAAAAGTCCCTCACCTCTCGGCAAAGGACTTATCTTTCAATCCGACTATTTATATATCCCATATCGGTCAGCGGTAAACCATTCTGATCTATCTTTTTATTACCACATGAAAACGCCTGAAGACTATTAATATCTTCATGGTTAACTGAAACATATTTTACTTTACATCTTCACCAAACAAATACTTCAACATATCCCCACAAATTTTAAAATCTATCCAGTTCCGTAATTCTTCTACTGTAAATTCATCTGCTACATTTCTAATACAGTACTTTTTACAGCCATTCCAGTTCTTCCAAACTTAGTTTCTCTAACATAGCTCTTGTTTCCGCTCTTTTCTGAACCCCTATAACATATCTTCCAGTTTTCTCATCCATCATGAATCCAATTGCCAGCAGCAGCTTTCTCGCATGATATTCGTCAAAATCCAATAATTCCTGTATCGCCAAAACACTACATTCGCCTGTACTGATAATCGCATCCAACTGTTGAATCACCGAAATCTTTTTCTCTTCATAATACGGAGCTACTGCACACAAAGCATCTATCAACACTTGCCCTATATCTAATGGTACTCCCAATTCCGGACTTTTATTTCTGAGTATACTAATAGCAATATTAACTGCCACTGTACCTCATACTCGTCCATGTCCACTTGCAGCAGGCAGTCCCGTTTCGTACTCAATTCCTTCTTGCAAACACGCTGGATGAGTTACCAAAAAATCTTCTAATGTAACCCGATTATATGGCACATTCCACTCTAACTGCCCTTCTATAATCATATATGGAAATGTATCATTCAATAACTGGCAGCCGTCATCCATATAATAGTTAAAAAATGTCGAAGTCATACCACTAGATCTCACCACATCCAATAACGGAAACTTCTGTTGTTCTTCTAATTCAATATTTATCAAATCCATCTGATCTAATACATGTCTAGTCACTAATAATTTTTTATCTGCCATCTTCCCTCCTGATTCCATTATCTATAAATACAACCACTTGCATTTTTCATATGTATCAACCAAATTCCAACGGTAATACCATGTGGATTCCCGCTTCTTGTGGGCATAAAATGCCCCGACTTACATTGAAAAAAGCAAAACAAATTTAAAATATGAAATACTAAACTTGAAATTTCCATGATGATTTTGCTAGAACAATTTCAGAAAAAGCCATTTTCTTGAAATTTCTTATTACCTCAAGATGAAACGTATCGAATATCCCGACATTCTTCGTAAAGACACCTAATAGCTTAACTATCCGCACTAAATCGATGATACTTTTTATATAAAAATCCACTCATCTCTAGCATTTAAAAAATTGAATACATATCCATCATCAACCACACCTGGTTTCCAGATCTGATCGCTTCCACTTATAAAAATATCATATTCCTTTTTACACTCAGAAATTGTTTCTTCTGTATAAACTTTAGAATGCCTAATAGATTTTTCTCTAAATTCCGATACTTTTTCTGTACGCAAATTCAAGCATTCTGAATACCGCTTTGCAAAGAATCTTGTTACTATCTTAGAATATACGCGCCATACAACTTCAGCAATGCCCATTTTTACAATAAGGACTTTATTTGCATTCATTTTTCTCACTCTCATATAAACCGATATGGTACCACTCCATAGAATTCTGCTGCTTTGGTTATCGTCAGCCAAACAAAGTAAAAGCCAAACATAAAATATATGCAAGCTCTAACAATTGGCTTATTGGATTTCAACTTCATTGAACTGATTGCATAAGGGCAAAGAATCAAAACAAAAGGTGTAAAGTATAGCGAAAATCTGTTCAGAATATTCATGCGAAAAATCAGCAAGTTAAATGTCGACGCTATCAAAACCATGTATAGTAAAAAACTCTCATTTTTCGCCAAACAATACATACTCTCATCACCTTTAAAAAGATGCTTTTACAAGACTCCATTCATCGATATACTTACGGTCTAATCTTACAACCTCATCGAAATCCGTGATATTACTTCTTCCGCTGACTTGCCAGAGTCCTGTGATACCCGGTTTGATCGCCATACGTCCTCTATGATGGGCGGAATACTTCTCCCATTCGTCCTCTGTTGGCGGTCTGGTTCCGATCAGACTCATATCACCTCCTTATGTCAACTCAGGAACAACTTTTTTCAAAAATATCTCATAAAGCACAGTATTATCAACTTACCCTCAAAATAAGCACAAAAAAAGAACCCCTGATTTCTCAGAAGTCCCAAATTCTTCGATTCTATGTCTACTCTATTTCTCCAAATTGCACTATCCTAGCCTGATTCAAATTAAACTCCACCAGATTATATTCTGGATAATGCGTTCCTGCTATTCGATACGTGTCATTTTCATTCCACTCACAAACTCTCCAGATTATCCTCAGCATTTGAATACTGCAAATTTTAAAATCCCAGTCTTTAGGATTATATTTAGGCACACGAAAACACTCCGCTTCTTTTCGGCTGACAGACTGAACTGCTAAAGTTCTTTTCTCCGGATTAAATAAGAAGCGAATATACCTCGGATCACCCAATTCTTTTATCGTTGATCGAAATATTCGTATTATTCCTTTTTTTTGGCACAGAGATACCCCTGTGATATTTACTGTGATTTTCGGCATCTGCACTCCTCCCTTCCAAATGAGCGCACTTTCTCCTATCACCTTGTTGCTGAAAATTCTATATAGCCGTCTGTTAAATTAGTTTCCAGTGCCTTTTTATGTTCTTCTACTGATAAGCCAAAAGAATCCTTCCAATCTTTAGGATAAAATGGTATTCTGTTCAACTTTCTCGCCACTTTTGCTGCTATCTCTTCCTGATTCTGCTCCGGTGTCTGATCTGTTTCTGCAGTAACTAATTCTTCATTTTTCTCCAACGAATCCGGATTCGCTTTTTTCTTTCTTTTTGTATCCATGAATATCTCTGTTTCCAACAGATCAAAAATATACATAGTTTCATCTTCATGTGTTATTTTATGCCCCAAAATCTTATATCGGCAGTCTGTATTCCACCCCATCATGTCATACATCATTGCTGAAAATAATTTATTTGACATTTTTCTACTTTTTCTCTTATCAGGTTTTTCAATACACCATCTCAAAGCATCTTTGTCGTTTTCTTCGCATTTCCGCACTACCATTCGCTTATTATCCTGGTTAACAAGAATCTGTATGTAAACTGCATCCTCTAAACCGGCAATGCAGGCAGTATTAAATGTCACACTATCTCTCCGGATTACAACGGCTGGCTCCCGTAAATGTGCAAAAAGTTCCCTTCTTACAACCTGGTAACCATCATAACTAAAATCTTGTGCCAGTTCCAGTGCTTTCTGATCTATATTTTCTGTGTTCTCAATAGTCTGATTTATCATCATTTCACTCATACTGCACACCTCATCTTTTCTATCATGTTCTGTGCTTCTTCATTCAGCTTATCCAATAAATTTTCTGATATAGGTTCCAAACCTTCTACTATTTTAGCTGGACGCAGCACATCCCAATTTCCATAATACTTAACTCTATGTAAAAGAAGAACATCTTCTGAACTATCGCCAAAATGATTCTGCCACTGCTTCGGGAAAAGTGTTCTGACAATCTTCTTTGTTTTATTTTTAGATGTATCTACGGTATTCTCTTCCGTTTCAGTCGTATCTGTATCAGGTAAATCCTCTTGAATTATCTCATGTTTAATCACTTCTGGTTCTTCCAAGTCAAACAATAAGATCTGTTCGTTATCTTCCTTTGAATATTGACCTCTAAAACGATATTTACACTCATTATTCCAGTCCATTAATTCAAATAGTGGTTCTGAGAATCCCCGGCAGCTTTTAGGCAGGACTACCCATTTACCATTTCGTATCGTTCCCCATTTTACGGCATTGATGTTATCTTTATCGCAGGGTCTTACAGCGATACATCTTTCTATTGAATTAAAAAGAATTTCTACATATTCCACATCTTCAAATTTCTTTAAACAGGCAGTGTTAAAGGTAATACGTCCTTCTGAAATTGTCATGGCTGGATTCAACCTTGTAGAAAAGAACTGTGCCCGAACAATCTCGTATCCAGATAAATCAAATCCTCCGTCTTTCTTTTCTTCTTTTGATTCTTCAATATCTTGTATACTATTCTGATCAGAATACACGCTCTGACTTGCTTTTTTATAATCTTCTACTGTAAATCCTGTCCAAGACCGATTAACCGACACAAAACCTTTTAGCGCTCCACCATCTACTACCTTGAGATTAGGAAATGGAAAGCCTTTTTTCACATACTTTGTCACTGTCAACATCTTCTGTGCCGCATTATAAATATCCCTGTCAACAATAGCCTCATGGTGATCTGTTTGTCGGTACTGGTTCCGATCATGACGATTCTTTTTTGATTTATGATCAAGATAATTAGGCGTAAATGTCTTTCTGGAAAGTACATCTCCACAATATCTCTCATTTCTCAATAAACTTCCTACAGTACCACTTGACCATTTGGTATTTCCAAGTTTCGTTTTCCGTTTTAATTGCATCAGTATTTCTGCAATTTCCGCAGTTGGAAAACCGTTAAGAAACAAATAGTAGCATAAACGCACTGTTTCTGCTTCTTCTTTATTAATTACCAGATTACCATCTTCGTCTACATCATATCCCAATAATTTGGGTGTAAGAAATATCCCTCTTGAAAAACGCTGCTCTATGGAAATATTCATAATCTCACTCTTCGTATGAGACTCTTCCTGTGCAGCTGCGGATAATACTGCCAGCATCATTTCACTGGTATTATCCAATGTGTAAATATGTTCTGTTTCAAAAAACACACCCACTTTTGGTCGCATATTTCCAAGTTCACGAACCTTTGCAATACAATCCACTATATTTCTGGCAAATCTGGAGACACTTTTGGTAACAATCAGATCTATTTTTCCAGCTTTACAATCTTCTATCATCCGATTGAACTCGTCTCTATGCTGTAAAGATGTACCGGATATTCCTTCATCAGCATAAATTCCTACTAGCTCCCATCCTTGATGTTCTTTAATCATATCTTCATAATGATTCTTCTGCAACTCATAAGAAGAAGTCTGATTAACATCATCAGTAGAAACACGGCAATAGGCACAAACCCTTTTCTCTGCTGTATCCTCAAACAACTTTTCTCTTGGTTTTGCCGGAATGAATTCCAATTCATTTCGGTCAACACCCTTATATCTTTCACGAATCTTATTCTTTTGTTCTTCCTGTTTCTTTATTTCTTTTTCATATCCGCTCACCTGATGCATCACTCCCATTTAACTGCCAATACCATTTATCTCCCGATTTATAGGATATAATCCCCATATCTTTTTTTGCTTGCTCCACAGTACGTTTACCAATACCACTTGCACGCATTTTATCAAATATATCTGCACATGCCATATCTGTTCCACTTAACAGTAATTGCAGATAATCCTTTGCTTTGTCCAGTTTACTATCTGTTTTTGATTTATGAGACAAAAGATCTTCTACCTTATATTCCTCCTGCCCTATCCACCGAAATCCAGAATTCGGATGTAGTTCAAATACATATGCCTTTCCTTCTGGTGCCAGATTATTTTTTATCTGAAGCATTACACGATAATGCGGAATATTTCTATCCCTTCCTACTAATAAAATACTCCTTGCTACTGCAGCTATGTCTATACTTCCAAGTCCTCGATATATGCCTTTTGTCCGATTGCTTTTATTCATGTGTCCAATCAGCACAACTGCACATCCAGTCCGTTCTGCAACTTTTGCAAGATTTGTAAGAACAGAACGCACCGAATTTGTACGTTGCATTTCACTATCCATTCTCAAGTAGGCTTGAAGTGGATCAATAACCAACAATTTCGCCTGTGTACCTTCAATCGCTTGTGCCAATCTTGTGTCATTTAGTAATATTGGTTCTTCATCCGGCTGTTCCAAAAATGCAATTCTACTACAATCTGCACCTGCCGCTTCCAATCGTGGCTTGATTGTATCTTCAATTCCATCTTCTGCCGCCTGATAAATTACGTTTCCCGGTATTTTATCTCCGCTTCCATCTGGCATAGCTTTTCCAGTTGTAATAAGTGCCGCAAGCTGCATCATCATGGTCGATTTGCCTTCTCCTGGATCTCCTTGCAATATCGTTATCTTTCCATAGGGAATATACGGATACCATAACCAATCAACTTCTTTTGATGACACTGCATTATAATATGTAATTCTATAATCATTTTGTTCCTTTGCATTTTGAGCCATCTATAACCCTTCCAGCTTTTTATTTTTCTCCGTCATGTCTGCAACCAGTTCTGTAATTGTTTGTATTTCTTTTGGTGTAAGACCAGATACGTCAACCGTTCTTTTACTTTCACACCCCAGCAGATAGTCGGTACTCACTCTATAAATTGTAGCTAATCTGACCAAAATTTCATAAGAAGGCTGTCTGACATCATTTTCATAGGAACACATTGTATTTTTATTTACTCCAACCAAGCTTGCTACCTGATCCTGCCGCAAGCGATTGTTTTGTCTTAATTGCTTTAATCTATTTCCTAATGATTCCATCATGTGCATCTTACCTTTCTATGCACTATGAAAATTTTTGATTTTACAGTATTTTAGTATATTCTATCAATTTATAGTTCTCGTTTGGGGAACTGTGGTTCCTCTTTCGAGAACCAGACTAATTTCCACTTAACAATGCTTTATAATATTTTTAATCCATAAATACTGCTTTCTCTTTTTATGTTTCCAATTATATATTATCTAGTGAATTTATTCACTATATTTTTGCATTTTCCCCTACTTATAATTAAACAATCAGGAAATAAATTAGAAGGGCGGGGACAATGTGATTGATTATAGTCCGTTATGGATTACAATGGAAAAACGAAATATATCTCAATATTATCTCGTCAACAATGGCATCGACTACCGAACTATGCAGCAACTCCGGAATAACCAGAATATTACCGCATCAACCATCGAAAAACTTTGCCGGATCTTATCTTGTACCCCAAATGACATTTTAACTTTTACAGATGATGATATACATGATAAATAACTGTCGGAACCGATGCATCCGGCAGTTTTATTTTGCAACATTGCGGTCTTGCGGTGTTGCGGTCTTGACGAAAAATAGTCCAAAACACAAAGAGCGTAGATGGAATTTTCATATCCTCTACGCCCTTTGTTCTCTTTTTCAATTTTCTATTATTCTGTGGTTATTACTTTTTCAATTTCTTTTGCAATATTCTCTTCATTTTTAATATCTTGTTCGATAAGTTCTGCGATATTTTCTAATGCTTTTGCAATATCTTCATAACAGTATTCTATACTGTCATTTATTCCGTTACTAGCACATCCATCTTCATCAAAATCAATATATCCTATCGTAAGACTTACACGTCCTTTTCCTAGTATTTCTCCATCGTTATCTTTTATTGACAACTCAATATCTTCTTGATCTCCAGCCGTCGCTATACCTGAAAACTCCCCAATATTAAACTGATACTTTTCTAAACCATTTTGTATTTCTATTGTATCTCCATATTTAAAATTATCTGGCAGACCTTTTTGTTCACTAAGTTTATACAATCTTTCATATGATTGATCCACCCAGCAAATAATTTCATCCTTTTCTTGAGCAGTTATAGCATTTAAATCAGCCGGGACTGGAAATCCTGTAATATCTTTTAAATTTGATGTCAGTTGCTTCACAATCTCCTTTGATTCTGTATCTTTAATGACCGACAATAACTCATCATACATTGCTGCTATAGTATCATATTTTTGATATAATTCATTAATTCTTTCAAATTTCCCAATAATCTCATTCATAAATGATGAGTCTACTAAATCATCCTCTAAATAATCGGCATACTTATCCAACGAATATAATCCTAAATCTTCTCTATCCTGATTTATTATATCCATTGCATCATAAAGCTCCTCATCTTCTCTCACTTCAAAACGTTCATATAATGTATCTCCATTTAAAATTACTTTAAATGGGATAATTCGTAGATTATTTTCTTTACGATTTAATTCAATTCTTATTCCAAATCTTGCCCGATGTCTTTCAATATTTGTTCTTGCTTGTAAAAAATAAAAAGTTCTTGTTTCAGCATCCCATGCGGCATTATCATAATCCTCATAAGAACATTCTACCTCTACATCCGCAGTGCATAATAATGTAGCCAACGCTATTTCATCTGTAATTTCATCAATAGTTCTTACATGAAAATTGATATTCTTAATAGAGGTGACCTCAAAATCAGTATAATTAAATCCACTTTCTATGCCATCCTTGTCATATGACAAACCATGGACTTCAACGCACTCCTCGTTTTTTATAGCATCTCGAATTTCAAAAGTATAGTTTACAATCAAAGAATTAATTTCTTGAAGAACTGCCGTATATTCTTTTTCTTGACTATTCATTGTGTTATATAATTCGCCTAATGATGTAAAAAAAACATGATTTTCCGAACGACCGCAGGCTTTCTTGAATCCTTTATCATTGCTTATTATAGCAATTATTTTATCTTTTCCGAATCTTTCTCGAATCTGATTTGCAATAAACGCATCCGGAAATTCTTTTCTTTTTTTCTCATTATTTTCAAATGGGGGCTTAATCTCAAAGTAATCATCAACTATCTCTTTTAAATCTACTAATGACAAATCCATAATTTCAGGCTTTAAACTTTCCAAAAATTTATTCCAAACACCTAAACACTTTTCTTGATACTCTATCTTATTTAGAAACAATGCGTCAGGTTTTATTCCAACTTGTTCCAAAAGCCCTTCTGAAGCGATACTTAACGCTTTTTTTCGTAGTTCCCGAAATGCTGAGCATATACTATCACTTGATTTTATAACATGCTTTTCAACTTCTTTGATAACAATATTGCTCAATACAATTTTTATCTTACCAGCTTCAACATAATTAACAAGCAAGCCTAATGTACTCTCTTTACTGAAGTCTAACTTATTAGCATCAAAAATATTCGTATCTAATGTAACATATAATGGATATTTAATCATAATCCTTCCCCCATGATATTCGTTTTTTCATTTCTACGCCGATTATAAAAAACAAAAAACTTTCTTTTCAGTTATATTAACACAAAAAAGCAGCACTGTATATTTTTTATATACAATACTGCCATATTAAAAAACTATCCTATAAATTATTCTCAAACATCGACAGCCCCGCCATCAGCATCCCTTCATCCATATCCAGTCCATCGCTCTGTTCTTCTTCTATCACTTTCCCGGCATCTTCTTCAATAACTACACTCTTTTTTATCTGCTGTATAAAATCCGTATCCTGCAACAACTGCTGCTTTAATTCCTCTACACTGACATTTGCATTATTATAGGAAGAAACAGGTGTATTTTCTTTATGCAGCCACGCATAAACCAGTTCTGTAATCAGTGCTGTTTTGCACCTTTTCTGTGATTTCAGATACCTTCCGATTTCTCTCTGCCGTTCATTATCTTCATTAAATATCAGTACAACCCGTATCTCTCCCACACATTACACCCCCTGTCTTTTCTGGATGTGTAATGCTGTCATTTTCTCATATCCTACCGCATTTGCCCGGATGTCCTCGATAAACTCTATATATTTAAAATCAGAAGATTTTTCAATCTGCTGTTTCAGAAGCAAGCTGCCTCCACCAAGAAATACTGCCGGATTAGTTCGGAAATCTGGTACATACGCATGGAGTTTATTGATAATCCTTTGCATCCAGTCTCCTGCCATTTTCTGAATCTCTCTTACCACCTCTTCATCCAGAATTGTTGCTTCCTGCATTAATACCTGCTCTACATCTGAGGATTCCAGATGAATACCGTAATTCTGCTGGATGGAATTAGAAATTTCTGAACGGAGAATCGCCATTCCAGATCTGTCACTGACACGAACTGACAAATCCGGCTGTCCTTTTCTGATTACCAGTAAATCTACAGTTCCGTCTCCAATATCAATGCAGTTGACCGTCCGGTACTGACGAAACAGGCTTGCTTTATAGCACATGACTGCCGCAAAATTCTGCGGACTTACCAAAACATCTTTCAGGTAACAATTTACCGGCTTTCCATTGAATCGAAAAGAAATCCCATGTTTTGAATGTTCCGTAAAATATTTTTTGAATCCCGGAGCCTGCTGTCCAAAGTCTGCAGGCGGCAATCCAACTCCCAGTACAATATCTTTGCCGGATAAAGTGATTCCTCTTTCCTTTGCTTCCAAAGCCAGTGAAAATAAGGTCAATATAAAGTAATCTTCATCCACTGTCTTATCTGCTTTGAATGGCATCCTTGTTTCTGATAACGTATAATACACACCGTTGTATTCCAGAATATCCTCATTCATAAATCGTCCTGGTTCAGAAGTATATCTTACCAGACCACATGGAAAGTTTACATGTACCCCTTTCATATTTCCATTTCCATGATCGATTCCCATAATAATTTCTGCCATATCCTATTCCATCCTTTCCTGATCATCTTATACTTAACTGTTACTTAACTTCAAACCGTTTTACTTTTTTCATATTTCTTATGACAGTTATGTATAAGTTTACTTGTACTTTTGTGTCTATTGTGTAAGTTATATGTTACTTTTGTATCTGTTATCATTATATATGTCACATTTGTATCTGTCAATATATTTTTCAAAACTTTTGTGGCACTTTCATTTAAAAATGTGATATACTTTTGCTATTGGAGGACTTTGCCTATGAATACAGGAGAAATAATCAAGTATTTTCGTCTGGCTCGTAACATGACACAGGAACAACTTGCACAGGACGCTGAAATCAGTTTCAGTACACTCCGCAAGTACGAAGCCAATGAACGTAATCCGAAATATGAACAGCTTTCAAAAATTGCTGATGCGTTAGGTATCAGTGTGCATCTCTTTATGGATTTTGACATTCAGTCTGTATCCGATCTGTTTTCTATTCTGTTTAAAATGGAGGGACAGGCAGATTTAGAAATTGCAACCTCAAAGGATTTAGCGGATCTATCTGAAGATGCTCTTTTTCTTCATTTTAAAAATGGATACATCAATCACATATTAGGCAATTACCATGCTTCTGTTGAAAGTATCCAGGACATGGATGCTCAATATCGTGAAAAAGCTCTATCAGAAATCCAGAACAGATTATTAGATGACAATAGCAGTATCCATACTGACAGTCCTGCTTTATCTGCAGATTCCGGTAAACCTGCACTTTCTCTTTCTTCTGCTGATCAGACCTGGTTTGAATTATCCTCTGACTGCTCTGATGAAGAAAAAGAACAAATGATAAAAGCTGCTGCCTTTATAAAAAGCTGTCTGCGACATTCCGATAAATAAATCTTTGCACAAAAAAGACAGATGTGGAAATATTTATTTACCTGCATCTGTCTCTTTCTATCCTATGCTATTTTCTACTCATGAATTTCCAATGGAAGTCCATCTGGATCATGGAAAAATGTCATTTTCTTTCCAGTATAATCATCTAGGCGTACCGGCTCTGTTTCAATTCCTTTTCCATTCAATTCTTTTACTGTATCATCTACACTCTCAACTTTAAATGCCAGATGGCGTAATCCCAATGCTTCTGGATAATTTACACGAGCTGGAGCATTTTTTATGATAAAAAGTTCTATTTCCTGCGACCCACACGCCAGATCAATCTTGTAATCATCACGTTCTTTTCGATAATTTTCTCTGATCACCTTAAATCCAAGCAGATCCACATAAAAATGTTTTGATTTTTCATAATCACTTCCAATGATTGCAATATGATGAATGGTATCGAACATAACTCTCTCCTCCGTTTTTCATATGTTGATATATATTTTTCTCACATTTTATCACAGTAACGATATATGTGGAATAGTCATTTCATATCCATTTACTTTTTTAACTTTTCTGCCAGTTCAAACCAAAACTCCAATTCAACAACATCTTTTTCTCCATGTTTTCTGCTGCCAATACCTACCCAGTCCGCTTCATTTAACAGATTCTTCATTGTTTCCTTATCTTCCAGTGCTGATTCACCATCACTCAGCAACCAGATATATCCCGTCTGCATTTTAATAAGTGCAGACATGTCTGGAAATGTCTGAATCTTAATATTACATCCTGAGATTTTTGAAAACTGTATTGCCCGTTCTGACAGATATATAAACCTCTGATATTTTACAGGATTGATAATCTGATATTCTTCTTTCTTTTTACGCTCTGCTTTTTCCATAATTGTTCTTGCTTCCTGGAATAATTTTTGATGTTCTTTTTCCCTTTCCTCTACCGAAAGTGACTGTTCATGCTCATCCTGTTCCTTCTTCATCTGCTCATACATTTCTGTCTGTTCATCATAGTAAAACTTTTCAATATTCACTTATATAACTCTCCTCCCACATACACCCATCAATCAATTCTTACATTATCCGACTTTATTTTCCTTTATTTTACATATCCCTCGATCAAATTATATCTCTTATGGTGAAGATGTCCACCATATTTTTTATTTTATTCGACAATTATAATTGAAATTAATGGTATTTTATGCCAAAAAGCAAAGAAAGGCGGGGATACCTTGATTGACTATAGTCCATTATGGGAAACCATGAAACAACGCCACATTTCCCAATATGCCCTGATTAACAAAGGAATTGACAAACACACCCTCGATCAGCTTCGGAAAAATCAGAACATTACAATCCTTACCGTTGAAAAACTGTGCAATATTCTTAACTGTACACCCAATGATGTGTTCGCTTTCAAAGATGAAAAAGATTTGTAATACCGTCATAGTATAGCAATATTTCTATGGCGGTATTTCTGTATATAGCAGGGCAGAGAAAAACCGCAGGTGAAAATTCCTGCGGTTTCTATTTTCTAAACTGTATCGGTATTAAACTGCCTTACAATTATGCACTTTTCTTCTCTGAAGCTATCTTTTCGACTTCCTCTATGGTTAGCTCTGTGTATGCTGCAATATCTTCATAACTGAGTTTGCCACCATCCAGCATTAAACGGGCTATATGGACTGCTTTTATTTTTGCCGCTTCATTTCTCATATCTTCCATCGCTTTACACATTACCGCCACCCTTTTCTCATCTTCTTTAAAATAATGCACACGGTCAGCCAGAATTTCATAATACATATCTTTCGCATTTGTACAGGCAAAATCATGCATAAGTTTTCCCAGTGCTGTTTCATCCTTTATCTGTGAATTCACATATATGATATATAATATATAATATTACGCATGATTTCTGCAATATTTCCACTGCATATATTCATCTTCGGAAATCATTCCCTGCTTTTTCTTTCCTCTAATAGTTCCCCACTGATAAAGGAATTCATTGATTTTCTTATTCTGCAGATTGATCACGACCTCGCCTGTCCTTCCGTTCCTCTCCAGTTTCATTTCTGGAAAGTAATCTTCCAGCACAAGAAGCCTATATATCATATCTTCTTCCCTATAGCCTGTCGGAATGGAAATGTTTCTCGGATCTACATCAAGGACTACTGCCATTTTATGCAGCATTTCTTTTCTCGGTGTTCTATTGTCAGTTTCATATTGTGCCATTCTTGGACTTGCACTTTCTTCTCCGATTCCAATCGCAATTCCAAGTTCTTTCTGTGTCATTCCTCTAAACTTCCGGATTCTTTTAATATTTTCGCCTGTACTCATATCCTGTTTTTCTCCTTTCGCAGCAAACAGCTTATTGGAAATGCGATTACATACCATACTGCCCTGATTGCAATTCCAATCGCAATAATAAAACCAAATACAGCTCCGATTATCGCACACAAGGCTACCATTCCTATCGTTCCAGATAAATCCCAATGCCACGGAATGATGAAAAACATATATGGGATTCCTACCGGAACACCATATACCAGCATCAGCCGGAACCAATCCATTTCTCCATCTACCAGATACAGATACTTTCCAAGCCATCCGATCAATGCCAGCACAGTTATCATCAATACCCCTTTATACATAAAATTTTTAAATGTCATGCACCCTTCGCCCCTTCCATATATTCTGAGATCACCTTTTGTAAAACATCATCAAATCTTAAAATTACTTCAATCCGTTTTTTATCATACACATACACGGTATCAATCATCGTATCTATAATCTCTTTGGTCAGCTTTCCTCTTTCTATCTGTACCTCCAACTGTTGGACTGCTGTTCTTATCCGGCTTCTGTATCGTTCTTCTTCAATGATCACACTGGCAAGTGCTTTTTGTTCGGATTGTATCTTTTCGATTTTTTCTGTCAGCTGTTTCTTCACTGTTATATATTTTTCTCTGCTAAGTACGCCTTCTGCATAAGCTTCATACTGATGGATACGTTCATTTTTTAATTTTTCCAGTTCCGATTCCAACACTCTTTGTTGTCTTTTCCCTGTAAAACTATTATCCGTATATTTTTCTTCGGATTCTCTTTGCACTGAATCCAATATCCTTAGTATCCTTTTTAAAGAATACCAGATATGCCCCTCTATCACAGAGACCGGATACGCATCTTCCGGACAATGGGAATATCTTCCTGCCTGAACTTTATGGGGACAATATATTTTTGGATGAATACCACCATCTGTATAAGCTAATGACCTGTGGCAATTTCCACACCGCACTTTTCCTTTCAGAAGGAAGTCTTTCGCACCACGATATTCTGGCTTTGTCATAAACATAATAGATGCACTTGCCACTTCATACTCTTCTTCCGTAATGATTGCCGGATTGATATTCTTCCGGATAACGACATCTTGTTCTGCTGTCTTTCTTGTTACTTTACTTCCAACCGCTACGGTATGCCGCCTTCCCATAACTAAAGCACCTGTGTACTCAAATCTTCCAAGAATCGTACGGATCATTCCGGTATCCCAAACAACTTCCTTATCTGGCATTTTATAATTCCCCTGCCGCAGCAATCCGTTCATCTGATTATATTTTCCAGGTGTCGGTATCTTTTGCTCGTTCATGTAATAGCAGATCTGAGAAGTATTACAGCCTTCCATCGCTTTATCAAATATCATACGGACATATTTACCTGCTACCGGATCTATTTTCCAACATCCATGCTCTTCATCTTTTAAATAACCAAATGGAGGTTTCGAGCCTGTCCATTTTCCGTTCTTCCATTTCACTTTCAAGGCACTCTTTAACTTTTTGGATATATCCTTGCTGTAAAGATTGTTGACAAGATTATTGATTGCCATATCTAATCCCATCGTTTTTCCTATGTACTCTTTACTGTCATAATTATTGTTTAATGAAATAAAGCGGATTCCCAGGAGCGGGAACACTTGCTCCAGATAATCTCCAACTCCAATATAATCTCTACCAAATCGTGAAAAGTCTTTTACAATGACGGTATCTATTTTTCCTGCCTTCGCATCTTCTATCATTTTCTTAAATGCCGGACGGTCAAAATTTGTTCCGGAATACCCATCATCCACATATTCTATGTATTCATCACTCATGTCCTCTCTGTCAGTGATAAAACTGACAAGAAGCGATCTCTGGTTATCAATGCTGTTGCTTTCATCTTTATTTTCTTTTCCTAAATCTCCATCTGCTATAGAGAGTCTTAAATACAATCCATTAGCCAATCTGAACACCTTCCATTTCTTCTGCTATCTGCTGGAATTCATCCTTACATTTGAAGCACACATGGATACTCCCATTTGCATATACTTCTATATATTCCACCAGTTCTTGTACAAGTGCCTCATTATATTCTCTTTTATCCAGATATTTTTCCATATGATTTACCATATCCATATATCGGTTTGCTTTCTTTTCCAAGATCCTTTGATTCTGTTCTTGTACCTGAAGCTCTTCCCGGAGATTTTGGAGTTCCCCTATATAGCGTTCCCTCATCATATCAAAATCATCTTTATCTACAATACCTGCTACATAATCTTCATATAGTCTTGTATTGCGTTCTTCCGTCTGTGCGATCTTACGCTCCAATGTCCTTACCTTTGCCGCTGCTTTATAAAAAATATTGTTTTCTTTTGTTGCACTTTTCATTTTCTGCAAAAGCAATTTTCTGTCACACATACTCTTGATCAAAATCTGGATCTGATCCATCACAAGGATCTTGAGTAAGTTTCCTTCTATCAAATTTCTGGAACACTGTTCATTCCCACAATAGTAATCGCTTCCCATTTTTTCATTGGTTGTATAATTATGTGTATATCGTCTGAAATACATAACGTTTCCACACTCGCCACACCGGACCATTCCCGGAAAACTATCCTGATATTTTTCTCTGTCCTTCATACATCTGGACTGGCGTTTCTTCGTTATCTTATGAATCTCTTCTCTGCTTTCCTGTAATTCCTCATAATCATCCCTCGCAACCAGCGGAGTGTGCATATCTTTCTGCACATCCCACTCTTCTGGTACTGTATGATACTGTTTCACTCCTTTGTACAAAGACTGTTTCAATTTCCCTGTGACAATATCTCCTGTATAGGTTGGATTTTCTAATATTTTTCTGACAGTTCCTCCATTCCACTTTGTCTCCTCAAGTGGCACTCTTGCTATCTTTCTATTTTCTTTCTGTCCAGGTGTCGCAACTCCCAACAAGTTCAGCCTGTCAGCAATTTCTCTTTTACTGACTCCCAGCAATGTCCATTGGAATATCATACGCACAACAGGAGCAACCGTTTCATCTACGACCTGTCTTGTTTTATCCTCAGAACGGACATAACCAAATGCAACCTTAGATAACGTGATATTTCCGTTCCGCTTTTGTGCTTCCTTTGCCGCCAGGATTTTTTTAGACATATCCTTTGCATACAAGGCATTTACCATGTTTTTGATGGGAACACTTATATTCTCCCTGTCCTCTTTTCTGGAGCTATCGTAATCATCCGTAATCGCAATAAAGCGTACATTTAACTTTGGCAATATAGTCTCCAGATAATATCCTGTTTCCAGATAGTCTCTGCCGAATCTGGATAAATCTTTTACAACGATACATTGCACCTTTCCAGAACGAACATCTTCCATTAATCTCATAAATCCGGGACGTTCAAAATTGGTGCCTGTAAATCCATTATCAATGTATACCTCTTCCAGTCTCAGATCCGGATGCTCTTCTATAAATCTTTCTACAAGCATCTGCTGCACAACTAATGTTTCATCCGTTTCATTTCCTCCGTTTTCAACAGACAGGCGAATATACGCAGCCGTATCCAGTAAGTTTTCTTTTTTGACAACCGTTTGTATATTAGATTCTACGTTTCTGTTTTTTCTGCTCTTTCTTGCCATCCCTATTCCTCCATCCATTCTGCAGGAAAGTATTTTTTCCATTCCTGCTTGGATAAACATACCTGCACTTCTTTAAAATCTCTTATCAATACTTTCTCAATCCATTTATTGATATGCTCTGGCTGTAGTTCTTTCGGAAGATTCTCTTTCTTAAAAGTCTCTAACCATTCATTTTTATTGCTATATGCCTTTTCTATAACGGATACCTCTTTCATAAGTTCACTGAAATCTCCATCATACATACTAAGCTGATCCCGTATTTCTTCTTTTCCCACCAGATATTCTTCTTCATTGATTTTTCCTGTCTGGTAGTTCTGATATAATGGAATACGCTCTTTTTCCACTTGCTCCATCTCTTCAAAGATTGTCCACGCTCTTTGTGAATACTGCTTCAACCATTCATATTTTTCTGATTCTGCTTCTCTGGCTGACAGTTTCTTTTTTATCTGTTCTGCCAGTTCCATTTCTCTTTGTATGGCTTTTCTTACTTCAGCAATCACGGTTTCAAAAGAAATGTAGGTACTTTTATCTCTTGGAAGCTGATTCGTCCCACTTGCGAAAAGAAAAACCGTTTCCCCCGTTTTAAAATTTCTCTGTGATATTTTTCTTCCTGTCTCGGCATCAAATATCTTTTTTACAAATAATCCATTTTTACCTGGTCTTGTTTTTCTTGGCTTCTTTCTCTTATCGAGAATCTCCTGCACTTTTTCAAACATGCCTTCTTCCAAAATAGGAGCTATAGGAAGTGTACAAATTTTTTTGTTGATCGTCTTTTGCCAGTAACCAGCATACGCTGTGCATCTAAGGATTCTCTTTACAGAGCAGAATAACCATTTATTGTCATATGTCGGCCATACCTTATGACCGACTCGTGCATTATGCACCATCGGAGATTCTATTCCACTGTCATTTAAAATTTTCACTATATTTGCAATCGGCATACCATCTAATACCATCTGAAAGATCTCCCGCACAACAACTGCCGCTTCTTCATCAATAAGCAATTCCCTGCGGTCATCAGAAAGAATGTATCCATACTTTTCATCATGCACGGTATAAAGTCCCTCCAGCTGTTCTCTGACTGCATACTCTCTCATGCCTTTTAACTGAACTGCCGCATACCTAGCTTTCTTTATATATTCATATAATTCTTCTTTCGTTTTTCCAATGCTGATAAATTCGTCCTGTACAACTGCAAAATGTATTCCTGCCGGGACAAATGTTTTTACTAAGACATCATCTGCACAGGATATTGTCCTTCCGCATCTGTCAATGCTGTCTACAACTACCATATCAAATTTGCGGTTGATCCCATCTTTTGTCAGTTCTTCAAAAACTGTGTTCTCTTCTGTATCTTTTTTTCTGTCGCAATACTTTGCAGATAATGTCCATCCCTGTTTTTTCAAGTATTCCTGTATATGCTGGTCCTGCTGTTTTATAATATCCGCCGGAATCTTTCCGTCCTCTTTACAGGAAGTCGTTCTGGTATAACTTACGCACCGCATACAAATTCTCCTTTCCGTTCCTGCCGCTCACGTATAATCTGCACTGCTTCTATCATTTCCTGCATCTCGTCACTATACTTGAACTGAATTTCAATCTGCTCCTTGCTGTATACAATGATCTGCTCTATCAATGTAACAACTGCTTTCCGGTCAAGGCTTTGGATATTTTTATATTTTTTGAAATCCTCTATCCATGGATGCATCCGTTTTTCTTCCGCAGATAACTTTTCTTTCTTCTCTTCCGCTTCCTGTTTCGCCTTTTCTGCTTTCTGCATCTTCTCTGTGAATCTCTGATTATATTCATGGTACTCTTCTCTGCTGACAATACCGTCTACCATATCCTGATACAATCTCGCCTTTAAGTCTTTATATCTTTCCACTTCCTCATAAAGTGCCATTAACTGCTGTTCTAAAGACCGGCTCTCCACTTTCTTGTAAGTATCCATTCCATTTTTCTTGATGATTTCTTCTACTTCGGTCAATAATGCGATCTGCTTTTTTACAGAATCCAGAACTACATCATAAATCATTTTTTCACTGATCAGATGGGAACTGCATCCCTCTTTGTTCTTATAAGTGGAGCAATGATAATAACAGTATTTTTTTCCTTTCTTCGTTGTGCTTCGCTTGACCATGTTCTCACCACAGTCCCCACAACGTACAAATCCAGAAAACAAATAAACAGATTTTCTTTTCGGAGCGATCCGGGTATCTATTTCCAACAGACTTTGTACATATTGAAAACTCTCTTCTGGAATGATTGCTTCATGTGTATTTTCTACTCGTATCCAGTTTTCTCTTGCAATAGGAGAACTTTTCTTCACCTTATAATTAATCTTTCGGTTTTTGCCCTGAACCATTGTGCCTATGTAAAGTTCATTCTGCAAAATACGGTTGATGGAAGTGACTGCCCATTTAGGATCAGAACCGGAACGGAATCCGCTGTTATAATTCATCCCCCGGCTTCTCTTATATTCCAATGGCGGCAAAACTCCCATTTCATTTAACTGGGCTGCTATTCTTTGTGAACTGTACCCATCTATTTTCAGATTAAAAATAAGCCGTACAATATCTGCCGCATATTCATCAACAATAAGATGGTTCTTATCTTCTGGATCTTTTAAGTATCCATAGGCTGCAAAGTTGCCAATAAACTGCCCGTTTTTTCTTTTCACATCTAACTGACTTCGGATTTTAATTGAGATGTCCCTGCAATAAGCATCATTGATAAGATTCTTAAACGGAACAATGATCTGATCTGCATCATCCGATCCTGTAGCACTGTCATAATGGTCTGTGATTGCGATGAACCGTACACCCATAAATGGAAAGATCTTTTCCAGATACCTTCCTGTTTCAATGTAGTTTCTTCCTAATCTGGATAAATCTTTTACGATGATACAGTTGATCTTCTTCCTTTTCACATCCTCAAGCATCCTTTGGAATGCCGGACGGTCAAAGTTCGTTCCACTGTATCCATCGTCGATATATTCCTCGACCAGCTGGATCTCTTTGTGCTGTTTTACAAAATCGTTAATGAGACTTCTTTGATTGCGGATACTGTCACTCTCCAGTTTGTCTCCATCCTCTCTGGATAACCGGAGATAATCCGCTGCTAAAATAGACTTTTGATTGAAATACATAAAGCCATCAACCTCCTACTTTACTCGCTCTGTGGCGGTGTAAACCAAGAAATTCACGGCTCCTTGAATGCTTTTAAATTTTGACCCACATCCATATTAACATAACTTCTGGATTACTACCATACCTTTTTCTTTCTTTTTTCGATTATTTTTTTCTGGACGATTTTCCTTTTACATGGAGATACATCTGCTCAGGCTTTCTTCCAGAGAGCATTTTCCTGCAAAGCTGATCTTCACAACTACCCCATGTGATTTATAGCAATACGGATTTTTAATCTGCTTGATATAATCTGCAATCCTTTCTGCCTGCGGTAATTCTTCATGAATCTCCACATCATCCAGCTCTGCTAACGTACTTTTATCTACGGTACGGATGTCCACTGCTGCCATTTCCTGCAATTCTTCCAGTGTAGGCATTTCTATATTTTTCATCTGGCTACCTCCTGTGATCTCTCTTTTTCTACTAATCACAGCTGGCAGATGGCAAAATGTCAGATGAATTTTCACTTTTTTTATTTTTTTACATTTTTACCTGTCTTTTTGATGTCTCCCACGCATGATTATGGGAAAGGATTCTCTCTTAGAGCAAGTTTCGCAATGTAGCACAATAACCCCTTCCGGGGTTACTGGCCACTTGCAACTTGATGGGGATTTCGTTTCCCCATACCCTCGACCGCAATCAAAGATATGCGTATTGGTTCCCATTGTCATGGTCACAGCGTGATGATTCTTCATCACTTGTTTTCACAGCAAGCTGTAAAATTTTCTCTTTCCTATGCGGAACCTTTATGCAGAAAGGAGCATTGAATGACAAGACCAAAAAAAGATGAAGCACTTACCAAAACTAAAGATGTTCACCTGCGTATGAATGAAACGGAATATGAGATTCTTCTGGAAAGAGCCACTGCAACAAACATGACTGTTTCTGATTTTATCCGAAATGCCTTGAACAGCCAGAATGTTATTATCAAATATGAAATCACTGCAGATGTTCCAGAAATAAAAAGACTGATTGGTGAATTGGGTAAGATAGGAAGCAACCTCAATCAGATTGCCCGATATTTTAATCAAGGTGGAATTATCTCCTCAGAAATGAGAGCAGAAATAAAAAAATCTCTCCGGGATATTTATGAAATGAAATATGAAGTGATGAGAATGGCAGGTGATTTCCGTGGCAGTGATTAAACATATCGCAAGCAAAAATGCTGACTATGGAGAATCCGAACGGTATCTCATCTTTCAGCATAATGAATACACCCAAAAGCCAATCCTCGATGATAAGGGACATATGATATTACGAGATGAATATTACCTGGATGGTCTGAACTGTGATCCGTTTACCTTTGCATCTGAATGTCAGGAACTAAACAGCTATTACCATAAAAATAAAAATTTCAATGAGATAAAGTCTCATCATTACATTATCAGCTTTGACCCAAAAGACAAAGAGGAATGTGGACTGACTGGTGAACGGGCACAACAGCTTGGACTAACTTTTGCAAAGAAGAACTTTCCCGGTCATCAGGCTTTAGTCTGCACACATACAGATGGTCACAACGAAAGTGGTAATATCCATGTACATATTGTGATCAACAGCCTTCGTAAATATGACGTGCCCCAAGAACCCTATATGGAATTTGACTGCGAATCAAAAGCCGGATATAAACACCACCTAAGCACCGCCTACCTTGCTCACTTAAAGCAAGATGTCATGGATATGTGCCAGAAAGAAGGTCTGCATCAAGTTGATCTGCTCTCTCCTGCTGAAAGAAAAATTACAGAAAAAGAATACTGGGCACAGCGTCGTGGACAGGAAAAACTTGATAAGCTCAACCAGAAAATGCTTGAAGATGGTATCACACCAAAAGAGACTCGCTATCAAACAGAGAAACAGTTTCTCCGAGATGCTATTGATGATGCTGCAAGCACCGCCAAGTCACCAGAAGAGTTTGCACAAATCCTCGATAAAAAATATCATATCATCTTCAAGATCAGCAGAAACCGATACAGCTATCTTCATCCAGGCAAAAAAAAATATATCACTGGACGAAATCTCGGAACACGATATGAAGAGGATTTTCTATTACAGACATTTAAGGAAAATGCAAAATCACTCTCTGATAGGAAAATGAAAACTGAAGAACCACAAGTTCCAAACACTGTGAAAAATTTGCAGACAGCACTTTCTCCTGATGCTTCCGATATTCCTGTACCGTTCATTTTCATAAAATCAGATCTCCGACTTGTGATAGATTTACAGACCTGTATCAAAGCACAGCAGAGTGAAGCCTATGCTCAAAAAGTCAAACTCTCCAATCTGAAACAGATGGCTCAGACTGTTGCCTATATACAAGAACATGGATATAACTCTCTTGAAGATTTCCATACGGCACTTGACCAGGCATCCGATCAGACCAGTGCCGCCAGAAAATCTTTAAAGGATACAGAACAACAGCTTAAAGATGTAAATGAGCAAATACATTTTACCGGACAGTACCTTGCCTACAAAGACCTCTATGCCCAATACCGCAAAAGCCACAACCGTAATAAATTTTATGAGGAGCATAAAGCTGAACTCTCTCTTTACGAAACCGCTTTGCGTGTTCTGAAAGAAAAATCCAATGGTCAGAAACTTCCTTCCATGAAATCACTCTATCAGGAAAAAGACCGGCTCACAGAACTGCGTGAAGTACAACGAGCCGATTTTTACAACCACCGTGACCAGGAACGGGAACTGCGGACTGTGGATGCCAATATTGATATGATTCTTGGAAAGAAGCCTGAACGTGGACAGGAAATTGAGAAAGAGCAGGATTTATAAGAATAAAATAACCGAATAAATTCTTAATGTTTCATAATAAATGGGCAAGTTCACTCTCTAATGACTTGCCCATTCGTCACATTATATATTTCCAAATCTATATTTTACATATTCACGATGCAAATTTTTCAGTCTTTCTCTGATTATACGAAAATCATCCTCTTTATAATTAGGAATGGCAATTCTGTTTCCATTGGAATAAGAATTCATAGCAATTTCCTGCATAACATAGTCCAATGATTCAGCAAATATATATATTTCTCTTCTTTCCTCTCCTGATAATCCTAAAGCATAGTTTGTATTTAGCAGATTACGAAGCTGTTCACAACCATTGTCTGTGTTTACAAAAACTGAATCTTCAAATGGTGCTTCATATCCCTGTTCTAAAATAATCCTATCAAAATTATTTTCTTGAAATATTCTTTGTAGATTATCAAAAAACCTTTTTCGATTACTCTGAAAAATTGCTTGAGAGACAAAATTTTCATGTGCTTTTTTCATTTCCAATAATTTTTCAACAGGAAATAAATCCTCTCTCTCATCTATTAATTTATGGTGATTAGAACAGAGTAAAATTAAATTGTCAATACCATTTACTACTTCTTCTGGTAAATCAGGATTATATCTTGCACTACCTGAATTAACTCCTTGAATATGACAGATTTGTCCAACATTAGCATTTTCAAAAAGCTGTTCATTACAACCTGAAAAGGCACAACAATTTCCTGATTTGGCATATAATTCTTTTACGACTCTTGCTGGTATTTGTCTACTGCTCATTTACTCTTTCCCCATTTTTCTTTAATTATTTACTTCTATTTCTCCAGTCAGATCTCCATTTGTATTTTCAGAAATAATAGTATATTGCAAAATCACTTTTTCTTCTGTAGCTTTAAGCATCAGAACTTGTCCTAACCACATAATTTCATTTGGACGAATGGACTTAACTGTACATTGATATTGGCTTTTGTCAATTGGCATTTTAACATACGTTTGAATTTCAGCCTCATAATCTATTGCATCCGATCTGGGCGTTTCAAAACCTGTACCAGTAAATATCGGTGTTTTTATTCTACTTGGATCAAATTCTCTGTAAAAAGCTTCTGAATCATAACAAATATAACTGTCTTCATCCATTTTTAACAAACTTTCTATATAACCTCTATCATATACAAAACCTTCCAATCCTATTTCATCATTCTCCGATTGATATTCTGGATTAAAAAGATTTTTCCCCGGAAAGACGGTTTCTGTTACATTATCTTTTATTCGTATATTCACTGTTACATTCTTATCCAATTCGTTTGATGCATTATGAATTGCCAATGGTACAATTATAATATTATCAAATGTCTCTACATATATATTCAACAAATCCAACTTTAACAAATTAGAATTCAAATTTTCAATTAATTTCAGTTTTCTTTTTTCATCATCACTACCTATATACTCTGTATGCTTATTAGCCCAAGAATCTTTAACCTGTAAATTCCCTAAATAAAAAAAATCATCTCCAGTATTTTCTGATAAGTACTTTTGAACAGATTCCTTTATAAATGTTTTCTCCTCATCTACAATCTTTTTCTTTGTTGGAATTTCTCCCAAATTTATATTTTTCAACGAATGTTCCATATCTACCAGTTTTTCCGTTTTTTCATTCAAATCTTCCTCTAAAGGTAATTCTATTTTCTTTATTTCATCATATAACAATTGACACTCTTCAAGAATTTTCTTTGTGCTTTCTTGATAGTATTTACTTTCTCTTAGTTTGTAAGGAGACACTGTCTTAGACACAATATGTCTTGTAAAATCATATCCCCCAACCTCAAAATATGCTTTTCCTCTTCGTTTTACTCCTCCTGCTACAATTAATTGTAAAACTGTATCTGCAATAATTTTAACAATTCTCTTTTTTTCATCTTCTCTTGTAGACTGTTTAAATTGATAAGGTGTCATTCTTCTATGGTCAATATCAAATGGAAAATCATTAGGATTTCCATATTGCTGATTGAATAAACATATTACTCTATCCCAACTCAATGCTCTTGCCGCATATCCTGTTTCTAATAATACATTAGGGTTTGGTGTAAATTTACGATTTTCTTCTGTATTTTCATCCCCATCCTGAACTATAAACTTATTTACAATACTCAAATCTGCAATAAAAAGATCAGCATCATCAATCTTAGAAAATATAGATTCCGTAATATCTGGACTTCCTGTTAATCCTTCCGTTGCTCGATCTGGTTTTATGGATACAATATTTTGTAAAATACTTTCAACTTCAGTTAAACACTCATCAATGAATCTTGTTGTCTTATTACTTGATAAATCTGATTGCCACGAAAAAAATATTTTAAATTCGCTCATTTAATACCCCCATATACTTTTCTTGTACTTGTGCCTAATACTTAAAGCTTATCATACCTTTTTCACTTTATAAAGCTATCTCCAAAAAAACCCGCCATATTGACGGGTTTTAGTAAAATTATTTCTTCTTTCTCTCCATATCCTCCGTCATCGCTTTCTGCTGCGTCTGTTTCTTCCCTTGTTTTGCAACTTTCTTCTGATTGAGCCGGAGTCTGGCAAGTACAGATTCTCTTGGTTTATTTTTATCTTTTTTCTTTGGAGTATTGTTCATCAGTCCATCAATCATGTTGTAGTTGGCTTCTTCTGCCATCTCTGCACTACGAAGATATTCTCCGTTGTCCATGACCTTCTGCCAGTTTGCCAGCTCTGGTTTCTTTTTCTGCTGCTCTGGTGACTGCTGTGTCTGATTCGGCTGCTTTTGTGATTGCACCTGCTGTTGTCTTTGCTGTTCCTGTTCTTTTGCTGCCTGTTGCTGCATAAAGTTCTGAATGTTCCGTCTTGCTTCTTCGTCAAAGCCATTGTAGCAATCATTCATAACTACTGCACCATCTTCACTGAGAATCACATAAGCGGCTCTTGTCCCATACTCTTCATGCTCCATCAGGAACCATTTCTTCTCATTCATCAAAATATAATCCTGAGCAAGCCATGTCCCTTTCTTTCCTTCGATTTCATATCCGGTTGTATCAATGGAAAGTCTGGTATCAGAGGAACTTTTGATTGTGAGGAATTCTGGAACGATAATGAATCCGTCTTTATTAATATAGTAAGCTGTGGTTTTTCCCTCATCCGTAATTACCAGAACATCGCTGCATCCGATGGAATGACCTTTGAAGTTCTTGGGTCGCTGTTTCTGCAGGCGTATTTTTATATCCGCCGGAGTTTCCCCCGGCTGGATTCTTCCAATGTACACCTGCTGATAGTTCTCAATGCTGACGCTCTTTCCTTCGCTTCTCAGCTTTTCATAAGAACGGAAACGAACATCACGATACTCTGGTGTTTCTTTTACCTGATATACTGCACACTGACTTGTACTCATTCCTCGTCCTCCTCTTCCAATTCCGCTTTATAATCTTCCAAGTCCATAAGAAAAATCTCATAGCCTTCATCGCTCATGCAGAACAGCTTTCTTATGGTATTGCAGACAAGCCCAATCATATCCGCATCCCCTTTCAGAAATGGAATAATATTGTCGATGGCTTCCATCGTATCATTTCGGTTGCCTTTATCAAACATTGCGGTCACTAAACATTCGTCTGTATCAAAGTTCATTACCAGATCCATCATAATTCTACATCCCCCTTCTTATGTGCTTTGGATTTTTCTGC
Source organism: Coprococcus ammoniilyticus (assembly GCF_025567345.1). NCBI lineage: Bacteria > Bacillati > Bacillota > Clostridia > Lachnospirales > Lachnospiraceae > Coprococcus > Coprococcus ammoniilyticus. The sequence continues at coordinate 175,097 of NZ_JAOQJS010000003.1, forward strand.
TTCTTTATTTTTTTGTTCCTGTGCTTTTGCCCTTGCCTGAAACTCTTTCAACGACTGCAGCACAGATTTTTTCAGTTCTCCTTTTTCGCCCTTTACAGGCTCTTTCTTTTGCGTCTGGTTCGGTTCTACTGATACGGATTCTTTCTTGACTGGTGCTTCTGGAACTTCCTGTTTCACTTTCACAGTCTGTTCCGCTTCCTGCACTTTTCCATGTTTCTCATTCAGATACTTTTCCATATCATTGATTGCTTTCTGTACCAATGGACTTTCCTTATAATGAGGAATCATATCTATCAGTTCCCTGTCTACTCTGTCCCAACACATCAGTTCGTACTCTCCAGAATAATCTTTATCCCCGTCCTGCAGGTCAAAACCAATCCCTTTGCCTCCATGTAGTCGATCTGCCGGAATACTTTCATAAATCTTAATCGCTTCTTCCAGAGTAAGATTATTATGGTATTCTCCCATGACCGGAAACTCCATACACTCTGCTACATAAAAAGTAATCGTAGCTTCTGGTTGCTCCTGTTCTGGTTGTCTGGTAAAGATAGAAAGGGTTTCTGCATTTTCCAGGCGGGAAAGTAATAACCGGGCAGTTAGCACATCACTGTCTATATCAGATTCTTCCGATACTTCAACCAGCCAGTCCTTTAAACACCCTGTTTTCTGATTCAAAATGTCCTCTGTGATTTTCTCTACCTGTTCTTCCCTGTTCTCAACGGTATCTTTATATTCGTAAGGATCATATTCATAGCTGAAATTATCTAAATCCACTGCCAGCTTTTTGATCTCCTGCTGATCAAGATAGGCTTCGGACTCCCTCATATACTCTGCCAGAGTGATTCTTTCTTCTGCGATAGGATTGATGTCCACCTTAATACCTGCCATTGCTATACCATGAGCATTTAATTCATTAAAGAAACTATCCTCCCGGATATTGCCACGATAAGAAAGCACTACATCAAGGTCAGAATCATTTCTGTAAAGTTCCTCTCTGCTTCTGGAACCATGCACCCTTGCAGCAAGCAGCTCTACTTCATTTTCCAGTCCCATTTCTTCCAGAATCCCCTGTGCATGATACAAGACACCCCGTTCCACTTCTGCCCTGCTAAGACCATTTAATGCAACCTCATCTCTTCCAATCTCAGAAGTCGCACGAAGCTCACCTGCCTGTAGTAAATCCTTTGAATGTTGGATGGTCATTGCCTCAAATTCTTTATAGTCTACTTTGACGCACTCCATATCATCCATTCTTTCACTTTTCAGGATTTCATAAGTAGCTTTCTGAACAGATACTTTGGAATCGTCATAATCATTGGAATGGATTTCATGCAGGTCAGAATCATAAAAAATATAAAAATAACCTTCTTCTGTAGCCTGTACAGTCAGATACCCTTTGCTCTTAGTAAACTGCATTGCAATTCCCTCACAGGTATCCACTGCTCTTTCCCGGTCATAATCCTCGAAAATACTTGGTGGACAATTCTTTAATAACTGTGCCAGCTGCATCTGTCGTTCGCCTGCTTCTTCCACTTCTGCCATCAAATCCTCATAATCAACGAGAACTGCATTTTCCAGGGACATATCTTCATCTTCCAGAATATCTTCCATTGCCTGCCGCATAGAAATATCAGGATTGTCATAAGCACCACCGTCGATCTCATCGTAATCCAAAGCATAAAAGGTATAATCATAGCCTTCCTCTGTTCTCTGGATTGCAAAATACCTATCGTCAATCTTATATGCCAGTTCATCCGGTTCCAGTTCCGGCATAAGTTCTTCCACAGAAATTCCTTTCTCCTGCAGATACTCTGAAATGGCTTCCAATGCTCCGGCATCATACCCATTCCAAAGATCTTCGGCTACAAGCTGACCATGTTCCGATACGATAATCCCTGCCACATCTGAGCCATACTCATCATGTTCCATGAAGAAAAACTTCTCCCCTGCATACTCTCTTTCATCTACCGTATGCCAGGTTCCTGCATGTCCATCTGCTTCAAATCCTCTGGTATCTTCTGTAATGGTGACTTCCTCTTCATCCAATGCCTGTTCAATCTTCTGCATACGGATCTCTGCCCTTGCCATATCAATAAATCCATCTAACACCGCCGGGTGGCTTTCTATCACATAATCCTGATTCAGATTCTTTCCCTGATTGATATTTTCCGGGATTTCGATATGCTCTGCCCAGTCTTTGTTCTGTCTGGAAAATCTGCCATCATAAGAAAGTTCCCGGAGCGTATTTGCCATAACAAACGTCATACGTTCTTCTCCAAACTGTTCCAGCACCTGTGTTGCGGCATCTTCCTTTAAATGCAGTCCATCAAAATTTAATGCGATTGCTTCCTCGATTGCTTTCTTACAATCAATATTTAACTTTCTGGAATCCAGATAGGCATCTACATCCCGTTCTTCCATTGCCTGAGCAAGTGTTCCTTTATAGACTGGGGGATAGGCTCTGGTATGATTATTTTCCAGTATCTCCATTCTCTGCTGTACAAAGTCCGGAAGTTCCTCAAAGCCGAAAGAATCCACATAATAAGCCTTTGTTTCCGCCGTCCGGTTTATAACTATGACATCGCTTACCGATAAGGAATGTCCATGAAAATCGTTTGGGCGGTTGATATTAAATCTCTCAAAAATATCATCTAATGTGACCGTTGGTGTCCATGGAGCCGCATACACCATCCTGTAGTCTTTTCCATCAATGCTATAGCCTAATTTTTGAGCCGATTCAACCCCCATAAACTGATAAGTATGCTCTCCACCCGTATCCATCTGATAGATTGCAAAACGACCGCTTTCTCCATGAAGAAGTAAGGTTTCATCAATCTTTTCTGCACTATCCTGTTCCAGTTTTTCCTGTCTGGCTATCGCTGCTTCTCTTTCTTTATGTACTTCCCATTCCGTTTCCGTAATACCAAAGATACCGTCATGCCCCAGGATCGCATTTTCTGTTTCTGCAAGAATCTGTCCTGCCTGCTCTGGATTGTCTGGATTTCCATGTAATATAAAAACTTCTGCACCTTCACGATACAATTCTACTGCCCTGTTTTTTTCAAGAGGATACATGTGTTCCAGTCGGATTCCTGCTTCGTGCATTTCTGTAAAACCGATCCTTCCATCTGGAAAGTTATCCATCTGTGCCTCTGTCTCATGCACAAGACTTCTCATAACTTCACTTCGGTCACCCCGATTCGCTGTCAGCATACGGTTTACCAGTCCCAAAACTTCGTCCCGGTCATCCATCTTATAAGCAAAATTTACGATAAGATTTCTTTGTGATTCCGTAAAATTCTCATGGCTGGCGGTTTCTGCAGCTTCAATCAGTCTATGGGCATACTGCATGGTACTTTCCCTTTCTTCTGAAAGTTCTTTGGTTGGAAAGTTTGCCCTCGCAGCCTGGATCACTTCATGTACTAATTTTGTACCGGCTTCCTCATAAGATTCCCTCATATCCCAGACAAGATCATTCAGTCTTTCTACCTGTCCAGGAAAGGTTTCTGCATATTCCGTTACAAATGCTTTCTCTTCTTCTGTAAAAATCGTTCTCGGAAATTCTGCTTTTTCCACCAGCATTTCTGCCTGTTCTTTCGGTGTCAGCTCTGAAAAATAAGCACTGCCTGTATCTGCATCATACGCTGCATCAAAAAAGTGAATCGGATAATTTTCTCCCACTCCATCACTTGCATACAATACTGTGATTGCTGCACCTCTGTCCTCCAAAAATTCTTCCAGTGGTTTCTCATCCTCTGAAAGTTCTTTCTGTTCCAGTAAAGTAACATATTCCCTTACATTCTCCTGCACCTGTTCTGCTGTCATATTTTCAACCAGATTATAACTATATTCCGAACCCATACTGCCTGAAAGATACAAGATGACATCCTCTCTATGAAATGTTTCTCTGATCGGTCTTTCCATCTCAATTTCATGCATCTGCTCCTCAATGTTCCCAATGATCTCTGCCGATGTTTTTCGGATGGTATCCATAGACGCTTTCAGTGCCTTCATATCCCTGCTCTCGCACCAGCTGGCGATATAGGTAAACGAATATTCTGAAGTATCCAGACCAAAATGGTTGCAGACAATATAAGCGATACTTTCTGCTTCCACTTCCTTTGTTGTCTGGTCTTTTAAGACGCCTTCCGCATCCATTACTTCCCGGTCATGCAGCAATGCGTGGCTCACTTCATGGACTCCGGTTTTCATCGTCTGAACATTACTCATATCTTCCTTTATCGCAATATATTTTTCTGTCTGGTGATAGTAACCTTTCGCTTCCCCTTCCACATTCATCATACGGATTGGCACTGGGGAAATATTCTGTAATGCTTGCATAAACGTGTCATAAAACTGTACACTTCCAGTAAGTTCCGGTACATCCAGGTCAGCAATCGGTTCTCCCTCTGTCTGACTGACATCAAATACCGTAGTTACCCGGAACCTTGGAATGACCATTTCCACAATCTCTGTTTCCGGTTGTCCGTCCTCCCCAATCACCGGTTCTTTTGTTACTGGGTCAATCTTTTCAATCTCCTGTTTTTCCCGGATTGGTGCAGGTGCGATGATCTGGATTCCCTTTTCCCCACGCTTTACATGGCGGTTAAATTTCTTCTGCCATGCCTGATACCCTGCCACCAGTGTTGCCTCCGGTTTCTGCATGGTGATCAGCAGCGTATTATTAAAGCTGTAATTATGGAACTTCGACATGGTATTCAGATATTCTGTATATCTCTCCGATGTAAAGATTTCTTTTACTCCCTGCTCCAGTCGTTCCGATATTTCTTTTAACTGTTTCTCTATATTATTGTTCGCCATAAACAAATCCTCCATTTTAGGATTCCCGCCAGAGGAAACTCTGACGGGAACTCTTTTATAACTCCTGTTCGTGCTTTTTCTTTGCACTTTTCTGTGTAACGGTCTGTTCCGCTGTATTCTGCTGTGCCTTCTCCTGCTTTAACAGTTCCAGAATGGACGGCTTATGGATTTTGTCCGCTGTTTCCGGAAGTTCTTTTTCTTCCACGTTTTCCCTGCTGTCTACGGAACTTTCTTCTCTGCCAATATCCTCATCTGCCAGAATAGTCTCATTACCCTTTTCATCCATGTTCAGCAACGCATTTAATTCTGATAATCGTTCCATCTTTTCATTCAGTTCCGCTTCTTTCGGGAATGGCTTCTTCACCTCTTCCTGTGCGGTAGCAAGCTGTTGTTGTACAGTTTCCAGTTTCTGCTCACTTTCCGTCAGCTTCCTGTCGATAGAAGAAAGGGTGTTATGGATACGCTGCATATTTCCTACCGGGTCTTTTCCGATTTCCAGCTTATAAGAACATTTTCCTTTGATCGTCAATTCAAAAGCATTGGAGAACATATTATAGGAAGCGGATAATGTAAACCCATGATACTCTCCGACCTTTCCACCTGTGCTGACCGCTTTTAATCCTGCACAGGCAGCGATCAATGCTTCTCCTGCTTCTTTCTTATCTTCATAAAGGACATTCCCTACCGTCATGACAAACTTGTCATTATCCTGTAAATCCACACTTTTTACTACCTGCGAATCCACCTGCATTCCGGCAATCCGTTCTTTCAATGCACTGATCTGTACTGGGAAATTCTTTGCAATATCGGATTCCAGACGGTAAATCTGACTGGTATGGTTTGCCTTTAGAAGTTTCAGCTTACTCACCTGTACATCCAGATCCATTTTTTCCTTAATGTAGGGATTTCCTGTGGCAAGTGCCTTGATCTCGGCATAAGACAATGCCGTATCATCCACATCTTCACAAGCCCTGACTGGCGATTTACTGGTCATGATCTGACTGATGAACTTCTGCTTGTTTTCCAAAATCTGCCACATGTACGCATCAAAGGTATTTTCTGTCACATACCGGAATATCTTTACCTTCTCATTCTGGTTTCCCTGCCTTAAAATACGCCCTTCCTGCTGTTCCAGATCGGATGGTTTCCATGGACAGTCAAGATGATGGAGAGCGATTAGTCTGTCCTGCACGTTCGTACCTGCACCAAGTTTCGGAGTGGAACCCATAAGGATTCTCACCTGCCCGGCCCGTACCTTTGCAAACAGATCTGCTTTCTTTGCCTCCGTGTTGTATTCATGGATAAAAGCAATCTCTTCTTTTGGAATTCCTCTGGCAACCAGTTTGTTCCGGACATCATCATATACGTTGAAAGTCCCATCCCCTTTTGGAGTAGACAGGTCACAGAAGATCAGCTGTGTTGTCCTGTCTGCTTTTCCCTCATCCCATACCTGAAAAGCATTTTCCACGCAGGTATTGACCTTGCTTTTTTCTGCATCCGGTAGAAGTTCATTTAACAACCTCTGATCCAATGCACATTTTCTTCCGTCATTGGTAATCTTAAGCATGTTATCTACCGTTGGATTCACAAGGCCGGCTCTTACATCTTCCGCACGTTCAGAAAAGGCACTGACCATTTCCTGCTGTTCTTCACTTGGTTTTAAGACTTCATTGATAAATTCTGCTTCCGGTACGGGAAGATTCAGCATATCTGATGTCTGAATATCCGCAGCTTCTTTAAAAATAGAGATCAGCTCCGGAAGATTAAAAAAACGGGCAAACCGTGTTTTTGCACGATAGCCCGTTCCTTCCGGTGATAATTCGATTGCGGTTACTGTCTCCCCGAACGTTGCCGCCCAGGAATCAAAGTGTCCCATACCCATACGCATAAGTGTGTCATACTGAAGATAACGCATGATGGTGTAAAGTTCCGTCATACTATTCGATACGGGAGTACCCGTTGCAAAAGTAATTCCTCTGCCGCCTGTCAGTTCATCCATGTACCGGCATTTCATAAACATATCGGAACTTTTCTGTGCATCCGTCTGTGAAATACCTGCCACATTTCGCATTTTTGTGTATAAAAAGAGGTTCTTAAAGCCATGGCTTTCATCCACAAACAGCCTGTCTACACCTAACTGCTCGAAAGTTACTACATCATCTTTTCTGGTCTGGTCATTGAGTTTTTTCATTCTTGCCTGCAGACTCTTCTTTGTTTTTTCCAACTGCTTGATGGTATAATTCTGCCCTGCCTGATGTGCTGCTTCTTCAATAGAAAATGTAATGTCTGCAATCTGCTGTTCCAACATGGCAATCTGACGTTCCTTTGAAAGAGGGATTTTCTCAAACTGCGTATGTCCGATAATCACCGCATCATAATCCCCTGTCGCAATGCGGGAACAGAACCGTTTTCGGTTTGCCGGTTCAAAATCTTTCTTCGTTGCCACCAAGATATTTGCCCCCGGATAAAGACGTAAAAAGTCACTGCCCCATTGCTCTGTCAAATGATTTGGTACGACATAGAGATTCTTCTGTGATAGTCCCAACCGTTTTGATTCCATACCAGCAGCGATCATCTGAAAAGTTTTTCCTGCTCCTACGCAGTGTGCCAGTAACGTATTGTTTCCATATAATACATGAGCCACCGCATTTTTCTGGTGCGGCATCAGGGTAATCTCTGGATTCATACCGACAAACTGAATATGACTTCCATCATATTCTCGTGGGCGGATACTGTTAAATCGTTCATTGTAAATCTTACATAAATCTTCCCGTCGGTGCAGGTCTTTAAATATCCATTCCTTAAATTCCTCTTTGATCAGCTCCTGCTTCTGCTGTGCCAGCATTGTTTCTTTTCGGTTCAGTTCCCGGTGTTCCCCATCGGCATCCTGTATCGTGTCATAAATCTTGGTATCTCTAAGGTTTAAGGCATCTTCCAAAAGGCGGTATGCATTGGCTCTCTGTGTTCCATAAGTGGAAGTGACAAGAGCATTTCCATAGCTGTCCACGCTTTTTCCCATGACATTCCACTGTCCGGTCACTTCTGCATACTGGACTTTGATTTTGTCCCCTACATAATATCTTGGAGTATGGAATGTCTCTGCCATGAACTGTGTGATATAATCCTCTGAAATCCAGGTTGCTCCAAGTCTTGCCTCAATCTCTGATGCATCCAGATCTTTCGGTTGTACCTGCTCCAAATACTGTACATTCACCTGATATTCCGGGCGGTGTTCTACAAACTGTTTGGCAATCTGCAACTTCTCCCTTACATTTCCCGAAAGGTATTCATCCGACGGCTCCCACTTTTCACTGATTGGATTCTTAAAGATCACTCCTGCCAGTTCTTCGGTAAGCTCCTCTTCTGTTTTCCCGGAAAGCTGTGCCATATAGGAAAGGTCAACGCCTGCCCTCTCACCAATGGAAACCGCAAGTGCTTCACTGGCAGTATCCACGGAAGTTACTGTTTCTGCCCGACGGATTGTACGCTTGGTAAAAATATCTGCTTTTCGTTTCAGATTTCCCTTGTCATCCAGAAATTCCAGAGAAGTCAAAAGACAATAGCTGCTGTCCTGACTAAATGCCCTCTTATTGGCATTGCTGCTGAGTAAACCATATTTTGCTGTAAAGGTATCGTATTCTTCATTGAGTTTTCCCTGCAGCTTTGTGATCTGTTCATCGCTTCCCTCTTCCATCTGGCACTGGATCAGTTCATTCGTAACATCACGGATCTTCACCATCCCTTTGACACGTTCCGCTGTCATTGCCGGAAGTTCCATCCGGTTCATCACAGAGTTTTCCCGGTAATACACTTCCTCATTGACCACCGTAAAGCTGAAATTCTTTACTTCCGGGTCTGCTGGAATGGACACCACATCTTCTTCCAGTTCGGTATCGGAAAGTTCCAGTTCCGTAATGGTACCATGTATATGCTTTACAGCTTCCTTTAACTGCTCCTCTAAGGTTATTCCCTCTTTTGGTTTTACGGTCACTTCCTGCTTTCCATACTGGGTACTTTCTGTAGTAAACTCACCAAGCACCATTTCCGGATGCTCTGCAAAATAAGCATTGACTGAATAGCCTTCCGGTGTTTCCTTTAAATTTAACCATTCCGGTTCCTCAATGGATGCCCTGTCCCTTTTCTGGAAAAACAGAATATCAGAAACAACGCTGGTATTGGCATTTCTCTGGAACGCATTATTCGGTAATCGGATGGCTCCAAGCAGTTCTGCCCGGTTTGCGATATACTGTCTCACTGCCGGGTTCTGCTTATCCATCGTTCCACTGGAAGTTACCACTGCAACTACACCGCCCGGACGGACCAGATCAAGGGATTTTGCAATAAAATAATCATGGATCATAAAATGATGCCGGTCATATCTGCGGTCACTGACCTGATACGCCCCAAATGGAACATTGCCTATCACACAGTCAAAAAAGCTGTCCGGATAACTGGTTTCCTCAAATCCCTGTACTGCAATCTTGTTTTTCTGGTAAAGCTGTTTTGCGATTCTTCCCGAAACCGGGTCGAGTTCCACACCGTACATATTGGCTTTGCCCATACTCTCCGGGATCAGTCCCATAAAGTTACCGACACCACAGGACGGCTCCAGAATATTTCCCTGTTTCAGTCCCATATTTTCCAGTACTTCATACATACTTCGGATCACGGTCGGGGACGTATAAAAAGCATTTAAGGTCGATGCCCTTGCTGCACTGTATTCTTCCGGCGATAAAGTATTCTTTAATTCCAGATACTCATTCGCCCAGCTGCTGTTACTCTCCTCAAATGCCTGTGGGATACCACCCCAGCCAACATAACGGGATAAGATTTCCTGTTCTTCGGGTGTTGCCAGACGTTCTTCTTTCTCCAAAGTCTGTAACAAATGGATGGCTTCCATATTTGCTTTATACTTTGCTTTCGGACCGCCTGCTCCAAGGTCATTATCCTGAATCCGAAAGTTATGCGGTTCTGTTACAATCTTTTCTGCTTCCGGTTTCAAATATGGCTGGAATTCTCCTTCATATCCAAACAGTTCATTTTCTCCGGGAATATAATTGCGTCCGGTTTCCAGGCACCGGAACACATCGGCAGTTGGTGCATTGCTGACTGCATAAAACTCATCATACGAATATTTAGGGAAATCTTCTGTATGATAGGTCGACAGATGAAGTTCTGTATTGGAACGGGTCTGTGCAACCAGATCTTTTCCCTCTAGTCCTTCCGGCAATACCCCTACTGCTTCAAAGTGATACCCCTGATACTCAAAAACACCCTCATCCCAGGACTCTGCCAGTTCTTCTGCTGTTTTAGCTGTTGTCTCTTCTTCTGGTTCAGTTGGTTCCTGTCCCTCAGAATCTTTCGTTGTTTCCTGTTCCTGACTTTCCAGAATAGATTCTTCGGCAGTAACCTCTTCCTCTTCTATTTCCTCCACATCTGACATATCTACTACGGTCGGTTCTGTCACTGCCTTTGTATCCAAGAAATCAAACATGGTCATCTGGTGTCCGGATGGTTCCGCAAAAGATGATTCTGCTTCCGGTGTCGGGAATATCGTATAGGTTCCTTCTGCATACTGGTGGAGTTCCGAAAGAAGTTCTGTTTTCTGCTGGTAGTTTGTCCCATATGCCTCAAAATCCAATGGCAAAGCTGCCAATGCTGCATCCATCTTCTGTAACAGTTCTTCTGTCTGCTCTGGATTCTCTAAAACTGCCACCATTTCTTTTCCTGGTTTTTCCCAGAAGAAGTCCTCCGTAAATGGTCTGTCCACCTCTTCCGGAAGACGGTCATAAAAACGGAGTACCTTATTTGCCATCTGCTCCCGTTCATATTCCGGCATACGAGCATAATCTTCTGCCTGCAAGAACTGGTCATTCTTTATCAGATAAGCTACTCTATTTGCAACTTTATTCCAGGATAATAAAATTGACGTATATGGATTCCCATAAGCACCTCTTGCAAGAAACAAGCCTTTTCCATCATAGTTTGCGTGTGAATCATCGGCACCAGACAGTGCATGACTGCTTCCACCGATCCCATACTGTTCCTTGATAAAACCTGTCCTCGATCTTTCATCTTCATGAAGTAGATAAAAGGAATACGTCCTAAGCCTGCCCTGCGAATACGCTCCACCTCCTGCAATATAAGCATCAATCTCATCCTGTGTAATGAACATCGGATGTTCTTTCCAGGCAAAGCCGTCCCTAGCCTGATAAGGAATCACCTCATCCGCAAACTTCTGAAACTGCTTTGAGATATTTATAGGATTATAATGATGGAAACGCATAATAGAATGATTTTCTTCATAGGCTTCTGCCAGTGCATCCAGTCTTTCATTCAGTTCCGAAAGCCACTGGGAATCCTCCAGCTTTTCTTCCAGATAATCCGTGATCTCCGGATAGATACTGCGAAGATGTGGTAAATCCTCCTCATCGAAAACAATCTCCGCTACTCCTTCTGCCATATCCCCTTTCATATAGGCAAGAGCCTGGGCGTGTTCTTTTACTGCATTACTTCTTGCCGCATCCAATACAGACTGCGGTGCATATTCACCCTGGTCTAAAAGCTGATGGATACGTCCGCTGACATCTTCCCATGATAAAAATGCCTTATCTAAGATATGGTCTGTAACCGTATGCCCTACTGCGATCTGCATCCCGGTTTCATCAAACCAGACTGAATATTCATTTCCATCAATCTGAAAACCTTTTCCACCTTTACGGTATTCACGCTTCACAAACTCCGTATATTCCTCCGGTGTCTGTTCACTCATGAAATTATAGATGATCCGGAGCTGGCTGGCTTTCCGGTTTCCTCCTGTCCGTAAGATCTCATCGACAACTTCCTCTGGAATCGGGATTTCTCCGGCATAAAGGGCAGCTGCCCTTTTCTCGATCTGCCGTCTTTGTTCATCTGCGGTAGGATATTCGGGCAAAGATAAAGCAGAGGCGATCTCTTCCTCTGCTTTACTCAATCCATCTTCTCTTGTATCTTCGACTAACTGTATACCAATTCCGTCAAGATGCTCTCTTCCGCTGTTGCCATCAGTGCGTTCATGTGTGCTGTCCATGCCATCGGATCTGCTTCCTTGTCCGGTGCCGGATTCTTCTCCAGTAATTTCTCCATCTGGCTGTCCATTCTCTCCTGTGCTGCTTTCTCGATCTGTTCCAGATGGCTGTTCAGCTTCCCGGTCAGGAACAGGCTCTGATAAAGGCTGTTCTTGTGTTCTTTCAGAAATGTCCTCCGCAGCATCCCATATTTCCCGATCGTCACTTCTTCCTCTTCGACGGTCAGATTCGGAAACAGATAATCTCCCTTGCGATGATATGTCAATTCCATAATCGGTTCCTCCTTCATTTTCAATATTTTCTTCTTTTTTCGTTTCTGCATCCTGGTATTTGTTTTCACGAATTAACGTGGTAAAGTTATTATAATTCCTTTCATTGGAATTTTCAACCTCTTTTCTCGCTTCTTCCAGAGAAATTTTATGTACGGTCTTTCCAATATCAATCAGAATACTCTCACTGAGCTGGCTTGCCGCATTTCCAAGGAAGGTGAGAACTGACAGACGGTTATAATCTGTGATATGCATGAAGTCCTCTTCTTCCAGAAGTTCCATCGGGTCAAGCCCGCATCGCCTGGAAAGCAGATAGTAAACACTGTCTGTTGCCAGCTGACGAAAATCACTGCGGATCGTCACCTCATCCAGATCTTCCAGATAAGTACCTTCTACAGCATATTCCAATCCATCCAGGTATTCCTCCAGATTGTCATTGACCATTTCCCTTGCGACCGCCATCAATGCGTCCTGCAAAGTTGCCGCATCCTTTTCTTCCAGAGCATAGACTTCTGCCAGATGGGTGAGGATCTCTTCTCTCTGGTGTTCCTGCATCTGCCACAGATACGGGCTTCTGCCCCCGGCTACCATGTGGGTATCCGAAATATCAAACACATAACGGAGTCTGGTATGCTGTCCTGTTTCATCAAGCAGGGCGATTCCCCTTGCACCACGGTTCACCCATCGGAACATCTTTTCATTCCATAATTCCAGTGATGCACAGGCCGTTGCTTCCGGATGCTGTGCATGGATCAGAAGCTGGTCTGAAAAAGAATAACGGTATAACCTTGATGCTGTGTCCATATAATCCATCCAGTCTCTGGGGGAACCGCTCACTGATACGGCATGTTCCTGTGCCAGATCCCGGATGTCCTGTAATTTAGACATATCGCTTTACCTCCTTGTCTTATTTCTTTTTCTTCTTTGGGAATTCCAGATGGAATCTCGGCTTGCCATCCTCCAGCGTGAGTAACAGATCTGCATCAAATTTCATATCTTTCTTTTTAGAATACAGACCTTTTACATGGGTACAAGCCTTATCAAGAAGTTCTCTTGCCATCTTTTTATCCAGATTTTTCTCCATGCTTCCCAGGAAACGGTTTTCTTTCCAAAGGGCAAAATCACACTGACGGTTTGAGCAGTAAAAATTCTGTTTCCCCTCGAAAACATCACAGCCACAGACCGGACATTTGCCGATCACTTCCCTCTCCATCTGGAATCTCCTGCGTTCCTCTTCCGGTATCTCCCTGCATACCTCTAAAATCTTACGTACAAGAGAAGTAATCTCTCCCATAAACTGAGTATCTGTAATCTCTCCCTTTTCCATCAGCAACAGCTGGTTCTCCCATTCCGCTGTCATTACTGCTGATTTCAGATACTCTGGCATGACCTTTACCAATTCCTTTCCCTCGGTACTTGGTAATATCTGCTTACCCTTTCTCTGTGCATAACCGGAAGAAACCAATTTTTCAATGATACTTGCCCTTGTTGCCGGAGTCCCCAGCCCTTTCTTTTCTGTTTCAGAATCAAACTCCTTATTACCGGCTGTTTCCATTGCAGCGAGGAGCGTATCTTCATTGAATGGTTTCGGCGGAGAGGTATAATGTGTGGTTTTCTCTGCTTTTACTGGAAAAAGCCTCATCCCTTCTTCATACCCAGCAGGAATCGAAGTCTCTTTTTCCTTTTCCTCCACTGGTCCCGCTTTGACACACAGCTGTTTAAATGCCTTTTCTACTTCCTTAAATCCCATCTGTACTGGAATCTTCCCTCTGGCTTTAAAATCATGTTCCTGGCACTTTACCGTAATATCTGTCTGCTCATACAGATATTCTTCTCCGGTTGCCTGTACCAGCTGCTGACAGATCAGCCTCATCAGATTCTTTTTATCCGCCGGTAAATCAGCAATTCCTTTCTCCACGGCTTCTTTCGTCGGAAGAACCGCATGGTGATCAGATACCTTTGCATTGTTGATCACCCTTTTTATGCCATGCCCCAACTGTCCATAATCTACAAACGAAAGTAATACTGGCATTTTTCCTACCAGTTCCTCTACCGAATCTTTCATATCCTCCGTTACAAACTGGCTGTCTGTTCTTGGATAAGTAACCAGCTTTTCTTCATATAATTCCTGTAACATATCCAGTGTGTGTTTCGCTGTATATCCAAAGTAACGGTTGGCTTCTCTCTGCAGGCTTGTCAGATCATAAAGTTTCGGTGGAAATGATTTCTTACGTTCTTTCTTCATCTGTGTGACCACAGCGGTCGAACCATTACATAACGCTGCAAGCAGATCCGCAGCTTCTTCATTTGCAATGTTCTCGGAAACTACTGTAAGTTTTCCATCTGTCAGTGCTACCTTATAAAATGCTTCTTTTTGAAAATGCTCAATCCTCTCCTGCCGTTCTGCAAGCATGGCAAGGGTTGGGGTCTGTACCCTGCCCACAACCAATCGTTTAAAATATCTCGTGGTGTATGCTCTGGTTCCATTCATTCCGATCAGCCAGTCAGCCTGTGCCCTGCACACCGCAGCCATACAGAAATTCTTATATTCTTCCTCACTTTTCATTGTCTGGAAACCTTTCTGAATGGCGGCATCTTCCATCGAGCTGATCCACAGACGTTTCACTGGTTTCCTGCATCCGGCAAGCACATACACCCTTTGAAAGATCAGTTCTCCTTCTCTTCCTGCATCACAGCCATTTACCAGATATTCCACATCGCTTCGGTTCATCAGACCTTTTAAGACATCAAACTGCTTCTTTTTATCCTTGGAAACTTTCAACTTCCATGCTTCTGGAAGGATTGGCAGATCATCGAACTGCCATTTTTCATATTTCGGGTCATATTCCTCTGGCTGTGCGTATTCTGCCAGATGTCCTAAGCACCAGCTGACAATACAGCTTTCTCCCTCCAGATAACCGTCCTCCCGCTTATAAGCGGACAGATTTTTCGCATAACTTTGTGCTACACTTGGCTTCTCTGCGATCACTAAAAATTTAGACATAATCCTTTCCTTTCTACAAAAAAGGCAGCCAAGATTTCTGGCTGCCCCTGTCCTTATTACTGTTTCCATCTCTTAAAAACGCTTATTCTTCTTTTTCATCGTCCTCTTCATTTACATACGGACCGTCTGAAAATTCAAGCTGTTCACTTACATAATCTTCGTCCTTACTGCGTCCATGTTTCTTATAGACTGCGATTCCTGCAAAGCCTAAGATTGCTGCAACTACGATAGCTGCAAGACCTTTCACATTCATTCCGCTTTTCTCTTCTTTCTTCACTTCGGTTTCCTCCTCTGCTGCTGGTGTAGTCTCCGGTGTGGTTTCCGGGATCACTACGGTTGATTCTTCAGTTTCCTTGTCTTTTTCTGTTTCATCCAAAAATTCTGCCAGATCGTTCTCATCGACCAGAGACATCATATATACGTTCTCTGTATTACTGGAACGGTCAATGACCATGTAAAAAGTATTCCCCTTTTTCGTCTGGATAGTAAGGAACTGTTTTGTATCATCATTTTCCTTATCATCTACAAGCTGGGCATTTCCCGGTGTAGAAAAAGCGGAATTGTTACTCTCTCCACTCACCCTTCCGGTATCCTCTTTCTTCTCCGTATCTTCGGTTGTTTCCGTAGAAGTCTCCTGCACTACTTCTGTCGTTGTCTCTTCTGCCGGTGGATTCGCATTTGCATAGACAGTAGCAATAGATGTCCCGGAAAGCATCGTTACCACCATGGCAAGCATCAGCAGTTTCTTTACCACTTTATTCCTCATCGTCTAAAACCTCTCTTTCTGCCACCTGCCCCACAGGTGGTCTGTTATCGCTTTCTTTTTGGGGTGTCTCCTTGGTATCTTCCACTGTGATACCGCCGTCCTCATTCATCTGAATCGTAACGGTTCCTTTCTGAATCCCGTCAAGCAGTACCAGCAGCTCCCGACTGCCCAGCTTCATAGAACGAAATGATTTGATAATCTCCATATCTTCCATCTGCTGTTTTAAAGTATTCTGCCGTTTCAGATGTTCCTGAAGCTCTGCAATCTTATCCTCTGTTTTCTGAATATCATCCAGAATCTTTTTCAATTTCATGTTCATCTGCCTGTCACCTCCTCTAATGCAGACGACCAAATGCCATAAAATGTTCCTGCCAGTAGGCACTTGCAATACTTGTATATTGCACCGGCTTACCACAATGGATCATCATGTTATTGCCGACATAGATTCCAACATGACTCGCTCCACTTGTGTTATAGGTTCCCTGGAAGAAGATCAAGTCTCCCGGTTTTGCTTCCGATGGAGATACCTGCGAACAGTGAGAACGAAGTCCATCGGCGGTACATCTTCCAATATTCCATCCATTTCCACAATTATTGATAACCCAGCTTACAAATCCGGAACAATCAAATCCACTTGGGGAATAGCCACCCCAGACATAAGGAACTCCCAGATATTTCTCTGCTTCCCGGATCATCTTTGCAAACTGTGGATCAGATAAAGCATCTGCCGGTATGGTATAACCAAAACCTCCACTTCCGGTGGGTATGCTGTTTAAGTCAAACAGGTAATCACGATTTCCATAATATTTGTTATACGCATCGTATCTTTCCTGTTCTTCTTCCGTCATGCGGCTTCTCAATACGGTATCCAGATTGCGATTTGTCATCGTCACATCCAGACGGTTTACTTCCTTCGTTGTCGTAACCTGCACTTCCTGGCTTCCATTGCTGTCTGCTATGTATGCCTCCCATGTCTGGTGCCCGTGTGCGGAAGCTGCTGCATGGTTATCATAATAAACATCAAACTGAACACCATATCTTGCAAAAGCTCCGGTATCTTCTACTACATATTCCACACCATTCATAATGACATGGGTTCCCATCGGTACAAAAGGATTTGATGCATCTACTGCGATTGTATGATTGGCTGTCGGCATCGCACCGCTGGCTGTCGGTCCTCCACTCCACTGCCCACAGCAGATGGAGCAGTTACAATACCCACTGGTGACAACCTGTCCCAGTGATTCTCCTACCCGGACTGTCTTTGTTTCGGTAACTGTCTCCCTGGTAGAATCTGTCGTAATACCATACTGCTGACGGAAAATGGACTCTATCTCCTCTGCCACTTCATCATAAGTAAAACCACCGTATTTTACTGTCAGATAAGAGATCAGCTGATATGGATTATGGCCAATCTCATCAATCTGGTACCGGTATTCATCGTAATCCGGATGCGTGGATTCCATCTGATTGATCTGCGTATTTAAGGCTTCTTCTAATGCCCGGTATGCATTTTCAGCGGCATAAATGTCCTCATCTGTACTGGAATAACTGGTGGAAATAATGGCAGACGAAGCTCCCTGCAGGGATGCACTGCAGCTGGTAAAACTTGCTGCAATCAAGACAAAGATCAATCCAAAGATAGCAACTGTAGCAAAAATCCCACGGTTTTGTGCCGCAATCATTTTGACCGCATCTTTCGCCTTTTCTGTAAATTTCTGTGCTGAAGTAATCATGGCATCCTTTGCCTTTTTACTCTGCTTTGCTGCCTGATACTGTTTCTGATAGCGTTTCTTCTGGAACAGTTTTTGCAATGCAGATTTTCTTTTCTGCTCCGCTTCCTTCTTCACCATATTTTTTGCTTCATTTCCATAAACAGATTCAAACATCAGCCTGCTTTTTTCTGCTTCATCAAGAACGCTTTCTTTCAGTCTTTTTGACTGTTCCCTCCTTTGCTTTAAGCGTTCCCTTGTATAAATGGATTTTCTTGCAAGGCTCTCTCCTGCAAGCTCTGCCCGGTGTGCCCCTTCTACCGCAGCATTATCCTCTTCTGCCTCATGGGTTTTCCAATGAGCCGCCGTAGCCGCAGCATCTTTCACGACAGATGCAGAACTTCGGATACCGATACCGGCTCCATGTACCATGCCATCACTTTCATCGCCAAACGATAATCTGGAACTCTTTTTCCGCTGTTCTTTCAGCACACGTTCCCGCTTCGATTTGCCTTTGATCTCCTCCGAAAATCCATCCAGAGACTCTTCTGCCACTTCTGAAGTTTCCCTGTACCGGGTAGCTTCTCTCTTTGCCGTCTTGCTTTCTTCGGAATCCTCCTTTTCCTTCCGTCTTTCTTTTAACGCATAATCTCTGACCATCTTTTTCTTACGGAGATCCCGGCTGTCTGCAACCGTTTCCAGATAAGCCCGTTCTCCTCTTGGCTGTCCACGGATGCTCTCACTGCGAAATGCGGATTTCGTTGCAGCTGTGCTTTCATCGGCTACTTGTTCCCTATCCAGTTCTCCATCTATATCTTGTTCTGACTTCTCATCCAGTACAGATTCTCTACTATATCTGGTTTTTTTTGAACTTTGCTCCGGATGTTCTGTTTCCCTTTTTTCATTGATATGCTCACGCCTTCTCTTACTGAAATCCAGTTCATCTTTTTTTTCACTACGGGAAACCTCTGTATCCATATCCCGTCCAGTGATCCTTTTTTCTTCTTTATTCCGAAGGTTCTCTTCTCTAAGACCATCACGACTCATCTTCTGGACGGTTTTATCTCTCGCCTTATACTCATGCTCCTGCAAATCTCACCATCCCCTTTACTGTTTACCTGTTATTCTGCTTTATCCTGATAGCTCTCCCATTTTTCCAGTACCTCATCTGCCAGTCCTGCAATGGAATCTGTCAGCTTATCTGTAAGTCTTTCACTCAATGTTCTTCTTGCAGCCAAGCAGGAAGTAATCCCCATAAAGTCAATCAGTTCCGCTAAATACAGCAGATCATCTAACATCTCGCCAAACACCTCCTCCCCGTTACTGTCCTTTCCTTTTTCTAAAAGTTCTTTATAATTGTCTGCACAGATTCTCTCTGCAAATACACAGCAAGGTTCCCCATTGCATCTCTCAAAATTCGTATAATCTCTCATGTAGTGATCCTCCATTTCATTCTTGGGCAGAAAAAAGGCCGGAAATCTTTTCCCGGCTCATCCCCTGCTTTTGTTCTATTTTGTTTTTTATATTTTTTAATCGTCTCTTTCTCCGATACCAAGTTTTTTACGCTTCTCCACCTCATCCGGCTTAGAAGTCATCAACGCATACAGCATCAGGGAATTATCAAATTTATCCTTAAACGGGATAATGGTACTGCCATAAAAGACCAGTCCCTCACCTTCTCCACTGTTGGTAACATAAGAAAGCTGGTGTGGTGAGATATTCAGCTGCTTTGCAAGAATCTGCCTGTCACCGGATGCCTGGTTTAACATCAGGATAAAATCAGAATTTTCAAAGATATTTTCAATCTCACGGCTGGCAAGCAGGTCTTTTACATTCTGTGTGATACCCGTCGGAATACCGCCCCATTTACGGAATCGCTTCCAGATCTCCACGCTGTACGCAGCTGTCTGCTCTTCTTTTAAAAGCAGATGAAATTCATCAATGTAATATCTGGTACTCTTATTCGCTGAACGGTTAATCGTTACTCTGTTCCATACCTGATCCTGTACGATCAGCATACCAAGCTTTTTCAGCTGTTTTCCCAAGTCTTTGATGTCGAAACATACCATGCGGTTACTCAGTTCCACGTTAGTTCTGTGATTGAATACTTTCAGAGAACCATTGACGTAGATTTCCAGTGCAGTCGCAAGACGCTGTGCCTCCTGCTCCTTCTGCTCACGGAGAAGATTATATAAATCCTCTAAGATCGGCATCTTTTCCGGTACTGGGTCAGAAAGAAAGTCCTGATACACCAGACGCACACAACGGTCAATAACTGTTTTTTCTACCGGCTCCAGTCCATTCTTCCCACCAACTACCAGCTCACAAAGAGACAGGATAAAATCGGACTTTAAGGAAAGTGGGTCATCATCATCTGCGTAATCCAGATTGATGTCCATCGGATTGATATAATCATGGCTGGTCGGTGAAATGCGGATAACCTGTCCATGAAATGCCCGGAACAACGGATAATATTCTCCTTCCGGATCGCACACGATAATGTCATCTTTTGTCACGATAAATGCGTTGGTGATCTCACGCTTTGCCGCAAATGACTTACCGGCACCCGGTGTACCCAAAATCAAACCATTCGGGTTTTTCAGTTTCTTTCTGTCTGCCATGATCAGATTATTGGAAAGGGCATTTAAACCATAGTAAATGGATTCCCCACCCATAAACAATTCCTGTGTGGTAAACGGAACAAAGATTGCCGTAGATGTTGTGGTAAGTGCCCTTTTGATAGGCACAAGATTCATAGCAAGCGGCAGGCAGCTCATAAGCCCCGGCTCCTGCTGATAATCCAGACGTTTCAATGCACAGTTATATTTCTGTGCAATACCGGCAGTCTGGAATACGACATTTTCAAGCTCCTGCTTTGTCTCTGCCGTATTTAAAAACAGTGCCGTTACAAGGAACATTCTCTCATTCCTGGACTGTAAATCTTCCAGAAGTCTCTTGGCTTCTCCACCATATGTATTTAAGTCTGATGGGATAATATCCATGTCATATCCGGCACGAACTGCCTTTTTCTGCTCCTCAATCTTCATCCGGTTAATATCGGTCACCTTGCTCTTTACCAGCTTGATCGCTTTCATCTGGTCAATGGACTGGATATGGAAATTCACCATAAGGTTACTGTCCATCTCCAAAAACTCTGCCAGCATCTTGTCCGTAAGCTCTGGGGCAAGAATCTGAAGATAAGAAACGGCTCCTATCGTTCCACCCATCTGAAAGTCTTTTCCATTCTTAAATACAAAGCTGGTCGGTGCGATATAATCCTTTGTGCTAAGACCTGTCCGAAGTACCTCATCATAAGAAAAATGGAAAGGGACTTTACTATCCTGATTAAATGTCTCATACATGATCTGCAACCTTTCGGCTCCATTCAACGGATACGCTGTCACACCAAGAATCTTGAAGTTATTCATAATATCCGACTCGATACGTTCCAGTTTCGGTCGTGCTTCCCGGATACTCTCTGCTTCGATACCAAAGGTGATATACTTGGTACGCATCAATCCATTATTTCCTTTTGCCAGCTGATTATTAAGCATCTGTGCAAACTCCATACGCAGATCATCAAACTCATCCTCCTGCGGATTGATATGGATAACCTTTTCATACTCCGCCATGTTGCTGTGCTGATTGATAAAGGAAAGCTGAAAATGAATCGTGCTGTCAAAATAATTTAAGAAGTCGCACCAATTTTCAAAGATCGCATTTTTATCCTCATTCTGAGCTAACTGGTAGTTGATGTCATAAAAACGGATGGTCTTGGAATAAAATCTATCCTGCACACGGCAGATACCATCTCTCCCCATCTCATGATAAGGAATGGACTGCTGTGCTGTGATCCGTTTATCTTTGGCAGTATTTGCTACTTTCTTTTCTGTGGTACCACCTTTTCCGCCCGAAACCTTCTTCCCTTCCGGCTGCTGTCTCGGCGGTACTGTAGCTGAACTGCTCTTTTTCTTCTTTGCACTTTTCTTTGCTTCACGCATCGCCTGTTTCTCTGCTTTTGCCGCAAGCTTCGCTTCTTTCTTCGCATTTTTCTTATCCGCTTTTTCATGCTCTTTATGAAGTTTCGCTTCATATTTCTGCGCCCTTTTCAAAGCCTTCTTTTCCCTGCGGGTCAGCTTTCTGTTTGGTCGGCGTACCCCTCTCTGTCTTTCCAATGCTTCATAGCCTGTTACCATTGGCTCGCTGTGCAGTCTGCCGCTTACCGGCTTACTGCTGACCGCCGGATCTGGAATATCTTCTCCACCATCCTCTTCATCCAGCCAGTAATCATTTGGATAACATTCTTCTTCCAATCTCTGCGGTGGCTGTCTATCGTTTTTTCTTTTTAACACTCTTCTGTCCTCCCTTCTTTTTTCTGACCATGATAAATTTCTTCTCATACAGATTTTCCATCTGATACTTCCGTACCGGAGGACGGATAAATTTCACGGTGATCATATTTTTCAAAACCTTTTCTAACGGAAGTCCATCCTTTTCATACATGGCAAATAAAAATGCCGGAAGCATCAAAAGGCACATCCCGGTGGCTGCGTTACTGGAACCGATGATCCCTCTGGTAAGGAAATAAAACGGAACTCCTACTGCCGCCGCAATCCCAAAACAGATCAGCTGCCGTTTGGTCAGGTTGAAGATGATCTTATTTTTAACCTTGGTTAAGTCTTTAGGCACTGATACAAATGCCATTGCCAGTTCCTCCTTTCTAGTGAGCGTTGAAGATACTACGGGCAAAGTTTCCTGTTTTCATCAAACTGAAACAAAGGATCACCGTGTATGCCATCACGCCGAACAATGCAGAATGAATGTTATCTGACATCTGGATATTCGCTACTAAGACTGCGTAAATTCCCACGCAGACCATCATAAAGAATCCCTGAAATGCCAGTGCAAACAATCCACGAAGATAGTTGTTTCCAATCTGCCCCCATTCCCGGTTAGACATAGTTGCAAATGGAATAGCTCCAACGGACGAATAGAGATAGATTTCAATCATACGCCCATACAAAATCACTGTAATAAAGACTGAGATAACCTTCATACACAGGCTCACAAGCATCGTTTCCAGTGCCAGTATGACAAGTTCACCGATTTCCATAGATTCCATTGCCGTTTCCATCGTGGTAATCATCGTATCTATATTGATCGCTGTATCGGAACTGATGACACCAGCGGCCCGGCTCACTACTGACTGCCCGACATCAAATACCGCCATGGTAATCGTGAATGTATGGCTGACGATCCAGACTGCCACCCACATCTTGAAAAAATATTTAAAGAACATCCATGTATCAATGTCATGCATATTGTTCTTTTCTGTTAACATGGAAATCAGCTCATAACAAAGCACAAAGGTAATAATCATACCAGCAATCGGCACAATGACCGAATCGGAAAGATTTTGTATCATGCTGTAAATGTTCCCATTCCAGCCCTGCGGTGTCTGCCCAACCTGAGCAGCAATCTGACCGGTCTTTTCATTGACATCGGTATACATTGTTGTCAGGTTGGAACTTACCATGCCTGTCAGAAGATTCCTCATCCATTCTTCAATCGCTTCAAATATCCGATCCATGAGTCATCTCCCTCCTAAGTTTCTCAGCTAAACAAACCGGAAAGTAACGGTACAAGCTGGGTGCCAATCAAAACAACACCACCTCCCGCCATCAGCTGCTTAATCCCCTGGGATTTTGCACCTGGGTTGTCATTACCATATCCTTCCAGCAGGTTGATGACACCCCATACTGCAAGACCAGCTCCGATCGCTACTACAAGAGTCTGTAAAATATTAATTGCCTGATTAAAAAACGCCATAGTCGTTGTCTCCTTTCAAATCTTTGCTTTTTATCAGTTTCTATCTATGTTTTAAAAAGTCTCTTCCGGCTCTGCCCTTATGGGCGGCCTTTCATGATCTCTCAAATCCATCACCTCCCCGTAAGGGCAAAGAAAAAAGAGCTATGTGTTTAAATCTTTCACATGCTCTGCTTCCTTGTTTTCTATATTTAATTCTTCTGCCAGACTTTCCTCTGAAAAGGCATACAGGTCAAATTCCTGTGCCCTTGTCAGCTTCACTTCCATCCGATGCCGCATATACGCTTCCACATCAAATTCATTTTTCTTATCATAGTCCGACAATTCCTTGTATCGTTTATGCTTGGTAATATCGAACTTGTCACTGAAAAACGGTCTGACACCTCTCAGCTGAAGGATACATTTACTGCCATCCATGACCGCAAGCTCGTCCCGGCTCATCAATTCCTTTCCTGTTTTCTGATAATTCATCCCATAAGAACGGCTCTGCCCACGGGTATCAGAAGTGTTGTATAAATCAATCGTTTCCTTTCCCAGTGTCTCGGAAATCTCCTTTAATGTGGAACTTTCCTTGCCTCCAAGGAACAACATCGTATCGCAGTTACCTAAAATAGTTTCAGCAGCATCTTTATAGATGGTCTTAAGCTGTGACTGCGACTGGAGGATAATGGATGCTGAAATCTCACGGCTACGAATAGTTGCGATCAGCTTGTCAAATTTCGGAATCTGTCCGATATTTGCAAATTCATCAGCTAATATTCTGACATGATATGGTAATCGTCCATGGTGTACATCGTCTGCCCTGTCACATAACAGGTTAAATAACTGGCTGTACATCATTGCCACAACAAAGTTAAACGTATCATCGGTATCTGAAATAATGATAAACAATGCTGTCCTCTGATCCCCTACCATATCCAGTTCCATTTCATCATAGCTCATGATCTCACGAAGCTCCGCAATATCAAATGGTGCCAGTCTGGCTCCACAGCTAATCAGAATCGACTTCGCTGTTTTGCCGGCGGCTAATTTATATTTTTTATACTGACGTACTGCAAAGTGTTCCGGTTCTTCTTTCTCCAGTTCCTCAAACAGCATATCTACTGCATTTTTAAATGTCTCATCATCTTCCCTTGTTTCCGATGCATTGATAAATTCAAGCAGTGTCGCAAAGTTCTGTTCCTCCTCCGGTGCTTCATACCAGATATAGCCAATCAATGCACAATACAGAAGCCTTTCTGCCTTCGTCCAGAAATCCTCACTGGACTTCTCCCCTTCCCCTTTGGTGTTTACCATGATAGTATTCACCAGTTTCAGAATATCTTTTTCAGAATGGATATAGTGGAACGGGTTATAGTGCATACTCTTGGAAAAATTGATTGTATTCAATACTTTCACTTTATATCCATGCCGTACTAGCATCTTTCCGCACTCAATGATGATCGATAGCGATAGGTAAGGCTTTGAAGTAATCTCCACCTTTTCCCCCGCTCTACACCGTACATGATGTTTTCGCATCATACGGCGTGCCATCATACTCAAGTAAATTTATAAGTTATCTTTTCTTAATTGGTAGTAATCCATAATTTTCACGCAATCGGTTGAATCTCCGTCTTTGCTTGTCGTCCATATTGAATTTCTTCATTATTCTGATAGTTTCTGAAATATCCTCTGTCATAACAGCTCGCCATACTTCCTCTGAAATAAATGCGATATTAGTATGCTTATCTGTACCACCTTCACCTACTGGAATTTTCCTTATACATTTCATTTGATGTACATTCAGCCTATTTCCCATGACATAGCAGTTCCCCTGTTGCACGAGGTATGCAGAAATACTATTATCATTAAATTCAATGCTTTCATTAGGATTCCTATACTTCATCACATTTCGTAATTCCTGTGTTTCTACACATTGGACAGATTTATGAATCTTTTCTCTTCCTTTTGCTGTATAGCTGGTAATATCTTGTGAGAAATTTATAGGATGTTTGTGATGAACTCCTGTAAGTGGCAGTAGTGGCATTTTGCCTACTGTTATAATTTTGGTTTCTTTCTTGATTCCTACAGTTTTCTGTTGAAATTCATAGGGCGTTTCCGCAAACGGAATTGTACTTCCAATACATGATAATCTGGTTCTAAAGGTTGGTAAGAGAGCGTAATTAACATCCGTTAGATTGTTATATATGTTGGTAGCAATACAATAATAATTCTGTATTCCTATCACTGCCATGTTATAGGCATTGATTCTACCAACAGTTGTGTGTTTTCTTATATTAATCACTTTTGCCTTTAATTCAGCAATAACCTTTTTGATGGCTTTATCGCTCATATCAGTTTTAGCAATGTATCCATATCTGGTCTTGCCTTTTGGCAGGACTTTAATTTTGAATCCCAGAAAATCAGAAGAGTTCTTTCGGAGATTAACAACTTTGGATTTCTCCGGACTAATGTCGAGTTTTAATCTTGACTTTAAAAAGTCTATTGTCGCATGATAATATCTTTGTGCATCAGTATAACTTCTGCACATAATTTTAAAATCATCAGCGTAACGCACCACATACCCATCTTTTAGATTTGTATATTTTCGTGCATAACTCAGCCAGCCCTTACTTCCTTTCATGTTGCCTTTCTTCACTCCATTTGGTGTAAAAGTCTCCCACTGGCTACTTACCCACCAATCAAGTTCATTCAGCACAATGAGCGAAAGTAACGGACTAATCAGCCCACCTTGCGGTGTACCCTTGTCCGGTATTCCTTCTCCTTCAATTTCTGATTTTAATATTTTGCTAATGATACATAGCAATCGTTTATCTCGTATACCTAATGTCCATATCTGTTTTAGCAGCTTTCCGTGGTTTACATTATCAAAGAAGCCCTTGATGTCCACATCCACACAATAATAATGTTTATACATATTTACCATGCTGACAACTCTGCTGACCGCATGGTGGGCATCTCTATTTTGCCGGAATCCATAGGAGTGATTATGAAACTTAGGTTCACAAATCGGCTCTAACACCTGTAAGATACACTGTTGTATCAGTCTATCCCAGATACATGGAATCCCTAACGGACGCTTTTTATCGCTTCCGGGCTTAGGAATAAAGACCCTCCTGACTGATTGCGGATGATAATCTGCTAATTGTTTTCTGACAGTTTCAATTACTTCCCTGTCCGATAGACCTTTGATATCCTCGATTGTTTTACCATCTGTACCAGCGGTTTTACTTCCGCTATTGGTTTTTAGGTTTCGGTATGCCAGGCAAATATTCTGCTCTGAACCGATAATTTCTAATAACTTATAAAAGTTGTTACCATTTTTGCTCTGCTGATACAACTCATCGAATGCTTTCTGCATATCGTAATATTCGTTGTACCGGAGCTTAGCTTTCTTTTGTATGGTCTGTAACCTCCTATCTGGGAGTTATTACATCTCTTAGTCTTACTCGAACCCATACCATTTGTAACTTATTTACTCTAATGTATGACTAGTGGCTATCCCTCCACCGCTTGTTATCACGGTTTCATCGGTACTATGCCACCGCTTTCACTGACATTATCTCCCTTATATCATCGCTAATCTCACGATGACTTTCCCGTTCGATACGTTTCATAGACAGTAAAATCTCCACGCTGTCAGCTTACGACGTTCCGAATGCGTTATCTGTTCATATATACCCGTAGGTTCCCATCTCTGAGCCTGCTACCACATCAATGCCTGTAACATTGCACGGATTTTCATAAAGGCAGAAGTCTTACTCACCCGCAGTAGCAACACTAGTTGTGTTACTAAGCATTTCTACTTAGTCCCGATATAGACCCGTACATTCGAGGGTTCGTCAGTGGATTATGTAACATCCACCATTCTAACCATAGGTATTTTATAGACTCCCGGCATATAGGATACACCATCCACCTCTGGACAGCTTTCGTCAACTACTATTGTTACGGTATCTCTCTGCCGACTTCACCGGGCTTCTGACATTTCAATGTTTACTCATTTCCATGCCAGCCGGAGTATTAGAGTAGCCTTTCAGGGCGTTACCCCTTCATTCGACTATTCACGCATTCAGTTCTCCAACTCGAACTAATTTCATTACAATAAACAATGATTCAGTTGAGATGTGCCAGTCCTTTTCAGACTGGAACGTCTCGCACTTCCCTTGGGGTCCGTGACCACATAGCTGATATATTTTCCCATCTGCATCAGATTTGGTTTTACATAAAACCGGGTCTTTCCGGAACCAGATCCGCCGATTACAATCACGTTCTTGTTCCTTGCAAATTTCGGATTCTTGGGTCTGCCGTTCATAGTCAACCGTTCAGTCATGGTAAGAAGAATATTGTTCTCAAATATTGGGTCGATAAAGGGTGCAATGTCTTTTGCTGTCCCCCATCTAGCCGAACCATACTCCACACCCTGCCGAAACTTTTTGGCATTTTTCCCTTTCAGATAAACCATGAGCTTCACTCCCACAGCTCCGGTCAATCCAACCAGCAATTCATTTTTATGCATACTTGGAAGAATCCTGCTAAATGCCAGCTGAAAATTCAGGACTAACACTATCAGTCTTTCTATCATGGAATTACCTGCACAGTATTGATACAACCATGCCAGCTTATTCCCCACATAAAAAATCATGATATACGGAAGATTCAGCAGAATGAGCCGAAGCAGCTTATGTACATCCACCGGCGGTAATCTCTCCAGGTATCCTTTTCCTACACCAAGCAACTTCTGTAATCTGCTCATAATGACGGCTCTTTCTCCTTTCCTTTTGTTTTCTCCAGTTCTCTGTGCTTTTTAAGCGACTTGGAAATCGCCTGCTGAAGCTTTTTCCTTACAGATGGCTTTTTATCCTTGTTCAGAGATTGTCCTGTATATTCTTTAAAAGCCGCAGTCATTACATCTGCATCTCTGGCTTTAAAGAACACATAATATCTTGGCGGATCAGCGTTCACATCTTTTTTCAGGCTGAAATCAATGCTGTACTTTTTTGCTACACGCTCAAACGATTTGATGTTTCCATCCGTAATCTCAATATTGGAAAGCTGTACATTCTGCTTCATCAGCTTATCCATACTCTGCTTTCCCTTATAGGTTTTATCCTCTTTATCCTGCTTAGGCTGTTTCTGCCCCTTCAGCTTTTGTTTCTCCTGTTCCATCTTAACAAGAGCTTTTTTCATTGCTGCCTTTAACAGATTTGCAGTGACCTTCCCACATCGGATACAAAGCGATACGGTTTTTTCGTTTACTTCATCCTGCACTTATCTCACTCCTCCTTTCTTTATTCTTCACTGTCACCATACATATCGTGCTGCACCAGTGCGGAATAATAATTGCTGATCGTAAGTGGTGCATTATATAAAACTGTCAGTAAATACTGCCGGATATTGATCACCTTACTGGTATTCTCCTTCAAGCATTTCAGGACAAACCGGATGTGTTCAGAATTCAGTTTCAAAAACTGACTTTTAACCACATCCTTTGGCTTTCTGTCCCCACCTATCCGTATCATTTCCTGTTCGGAACAGACAGTATCCACAATCAGCTCCACAATCTCGTTCAGCATATCCCGGTTATACACATCAACCAGATATTCGTACCCAATGTTGTTCAAGATCATCTGGTGGTATACTTCTCTTTCCATTCGTTTCCTGTGCATTTCTTCACTTTCTTCGGAATAGAAAGAAAGATACTCAGTATCACTCCTATCAGTGTCACTTATTTCAGTCTTATTATCCTCAGTATCATTACCCGGCATTTCTGACATATCTGTACCTGTCATTTTGGCATTTCCAGAAATGTCATTTTGACGTGTCTGGATAT
This sequence comes from Coprococcus ammoniilyticus, assembly GCF_025567345.1. Taxonomy (NCBI): domain Bacteria; kingdom Bacillati; phylum Bacillota; class Clostridia; order Lachnospirales; family Lachnospiraceae; genus Coprococcus; species Coprococcus ammoniilyticus. The sequence goes on from NZ_JAOQJS010000003.1 coordinate 204,395, forward strand.
TCCTTTTATACATATCCCGTTGCGTACATTTGCGTACATAAATCCTATCCGGTCTGCCTAACCCCTGCCGTATCCTCGTAATCAATCCAATTCCTTTCCGACTGTCAAGCTCTGCTAACAGATTCCCTACCTTTTTCAAGCCACATCCCATCATGCCGGAGATCTGCTCCTGGGAAAAATAAATATATACCTTTCCCTCTTCATCCAGCCACCGATTCTTTATAGATAGCTGCATACGGTCAAGCAAAAGTCCATAAAGCAATTTCGCTTCACAGGAAAGGCTCTTAAACTGCGTATTGGTAAAAAGGACTTTAGGCACACGGTAAAAAGAATAGGATTCAGCTTCTTCACCGTAATGATACGGAAATTCATATGTATTATCCTGTGTTCCGATGCTCCTTCACTTCTTTCATAGCCTTCACAATGCAGTAACCCAGACAGGGAGTATGTTTTCCATAGGGACAGCCTTCACATGGCTCCCAGTGAGTTACCTTCCTGCGAAGTGGCGGAGAAGAAATACGATAAAAACATTCTTTCCTTTTGCATTTCTTTCTCCTGGCACTAAAGAAGTAACAATACGCACAGTCCGAAGGCTTATCACTTGCATACCCTACTTCTGTCATCTTCCTGCTCCTTTCCTTCTCTCAGCTTGTTATACTGTTCATCGGATTCCTTTCCAACTCTTATGCAGCAGTATAAAACAAACCCATATACCAGGAATACGATAATCCCTGCAACGATCAATACTGTTTTCATCCCATTTCTTCTCCCTTCACTTTTTTATCAGTATTAGCAAAAAGGGCATCTATGAAACACTTGTCCATAAATGCCCTATTCCTCTTTAAGAAATCTTAGGATCTCTTATTTTTTCTTCTTTTTGCGGAGAATCACAGTACCTCCGACTCCTGCCATTCCAACTCCTGCAAGCAGAATCCAGAAAAGGATCGGTGTGTTATCTCCTGTCTTCGGTGAAGTAGATGTCTTTGTTGTCTCAGTATCTTTTGTTTCTGGTGTTGATGTTGTTTCTGGTGTTTCCGCCGGAGTCTCTGTTGGTGTTTCCGTCGGCTTCACTTCGTCCTTCATCACTACTTTCTGGATCTCTCCTGTATCTTTTACTGTAAACTTCACATCTTCTGCTACCAGGTATCCATCCGGTGCAGTCTCTTCCCGAAGTGTATATTCTCCAATCGGAAACATTTCAATATAGTGTGGTTTTTCCTCGGATGTCCAGCTCTCCACTGTCTTTCCATCTTTATCAAGGATTGTCAGCTTCGCTCCCGGCAGTTCCTTACCAGAAATATCGGTCTTGGAAATCTGCACTTTTGTCACATCATCCTTCATTTCTACCTTCTGTACCTCACCGGTATCTTCAACCGTAAAGGTAATGCTCTCTGCTGTAACATAGCCATCCGCTGGAAGTGTCTCTGTCATGGTATACTTTTTACCAACTGTCAGTTCTTTAATGATATGCGGCTCTTTTCCGGAAGTCCATTCATCCACGGTATTTCCACTTTCATCAGTCACTTTCAGTTTTGCTCCCTCAATCTCTTTTCCATCCGTCAGAGATGTCTTGGTAAATTCTACGGTTGTTGCCTCATCTTCAAAAGTAAACTCATAGGAAAGAGTCTCTTTTTCAGCTCCACCATACTCAAAAGTAAACTCCTGTACCTGATCTGTAGTCGCAAATCCCGGTGCTGGTGAAGTTTCCTTCACATAGTAGGTATGACCAAGAGGAAGATCCGCAGTAAAAGTCAGTTTTCCATCTTTATCTGTAGCCTGTTCTTCAATCACCGTATCCGCTTTCAGGATCACATCACCTTTTGCATTGACAATATCATCCTTATTGCACAGAGTAAATACCGCTCCTTCCAGTACACGGTCAGAATCTTTCGCTTTTTTCAGCACTTTCACTTCTGCCTTCTGACGTTTGTTCTGCCAGTCCGCAGAGTAAGTAACTTCCGCAGTATTCTGGTCACGGTAAGTCAGATCAACCTCACGGGTTTCCCCATCAAGGACATAACCGTTTGCTGTCTCCTTCTCTTTGACATAATATTTGCCAAGAGGAAGATCGGTCAGTTTTGCCACACCAGTCTCATCCGTTGTAATGGTTGCTACCAGTGCATCCTTTTTGTAATAATCCTCACTCTCACCATCCGCTGCTTTAATATCCTCTAAGGCATAAACTTCAAAAGTAACCTCTTTCAAGGAACCAGAGAGATATTCAAACAGATGCTTGAGCCAGCCACCAACGGAATCCAATGCAGATACTTTGTCCAGGAACTCACCTTTTTTATTGATGATCAGTGTTCCAGTCGGTACGGCATCCTTCATTTCTACTTTCTGAATTTCTGCAGTATCCTCCACAGTAAATGTGATCTCTTCTGCCATCAGATAACCATAAGGAGCCATTTCTTCACGAAGTGTATAAGTCTCCCCAGCAGTCAGTCGTTCAATCAGATGTTCTTCCCCTTTTACAGATTTCCATGTATCTACCACATTTCCATCTTTATCAAGCACTGTAAGAGTGGCACCAGAAAGCTCTACTCCTGTAGTAATATCTGACTTCTTGAATGTTACTTTTGTTGGCTGGTTCTTAAATATAGATTCCAGTTTTACCACTTTCACATCCTGTCCCTGATATTTCGCAGTTACTTCCAGTGTCTCAAATGAAGATACATAACCGGCAGGAGCTGCAAGCTCTTTGATATAATAGCTTCCGAATGGAAGATCAGATTCAAACACTGCCTTTCCATCTTCATCGCTGACTGCTTTTCCAAGCAGAGTGTCTGCTTTCACAATCACTTCTCCATGAGCGTGAATATCTTCCTTTGCATAAAGTCCAAATTCTGCACCTGCTACAACCGTCTCGTTCTCAGCATCCTGTTTTACTACGGATACCTCTACCTTCTGACGGTCATTCTCAAAAGCTGCTGTCTGCTCGATCACTGGTGTTTTCTGGTCTTTGTAAGAGAAAGTAACGGTCTGTGCCTCTTCGTTTAACACAAAGCCCTCTGGTGCTGTCTTTTCGACAACCTTATACGTTCCAAGAGGAAGGTCAGCAATCTGTGCTTTTCCGTCTTTATCGGTCGTAACCGTTCCCACTAATGCTCCAGAAGCATATTCCAGAATACGGCTGCCCTGGTCATCTTTCTGGAAATCCGCTGTGTAAATATCCTCAGCTGCATATACTTCAAAAACTGCACCTTCCAGATTTTCTTTCTGGTAAGTGAAATCGTCCTTAAATCCATTCAGAACCTCACCCTGTTTTACGATGTTCAGTTCCCCTTTGACCGGATGGTTTTCATATACGATCTCAATGATGACATCGCCAGAAGTTCCGTCCATCTGATATGCCGTATTGGAATCTACATTCACCTCATAGTAATTCTCATTCAGAGTATATCCATAAGGTGCATTTACTTCCTCAATACGGTAATGCCCGATCTTAAGATTCTGCGGAAGGATCAAATATCCCTGCTCATCTGTAAAATAGGATTTATGTTTTACCGTAGTCGGATAAGTCGTTACCTGCTCCACATATTTTTCAGTGTCCATGTTGAAAATCTTGAACTCTGTATTTTTCTGAAGCACTGCTTTCTTTGTCTCGTCATCCTGTTTGATGATTTTCAGCTTCGCTTCAAACTCTTTATCCAGCATCACTCTCCATACCTGCGGAGTGCTTGGATGATTCTCTGTAATCTGTACAATAAAATCATCTACCGGAGTATAGTTATGCGGAGTTGTTGTCTCACGGACAATATACGTTCCATAAGGGATTGCAATACTGCAGGCATAACCTTTCTTGTCTGTAAAGATTTCTGTTGCACCATTTTCTCCGATCACTACTGGTTTGGCGGAATCAAAATCATAGCTGCCATCTTCATTTACTTTCAGGGAAGATACCAGATAAGCGGTAAAGCCAGCCCCTTTCAGTAAGTCTGCATCGGTCTTTCCATTGTTCGCTGCTTTAATGATCTGGAATGGCTGTTTCATCACCTGCTCCAGAGACAGACAATCACGTTTTACTTCTGCTACAAGGTCCCCCTCGTAATTGCAGACCAGATCATGTTCTTCCTCATCTGCCAGATAACCGGTTGGAGGAGTGATCTCTTTTACATAGTAATTGCCAAGATATAATCCATCCACAGAAGCCTGTCCATTCTTATCTGTCGTAAGAGTGGCAACCTGTTCTCCTGCTTTATAGATCACACCAGTCGCACCGTCCGGATGCACAATGTCCTCACGGGCATAAAGTCCGTACACTGCTTTTTCCAAAGTGGCATCGCCCTGTGGAACTGCCTTTTTGGTTTCTTTATCCTGCTTCTGCAAAGAAATCTTAGCTGTCACACGCTCATTTTTGAATGTATGCTTAAATGTCTGTTTTGCCTCTTTATCATTTGTATATGAGAGAGCAAACGTATAAACATCTTCTGTATTTCTCACATAACCTTCCGGAGCCTGCACTTCCTTCACATCATAAGAAAATCCAAGTGGCAGATCTGCTGTAAACTTTGCTGTACCGTCTGCTCCTGTTGTCACTTTCTGGATCAGCGTACCTTTCTTCACAACAACTGTACCATCTGCATTGGTAATATCACTTGCAGCATAAAGTCCAAAGATTCCTCCATCCAGAGGATTTTCTGTATCTTCATCCTGTTTGGTAACAATCACTTCTGCTTTCTGTCTGTCGTTCGTAAAGGTTGTCTCGGAGAAAACAACATCCACATTTTGTCCAGCATAAGAAAGAGTCACTTTCTTCTCCTCTCCAGCATTATAAAATCCTGTCGGAGCCTGCTTTTCCTTTACAACATATGTACCAAGATGCAGATTTTTAAGAACGATGGCTCCATTCGTATCTGTTGTCAGATTTTCTTTTACCAGATCACCCTTGCTGTAAACTTTTGTGCCATAGGCAGTTTTAATATCTGCTCCGGCATACACATCGTAAACCGCACCTTTCTGTCTACGTTTCTCATACTTAAATGTTGTACCGTTCTCTGTCACGTCAGCACCAACAAGTACCTCACCTTCTTTATAAACGGTAAGCTGTCCCAGCTGTTCTTCATCTGGAACTGTAACAGTTGTGGTCTTGCTGACTTCCAGTTTCACATTATAAGCGGTTGCATTGATACGGTATCCGCTTGGTGCTGTAATCTCTTTGAGATATACGGTCTCCTGTGTCTTAACAATCTGTACAGACGCTTCACCATTTGCATCTGTTGCCGGTAACTTTGTGATCAGCTTCGTACAATTAGCATCGCTGTATAAGCCAAACACTGCCCCGGCCAGCTTCGCATTCGCCTTGGCATCTTTCTTAATCACCTTAACGCTTGCGTACTGTACCCAGGTTACTTTAAAGTCCACATATTTCTCATCATCCACACCTTCACCAAATACCAGTGCTAAATCCTGTGAACCTGACCCTGTGCTGATCTTATAAGCAGAATAGTCTTTTGTTACGCTTCCTTTCATCGTAGCTGACCAGCTTCCTGCAACATCCTGCACCTGTGTCAATGGTGCTGATAAATAAAACTTTGTTCCACCAATGATCTCTACGGCTTCCCCAGCTTTACTTGTCTTTCCGGTTGTTACATTATGAAGCTTCACGCCACTTGGAAGTTTCATCGTGATACTCTGTAGTTTGTCTGCCTTAAATGTAATCTCCTTTGTTCTCTGGCTGCTGCCATCTACATAAGCAGTTACATTTGCATCCGAAAAACTCATATCGACATCCGGGATCTCCGGCTGTGAAATACAGTAGTTATACAATTTCATAGCAAGTGTTTTTGCTTTGCTGCTTGCTCCGGAAAAAGCGGAATCTCCACCATTTGCATATGATGCAGCAAGATGAACCAAAATAAATCTGGCACCTGCACTTAAATTGCCATAACCGTTCTCTTCTGTAAAGAATCCTTCATCACCTGCCGCCTTCGTTCCATAATAGCAAACCTTAGCCAGTTTCTTACCGTCACTCAGCTTTGTAATATCGTATGTTCCGGTTCCAGGACTGGATTTCTCCGGCTGGATACAATAAGCGGTTGCAGAAACATTTCCAAACTTCACGGTGTACTTATACGTCAGATAGCTTCCATACCCATAATCCGAATACTGATAGCAGGCTCCTCTGGTCACAGTTACCTTCTTTGTGCTTCGGCTTGATGCTTCCCTTGCCATGAAAGTAACCGCTTCCCCTTCTTCCATTGAATAAAGGTCAATACCACTATCCTCTGCCTGATCCATTACTTCAGAAACAGTTAATCCAGACTCTTCATCTGTTGTGACTTCCTCCTCTTCTGGCAAATCAGTTACTATTTCCGTCTGCCCTTCTGCATCGGCATCTTCTTCCGCATTACCAGAATCTTCTGTCTCGCCAGCATTTCCTTCACCGACGGTATTTTCAGAAGTATTTGGTTCTGTCAGCTGTTCTGTTTCCGGCTCTTTTACGGTTACATTTCGGCTGATACGATAAGAAGGATTTCCACTGACTGGCTCTACCTTATAAACTGTTTTATAGGTATCTGCCTGGTATGTGTCAAAATCATCTCCTGCCTCATTCTTCGCTTCATACAGCTCTACTTTCACTTTGGCATCATTGATTCCTTCAATACCGGAAAAATCCACCTTAATGTCAAAATCAGAACCATAATCAATGCTGTAATCATTGGCAGTTAAAATCTCATCCGCAGCCAGTTTATCTTTCACCGCTTCCAGTTCCGGATACTGTGCTTCAAAAGAAGAAGCTGCCTTTTCCGGTTCTGCTGCATAAGCAGTCATTGGCTGTGCCACAGCACTTGCAATCGTAATAACAGATAATACTCCAGACATTACTCTTTTCAATGTCCCTTTCATTCTCAATACCTCACTTTGCTTTATTTTTTCTGTTACCGGTTTACAGGCTTTCACCTGTCTGATACAATCAAATCATAGGCATCACCCCGTTTTAAATTATTTGTGCCAAAATCATTACTGATGACAGCACAGTCATACGCCGGAACCTGCAAAAGCAAAAGCTCCGACGCATGGTCTACTGTCATCGCCCGGCGAACCGGGCATAACAAAAATAAGGATTGAGCATTTCCGATCAGAAGAGAACTTCCACTGGCCGCAAAATGCGTAGCTGAGCTTTCATCCTCCTCTGACCTTTTATTCAGTTATCAAGGTACGGTGGATTGGGATTAAATCATTTAGAAATGTTGTCTTGAATGACTTTTCCCTCTTTCCACTAATCACAGGCGGCAGAGGGCAAAAGGTCAGAAAAATTTCAAAAAAATTTTTTAGAATATAAATGCTATTTAGAATTGAAAATAAACTTACAGGGAAACTGCTTTACACATGCAGCTTCCCCTTCTCATTTTACTTATCTTTTTTTGCCATCTTCATCATAATTCTTCTCTATTTTATTAAGAGCATATTTCAATATTTCTGTTACGGCATTTCTCTTTACTCCATTTTCCTTTGCAATCTGTTTATGTGTTTTCTGATTCCAGTAAAATTCCTGAACTACTTTTTTCTGCTTATCACTAAGTACACTCATCATCTCTTCTGCGATCTGCTGACGGTTCACACGTTCTTCTACATCCATCAATTCATCTTCCATTCCTTCAAAATCCTCTGAAATGCCATTGAATGAAATGCAGCGTCCCCGATCACGAGTAGCCAGATTATGTGCCAGCCGGTCCTCGCCAATCAGCATCAGACGCAGATACCATTCTTCCTTTTCAAAAAAACTTTCCTCTAATTCACAGAAATATTTCTTCTCACGAAGTCCTGTCTCTGGATTCCAGGTATTATACTTCTCATCTTCCTTTCTCTTCTTTTCTGTCACAGAAGAATAACCATAACCAAGTTCCAAATTTACCGGGAATACCGTTGCTCTGTTTCCGATGCCATAAACCGCATATCCGGACTGATATACAATAATATGTACCTCATTCACTCCTGCTCCTGTTATTTTATGAGCAACTACCGGTGATTCCCCTGTACGAAGCTGCTTCGGTGTAGGAAGTTTCTCTCCTCTCTTTGGTGTGTCGATCAGTTCTTTCAGTGTTCTTAATGTCAGCATAATTGCCACCTTTCTCGCAGGAACCGGTGACAAAAAGAAAGGCAGCTAAGCTAAATAGACCCCGATTCCGCTAATTTTTTTTATTAGCGGAACCGAAGCTCCAGCCTGCTGCCTTCTGTATGGAAAAATCTGCTGCACAATCACAGTGCTAAGATTCAACCAGCATTATTTACTTCTATTTACTACTGATACGGTATCCGTCTTATTCTCTTTTTCTTTCTGACGGATTTCCTTTAATACATCTGAATAATCACCAAAGGCATCGTAGGGACACCTGCGGCGAAACTCTAATTCTTCCTGAGTCATGTTCTGTCCTCCTTATTTCAGCACCTCGCTGTTGATGCTTTGATTATAGAATAATCATTTTCGTTTTTCCCCGGCAGATGTGTGGAAATCCTTATACTTCTCCCCACATCTGTGGAAATAAAATTTTGTACAAAAAAAGCACCTACTCATATTTTATAAGTAAGTGCTAGGCTTAAATTTTTAAAGACCTGCCAGATTATCAAGCATGGATTCCACCATTGATAATGCAAACTTTTTTTTATTCTTATCTAATCTTTGTATCTGGAAGAACAAAGACACTATTTTACTATCGGGTTCTGGTACTTCTAAATCTTTAAGTAATTCATATGGACTTGCTTTTAAAGCATTTACAGTTTTTGCAAAGGTATGTACATCCATCGTATTCTCTGCATTTTCATACCGGGATACTGCATTAGAGCTTTTTCCAATCTTTAGTCCAAGCTCTTCCTGCGAAAAACCACTTTCTCTACGTTTCTCACTTAGAGAATTGCCAAACGCAATTCTTGCATCCATGTTTTTTTCTTTCGTAGACATGCAGTACCCCCTTTCTTTTATATTTTGGGAAATAAAAAAGCCTGAAATAAACAGTAATCTCCTTACATACTAAAAATGTGCATAGTAAGACTCAAGTTCCAACTATGTAAAATCATCCTCAAGTATGTATATTGTACTGTTTATTCCAGGCTAAATATTTGTAGTCTTATAGAAATAAACTTTTCTTTATGTAAATTATTTATTTTTCTTAACATACTGAGTTTATCACAAGAAATTATTTCTGTCCACTTTAATTATCCATTTTCTGGTATAAAAACGCAAAAACCCGACAAAACACTATGCTTAATCGCTATGTTGATAATATATAGGTATACTATCCCCATAAACTTCTTGCATATGTTTTGCCGGGTTCCTGATGTTTCTGTGCCATCTCCAACACGTTCAGCAAACTCTTGAATATCCGTGCTGTATGTGAAGATTCCTGCCGTCTAATATTACAGATTCACAGATATTCTCATTCCTGCATATTAAATTGTATCACTATACTTTACTTCTTCTCATTCTTCCGTATCCCGGAGAACTCCTACCAGATGTGACATATACATCTCTAAGCGATCAACTTCTTCCTTCGACCGCTTCTTATTCATATCAATACCAACAACTACACCCAAATCTGCAAATGCTGTCAGCTCTCTATGACATCTCTGGCAACGCACCTCTGAATAGGTAAAAAGGCTTTTCTGGTTCACTTTGCCGCATACCGGGCATGTAACAAATAATGGTTCTTTGCTCATCAATAATCCTCCAAGTAATATCTACACAAACTATCACTCAAACGGATAAGGGAAATGAAAACCGTTGATGAGTTAATAGCAGGCGATTCCGTAGCACCGAAGCCATGCCACCTGCTATATAATCTTCCCCTGGGATTGGCTCTGACAATCTCATCGCAACCTACACCTGCTACTGTCCATATCATCTACTCCAATGACTTGATCACATGAACAGCAACACCCTGAACAGTACAATTCTGTGTATAAATATCCGGGTACTTTGGATTCTCCGGATGCAACCGTACACACCTTCTTTCTGTATCAAGGAAAAACCGCTTTAATGTGGATTCATTATCTACAAGTGCTACAACAATGTCTCCATCTGAAGCTGTACTCTGCTTCCGAATCACAATCATATCTCCACTGTTGATACCTGCTCCAATCATAGAATCTCCACTGGCCCGCAAGATAAAGAACTCACCCTCTCCAAACAACGAAACAGGAAGAGAAACATATTCCTCAATGTACTCTTCCTCCAGCTGCGGCATACCACAGGATACCGACCCAAGTACTGCCGCTGGCTTCGTAAGTAGAGATATTTTATTCGTTCTCTCAGTAACAATCTCCCCATTGCGGTAGCTTAACATTCCTCTGTCATTCATAGCAACAAGGTACTTGTATACTGTACTCTTGACTATACCGAGCGCATCTGCGATTTCGCTGGTATAAGGTGAACGATGATTCAGCAACTGAAACTGTTCTGCATAATCCATAATCTGCTTCATCAATTCTTCGCTTTTATGCCGCATCTTTTCACCTTACCTTTCTATCGGAAACGTTGCGTTTCTGATAGAAGTAATTATACCGAACAAATTTTCGTAAGTCAATACGTTTTTTAATTTTCCCGAACATATTTTTGTTCATTCATCCTCAAATTCCATTTCGTTCATCTCTGGAAAATCCAGCAACTCAGAAACGGTCATATTAAATCCCATAGCAATTTTACGCAAAGTCTTCAGCTTTGGATTCTTTGTTTCTCCTCTCATCATACTATTAAGCGTTGATTGCGTAATCCCTGACAATGTAGCAAGTTTATTTGTCGTTATCCCTCTCTCAACACACAGATCAGTCAATCTCTTTATTATGGCATCTGAATACGTCATGCAAATTCTCCTTAAATCACAATATATATTCAGTATAAATGATTTCTCCTTCGTTTATTAACGGTGTGCCGTTGACATTTCCGCAAACTGATGATAAATTAACGTTATACCGTTATTTACTTGTACAACTTTAAGGAGGAATTTATCTAATGAGCAAAAAAGAACAGAAACTAAAAAAGAATCTCTATAAAACATTCACAGAATATTTCATTCATAATCCTAAAAACAGTCTGACATCATCAGAAAGTATTCTGGATCAGCTTGCCTCTTTTCGCATGGAAACAGGATTACCTGCCGCACTCAGACAAGATAAAAAATATCAAAAAACTCAGAAAAAATGTAATAAAGCCAATGAAAAAATACGGGATCTTAATCTAACTCCTCAACAATGGGACACTGTTGATGCCGCTATCACTGCTGAAAACATTTCATCTATAGAATATATACGGATTGCCTATAAGCAAGGAATCATTGATGCATTTTCTATCTTACGAGAAACTCTTTAATATATTCATGTTAATCTAATCACTCGTAAGCAATGAAGCAGGGATTTATCTCTGCTTTCCCATTTTCTTCTCTATTGCTTCCGGAACTCTGATCAAGCCAAATCGCCATAATATCGGATAAATATATGAAACTCCTCTAATATCTCCAAGTGCCTTCGGTTTCTTCACTTCTTCTGAAACCCTCTTACTATTTTCAAATGCCAGCACCACACTACTCCAGGCAAGGCTCTTACTTTTCTCTCTTCGGTCTATCAGCAACTCTCTGTTATACTCTCCGTTTTTACCAACCTTTAATTTATACCAGAATGGTAATCCTGTTGCCGTTTTAAATGGATAATCCTGAAATGCAATAACAGCCTGCCACAGATTTTCTTCTGATGGCATTTCCCGTAAAAGCCGAACCTGCTCTTGTCGAATCTTATATGTCCGGCATCGCTCCGCATTTAGACTTATCTCTGCTGCGTTATACAGTCCCTTAGTGTAGGGCAGATAGGAATGAACCGATGCTCTGGAAAGACCCGTGAGTTTCATAATCTCTGGAATCTTTTTTCCTGACTGGTGCAGATCATTGATTTCTGTACATATATCTGATGTGAATACATCTGCAGTAATAAGTAGCTTGCGGAGTTTAAGCAGACTAATATTTAACTCATCTGCCAGTGATCTTAAAGAATCTGCTTCTTCATAGGCATCCCTTAACTCTTGAAGAAAATTATTAAATTGAAGTTCTGGATTATATTCTGGTTTCTTTTTTAATCTTCCAGGCATACCGTTTCCTTTCATTTTCATGTTAATCTAATCACATGTGTTTAAAACAGAGGAATTACCATCCGCAGACACTGGCCTATGTTAGCAGATTCCTCTGTTCTGATTTTTATGTAATATCTACATCCTATAATTATTTATCAAATTCGATATTTTGAAAAGTTATCAAGCTTTTCTTACAGATCTGCAAACAAATCTTCTTTGTACATACCATCTTCTAACATTTTTCTAAAGCTATTTTTTACAGCTTTAACATCCTCTTTATAAGTCATACCGTACCAAGTATCATTGCTTCGCAAAACTTTTACAGATATTCTATCTTGTTCAAGTAATTCACCAATAAATGTTGGTATCAGATATTCAGACTTTAATGGATTCTCTGAAACTTCCGTTTCAAAAAATTCTTTAAAACCAGCCTCTAGTACTTCTAAGAAATCTGGAGTTAACCCCCACATATTCATAGATACTAATGAGTCTATGTCGATAATGACACCGTCTGCTTCTGCTCCATTTTCTGTTTTAACAATATTTTTTGTTTCATCAACTTTTGTCAGATTATTAGAATCATCCATCTTACAAATGCCACGAGTTACTCCACCATTATCTGATAATGTATTCTTCAACACAAAACCTGCCATACAAGACTTTCCACCATTTACTAAGTACTCATGAACTGCTTTGAATCCTTCCTTACCATAGTAATCATCAGCATTAATTACAATAAATGGAGTATGTAATACATTCTTTGCTGCAAGAACCGCCTGACCAGTTCCCCAAGGCTTTGTTCTTCCTTCTGGTAATGATCCCGGAATGTCATTAATATCCTGAAAAGCATAATCTACAGTCACACCATGTTTTTCACATATTCCTGAGATTCGCTCACCAATGACTTCTTTAAACTCTTCCTCAATATCTCTACGGATAATAAATACTACATGGTTAAAACCTGCTTCAATCGCATCATGGATTGAATAATCCATAATAATATGATTATTATTATCAACTGGTTCTAACTGTTTAATTCCTCCACCAAATCGTGAACCGATACCGGCCGCCATGATCAATAATGTTGTTTTCATTTTTTACTTTTACCCCTTTTATAATTATTTGTTTATATAAACATCATATTTTTCAAATCATCTAAATCAATATACTGAAAAATATGTGGACTTCCACTTAATTGTTCTGCATAATAAATAATTGATTTCTTCACAATCTTTTTTAATTAGATTTAAATGGACAAACTTTTATACACTGATAGCAACGAATGCACTTGCTGTCCTCTATTTGCGGATATTCAAAGCCTTCATCATCCGCTACCATCAATATAGCTTCTTTCGGACAAACTGCATAACAGGCCGAACATCCACAACATTCTTCTTTTCTTTTATATAACACAGGTATTTCTTTTTCCACTTTTAACCACCAACTTTTGCTCTTATATTATAGTTTATTCAAAATCGAAGATAAACAAAACGCCATAATTATAGATATTATACCCCCCCGATTTCGAATAATTGGAGCAATTATATGTTTTATTTTTCTCTTTAGTTCAATCTTCTTTGCCTCACTAGTAGGTACGGCATATTTTGAAGCAAGTTCATTAAAATTTAAATTCGCCATATCTCCAAAAAAAGTATCTCTTTGACTAGGACGACTAGGCGAACTATATTCTGCAGGGTTGCCTCTCACCCCATCTTCATATGAAACCTCTTTCCATTTCATCTTGTCACGAATTAAATTAAATACCTGCTTTCCATGCTCGGATCGAATCAATACTAACGATGTTCCTTTTCCATCATTCATTTCTGTAGCAACTCTATGAATTCCCCAAAAGTCTGCAATAGTAATATCAGATTTTTTTACCTTCTTAGCAATACACTCATAGCAAGAAGGTCGGAGACAATAATCCCTAAGAAACATTAACATATAGGGATCAATATCCTTAGAAATAAACTTCTTTTTCAGTTTTTTCCCTTGTATTATCTCTTTCATGCCAAAGTTTGTCCAAGATTCATCTTTACACCGAAAATTAACATATTCTAATTTCCCTTTATTCTTTTTTTCCTGATAATATACATATTTTCTCCATAATTCCGGAGATGGAACTCCATGGCAAATTACGTCTACACATATAAGATTGTTATAATCTTTCTGAAGAAAATTCTTTAATCCATTAATTTGGCATCCAGTTCCAGTAAATAATACTGTTTTTCCATCTAATAAATCTTTTTTTACATTTTTATATGTATCACCTATCTTCGCTTGAAGATATTTTGATCCCCTGAGTTTCTTTAATCCTTCTTCATCTGTCACAGAAATAAAAACTGCCGAACAGCAATCATCTGCCATCGCAACACCATACACAACACCATTTACTGAAAAAATGTATGAAGACAACGCAGAAAATACTGCACCAGATGAACTATTCATACGCTTATTATCATCCCTTAGGTAACAGGCATATGCTTTTACTGGTTCCACTTTATTTTCTCTCCTTCCATTACAATTTTTAATATAATCCTGATAAGAAATTTTTTCCGTCCTTCCAATTCATTATAAAATGAGAATATACAATTACACTAATTGTACACAAAACAAATTCAAACGTATAATTTGTTTCCAAAGATATTCCAATTATTTTAAACAAAAATTGAAAAGCATAAACCAATGTAAAATGAGTAAAATATATAATCGCACTCATTTTTCGCATATAAAGGCTTGACTCTACCTTTAAATTAAGTTTCGTATTTAATGTCGTAATAAACACAATTCCAACAATTATCAATTTTAAAAGATGAGAAACTATCAAAAATTTTTTTCCAAAAATCCAATATACACACATATATATCAAATAAATTGCAATTACAATCATCCACTGATAACTCACTTTAAAACAACTATATTTTTCTTTAAATCTCGATTCATTAAGCAATATTCCAATAAAAAAATAAATTCCCCACCACACAAAATTATTCGTTGTTAAAAAAATACTATTATATGTTCCAACAACTAAATCAACCAATGGTAATTTAATAAATTTTAAAATATCTGGAATAAAAAAACACACTAGCAAACCAACAGCAATTCCTACAATTTTTTTAGATCTGTGTTTATCGCAATAATACAAGATTATGAGCATAATCAAGAGAGCTTGAACATACCATAATCCCCCCCCCCAGGGCTACTTACAATCCAATTATGTATACCTGATTTTAACGCCTCAATAACATTTTTGTGGTTTCTTACTATTTCATTTACCAAAACAATAAGAAAGTACCAACATCCCCATATTAAATACGGTTTTAAAAGTCTCTGTGCATAATTTTTTATAATCAATCTATAATCACTTTTTTGTAAATCTTTCCTATATATTTTACGTCCCAGAAAATATCCGCTACATACGAAAAAATATGGTACCGCAAAAGAAGTAATACAATATGTGAATGCGAAATAAGCTGATTCACCGTGATCCTTAAATGCCATTGTATGAATTGCGACTACACAAATTGCAAATATACATTTAAATAAATCAACAGCCGAAACTGTATTAGATTTCACTTTCAGTTCTGCCATAATAAACTCCTCTCCAGTTTAGCTTATCTACTAAACTTATTTCTGTTCACTCTTACATTATTTTTTAAGTTTTTTCAAAAGCATGACTGCCTGCTGAAATTCATCGCAATTATGATAAACCATATAATAAATAAAGTTTGGCAAGATACAGCATATAATCGCACGAACTACCAGATTTAATATTATCGGCAATACAATTTGTGAGCAAATATAATATGTAACAACGCAACTAATTGTAATAACCACCACATAGCCTACAATCTTTTTTAAATAAAGTGCCAGACAGTCTCTTTCAAACACATATGTAAACAAATTATGTAAAAGCCAAGGAATTCCAACAATCAAGACCGCAATGACGGTTGATAAAAGTATTCCATAAATACCTATAATTCTAACCAAAATAATATTAAGAATTAAATTGGTCAAAGCTGCTATCAATGGTCTATACCTATCCTCATGCCACATTCCTGAAGCATCCTTATATAGGTTAAGAAGACCGTTTAATTGCCGAATAAAAAAATAAATGGAAAAACAAATAACTGCATAAAAAGAAAGCATTAATTCCTTTCCAACCCATAACTCCATAAAAGGTTGGTATAAACACAATAAGCAAACTGTACAGATTCCGGCAATCCAACAAATAATAAACGAGAATTTTTTTAAATCCTTAAAATTTTTTTCCTTCGTTTCAACAACCAAACTATTTCCTATTCCAGCTGTACATGAATTAAAAATTATTGTTATAAAACCGGTAATAGCATTCAATATATAAAAATAGTTCTGATATACTGCTAAAACGGTTAATCCTAGAAATGAAGAAATAACAATCGTGTCTGCTGAATCATATATTACACTTCCGATTTTTGATGTAAACAAATCTTTAATACGTTGATTTATTCGCTTAATTTGTTTCTTATCAACATTCCCTTGTGGCTTATACTCTGGATACATTCTATCCGCTACAATTGCTGTTATAATGTTTGTTAATGCTTGAGTTATAAGCATCACCAAAACATATAAATAGTAATTTTTAAAAACAACTAATATTAATAATTGCAGACCATACTGAACAGTTATTGTAAACAAAGAAACCTTACTTACAATATCTGTTCTTTGGAAAGCCTGAAGAATACTATTTTTATACGCAAACAACCAGTATGACAAAACTGTTGCTCCTAAATTAAGTAAATATAATACGTAAATATTAATTCCATTAGGAACTTCCCCTGAAATTAGTCTAGGTATAAACGGTGTAAGAAATCCACCAACCAACGCAATAACAAGACCAATCACTCTATAATATGTTCTGTACAACTTCATTAACGCACATATCATGGTCTTGTTATCATCCGCTATGGGCTTATACATACTATAGATCATAGCACTACCAACACCTAATTCTGCAAGATTTAAAACTTGCAAAATTGATGTAAATAAGCTATTTAACCCCAAATATTGAACACCCATAAGGTAAATCATAGCCGTACGCATCAAAAAAGGGCCAATTACCTGGTATAATTTTAGCAATGTTCCAAATACAATATTTCTGGATGCATTTTTCGTTCTTTCAATTTTCATTCCGTCACCACCAACTTTATTTACCACTACTATCTGATATATTTTCCAGATACTTTATAGATTCTTTTCTTTTTTCATTTAAAATTGTGTGTCCAATTTGATAGTCTGCCTCAAATAAATCATTTTCCATTCCACTAGATGCATATTTTCGTTCTATAGAAAAAGTCTTCAACAGATTTTCAATTCTTGACATCATATCTGCTGTATTGTCTTGTCTATCAAACACAATAAATGGCTTTTCAAAAATAAAAGAAAATACACATGCATGGAATGAATCTGTTAAAATTAATTTTGCATGAGAAATCATGTAAATAAACTCAGACGGACCAAGTGCATATAAATCTTTTTCATTTTGTTTTGCAAGGTTGTAAATTTTCATTTCCCCTTTTATAGAAAAAGCCTTTTCTATATAGTCCTTCGCATTTTCTGGCATTTCCCCTAAAAAATATGTTAGTATATATGGACTATCTGTCTGAATATTAAGCATCTTTTTTTGAATACATTCCCACTGACACTTATCAAGCAACAGAGTTGGATCAAGAACAACTTGTGCTTCTCTATTACACAAATTTTTTATAATGGATGCTCCAGCATCTTCTCTAACTGAAATACGCTTAAATTCCAAAAGAGCTTTTGTATAATCACTTATTTGGTTTTCAGGAATCATTGATACCCCAAAACTTGCAGCATATGAAACCCTTTTATCTTTTTTGGCAAACCGCAAAAAGAACCCATCAAAAGTAGTTTTATTCACAGCCCAATATGGATTCCATACCTGATCGCTGCCTACTATAAAAAGATCATATTCCGAATCCAGATTTCTAAAATTATTTTTCTCGATCCAACGAGTATCCGTATGAATTTTTTCTGATCTGAATTGCAAAAAATTATCATTTCTTTTTTTCTGGTACTTTTCAACTTTAGCACATTGTATGCCTTTTTTACTAATGCGAACATCAATACCATATTTACAATATAATTTACGCCTAATTTTTCCATATAAGCAAAATGGTTCTTTAGAATAATATAAGGCAATAGTAGAAACCTCATGTCCCATATCAGAAAGCACCTGCGAGAGTGCATAATTTTGTAGCGTTCCTCCATAATTATCAAATTTAGTTGCATAAATTAATGTTACAATTCCAATCTTCATAATTCCTCTCATTCTATATTTAAGCTTATATAAATATTTTAAGCATGACCGCAAGTAATAAATACCACCTATTTTTAATAAATAATAATAGTAATTTCTGTTTAAAAGATAATGATTTATTAGGTAATTTATTCAGAATTTCTTTTATTTTTTTATTTTCTATATATCTGCAAATATTTTCATAGTTTTTTACAACTCCAAATTTATGACTGTCTTGAATCAAATATCCTATTATTTTATTGTAATATGTCAAATTTAAGACCTGCATTAACTCATCACTAATTTCAACCTGCAGATTTCTTAATGTATTTATTCTTGCCTCATAGGTTTTAATTTCATCACCAAGTGCTTCTAATCCTGCTTTCCGCATCGCACCTTCTTCATTAATTATATATGCCTGCAAAGGCAGATTACATATCTTCAAGCTAGAGGATTCTTGCAAATATTCCAATACAAACTTGGCATCTTCTCCAATTTTCATTTGAGAATCAAATCTTATTTTATTATTCTTTATAATTTCACTTTTGAAGAGCTTCCCCCAACAATTATTTAAACATTGATTTTCTATTGTCAATTTGATTAACGCCTCTGTATAGGAAAGTCCTAGTATATTCGGATAAATATAATTCTCCTTAATCTGTCCGTTAACAACATTCTTATGAGTAAATATAATTAAATCGTCATTAAATGCCATATTTTTTTTCAATATATCACCGGCATCTGAAAGTAAGTAGTCATCAGCATCAAGAAACAATATTTTATCTCCACTAGACAAATTCAAGGCAATATTTCTCGCATTGGAAACACCACCATTGGTAATATGTTTAATAATAAATTGGGGAATATTTTCTGTATATTTTTTCAATTTCAACCAAGTATTATCTGTGCTTCCATCATCAATAATGATACACTCATAGTCAATTTCATTAATTGTTTTAATAGACTCCACGCATCTACCAATATCGTTCTCTGCATTGTATACTGGAATTATAATACTTAATTTCATCATTTTCTCCTCAACATCAAAATATAACTTCTCAATTAATTCCAAAAGAAATAATATGGAACTGTTGCATTGTAACCTCGTAAAACAAACGCCTGATACCAAAAATAACCCACAACAGCCAAGATTACTATTCTATATATTTTTTTAGACTGTTTTGTAAAACAATTGTCTATATTTGCCAACAACAAAGCCATGTACGGGTAAAAATTATATCCAACTCTGGATACATATGTGTTAAATGTTGTTCCAAATTTAGAGAGTAAAATACAGCCAACACACATTATTAAAAATGTAGGCTCTACTTTTCTATTCTTCAAGCATTTAAATGTGAATACACCCAATATAATATAAATCAAATATTGTAAAACAGTATAAATATCTATTGCAGATGATGTTGAGTATCTTCCGTTTGCAAGATAACTTAAATAATTTTGTCGAATTATACCTCTTGCAACTAATAATTGTATTAATGAGGAACCAAAATATAATATTACAAATACTAAACTACAAAACAAAATTCCTTGCATGATTTTAACAACAGGTTGCTTATTTCTTCCAGCTCTGAGTAATAAATACATAGGTAGAATCAACACCGTTATCAAAGCTGATGAATGAAAAACAACAGCAATTATTGTAAACAAAATATACTGTTTAATTTTACCATCCGCCAAATATGTCCATGCCAAAAAAGCTATTGGAACTGCTATACACTGTCTCATTAAATTTAATGATATATTATACAAAAATAAGTTTATTAACAGCATTGCAAACCAAACAGGTGTATTAAATAATTTTTTACATCGTTTAAACGCTATATAAAAGAATACTTGTACCAAAATGGCATATACAAAAAAACCAATATGATAATCCTTAAAAAAGCGAGATAATATGTACGTCAAAAAATAGAATCCAAAATCGGAAAACATTGAATCCACTTTTGAAATAACATACGTAATAAAGCTGCTAGACGAAACGGCTTGGGTATAAAATGCTTTTCCATATACCAAAACGTCAGTTCCAACACTATCTGCACGACAAGCTGCTATTATAGATGGTATCAAAAGACCAATCACGATTAAAAATCTATTTAATTTTTTATCTTTTATCTTCTCCCCTGCATACAAAAAAACTGTCGAAGATAAAAATACTGATATATATATACTCAACTTCTTGGCTCCTTAAGATAAAAATCTTCCATATTTTTACTAGCACTAATAATATCGTATCCCGCTTGTTCTATTTTTTTAAAATAACTTTTTCTCAGATCCATTGTTAAAGGCTTATAACTACATATTTTATCTGCCCAAATCTCAACCGCATCTTCACTTATTGGTAAAAATTCAACTACATCGGTAACTGCCAACTCTGTTGTTACTCTATCTGAAACTATAGCTGTCAAACCATTGGCCTGCGTTTCAATTAAAACTACCGGAAGCCCTTCATATAAAGACGGAAGCAAAAAGCAATCGCAAGCATTCAAAATATCTGCTACATCATTTCTAACTCCAAGAAATCGAACTGAATTTTCTAATCCCATATCTTTTGCTAGATTTTTTATACTAGTCTCTTCCATTCCTCGACCAATAACCAATAATACTGTATCATTTCTTTTTTCTATAACCTTTTTATACGTTTTAAAAAGAAATGGATAATTTTTCTGACTAGATAAACGTCCGACAATCACTAATACCAGTTTATCTTCTAACGCCAGTTTCTTTCTAAGTTGATTTCTTTTCTCCTCATTAAACTTAAATAAATTTGTATCAACCGCATTTTTCATAATAAAAACTTCATTATTCTCAACGGCCTTTTTTCCCCACATATCAATTGCTGCATCTTGACCACATGCTAATTTATCTGTAACATAATGGCGTGCAATCATCATTCTAAAGAAACTAGCAAATTTTGATTTTTTACTTGTAACTTCATTTGCAATATGTGAATGCATACATCTTCTGGCTACATTATATTTTTTAGCGATACGCATAATCACATATCCCATTACTCCCATATGTGTATGAACAATATCATAGTTTCCCTGTTCTATAATATCTTCCATTTTTTTTATACACTCTTTGGGATTGGATTTATATGGCGGTAATTTATATATATTACATCCCATTTCTCTCAACGGTTTTTCATAAATTCCTTCATCATAATAACTATATATTATGAAATCAAAATGAATCTTATCATGTTCCATTTGCGAATAATACTCATATAAAAGTTTCGCAATTCCGCCTCCATCTAGCGATGGAAGTTCTTGTAAAACTCTTTTCATAATTCATATTTCCTCCATCAATCTTATCTCCACTAATTACGACCAATCATCAAAAGTTAACAAGCCACATCCACCTGTAACATAAACTGTGTCTCCATTAATCATTCGTCCAAGATCACTTACAAGAACAACTGATAGATTGGAAACTTCTTCTGGGGTTGTATATCGTCCAGAAGGTGACGCTGGACGACTGATACTTTGCTCATCATTTCCCATAAGCATTGACGTAGCTGTAGGCCCCGGTGCAATTGCATTTACTACAATCCCATCTGCACTCAAATGTTTAGCAAGTCCCAATGTCATTCCTCGTATACCCCATTTTGCAAGACCATATGAATTATTGGCAGGACGAATGGACGATGATGATGAAACATTCAAAATATTTCCCTGAATTTTATTTTCTTTCATATATTCAGCAAATAATTCACTTAAGAAATATGGGCCTTTTAAATCCGTATCAATAACCATATCAAAATCTGATTCTAATGTATTACCAAAAAAAGTTTTATTAATAACACCTGCATTGTTTACAAGAATATCTATTTTTAACCCCCCCAACAATGGATTTTGAAAAATATCTTTCATTTTGGTAACATCACAATTATCTAGTACAATCCCTATAACTTTTTGTTCCGCAAATTCTTTTTTTAGCTGATTAACTGCTTTTTCAATCTTACTCTCATTTCTTCCTGTTATTATAATATCCGCCTTATTTCTTAAAAAAGCCTCAGCAATAGCAAAACCAATTCCACTTGTGCCACCAGTAATAAGAGCACATCTGCCTTTTAACAATTCTCCATAAAGTATTGGATTATTAACAGGAATTTTCATAGAAAAAGTATTCTTTAATTTATATTTGATTTTACGAAGAATGTTCTTTATCATTTACTTATCCTCCAGTTACTTGCTAAACATACTTTTCAATTTTTTCGCTGCTTCTTGTCCAATAACACCCTTTATAACTTCTTTTCCTTTCTGCTTTACATCAACAGGTTTACTTAAAGCATAAAAATCATGAAGTACTTTTGCATCATTTGACATTTCTGTGAATACTTCCAATAATATTGGTTGATCACTGTTTTCATCCATAAATTCTTTTCTAGCTTTATCAAAGCTCAATTTATCATGTGCACATAAATATTTGAATCCATTTTCTTTAACCCATCCTTCTGCTTTAGTACAATGACGAGCAGTCGTATGCAAATCACTAGATTTGTTAATCCAAGTATAATTATAATAAAATTCCCCGCCTCCTTCATTGTTAATCAATAATATACGTACATTCTTATTAATGTGTTTAATACGCATTGCGTTCATATCATAAAAATATGCAAGATCTCCAATTATTAAATAACATAAATCTTTTCTCGCACATGCTTGTCCTAGAAAGCTAGACATACAACCATCAATACCAAATGTTCCAATATTAGCATATACTTTAACATCTGGTTTTAAACAACAATAATTAGTGATTCTAATTGCATTATTAATTGCCATATGAATCATAGAATTAGAGCCCACATTTTCAACAACTTCTTTTATTGCATACACATTAGAATACTCAAATTCAGGATACTTAATTGATTCTTTATATTCCTTTAGCATAAGATTATATTCATTATCATTTTGAATATCTCCTGCTTTTGTATTAAAATACTCAAAAAACCATTCTGGTGTACACTCAAAAATGGTTGTTAAATTTTTAAATAAATCTACTACTCTACCATCTTCCTGAATAAGCCAATGCTCACATTTTCCTGGAAATCGTCTAAGCATTTCTTTCAGTCCAGCAACAATATTTCCTCCAAATGAAACAACTATCTCTGGCATAATTTCTTCAAATTTTTTATTTGTGATATATTGTGTATCCGTACATAATACCGTATTAATATAATCCGGATCATTTATGTTAGACATATACTCTATTGATACCGCACAATTGAATTTTTTCGAAAATTCTTTTATCTCTGTTTTTAATTTTTCAGATACATTACTATTCTGTCCGCAAACAAGCAGAATTTTTTTACATCTCTTTAATTTTTCTACTCTATCATCCCATTTTTCCTGCTCATAAGCATACTGTAATCTTTCAAATTTCGTAACCTCTGGTAATTCTTTTACAGTAAATGAGACATTATAACTATTCATTGGAATATTAATATGTACTGGGCCTTTTCCATGATGATCTAACTCTAACAAGGCTTCATTCACTAATCTTTGACACCATATAAAGTCATCTTTAGTATCCACAATAGGTAAATTTACAGATTTTTTTACATGTCTATCAAACATTCCTACCTGATCAATCATCTGATCCTCTCGTTGTCCTAACATATGTGGATCTCGGTCGCTTGTTAAAATAACAAGAGGAACATCTTGATAAAAAGCTTCCGCAACAGGTGGCCAATAATTACAAGATGCTGTAGATGCTGTACAAGATATTACCACTGGCTCACCTGTTTCTTGAGCCAATCCTAATGCAAAATACCCAGCACTTCTTTCATCAACAACTGAATAACATTTAAAATATGGATCTTCTTCAACTGAATGAACAAATGGTACATTTCTACTACCAGCAGAAAGCACGCAATGTCGTATTCCATATTTTTTGAGTAATGCAATAATAATTTGATATGATTTTAATTCTGTATACATAATTTATCCCCCTATTTACAACTTTCTTTCAAAAAATCAAGTGTTCGTTTTCTTTCCCTTGAAAGAACTTCGTTTACATATTCATAATTAATTACATCATAACTAAATTCACTTTCTCCCACTGCACGATGCTTTGTTCCTGTCAATTCAAGAATACTACTAATCCTCGTGCTATATTTTCCCGGATAAAAAGCATAAAAGTCCTTATTAAAGTTTAACGAAAAAGCTACGCAATGAAATGAATCTGTGATTACACTTTCTGCATTATAAATTAATGACAAAAACGCTTCTACGCTAGGACTATATTTCATTTTTCCTTGATCCTTAAAATGATTTAAATAATAACTTACACGTATAATTTTACAATTCTTTTCCTTTGCCAATTTTTCTGCAAATTTTTCTAACTTATCATTTGGATTCAATTTATAAATTAAAATATATTTACCATTATTCGCATCTGGAGCAATTAATGGTTTCCAATCCTCTAAACTTAATCCTAACGTAGGATCTAATACCTGCTGAACTGATTCATATCCTAATTTCTTTATTAATTTAACTGCTGAATCTTCTCTAACCGAAATTGCAGAATATTTTAGTACAGCATTTTTAGTCTGCTCTAATTCTTTTTCTGGAATTTCATCCATACCTATGCTTATCGCATACCCAATTCTTTTTTTCCCTGTAGGTGCAAATTCTAAAAAATATGCTGGTAGAAAGCCTCCATTATATTCACTGTTCCAAGTTTGATCACTTCCAGTACAATAAATATCAGCTATTGGAGGATTCATTTTTAACTCGTCAAATGAACTATAACGTTTCGTCATAGAAACCGTTTTTTTCAAAAATTCCTCGCTAAATTTTTTTCTTCGCTTATTTTCTATTTTTTTACTAATTATAAATAATGCTTTTTTAACAGGTTTTTTTTCATATCCTTTTGCAACTACGCCTGCTTTTATTTCTTCTGTTTCACTTGCATTTGGTCTAACATAATCTATTACTTCTGTTTCTAAACCTAACTTTTCAAAGACTTTACAAGTGGCATAAGTTTGCAGTAATGAACCATAATGCCAAATATAATGTAACGTAATTATATCAATCTTCATTGTTTCTTTAATTTACCTTTCTATTTCCATCACAAAAATTATATACTTTAAGAAAAACTCCTTTTCCCAACATAAGAGAAACTATCTTAACCTTGTCATTTAATGGTACACGATTTGAAGTCAAAAGTTTATGTCTATTATCTTTAATAAATAATATAATTCTATTTTGATATTCCAAAAATGCCTTGTTTCCACTATTTAAAATCTGCTGCAAATTTTTCAAATATGTATGAGCTTGTAAATCTAATATCTCATCACTACTTTCTGGCCATTTTGTTAACAAATACTCTGATACGTTATCTGCTACATCTAAAACACTCAATGTTTTAATTGAACAAGCATCATGCATTATTGATCCTAAGCGTTGTATATAATAGTATAATTTGGCATCACTATAAACAACTCTTGTTGCCTTCGAAAATACATGATATGTAGTCGCATAATCCTCATAATTTTGGCCTTTAGGAAAGCGGATATTTTCCCACAAAGAAACGTCATATAATTTTCCCCAACTTGTGTGTGTAGCTTCTTTTCTAAGTAACATCATTCTAATTGCTTCTTCTGTACTTACGCATTTCTCTACATTTATGGGGAATTTATGTGGCTCTTCATTTTCAAGTAATAACTGTCCTTGAACCATACAAATTTGAGCATTTTCTTTTAGGATTAGATCATACATATATTTTAAATAATTATCATCAATGTAATCATCACTATCAATAAATGTTACATATTTCCCTGAAATACGTTCTAAGCCATAATTACGTGCATCTGATAATCCACCATTTTTTTTATGATAAGTTTTTACCCTAGTATCTTTTTCAGCATATTTATCACATAATTGAACGGTTGAATCCTTAGCACCATCATCAATAAGTAAAACCTCAAAATCGGTAAAACTCTGATTAAGAACTGAATTCATACATTTATCTAAATATTTTTCAACATTATATGCTGGAATAATTACACTGATTGTTGGCATTAAATCACCTCTTTATATCTATTTAACATATCAAATATACTTATGCTTATTCATCTTATTCAATATCTTCACTGTAAAATCGAAACCAAAATAACTTAGTAAACACGCCCCTCTTACCCTAACACTAGCAGAGGAATCTTTAATCAATTTACCTCGAATTTTTTTAATATTATTAATTATAATTTTCTTTTCTGGAATATCTTCATTTATTTGTGCCAATATATGAAATTGTGCAGCAAAATATCTACTTCGAGCTGCTGCTACAAATTCAGGATAATTTTTTTCAATATCATCCAACATCATTTGAGATGTTGCGATGCAATCCATTTTTTTCGGAGTAAACTTCTCATTTTCAATACTATTTTCTCTAATTTGGTATCTATATAATTCCTCTGATGTATATGCAACTTTGTTACACTTCAACAAAGCCTTATATGTTGTTGGAATATCTTCATGAATTAAACCTTCCGGAAACGTAACACCTTTAAGTGTATCTAAACGATACAACTTTCCCCATGCTGCAACATCAAACTCCTTTTGATATAACATACTTTTAATTGCATCTGAAAAATCATAGCACTTTTCTTTAATGCAATCTTGACTATGTAAATGCACAACACCTCTCGTTTTCGTAAAAACAGAATTCTGACACACCGCAACTTCCGCTTGATACTTGTGCAGCAATTTTAACAAGTTTTCCACAAATTTTTTTTCAAGCACATCATCGCTATCTACAAATGTAATGTAGTCACCCTTCATTACCTGCATTCCAGCATTACGTGCACTCGATAAGCCACCATTTTCTTGATGAATCACTATAATTCTATCATCATCTTTAGCCAATACATCACACATCTCTCCGCATTTATCTGGAGATCCATCATCTACAAGAATAATTTCCAAATTAGTATGTGTTTGATTTTGAATACTTGTTACACAATCAAGCAAATCATCTTCAACCTTATATATTGGCACTATAACTGACACCAATTCATGTTTTTTTTCTTCCATTAATATTTTCCTTCAATAATATCTGTATATAATCTAATATACTTTCTCTTCATTGCCTCTGTGTTATAAATTTCAAGCACATCTTGATATGCTCTCTCTGGAAGTTCTTTAGGGAACTTCTTCATAGCTGCTTTTATATGTTCAGCATACTGCTCTGCCTTATCACATACATATCCATTGATACCATCGTGAATAACACTTTTATTTCCCATTGTGTTACTAACAAGAATTAATTTCTTAATGTACATATTTTCAATAAGGCTCATTGCAATAGCTTCCCCAAGACTGCATAGTACAAATGCATCAGCACCTTTTGCCATAGCTAAAGCTTCCTTACGAGGTTTCCAACCAGTCACTTCAATATTAGGAGCAGTCAATTCGTTTTCAAGTTCACCATTACCAATCCAAATAAATCTTGCATCTGGCACCAATTCTGCAATCCTATTAAAAAGCTGTGGTTGCTTCTGAACGCACGCCCTACCAAGTGTAAATACTGTAAACTTATCATTTTTGACAGGCTTAATTCCATCAAGAGAGGCAGAAAGATCTGCAAGATTCACACCAGTTTCAACATAAGCAGTTCTCTTCGAAAATTTCTTTGCTTCTTCATCTTCACTTTCACAGCAGGTAAGTGTTAATGCTCTGTTTCCAAGAACTTTTTCGGCAAATTTATATACCTTGCTCTTCTTCCCCGGCCCCATAAGAATATGAGCATAACCGTGTGGCGTATAGACAACCGTATTATTCTTTCCCTTATATGCAAGTCGACCTAAACCACCTGCAACCGAAGAATGCAGATGAATTACATCCGGCTTTACTTTTTTTTCAATCTGACGAAGTTCTTTAATTGCTGCAATATCGCTTTTTAAATTAATTAGTCCATTAACACCAACATTTTTCATCTCAATTAAATGCACTTTCTTATTCAGAAAGTCTTTGTAGTTCTTAGGCGTCTGAGGTCTAAGTGAATACGCCAAATATACATCAAATTCATCCGCCATATCATTACAAAGTTGCGATACGTAAGTAAATACGCCTCCTCCAAAAGCCTCACAAACCATTAAAATTTTCTTCTTTGCCATATTTACTCTCCCAATTCTTTCTCACACTTATCCAACACAGCTGCAATAACTTGATCCATATCATAATATTTGTACTCACCAAGACGACCACCAAAAATTACTTTATCCTCTGCTTCTGCTAATTTCTTATATTCGCTATACAATAATCCATTCTTGGCATCGTTAACTGGATAATACGGCTCGTCGCCTGGTTTCCATTCACTACTATACTCACGACTGATGATAGTCTTAGGAAGATCATTTCCATTCTCATCTTTGCCAAACTCGAACCATTTATGTTCAATGATACGAGTCCACGGTGTCTCAGAATCTGTATAATTAACCGCAGCATTTCCCTGGAAATTTGACTTATCCAGAGTTTCCGTTTCAAAACGAACAGAACGATATTCCAATGGTCCAAGCTTATAACCAAAATAAGCGTCAATTGGTCCAGTATATACAATTTTATCAGCCATAGCATCTAGCTCCGATTTATGTTCAAGATAATCAGTATCCAAACGAACCTCAATACCATCCAGCAAATTAGCAATCATTTTTGTGTAACCACCTATAGGAATGCCTTGATATAAAGCATTAAAATAGTTATTGTCAAAGGTCAGACGTACTGGTAATCGCTTAATAATGAAAGCCGGTAAATCTTTACAATCACGTCCCCATTGTTTTTCGGTGTAACCCTTTATAAGTTTTTCATAAATATCACGTCCTACAAGAGAAATAGCTTGCTCTTCCAAATTCTGTGGATTGCCAGTGATTTCCCTACGCTGCTCTTCAATTTTTTCAGTTGCTTCTTCAGGTGTTACAACTCCCCACATCTTGTTGAATGTGTACATATTAAACGGAAGAGAATAAAGTTCACCTTTATAATTAGCAACCGGAGAATTTGTAAAACGATTAAATTCTGCAAACTGTGTAATATAATTCCATACTTTTTTATTGTTAGTATGAAAAATATGTGCACCATACTTATGGACATTGATGTCCTCGATTTTTTCGGTGTAAATGTTGCCCGCAATATTAGGACGTTTATCCACAACTAAAACAGATTTCCCATGTGCTTTGGCTTCATGAGCGAAAATTGCTCCATAAAGACCAGAACCCACTACTAAATAATCAAATTTTTTCATAATTTACTCCTTCAATTATTGATATTTCCCTTAAAAAGTATTTTTGTATCTATAATCACATCCGGCAGGATGATACTTTTCTTTTTAATACCATTGTTTAATTTGTTTTATATTTATAACTTATCTAACATTCTTTCTTGCGGTTTGATTTCTATTTGCAGAAACCAAACCGCTGATTGATATTTAATTACATAGAACCATCTTTTCTAAAAACCACCATCACTGTTTTAAATAATATTTTTATATCTAGCCCAATGTTCCAGTTTGTGATATACTCTTTATCAAGACGAACTACTTCTTCAAAATCGGTAATATCACTTCGTCCGCTTACCTGCCACATGCCAGTGATTCCCGGCTTAATTGCCAGCCTTGCACGATGGTGAAGCTCATACAGATTCGTTTCTGAAATCAAGGGTGGGCGAGTACCTATAATCGACATATCGCCTCGTAATACGTTAAAGAATTGCGGAAATTCATCTAAACTTGTTCGTCTGATAAAATCACCGATTCCTGTCTTATGTGTCCCATCTGGAAGTATCTTATTTCCGATAACACGAGGATCAAAGTCCAGTTTAAACATCTTTCCATCTCCAAGTTTGTTATCTTTCATAAGCTCTGCCTTACGTTCTTCGGCATCCATATACATACTGCGGAACTTGTACATTTTAAATTTCTTTCCATTCTTTCCTACTCGTTCCTGAGCAAAGAAAATTGGTCCCGGTGATGCAATATAAATTGCCGGTCCGACAAAAATACAAATGATTCCGGTAAAAATACATCCAACTAATCCACCCGCAATATCCATCAATCGTTTTAACATTAACTGTCTGGTTGATGCATAATTAATACTTGTCGTAAGGACTGTGTAATTACCAACCTTTTCCACAAACTGTTTTTTCCCTGGCACACTTGTGATCTTTGCAAGATTAAGATGAATGGTTACTCCTGTCTCTGATAATTGCTCAATTAACTCTGACGGATACGGAAGAACTTCTGAAACAACAATCAGAACTTCATCAATCCATTCCTGACATACATACATTGCTGCAGTCTCTTCGTTGGCAACTACCGGAACTCCATGAATTTCTCTTCCAGTCCAGTCCGCATCAATTACAGCTACACCAGCCAATGAGAATCTGGCATAATTGTTTTCCTGCATACTTGACACTACTTGTTCAGCCACATCTTCTGATGTTACAATCAGTAGTTTACGTTCTCCGCCATCCTTCATCTGTTTTCGCAGAAGTTTTTTCCAAAGTTCTCTGACAACATACGTCATTACTAAATAAATTATTATGGTCAGCATCAATGTTAATCTTGAAAAGTCCTGCCCTTCATGAAGCAGGAATAAATATAAAACCGCTAAGGCACCTACCATAATCGCATGATTTAACGTAACTACAAAATCACGATAGTATCCTCTCTTTAACACGCTTTTCATGGTGCCATATGCAAAAATCATAACCAGATCTGCCAGTTCAAGGAAAACTGCCATATTTCGATAAATAATTGTTTCATATGGATTAAATCCATATCCGCTAATTGCATATGCCAGAACATACGCTAATTGCAAACAGATCATGTCTAAGATTATAAAATCTGTGTGTTTTAACCATCCTTCAGAATCTTTTCTATACATAGATTTTTTTCTTTCCCCTTCCATTTTTTTGTAATCTATTTGTTAATCTACAATCGTCCCCACAATTGTAGAAATTGCCTTCAAATTTGAGTGATTTAAAACTAGATAGGATTATTGCTACACAAAGAAGAGCATTAATCCAGAATATGTTAAGATTTGTTGAGATATGTAATTCCGTCCATAGCCATACCCCAAACACAAGTAAGCAGCACATGGGAATCACATTTTGAATATTTAGATATGCGATATAAGAATTTCGATATTCAGTTTTCTTTTTCTTTTCATTCCCATTAATGTATACTGGGGTATCCATCGTACACTTTCGTTTTGATATTCCTAGCATTTCATATCTCCCTTACTGTACCCCCCCCCCGACAAAATCGAGGGCTACTTTCTTATCTCTTTTTCTCATTTATTTCTTATATTTTTCTCCAACGACAGATAACCTGTGAACGTCTTTCGAGGAACATTCGCAGGCTCAGCCATTACCTCCTATTATTTATGATTCTCATTTACTTATTTATGATTGGGTCAAAATAAGCATCCAGGAAACCACTTTATTATATATATCCCCGCTGGAAATACGATTGGTTTCCTTTAATGACAAATCATACTACGGAACCTAGCTAAGCCAGCGAAAACCCTGTAAAATCAAGCTTTTTCTTGGTTGGCTCTATTATACCGCCGACTCCCTTTAACACATTGAAGAACTGCGGGAATTCATCGAGTGACCAGTCACGGATCCGGTTTCCGATGCCCTTCTTGATCGTACCATCCGGCAGCTTCTTGCAGCCAATGATTCGCGGATCATATTCCATCTTGAACATCATGCCATCCTTAACCTGATTCTGCTCCATCAGCTCTGCTTTTCGTGCTTCAGCATCCATATACATACTTCGGAATTTATAAATCTTGAACTTCTTGCCATTCTTACCGATACGGTACTGGGAGAAGAAGATCGGTCCCGGTGATGCGATATAGATACATGGTGCAAGAATGATCGTAAGGATACCTGTAAAGATACATCCTACGATTCCGCCTAAGATGTCTATTGCACGCTTCACAAATGCCTGGTAGGTTGTTATATATGTAGTACTAACGGTCAATACATGATGACCAAGCTGTTTATCGAATACATACTGATAATCGGAGAGCTCTGCCGGAACACGGACACGTACATGAACCGTAATCCCCATATCTGCGAGTTGTCCCAGAAGATTTTCAGGGATATGCCTCTCAAATGGTATATTCACATAGACCTCATCTACCCAGCCATGCATGATCTGCTCCAGAACTTCATCTGTATATGCATATATACCAAGCTCCAGATCCGTATATTCTGTATTATAGCTTTCTGCCTCATCCTCAGTTGCATCTAATAATACTATACCTGCAACCCGATACAGATTATAGTATTCTGTATCCATTTCTGCAAGCAACGCATCCAGATATTCTTTGACTGTCACGATCACAATAGATTTCTTTGCCACACGATGTCTTCGTATATATTCCTTCCAGAGAAGTGTGACCACATAACCTATGACCAGATAAATCATGCCAAACAAAGCCATAACCTTTCTGGAATAGGCCGCACCCATTTTCATCATGAACAGAACGAATACTGCCAGAAGTACAACCAGTACAGACTGCTTCACGGATGCGATTGCTTCACGGAAATGTCCACGTTTCAATACGCCTTTATATATATGACATACTATGGTAACCAATAATTGAAATAATGTCAGAAGTACGGCTATTGTCCGATATAACTTACTATGATACGGATTCTCTGTTCCCATCCGTATAAAATACGCCATACAATAAGATGCATGCAGTGCTACCAGATTCAGCACTGTAAAATCCAGATGTTTTAACCAGCCCTGCGGCCCTTTTCTATACATTCTATTCCCTCATTTCCCTCATAAATGTGTTCATCATGTATCTTTATCAGGTCAAATTATATAAATATAGTTGTTAATGGTTTAGAAATTCTTAACGCTTCTTAACCACTAACAACTATAATTCAATTCCTATTAAAAGTCAATTTTCTAAGCTTAAGTTGAATGTAGAAATTTCTGAAAATAATACTGTTATTTTAGGCAATTTTTCCAAAGTATTCGACGCAGTTCTACAACTTATATCCATTCTTCTTTAACAGCTCTCTCGCCGTCTCCGGTGAATCCACGCCCTCTGCATTCTTGATCGGTGCAAATTCATACTCTCTGATAACTTCAAATGGTAAGCAGTCATTCATAAACTGAAGCATATCAAGTGCAAGGGTTTCAAACTTATAACCATTCGGCTCCGTTGGTTTCACCAGTTCCTGATTCTCATTCATATAAGGTATCGCCTTTTTTGCCATATGAAGCGGCATTTTCTGATTCAAAAGCTGTTTTAACTGATTAACTGGGAAGATATAATTTAAGATCACCCCATAATTATAAGCATACTCGCCCATAACCGTTTTCTCACACCGCATCTCATCCGACAATTCATAATATTCTACTATGTAAGGCTTGTTGTCTTTCTTGCACAACACCCCTACCCGTTCATATGGATCTGCTTTCTTTACGACTTTTGCCGCCGACTGATAATCTTCCATCATCATTGAGCCAAGGAATACCGGGTCTGCGATCTTCTGTAAGACATTGTCTACAGCGAATACATTGATATACCGGATGCCTTCTTTATCAAGCTGATCTACCAGTCCTGCCCGTTTCATGGATGAGAACCAGCCGCCATTTCCATTTGGTGACAGGCAGATCTTTGATGGTGCTTCCATCAATATCTTTCCATTAAAATCAACGGATGGTACCAGCTCCTGTTTAAAGAAATGCAGATACTCCTCCTTATATCCAAAGTTCTTATGCTCTGCAAAGAAGGATGTCGTTGCTTCGTAGTTCTTATCACTGGTCATGATATAGAGATGGATCCATCGTCCAAGTGTCCTCACAACAGTCAGGATCGTTTTCACCTGACATTCGAATATATAGAGATCTCTCGTCAATCCGATATTGTATGTGCCCTTCGGCCCATCAAATCCAAGTCTGGTTCCCTGACCTCCGGCAAGCATTACAAGGGCAAGCTGACCCTTCTGGATTGCCGTTTCACCAAGCACCTTATAGGCAAATTCATAGTCTTTGATCGTGTCAAGTGTCAAAACCTCTGTTGGTGTGATCATTCCTTCCTTACCGTCTGATTCTTTCTCTTTTAATACATCAAATATAGAGAAGTCGATTTCTTCAATCTGGGAAAGCAGGCTCTGCTTCTCCTCATCGTTTAATTCATCATAATAGGCAAGCACATGCTCCTGCCCGTACTTTTTCAAAACTTCTAAAGCGTTTTCATATGTCATATAATTTTCCCTCATTTCACACTATCTATAATTTTTAACTCGTTTCTTCACCGCAACCGTCTCACCAAACACTTTGAATACATCCTTTAACCCGATCCTTCTTCCGCCCTTGCTGTCATCCCGGCTGTAGTTCAGCTCGATCGGAGCTTCGCAGATCTTTCTGCCATCTTTTGCTGCCATGGCAAGGATCTCAATATCAAATGCATATCCTTCTGCCTGCATCCGGCTGACGATCGGTTTGATCACTTCTTTTTTGAATAACTTAATACCGGTCTGTGTATCGTGGGTGTTCAGATGGAACATCATCTTTAACATCAGATAATATCCATAGCTCATGATCTTACGCAGCATCGGATAATGGAGCTTCGACTCCGGATGCAGCTTGGAACCGATCACGATATCGGCATCCTGCTCCTTCATATCCTTTAAGAATCGTTTCAGCAGGATCGGTGGCAGTTCCAGATCGGAATCCAGAAATGCGATGTATCGTCCCTCTGCTGCTGCGATCCCTGTCCGGATGGCATGTCCTTTTCCACCATTTGGCTGATATGAGATTCCTCTGATATGAGTATCCTGCATTTCTGCCCGGCGGATGCACTCTGCGGTGTTATCTGCACTTCCGTCGTCAACTGCTATGATCTCATACCGTTTGACGAAACCGGACAACACTCTGCTGGTTTCAAGCAGATTATCTGTTATATGTGCTCCTTCATTATAGGCGGGCATGACGACAGATAGTGTCACATCCCCTTCCTTATTTGTTTCCATGGTCAACATTCTCCTGTCTGACAGTCTTATTCTTCTATGTTCGCCTGTTTTACAATACCATAGACTGCCTCTCTGACGATTTCCGACATGGATACACCTTTTTGCTTTGCATACTTTGAAAGCAGTTCATGTGTATCTGTGTCGATCCTAAGTCTTAGAATTGTGTCTTTCCGTTTATCGGTCGGTCTTCCCGGACCTCTCTTGATTTCCTCTGCCATCTCCCTGCTCCGTTTCTTTTTATTTAAAGAAAATATTTCTTTACTCCATGTATCGCATATCCTGCAAAATATCCAAGTGACTTCACTGTTCCAAATCCCATCTTCCGGTATACCTGATACGTCATCTTTGCAGAATGTAATTTGGAACCTGATTTACTGTTCTTCACCATCCGGTAAAGCAATAACGGTTCATTGATGCCTGCTGCCTCCCCGTATTTCTTAAGGATTTGCAGCCAGCAGATATAATCCTCGTGAGCATCATCATCCCCCATCGGGAACTCTGCTGCCACCTCTCGCTTCATCACTACGGATGAGCAGTTGATCACATTCCCATACAGTAGCATCTTGTAAGTGATGTTCTCCGGTACCGGTAAGATCCGTCCGGTATGGGTTCCGTCCTCTTCCATCAGTTCTCTGGCAGTTGAGGATAATACCACTCCGGTCTTCTTCATAACAGCAAGCTGCTTTGAGAGCTTTCCCGGCCGCCAGATATCATCGGAATCTAAGAATGCTACATATTCACCCTCTGCAAGCTGTACGCCCTTATTTCTGGTTGCTGCTACACCAAGATTGGTTTCATTCTTATATAGTCTGACCTGTGGATTGCTTTTATATTCTGCCAGACACTCCGTCAGATCCTCCGGTGAACAGTCGTTGATCACGATGATCTCTGATATCACATCCTGACAAAGTGCGGAATCGATTGTCTGTTTAATTGTTCTGCTGCAATTATATGCCGGAATGATCACGGATACTTCTGGTTTCATTTATTTCTTTTCCTCTACACTATAGAAGGCATCCTCGGCTTCATCATGCGGATGCTTGATGCCTGTTTTCTTTGTCTTGTCTTCGCGGATCGCTGTCGTCTGATTTGCATCAATTCCCTCTGTATTCTCCTTCTGGAATAAGATCTTGAAGGTCAGCAGGATCAGCTTCAGATCCAGCCATAAGGAATACTGCTCATAATATGTCAGGTCAAGCTTCACCTTATCTCTCGGTGTGGTGTTATATTTACCGTAGACCTGCGCATATCCGGTAAGTCCGGCTTTCATCTTCAGACGATAGTCGAATTCCGGGAAGGTCTCCCTGTACTGTGCTGCGATCTCCGGACGTTCCGGTCTAGGACCTACGACTGACATATCGCCCTTTAAGATATTAAAGAGCTGTGGCAGCTCGTCTAAGTGTGTGGCACGGATCACACGGCCAACCGGTGTGATTCTGTCATCATGCTTTCTTGCAAGCTGTGCGCCATGTTCCTCGGAGTCCATCCGCATACTTCTGAATTTCATGATCTTGAATACCCTGCCATTTAAGGTCAGACGATCCTGTTTATAGAATACAGGGCCTCTGTCATAGAGCTTGATCGCAAGTGCGATCAGGATCATAAACGGTGAAAAGATAATGATCATGATCAGGGATACGATGATATCCATCAGACGCTTGAAGATCATATCTTCTCCTGTCAGTCCCTGGTTTCTGGATAATAATAACGGTGTATCAAACAAATGGATCGGTTCTGCTCCTAAGATAATGATATCCGATAACTTCGGTACCACATACGAACGGATCGAATGCTCGAAGCAGTATTTTACCAATTCGTTTCTGATATATGCCTTTGTCTCACAAAGGATAACACCATCGTACTGTAAGATTTTTTCTTTTAATGCTTTCTCACCTTCACTGACATGAATACGGTCAGCAATGATGTATTTGTCTTTTCTGGCATTGATCTTATCAATGAATTCGGTCGGTGTCTTATATCCGTAGACAAGCAGTAAATGTCTTGGAGGATAAAACTTACGGTACATCATCCTACAGACAAATACCCATATAAATATAACTATGACCTCTAAGAATGTAAGCTCGATCATGTTCAGTGCCGGCAGATAATTACGGGCAATGATACACAGCTCGACATAACCTACGATATTTGCACAGACCAATGATAATATCTGTGAAAAGAGAACATCCATCACCCGGAGGAAGCCTACTTTATAACCACCATACAGCTTCGTAAATAGATAAATGATAATCGCATACATACCGATTACCGCCCAGTTACCTTTGTTCCAGAACGGAATCTGGATAGCCTGAGTATTATCTGCATATTCGGTATACCACATTCTCGCAAACAGCAGTACTTCCGCAGCTAACAGAAGCACGCCTTCCGAAAATGTGATAATACGTTTGTAAATGTCTCTCTTTCTCACATGTCTGGTTTCTTCCATATCAATCTCCATCCCACCATGAGAGGTGGTCACCAGGTGGATATGCCACCTGCTTTCTCTTCATTTTTTTCTATTGGTATCGATTATTTTAACAGTTCACGGAGCATCTGGTTTACGGATGCCGGATCTGCCTTGCCCTTCATTGCTTTCATGGTCTGTCCAACCAATGCGCCAAGTGCTTTTTCTTTTCCGCCACGGAAGTCTTCGATTGCTTTTGGATTATTGGCAATAACTTCTTCTACGACCTTGCGGAGTGCACCTTCATCATTTACGGTGGCGAGTCCATGTTCTTTTACATAGCTTTCCGGTTCAATATCATCTGTAAATATCTTCTCAAATACTTCCTTTGCGACATTGCTGTTGATGGCTTTCGCATCTACCATCTGTATCAGCTTTGCAAGGTGCTCTGCACTAAATGACAACTCATCGGCATCGATGGAATGTTCTTTCATCAGACGCATGGTCTCTCCCATCAGCCAGTTGGATACCTTCTTCGGATTTGCTCCGAGAGCGATCGTCTCCTCGAAAAGGTCTGCCATCTTCTTTGTATTTGTAATGATATCTATATCATAGTCTGGGATATCATACTCTTCTTTATACCGGATCTTCTTCTCATCCCGGAATTCCGGCTGACGGCTTCGGATCTCCTCCATCCACTCGTCACTGATCTGTACCGGTACAAGGTCAGGATCAGGGAAATAACGGTAATCCTGTGCATCCTCTTTGGAACGCATAGGATATGAATATTCCTTGGTATCATCCCATCTTCTGGTCTCCTGTACAACCTTTTCTCCTGCTTCGATCAGATCGATCTGACGTTCTCTCTCATTCTCGATCGCGTGGGCGATAGCCTTGAATGAGTTCAGGTTCTTTGTCTCTGTTCTTGTTCCGAATTCTTCTGCTCCGACTTCACGAACAGACAGGTTGACATCGGCACGCATCGAACCTTCATTTAACTTACAGTCTGATGCTCCGAGATACTGGATGATCAGACGTAATTTCTCAAGATAAGCAATTACTTCTTCCGCAGAACGCATATCCGGCTCAGATACGATCTCGATCAGAGGTACACCGGAACGGTTGAAATCGACCAGTGAACTGTCTGTATATGGATCATGTACCAGTTTACCTGCATCCTCTTCCATATGGATCTCATGGATCCTTACGAATTTCTTCTTGCCCTCTACTTCGATCTCTACCTTTCCGTTTCTGCAGATTGGGTAATACAGCTGGGAGATCTGGTAATTCTGTGGGTTATCCGGATAGAAATAATTCTTACGGTCAAATTTACAATTCTGTGTGATCGTACAGTTGGTTGCAAGACCGACAGCAACTGCTTTTTCTACTACCCCTTTATTCAGTACCGGAAGGGAACCCGGCATACCGGTACAGACCGGACATGTATGTGTATTCGGTGCACCACCAAATGCGGTACTGCAGCCGCAGAATATCTTCGTCTTTGTCGCAAGCTCTACATGAACCTCCAGACCGATCACGGTTTCGTATACTTTACTCATCTTACAGACCCCTTTCTGCTACAGCGGCAGGCTGCTTGTACTCTCTTGTCTGCTCAAATGCATATGCCGCCTGAATGATTGCTTTCTCGTTAAATGCATCTCCTACCATCTGGACACCGATCGGCATGCCGTCTTTGTCGTACCCGCATGGAAGGGAAATACCCGGAAGTCCTGCAAGGTTGACCGGAACGGTGTATACATCGCCCAGATACATCTTGATCGGATCGGATAAGGATTCACCCATGGTCAGTGCAGTTGTAGGTGCAACCGGACCGAGGATGATATCGTATTTTGCAAATGCTTTATCATAAGCCTGTTTGATCAGGGCTTTTACCTTAAGTGCTTTTACATAATATGCATCATAGTAACCGGATGACAGGGTAAAGGAGCCTAACATGATACGTCTCTTTACTTCTGCGCCGAAGCCTTCGGAACGTGTCTTCTTATACATGTTGTGAAGGTCTGTGTACTCTGCTGTACGATAGCCGTATTTTACGCCGTCGAAACGTTCCAGATTCGAGCTTGCCTCTGCGGATGCAATGATATAATATGCAGGAATTGCATATTCTACCATACCAAGGTCAAATTCTTCCACGATCGCACCTTTTTCTTTTAACACTTCAGCTACATGGTACACAGCATCCTTGATCTCAGGATCCAGTCCTTCTGTGAAATAGTCCTTTGGAAGTCCGATGCGCATACCTTTTACATCGTCCTTTAATGCGCTTGTAAAATCATTATCCATACGTTCTACAGATGTAGAATCTTTCTTATCATACTGGGAAATGATCTCTAATATCGTTGCACAGTCTGTTACATCCTTTGCAAGTGGTCCGATCTGGTCAAGAGATGAACCATATGCAACCAGACCGTATCTGGATACTCTGCCGTAAGTTGGCTTGATTCCTGTTACACCACAAAATGCTGCCGGCTGGCGGATCGATCCACCGGTATCGGAACCGAGTGCACACGGTACTTCTTCTGCTGCAACAGCGGCTGCTGATCCACCGGAAGAACCACCCGGAACTTTATTTGTATCCCATGGATTCTTTGTCTCGCCATAATAAGAAGTCTCGGTTGTACTTCCCATCGCGAACTCATCCATATTTGTCTTGCCTACGATCACGGCTCCTGCTTCCATTAATTTCACAACAGCATCTGATGTATAGGTCGGTACGAAGTTTGATAAGATTTTGGATGCGCAGGTGGTAAGTACACCGTTCTGACACATATTATCCTTGATCGCGATCGGCACACCTGCCAGCGGGCCTGTCAGCTCGCCGCTGTCGATCTTCTTCTGTATTTCTTCTGCCTGTTTGAATGCACCTTCTTCATCTACGGTGATAAAACAGTTATATTCTTTGTCGTATGTCTTTATATTCTCGATGCAGGCTTTGGTTGCTTCCATAACGGAGATTTCTCCGGCCTTGATCTTCTTTCCAAGCTCTACTGCTGTCATACTCATCATATCCAATGTCCGTTACCTCCTAATCAAATGTTCTTGGCACCTTATAGCAGCCATCTTTCTGCTCCGGTGCATTTGACAGCATATTCTCTCTGTCGTCACCATTTGTTACTTCATCTTCACGGAATACATTATTATAAGAAAATGTATGGCTCATTGCTTCCACATTCTCAGTGTCCAGTTCGTTTAACTTACTTACATAGTCAAGCATATCTGACATATCTTTCTTTGCCTGCTCCTTCTCCTCATCGGAAAGCTCAAGCTTCGCCAGAATACCTACATAATCGATTGTTTCGTCTGTAATAACCATGGTATGTCTCCTTGTCTGGGTTTTATTAGGCAATTGCAATACTACTCTTTACTATGTTTGGATACTTTTGACCTTACCAATCAGGGGACGCTTTCGCTCGTTTCGGTCTGCAGCGGTACTAAGATGCCGCTTATGCGCCATCTAAGGACCGGCGACCTCAAATGCCCCTGTATTAGTAAGTCAAAGTATCCAAACAACATTCAGACTATTGTTTTCGCAATTGCCTACTATTATTTATAGTACCACAAAATTAGTTAGAGTGTACCACATAACTCCGTTGTTTGCAAGTCTACATAAAAAGGAAGGCATTCCACCTTCCTTTTTTCTGTCTTTGTAGCCATTCACACCTCATCATATGCAAAGAGGAGTGTGATGAAAACCACACTCCTCTTTGTATTCTTCATAAAGAGTTTTATGCTGGTTGTCAGCCTCGATATCCAGTTAAGATATCTAAATCGGCGTGGAAATCATTAAGTCCCCCACGTGGACTACAACCATATCCTGATTGCACGGCTCGATATCAATTAAGATATCTAATGAAATGGATTTTTTACCCTGCTCCATTTGCAGCCCAACTTTTTACGATGCTCTTTCATCGAGAATATCTCTATTCTTATATTTATTATACTCAAATCATATTATAAAAACAACATTTTTATAGTTATTTTATAACATGCCCTCTAAGGTCTCACGGATTGCCTTGATAAAGTTCTCGCTGTTTAATACAGTTGGGTTCTCAAGGGTTGTGATAAGTGCAAGATCCTTTGTCATCTTTCCGGATTCGATCGTTGCGATCGTCGCTTTCTCAAGCTTGTTTGCGAAATCAACCAGAGCGTCGATGCCATCCAGTTCACCACGTTTTCTAAGTGCGCCTGTCCATGCAAAGATTGTTGCAACAGAGTTTGTGGATGTTTCTTCACCCTTTAAGTGCTTGTAGTAGTGTCTCTGAACTGTTCCGTGTGCAGCTTCGTACTCATACTTTCCATCTGGGGAAACCAGTACAGATGTCATCATGGCCAGTGAACCAAATGCAGATGATATCATATCACTCATTACGTCACCATCGTAGTTCTTGCATGCCCAGATGAATCCACCCTCGGATTTCATAACTCTTGCTACAGCATCATCAATCAGTGTATAGAAATATTCAATACCTGCTGCATCGAATTTCTCTTTGTATTCTTTATCAAAGATCTCCTGGAAGATATCTTTGAATGTATGGTCGTATTTCTTTGAAATCGTATCCTTGGTTGCAAACCAGATTGTCTGCTTGATATCCAGCGCATAGTTGAAGCAGCATCTTGCAAAGCTTTCGATTGACTTATTGATGTTGTGCTGTCCCTGGATCACACCCGGTCCGTCGAATTCATGGATCGTCTCTTTGATCACTGTACCATCTGCACCTGTAAATACCAACTCAGCCTTACCGGCACCCGGAACCTTGATCTCTACGTTCTTATATACATCACCATATGCATGTCTTGCGATTGTAATAGGAGCCTTCCAGTTCTTTACACATGGCTCAATGCCCTTTACGATGATTGGTGTACGGAATACAGTTCCGTCGAGGATTGCACGGATCGTTCCATTTGGGCTCTTCCACATTTCCTTCAGATCATACTCTGTCATACGTGCAGCATTTGGTGTGATCGTTGCACATTTAACAGCTACGCCATACTTCTGTGTTGCATATGCAGAATCAAATGTTACCTGATCATTTGTCTCATTTCTATATTCAAGTCCCAGATCGTAATACTCGGATTTCAGATCGATAAATGGATAGATCAGTTCATCCTTGATCATCTTCCAGAGAATCCTGGTCATCTCATCTCCATCCATCTCTACTAAAGGGGTAGTCATTTGAATTTTTTCCATCTTGCTCGTTCCTCCATGTTCTTTTATTATAGTTCTAATTACTTATCTGTTTTTATACACGCCTAGAATTATACATGAAAAATGTTGCTATTTCCAGTTTTTTGAAAGTTTTTTACACATATCCGTAAATTCCACGCACGGACACTTCCCCGGATATAATGATCGACTCCTGTCCATCTTTATCCTTTACACGAAGTCCTCCATTTGGTGCAAGTCCGAGGGCTGTGTATTCTGTCCGGTTATATCCTTCGATCACATAGACCTGTTCATCCTTGTTCACAAGGATGGAATTATATTCATCCAGCATAAACTGAAGATCCTGACATTTGACAAATGCGTCATACAGCTCTTCAAAATGATTTGCCACACTGGCGACCAGTTTGCTTCTGTCACAGCCGGTTCCGTTTTCCAGCTTGATCGATGTCGCCTTATCTGCCAGTTCTTCCGGAAATTCCATCATGGATACATTGATGCCGATACCTACAACTGCATATTTGATATCCATACCTTCCGAACTCATCTCTGTAAGAATGCCACAGATCTTCTTGCCGCCGACTACAACATCATTCGGCCATTTGATCTGTGCCTGTAAGCCCGCTGTATCGGCAAGAGCACGTGCCGTTGCAAGCGCCGACAGGATCGTAAGTCTGGATACATTCTCGATCGGCACATCCGGACGGAGCAGAAATGTCATGGCTAT
Source organism: Coprococcus ammoniilyticus (assembly GCF_025567345.1). Taxonomy (NCBI): domain Bacteria; kingdom Bacillati; phylum Bacillota; class Clostridia; order Lachnospirales; family Lachnospiraceae; genus Coprococcus; species Coprococcus ammoniilyticus. The sequence continues at coordinate 248,091 of NZ_JAOQJS010000003.1, forward strand.
GCTGGTTCCCTTCGGAGTGCTCCATGCCCTTCCCCTTCTTCCTCGTCCTGCATTCTGTTCGTTTGCAACAAACAACGCTCCGTGTGTTCCATCTGTCTCTCCTGCAAGCTTTGCCCGTATATTTGTGGAATCCGTCTCATCATAATAATACAGTTCTCTTCCGATCACCGATGTCGTGAGCGCTGCCTCTATCTTCTCTTTCGTAACGATATCCGGCTCTCCGACCAGACGATAGCCTTTATTATTTACAGCATCTATAATGTAGCCTTCTGCCTTTAAGGCATTGATGTTTTTCCAGACAGCGGTTCTTGAGACACCTAATTTCTCACAGATTGCCTGACCGGATATATAATCACTGCTTGTCCGAAGCAACGCAAGGATTTTTTCTTTCATGATTTACCTTCTTTCTGTCTCACTTTCCTGATAAATTCCCATCTTCTTTAATAAATGATAATAGATTGCATCGCACTTCTCACGTTTTCCGCTGAACGGCAGTACGAATTGCTCTTTTCCTATATCGATCTTCAATATGTAATATGGCAAATGCGGATCCGGGATGACCAGATTCACATTTGTAATCTTCTCATATGGTGTATGATAAGATTTCTTTCCCTTTTCTATGATCAGTTCATCGTCTTCAAAATGATAGGTCAGATCAAATGCCGATTTTCGAAATGATGATTTCACCAGCACCAGTCCGTATACTCCAAGTGCAAGACCAAATGCCAGCTTAAAAATACGACCACCGGTACTGCCATGGGATTTGATCATCAACAGGATAAATGCTGCTCCGATAACAACAAAAAATACACCAACCATCCGGTATGCAATTCTGGTTGCTCTGTTTTTCTTTACGGTATGCTGCATGTGTTTTCCTCGTTCTTTCTATATATTTTCTGTTCTCTATTATATTTTCTACAGTCATAAAAAGCAAGCCGGAGTAAACATGACATTTTGCACTAAAACCCCCGACAAAAAACATGATTTTTACCAGATTGATTTTTCTTATAAAAAGAAGTAATATCCAGTATGCATTTAGAATATGGAAGTCGTTGCGGGCAGTTTATTTAATAGAATCATACGACTTGCCAATACAGGGACATTTGAGTCCGCCGGTACTCACATTTTGCACTTAGTGAGTGCTCGCACGAACTTAGAGCAAAAGCGCACCCTTGTGGTGCGATGGCGCATAAGCGGCATCTTAGTACCGCTGCAGGACTCAACGAGCGGAAGCGTTCCCTGTTGGCAATGTCAGTATGATTCGTAAATAAACTGTTCGCAACGACTAAACTAACACAAGGAGGTAAAATCATTGAAAAACTTACTGAAAAAAATTAACGGTTCCAAGGATCTGACTGAAGGCAATCCTATGAAACTGATCTTGAACTTTGGACTGCCATTATTATTTGGGCTTTTATTCCAGCAATTTTATAACATGGTCGATACAATCATCGTTGGTAAATTTCTGGGTGTCGATGCACTTGCAGCCGTCGGCTCAACCGGATCGATCAACTTTATGATACTCGGTTTCTGCATCGGTATCTGCAATGGTTTTGCCATCCCGGTTGCTCAGGTCTTTGGAGCAAAGGACACTGATAATATGAAGAAATACATTACAAACTGTGTCTGGGCTTCGATCTTCTTCGCTGCCGTTATGACAGTTGCAGTCGGAATTCTTACCAGAAATATTCTGATCTGGATGAAGACACCGGACAGCATCCTGGATCAGGCATTTATCTACATATTTATTATATTTATGGGAATACCTGCAACCTTCCTTTATAATATGGTTTCCGGTATCCTGCGTTCTCTCGGCGACAGTGTAACCCCTGTTGTCTGTCTGATCGCATCCTCCCTGTTAAATATCGTACTGGATATCCTGTTAGTTCGTCCGATGGGTGTCGCCGGTGCTGCTGTTGCAACCGTTGTTGCACAGGCAATCTCCGGTGTCGGCTGTCTGATCTATATGTGTAAGAAGCTTGGATATCTTCATTTTACAAAACAGGACTGGGCATTTAGTATGCGCCACTGTCTGACCTTATGCGGTATGGGTGTTCCGATGGGGCTTCAGTACTCGATCACAGCGATCGGCAGTGTTATTCTTCAGGCTGCAGTTAATTCGATGGGCGAATCCGTTATCGCTGCCGTATCCGCCGGAACAAAGATCTCCATGTTCCTCTGCTGTCCGTTTGATGCCATGGGATCGACAATGGCAACCTACGGCGGACAAAATGTCGGTGCTAAGAAAATGGATCGTGTGGATGCCGGCTTAAAGGCATGTATCAAACTCGGTATCGCCTATGCGATTCTTGCATTTGTATTTATCCTGTTATTTGGCAAGAATCTGGCACTGCTCTTCCTGGATGCAGAAGAGACAGAGATCATCAAGCTTGTATATTATTTCCTGCTTGGCAACTCAGGAGCTTACATCCTGCTTGCCCTTGTAAATATCGTCCGGTTTATGATTCAGGGGCTCGGCTATTCCGCCTTTGCCGTTATCGCAGGTATCTGTGAAATGGTTGCCCGTACGATCGCAGGCTTTATCCTGGTACCAAAATTCGGTTATGTCTTTGTAGCACTCGGCAGTCCGCTCGCATGGATATTTGCAGATATCTTCCTGATTCCTGCCTATATCTATGTTGTAAAACGTCTTCGCCGCAAGTTCGGTCAGGAGACCCCGGCGATGCTGAAGCGTTGTCAAAAGAGCCTTGCATAAAAAAATAGCGATGATGGATTTGTACAAACAAATGCTGTCGTCGCTATTTTTTTGATACAGTTTTTTCACACAATTAAAAAATCCATACCGGCAACATATATATTCACTCAAATACATTTGCTGCCAGTATGGATTTTCTTTTTTAATTCTTATTCTTTATTTATTTCTGTAGATAATGTCGGTTCTCTTTGGTCCGTTTGAAACCATAGTGATCGGATATCCGATATGTTTCTCAATGAACTCAATGTAGTTTCTGCAGTTCTCCGGAAGATCTTCGTAGTTCTTGATACCACGGATATCTGTCTTCCATCCCGGCAGAACCTCATATACAGGCTTTGCTTTCTTTAACTTAGCTGTTGTAGGGAAGTCTGTTGTTACTTCACCATCGATATCGTATCCGACACATACAGGAATCTCATCCAGATAACCCAGTACATCAAGTACGGTAAATGCTACATCTGTTGTTCCCTGCATACGGCAGCCATACTTGGAAGCTACACAGTCGAACCATCCCATACGTCTTGGACGTCCGGTTGTTGCACCGTACTCACCGCCATCACCACCACGACGTCTTAACTCATCTGCTTCATCTCCGAAGATCTCGCTGACGAACTCACCGGCACCTACAGCACTTGAATATGCCTTTACTACTGTTACGATCTGCTTGATCTCATATGGAGGAATACCGGCACCGATCGCACCATAAGCAGCCAGTGTGGATGATGATGTAACCATAGGGTAAATACCATGATCCGGATCCTTTAATGTTCCGAGCTGACCTTCTAACAGAATTGTCTTGCCTGCTTTGATCGCTTCATGGAGATATGCGGATACATCACATACATATGGCTCTACGATAGCCTTGTACTCCATCAATGTTTCATATACTTCATCTACTGTAAGAAGTGGCTTCTTATACAGATACTCAAGCAGAACATTCTTGGATGCGATAACTCTGCTGATCTTATCCTTCAATTCTTCCTCTGTGTCAAACAGTTCGCTTACCTGGAAACCGATCTTTGCATATTTGTCTGAATAGAATGGTGCGATACCTGACTTTGTAGATCCGAATGACTTACCGGCCAGTCTCTCCTCCTCGTACTCATCAAACAGAATATGATATGGCATAACCATCTGTGCTCTGTCTGAGATCAGGATCTTTGGCATTGGAACTCCCTTTTCTACGATGCTGTTCAGCTCTTTGAACAGAACCGGGATATTTAATGCTACACCATTTCCGATAACACTTGTTGTATGATCATAGAAACAACCGGACGGAAGTGTATGCAATGCAAATTTACCATAGTCATTTACAATTGTGTGACCTGCATTTGCACCACCCTGAAATCTGACAATAATATCAGATGTTTCCGCCAGCATATCTGTTATTTTACCTTTTCCTTCGTCGCCCCAGTTGGCTCCGACAACCGCTCTTACCATATTTTTATCCTCGCTTTCATGGCATTTTTCCGGAAATATCTTCCGAAATTGAACTCAATTACTTTTACATTATAGCATGTATGTATTATAAGTAAAATCGATATTAATTATATATAGCATAAGTAGTGCTTATATTTATTCTTTACAAATACACCGGTTCGGTTTACACTTTAAATATAGCGATTAGTATAACTGCATTTCTATATTTGATATCGTGTATACATCATTTGATATACATATACCCGATATATGCATATGCATGACCTTAATAACGTTTTTACAATTATCTGTAATAAAATTAACCGGGAGTTTCGACTATGAATATTAATTATGAATATTATAAGATCTTCTACTATGTGGCAAAGACAGCGAGTATCTCTGCTGCCGCCAAAGAGCTGTGCGTATCCCAGCCCGCTGTCAGTCAGGCGGTCAAATCTTTAGAACAGGCAATCGGTATCAACCTGTTTATCCGGACGAAAAAAGGTGTATCCCTGACAGGTGCAGGCGAACTTCTCTACAAACATGTAGCCGAAGGATACGAGGCAATCTCCATGGGCGAACAGCAGCTTGCCCGACTGATGCACTTAGAAACCGGCGAGATCCGGATCGGAGCCAGTGATATGACACTCCAGTTCTATCTGCTTCCGCATCTCGAACGCTTCCACCAGCTCTATCCCGGCATCAAGGTACATGTAACAAATGCTCCGACCCCAAGTACGATCGACCATTTATTTGCAAATAACATTGACTTCGGTATCGTTACAACTCCTCTCCCACAGAATCCGAATATGGAGATTCGAAACGCGCGTGAGATCGAAGATATCTTTATAGCCGGTCCAAGATTTAACGACCTGAAAGGTAAAGTTCTCGACTATCCGGATCTGCAAAAGCTTCCGATCATCTGTCTGGAAAATGACACCAGCACAAGAGCCTATGTGGATCAGTTTCTTGCACATGAAGGCGTCACGCTGACCCCTGAATTCGAACTTGCAACCAGTGATATGATCGCACAGTTTGCAAAGAGGAACCTTGGAATCGGATCGATCGTGGCCGACTTTGCCGGTGACTATATTGACCGTGGTGAGATCTTCCGGTTAAATTTCAAGAAGCACATTCCCAAGCGGAACATGTGCATCATCAGCGACCGCAGACGTGGCATGAGCATCGCCGCTATGAAGTTGATGGAATTGCTGTAGCTTTCCTGTCATCCGATAATTGGTCCTTTAACTGTTAATGAACTTCTGAGCTATATTGATTATAACGCTATAACAAAATATCACATGAATTAATCAGGGATGCATATCCCCTTGTAATGACATTGTGAGGATTTCGTTATGAAGTGCACATTACCAGTAAATGCGAGTGCTTGTTTGAGCCGAAGGCGAGTTAGCACAAGAGCATTTACGAATCAGGTATGTGCACTGAATAGAAACCACAACACGTCATTACAGGGGGATATGCATCCCTAATTGATTCATGTGATATTTAACTTTTATACGTTGATCTCAGCGGTCATGCCAAGTATGTCTTTATTTGCATCAAGTACCGGCTTTACAACCTCTGTGATGAATTCCTCGGTCTGCTCCGGTGCGCGTCCGACAAAGTTCTTTGGCTCAAGGATGGCTTCGATCTCTTCCTTGGTCATGCCAAATGCAGGATCTGCTGCGATCAGATCAACAAGGTTATTTTCCTTGCCCTCTTTCTTTACAGTTGCGCCTGCCTGCATGGAGTATTCACGGATAAGCTCATGCAGCTCCTGACGATTGCCGCCACGTTTTACAGCATCCATCATGATATTCTCAGTTGCCATAAACGGAATCTCCTTCATGAATCTCTGATAGATAACCTTATCATATACAACCAGACCATCTACAACATTCAGATACAGGTCTAAGATACCGTCGATCGCAAGAAATGCTTCCGGAACAGATACACGCTTGTTTGCGGAATCATCCAGTGTTCTCTCAAACCACTGTGTTGCTGCTGTAAATGCAGGATTTAATGCATCAGCCATAACGTAGTTTGATAAAGATGCAATTCTCTCACTTCTCATCGGATTTCTCTTATATGCCATTGCTGATGAACCGATCTGGTTCTTTTCAAATGGCTCCTCGATTTCTTTTAAATGCTGTAACAGACGGATATCATTTGAGAACTTATGTGCACTCTGTGCGATACCGGAAAGTACATTTAACACTCTGGAATCTACCTTACGGGAATAAGTCTGTCCGGATACAGGATAGCATGCTTCAAATCCCATCTTCTCTGCGATCTTCTTATCGATCTGACGAACCTTCTCATGATCTCCGTTAAAGAGCTCTAAGAAGCTTGCCTGTGTTCCTGTTGTTCCCTTACATCCCAGGAGCTTCTGCTGACCGATCATGTAATCCAGATCAGACAGATCCAACATCAGTTCCTGAAGCCATAAAGTTGCACGCTTACCAACAGTTGTTGGCTGTGCAGGCTGGAAATGGGTAAATGCCAGTGTCGGCAGATCTTTATATTCCATAGCGAACTTGGACAGTTCGTTGATCACATTTAATAATTTCTTTCTGACAAGCTTCATAGCCTCTGTCATAACGATAACATCTGTGTTATCACCAACATAGCAGCTTGTTGCTCCCAGATGGATGATGCCGGCAGCCTTTGGACACTGAACGCCGTATGCATATACATGGCTCATAACATCATGACGAACCATCTTCTCACGCTCTTTTGCTACATCATAATTGATGTCCTCTGCATGTGCCTTTAACTCATCGATCTGCTCCTGTGAGATAACCGGCTTGCCGTTTTCAGAAAGGCCGAGTTCATACTCCGTTTCTGCAAGGGCGATCCATAATTTTCTCCATGTCTTAAACTTCTTATCCGGAGAGAAAATATACTGCATTTCTTTACTTGCATATCTCTCGCAGAATGGGCTTGTGTATCTGTCTGTACTCATTTTTACCTCTCCTGTATTTCTTTATTTTACTTTTGAATCTTCACCGCGTTTGAAATCCTCATGTTCTCCACGGATATCTTCCTTTGGTGGCTCCATCGGATATTCCCCTGTAAAGCAGCCGTGGCAGTACTGTCTTCCACCGGAGATCTCTACCAGCCGCTCCTTGCGAAGATAAGCAAGGGAATCGGCGCCGATGATCTTGCAGATCTCATCAACCGAACGGTTATATGCGATCAACTGCTCTCTGTCCGGGATATCCGTTCCAAAATAACAAGGATATAAGAACGGAGGCGAACTGATCCTTACATGAACTTCCTTTGCGCCAGCCTCGCGAAGCATTCCTACGATACGGTCTGAGGTTGTACCTCTGACAATGGAATCATCGATCATAATGATACGCTTACCCTTTACCGCTTCTTTTAATACATTTAACTTCACGCGGACACTGGACTCTCTCTGGCTCTGCTGTGGCTTGATGAATGTTCTGCCGACATAGCCATTCTTGACAAATGCCGTTCCGTATGGAATGCCGGATTCCAGTGAATATCCCTGAGCTGCTGCATTTCCCGATTCCGGAACACCTACAACCATATCTGCATCTACCGGACTGTCCTTTGCAAGACATCTTCCCGCGATCAGTCGGGATTCATAGATTCCCATTCCGTCAAATACGGAATCCGGACGGGCAAAATAGATATATTCAAAGATACATCTTGCATGCTTCTCCTGACACATATCCTTATAGGACTGAATACCATACTCAGGCGAAATCGTTACGACTTCTCCGGGCTCTACATCACGGATAAATTCTGCACCGATCGTATCAAGGGCGCAGCTTTCCGATGCAAGAATATAGGCATTATCACGTTTTCCGATACAGAGCGGACGGAATCCAAATGGATCTCTGGCTCCGATCAGCTTTCTTGGACTCATTACTACAAGTGAATAAGATCCCTTCACTTTTCTGAGTGCTTTCATAACTGCTTCCTCGGCACTTGCACTGTTCACACGTTCTCTTGCGATATGATAAGCAATAACCTCGGAGTCGATCGTCGTCTGGAAGATCGCACCTGTAAGTGCCAGTTCCTTACGAAGCTCCGGCGCATTGATCAGATTACCGTTGTGTGCAAGACCAAGTGTACCTTTTACATAGTTTAAGACTAATGGCTGAGCATTTTCTATCGTACTCGCGCCGGCAGTTGAATATCTGACATGTCCGACACCGATATTTCCTTTTAATTTCTCAAAGGATTCCGGTGTGTACACCTCGTTTACCAGACCCATGCCCTTCATGGAGCTTACCTTCCCCTTTGGACCTTCCGTGTCTGATACTGCGATACCACAGCTCTCCTGTCCTCGATGCTGCAATGCAAACAATCCATAATAAATGGAGGTTGCAACATCATTGTTGTCAAAATCATACATTCCGAAAACACCACATTCTTCATGCATCTTGTCATCATTCTCAAAATAATGGGATCTTATATTCTCGTTCATGTTTTGCCTCTCGTATTTTATTTTTTAACACACTAAGACTTTATACGTTTTCTGTTTTTCTGTCAATGTTGGAATGTGAAAAATTATTCCGGAAATTAACAGCCATTTTCTCTATATTGCATAACCTTTCTCTTTGATCAGATCTACCATCTGATATACATATTTGTTGCAGAGTTCATCACTCTCTGCTTCTACCATAACACGGATAAGCGGTTCTGTTCCGCTCTGGCGAAGAAGAAGTCTTCCGTCAGAACCAAGCTCCTCTGCGATCTTCTGATTTAATGCCTGCACATCCGGATCATTCATAACCGCATCCTTACTGGATACCTTTACATTTACCAGAAGCTGCGGGAAGATCGTCAGGCTCTTGAAGCACTCTGATAATTTACATTTGCGTTCCAGAATAACTTCCATGATCTTCAAAGACGTCAATACACCATCTCCGGTCGTTGCATATTTGGAGAAAATGATATGTCCTGACTGTTCGCCGCCGATAGAATATCCATGCTCCATCATGGATTCAAATACATATTTGTCACCGACTGCTGTCTTATCATAGGAGATTCCCTTCTTATCCAGTGCTTTATATAAGCCAAGGTTTGACATGATCGTTGTTACGATCGTATTCTTATTCAGTTCTCCGCGTTCCTTCATATAACGTCCGCAGACATACAGGATCTTATCTCCGTCTACTAACTCGCCCTTATCATCAACGCACAGACAACGATCTGCATCACCGTCATAAGCAAATCCTACATCCAGTCCTTTTTCTACTACAAACTTCTGCAGTCCCTCAATATGGGTAGATCCACAATTTGTATTGATATTGGTTCCGTCCGGATCATTATTGATTACATAGGTCTTTGCTCCGAGTGCATCAAATACTGCCTTTGCAACCTGATAGGCTGCACCGTTTGCACAGTCCAGTCCAACCCGCATATTCTTAAAGGATCGGGTAGGGATCGTCATCAGGTATCCCATGTAACGGTTTCTTCCCATAGAGTAATCAACTGTGCATCCGATATTTTCTTTTGTAGCCAGTGGAATCTCCGGAATCTCTCCATCGATATAACGCTCGATTTCTTCTTCAACCGCAGCCTCTAATTTGTAACCCATGCCATTGATGACCTTGATACCATTGTCATAGTATGGATTATGGCTTGCCGAGATCATGATTCCACAGTCAAAACCATCGGTTCTGACAATATAGGAAACACTCGGTGTCGGTGTTACATGCATCAGATATACATCTGCACCACTTGCCGTTAAGCCTGCAACCAGCGCATATTCAAACATATAACTTGAACGTCTGGTATCCTTACCGATAACCACCTTTGCCTTGCCTTCCGGATTCTTCTTGCCATAATAATAGCCAAGATAACGTCCGACCTTGAAGCTGTGCTGTACAGTAAGATCCTTATTTGCTTCACCTCTGAATCCATCTGTTCCAAAATATTTACCCATAACTGTAAACCTCTTTCTTTCAACTCAGTTTGAACTACTTAACTTCTTCTTTTTCTTCTTCCGGTGATACCAGTAGAGCGATTGCCCGTCTGTGAACCGATATCTCTGATCTGGTATATTCTCCACCATATTCACCATCCAGGGTCCATGCGATCGGCTCTTCGCTCTCGATCACAACACGATTCGTACGGAATGCCACCATATTAGTCTCATTTGTATTTCCAAGGAGCAGCGAATTGATGATTCTCTGGAGATCTGCAAGATTCTGGATCTTACGGATCAGAACCCCTTCAAACAAGCCATCGTCGAATTCAACTCCATGGCTGGTCAGACTCTTATATCCGCCAACCGATACTGAATTCGATATCATACCGAACATGAACTCACCGGTATATGTCTGGTTATTAAATTCAATCTTCAGATTATATGTCGGAACATTTACAAGACTCTTCATACCCTGTAATACATATGCAGCATGTCCTAAAATATTCTTCATATTCTGAGGGGTTGCATAAGATGTATCCGAAAAAATGCCAAACGCCGCAACATAGACAAAATAATTCTTATTCAGTTCTCCGACATCTACCGAAAAAGGTGCGGCCGCGACAAGCTGTTCCGCTGCCTCGATCGCTTCCTTTGGAATCTCAAGGCTTCTGGCATAATCATTTGTCGAGCCACATGGGATATATCCCAGCGGCCGATTCAGTCCACATTCCATAAATCCTGTAACCGTATTACCAAGAGTTCCGTCACCTCCGGCACATACGATCACATCGTACTTCTCTCCTTCTTCTTTTACGACACGGGCAGCATCGCCGACTCCCTGTGTCAGATAAATTCTGACTTCATATTCTTTCTTGCAAAAGACATCTATCACATCTATAAGACAATTCTTCAAAGTTGTTCGTCCCGCTTTGGGATTTACAATAAACAGCATCTTCTTCATATTCATACCTCATTACTGTTTACAGGAACACATTTATCCGATTGCTCTGTTCCCGTCTGACTTATGCTTTATGCATTGTGATTCTTTTTATATTCCATGTAAAGATCATATCCCTTTTTTCTGAGCTTACAGGATGGACAATGGCCGCATCCTTCACCCGGAATACCATTATAACAGGTAAGGGTCATATCTCTAATAACATCGAGTCCGCCGAGTTCATCTGCCAGCTTCCAGGTCTCCATCTTATCGATCCACATCAATGGTGTGATGATATCGAATTCATAGTCCATCGCAAGATTCAGTGTTGTATTCAATGATTTGATGAAAATATCTCTACAGTCAGGATAGCCGGAGAAATCACTCTGGCTGACACCGGTTATAATGTCGCTGACGCCCTTCTGCTTCGCATAAATCGCTACAAATGTCAGGAATACCATATTTCTTCCATCTACAAATGTATTCGGTGTACCGACCTCCGGTGCATTCTCGTCTACTTTCATCTCACTTCTTGTCAATGAATTTGGTGCAAGCTGATTCAACAGACTCATATCCAGAATATGATGCTCTACTCCAAATTTTTCAGCAATCTTCTTTGCACATTCTAATTCTTTTATATGCTTTTGTCCATAGTCAAATGATACTGCGTATACTTTTTTATACTTCTTAAGTGCCCATAACAGACAGGTCGTACTGTCCTGTCCACCACTGAATACAACAACTGCTTCATCTCTGTTCTTCAAATTCTGCATCTTTCATATCCTCCTATCGGTTCATCATCAATACTTTATTCTGTAAATTCACATCATTCTCAAATGCACCACGGAACGTCGTTGTATAAGTCTTCGTTCCCGGCTTCTTAATGCCCCTTGCTGTCATGCAGCTATGATTTGCCTCGATCAGTACGGCTACATCCGGTGAGCCTGCTGCCTTTCCAACCACATATGCGATATCGGATCCGATCCGCTCCTGAAGCTGCAACCGCTTCGCTACCATGTCTGCGATCCGTGCGATTTTGCTGAGTCCTAAGACCCTGCCATGTGGGATGTATGCCACTGACACCTTCATATCATACATCAGTGCCATATGATGTTCGCAGTAGCTAAACACCTCGATATCCTTTACGAATACCATATCACTTGTATGTGCTGCATCTTCCTCTTTGAATGTCTTGCCAAACATCTCAGCAATCTCATCGTTGGTATAATTCATTCCCTCAAATACTTCTTCATACATTCGCGCAACACGGTCCGGTGTCTCTTTTAAGCCTTCCCGGTCAGGGTCATCACCAAGTGCTACAAGGATTCCACGTATATGCTCCTTTATTGCTTCTTTATCAATTGCCATTTCTACTCCATTCTCTTATTACTCTTAATCTATTATCCAAATAATACGTTAATATCGATACCTGCGGTTTCATCCGTTTTACACTCCGCGCATCTCCGGATCCCAGATATACTTATGAAGCTGTAACTGTAATTTTACACCATTCATTTCATTCTCGATCATAAAATCAACGATATCCTCCGGATTGATCTTACCGTATACCGGACTGATATAGACGTTTGATTTGATATCCAATGCCCATTCATGAATAATGTCTCTTGCTGTTTCCAGATCCTTGATCGAGCCGGATACGAACTTTACCGCATCCTTCTTATCAATGTAGTTATAATTTGAAAAGCACATATTACTTTCCATTCCGCTTCCCAGAAGCTTATAATCAAGTGTAAATGCTACCCGGTCTGTCAGTGCTTTAAACTCTGCGATATCCACACTTCCGTTTGTCTCTACTTCTACCTGAAGCTCCTCATCCATCGCCAGCATCAGGAGCAGCTTATCGATATCCTTCTGGATCAATGGTTCTCCACCGGTTAATGTCACGTTTCTGACTCCGGTTCGTTTGATATAGTCATAGATTTCTTCATCCGTCAGTTCTTCGTATGGGGCATCTGCTTCATTTGCCCATTTGGTATCACAGTAACTGCAATTCAGGTTGCAGCCTGTAAAACGAATAAATACTGCCAATTCTCCGGCTTTTACGGATTCACCGTTGATGCTGACAAATCGTTCCGCTACTTTAAATTTTGCCATTTCTATTTCCTTCTTACTTTTTGTATATGGTATTCTTCGATGTCATTTATCTATTATGACATCCTTGATCTTGCCTGTTATTTATTCTAAGTCTTTTTTGACTTATATTATTTTACGCTATATAGTTTTTCTTCTGCTATTATGCCATATACGTCGCTGCATTGGTCGGGGTCTCATAAACTGTGGTACGAAGCACCTGATATCCCTTATCTGCCATATATTCATAAAAATACTTTGCCAGATTCTCTGCTGTCGGACGCATCGGAAGCTCGATGATACGGAACTGTTCTTCTGCCAGTGCTTCCATCGTTTTTTCCCTCAATGTACCTTTCTCCATAATCAGGCAATGATCCATCTCTTCTGTTTTCTCTCTGAGATCCTTTTTCAGATCTCCAAAATCTACAACCATGCCTCTGGTCTGTCCGTCCTGCATCAGCTTCTCGCCGCCGACTTCAACTTCAACCGTCCAGCGGTGTCCGTGCAGATTTCTGCATTTACCCTCATAGCCCGCAAGGAAATGCGCGCTGTCAAAACTTGAATTTGTCTTTAAACTGTACATATCTTCCTCTTTCTTTTATTTTCGAATGTTATATTACACAGTTGTCAGCTTGTACGATGTAATAAGCATCGACATTTGTGTAGTTTCGTTATGAGACCTGCACTAGCTGCCAGCACCAAGCCCATGCTTGAACCCGTATGGGTGAGTTTGGGCGACTGCTGACAAATAGGCGTGCAGGTCGAATAGAAACGAAACAAGTCGGGCGATTACATCATACAAGCTGACAGCTGTGCAATATAACATTCCTATGTAAAAAACGCGCATATAGGAAAATGCCCTTCATGCGCGTTTTTTCCTAGTTTTGTTTAGTGACAGGATGGTATTAATGAACTGTCAGTTATTCTGTTTCTGTATTGCCTGTCATATCTGACCGGCATCTGTTTTTAGATGTTTAAGAACTTCTTTACGACGCTCTCCATTTCTTCTTTGTCACATACTGTGTCGTGAAGAACAGGAGCTGTACGGATGTCCTCGATCGCCTGTGGAACCTTTACGCCGGATAACTTGCAGAGCTCATCGACTAATTCAAAGTCGCTCTTTGCTGCATAAGCCTCATCGATAGATTCCATAACACTTCTTGTAAACTTATATGGGCTTGCTGTAGAAGCGATAACCGTAGGAGTCTTATCTCCTGTTTCATTTACATACTTGTCATATACGGTCGCTGCTACTGCTGTATGTGTATCCATGATATAAGAATCCGATTCATATACTTTCTTGATCGTTGCCGAGGTTTCTGCTTCTGTTGCATAACCGCCCGCAAATTCAGCAAGCTTTGCTTTCATCTCATCTGTGATCGTATATACACCTTCTGTGCTTAACTGCTTCATCAGTGCTGCATTCTTCTCTGCATCATTTCCTGCGATCTTGTAGATCAGTCTCTCTAAGTTGCTTGAGATCAGGATATCCATAGATGGTGATGTTGTTAAGATAAATTCACGATTTCTGTCATAAGTACCTGTTGTAAAGAAATCATATAATACCTTATTGTCATTTGATGCACATACGAACTTCGCGATCGGAAGTCCCATTTCTTTTGCATAATATGCTGCAAGGATATTTCCAAAGTTTCCGGTTGGTACAACAACATTGATCTTGTCGCCAGCCTGGATCGTACCGTCCTTAACCAGTCTTGTATATGCATATACATAATAAACCATCTGCGGAACCAGACGTCCGATATTGATTGAATTGGCGGATGAGAACTGATATCCTTTCTCGTCCATGTATGAAGCAAGTTTCTCATCTGAGAACATCTTCTTAACACCTGTCTGTGCGTCATCGAAGTTGCCTGTAATTCCTACGACAAATGTATTTTCACCCTTCTGGGTTACCATCTGCTTCTCCTGGATCGGGCTTACACCATGCTTTGGATAGAATACGATGATCTTTGTTCCCGGTACATCTGCAAATCCTGCAAGTGCTGCCTTTCCTGTATCACCGGAAGTAGCTGTCAAAATAACGATCTCGTTCTTTACATGATTCTTCTTTGCAGATGTTGTAAGCAGATAAGGAAGAATGGATAATGCCATATCCTTAAATGCAATCGTTGAACCGTGGAATAATTCCAGATAATATGCACCTGCTTTATGTACGAGTGGTGCGATCTCCGGTGTATCAAATTTCTTGTCATATGCTGAATTGATACAATGCTTTAACTCTTCTTCTGTAAAATCCGTAAACATCAGCTTCATTACTTCATAAGCAACCTGCTGATAGTTCATCTGCGCCAGATCTGTAAGGCTGACATCAAGAGCAGGAATACTGTCAGGAACAAATAACCCTCCTTCATTTGCAAGACCTTTTAAGATTGCTTCTGATGCGGTTGCTGTTTCATTTGCATTTCTTGTACTTCTGTATATCAATTCCATATGGCACTCTCCTTCTGTTTTATTTACTCTTTTGACTTATGCAGGCTTTCCTTTTCTGATGCTTTCATCCAGATATACTGAAATCAACCTGCAAGCGTCCACATTATAGCATACCCATTTTCAAAACACAAGATGGCGGAAGCATCTCTCAAATCTGTTTTTTATATTTTATAGAATTGATCGATCTTCCGCCATCTGTATTGTCTTCTTCCATCTGTTACAAATGGAATAAATTATTTTACCTTAATGGTGATGGTTGCTTTCTTACCACTTCCATCTTTTGCTTTTGCTGTGATCTTAACCGTTCCCTTCTTCTTTCCGGTTACCTTACCCTTAGCTGTTACCTTTGCAACCTTCGGATTGCTGGAGGTCCATGTCACTTCTTTACTGATTCCCTTTGTCGGAGTCAGCTTTGTTTTTAAGGTTATAGACTGTTTCTTCTTGATCGTTACTTTCTTTACTGCCTTTTTCTTCGATGTGATCGTAACCTTCTTAACTGCCTTTTTCATAACCTTAACCGTATAGGTTGCTTTCACCTTGCTGTTGCCAACCGCTGTTGCTGTTACCTTGATCGTCTTTCCCTTAGCAGCTTTCTTCACTGTCAGCACACCCTTGCTGTTAATAGATGCATATTTCTTATCCGATTTACGGATCGTCCATTTTACCTTCTTATTTGTCGCTTTCTTAGGTGTAACGGTTGCTTTCAAAGTCAGCTTCTTTCCCGGAGCGATTTTTTTAGTTGCTGCCTGGATCTTGACCTTTGCCGGTTTGACCGTCTTCTTTGGTGCTTCTGTTGTTGGTTCATCGGTCGTCGGCTTTTCGGTCGTCGGTTTCTCGGTTGTCGGCTTTTCCGGATTCGGTGTTGGTGTCGGTGTTACTGTTTCTTTCTTCTTTACCGTAACGGTGCAGGAGCCTGTAACGCCACTTCCGTCCTTCGCTGTTACCGTAATAACTGCAGTTCCGGCACTTACGCCCTTCACTTCACCGGTCTGCGATACACTTGCCACTTTCTCGTTGCTGCTCTTCCAGTCAAATGTCTTCCGTGTTGCATTTGCCGGTATAACGGCCGCTACTGCGATCCGTTCTGTATCACCAATATTTAATACCACGCTGGTCTTATTTAACGTGATCTTCTCGATCAGGATCGTATCCGGGATCTCATCTCCATTTTCATCCTTTGGTTTCGATGAAAAGATATCCTTTGAACCTGAAGAGGATGCTACTGTATTGTCTCCAACCAGAATAATATTGTCTGATTTGATCGGTGGTTTCTTCGTAACCTGATATGCTCCGACCGTTACCTTGGAATCCTCGATCCGTACAGTATCTGCTTTGATCGCCGTTCCTGTCTCATCTGTTCCTGCAGCAAGCTCTGCATCCCGGATCAGAACTGTACCACCTGCTGAGATACCCTCATCAACCGATACCTTTCCGCCTTTGATCGTTATATCTCCTGCTGCAGATATCTTACCGGATACTGTAAGGGATCCATTTCCGCTGATCACAAGTCCGCCATCCGTCTCGACATTACCTGCGATCGTTACCGTTCCTTTTCTTATGATCTCCGTCTTACCATCTGCATTTCCGATGATCGCAACGGCTCCAACCTCCGCCTGATCCAATGTGATCTTTATCGCTCTATCTGCCTTAATAACAAGCTCCTTATTCTTTCCTGTAATCACATAGTCCCTGCCATCTTCCGTAAGTGTGAGAACCGGTTCCGTATAGCTGACTGTTGTTCTGCCATCATCTGTCCGTAATGCATCCTGATATTCTTTGTCCGCAATCTTTGCTATATCGATCGTATATGGATCCTGAACAAGTGTATATACCGTAAGCAATTTCACTGTTTTTCCTGCATATGCAGTTGCAGTTTCTGCATAGCTGCCTGAAACTGTATACTTTGTAAAGCTTCGTAATCCGGCAAATTCAATTGTCTCTCCATTGGAAGCTGCCTGCTTCCACGTTGTTCCATCCACTGAATACCGGACACCCGCCTGACCGGAGATCCGGATCGTATCCTTTGTTCTTGCAAGAAGTGTCACAGTATCCGGAACTGCTGTCTGTTCTGCCTTTCGTACTTTTACAGAAACCATCTTTTTATAAACAGCATCTTCATCAGAGTCCTCGATCTGATACTGTTTTTTGCTTGTATCACTCCATGTAAATACAACCTCATACTGATTGATACCATTTGCTACTTCCTGTTCGCCCATTGTTACATCCGGGGTGCTCCATGCAAATGTTCCATACTCGGTTGAACCGCCTGCAAGAGTAGAATCAGAAAGCTTCTGTCCATATACCAGCTCGGAAGCCTCCGGGAATGTGATAGCCGGAAGTCCTGCTCTGCTGACTGTTACCGTCACATTCTGTGTGATCGTTCCTGCTGCTGCATCATACCCTGTGATCTGATCAAATGCATAATTCTTCTTTGCATCGGAACGAAGGGTTAATAGCACCTGTCCCTGATACGTTCCTCGTTCCGGTTTCGCTGCTGCATCTGCCCATGCAAATGTTCCATAGGTCTCATCTCCACCAGATAACTTCGACTCGGAAAGCGTCTGACCCGTTACGATCATTCCTGCTGTCGGGAATGTAATACCCGTTACCGGACATTTCTCAACCGTTGCAGATACCGGAATCTGATAGGACTGTCCGTTATCTGCCTCTACCAGCAGATTATCACTGTAAGAGCCTGTATCCTTACCTGTCTTTAATGCCACAACCACAGTTGTCTTATCTGACGCTGCAACCTTTATGGATGTATCACCGGATATTTCAAATGGACTGTCTGTGCTTTTTTCTAACTGTATCGTTACAGATCCTGTATCATTTCCCTTATTCTCTAATACCAGTGACGCTGTCGATCCTGCTTCATATCCATAAATAACAGGAGCACAGGTTAAAGCTGTCCGATCTGTAACAAATTCTGCCTTTGGTGCAGCCTTTACTGTCACCCTGCAGCTTGCTGTGAGATTTGTTCCATCTGTCGTTGTAGCTGTCACAGTTGTCTCACCTGCTCCGACCGCAGTTACCTTTCCTGTTTCCGAAACAGTCGCTACCTTCTTGTTTTCAGATTTCCATGCCACCTTCTGTTCTGCAGTCTTTGGAGTAACCGTTGCGCGGATCGTAGTATCAAGTCCTTCTGTTAATTCAACGATCAGGCTATCCAGTTTGATGGCTGTTGCCTTTACTTCTTTCTCTGTATCATCACCGGAATTTGTTCCATAATAAGTTTTCACGCCTACAGCAGCAAGTTCTGCCGCAGAGGCTGTCTTTGTACTATAATTCGTTGCATTCTTCTTTGCATAAGATAACTTTACTGTCTTATCATTCTTGTGAACCAGATAAAGTCCTGCTGCCGCACCAACCAGTCCGGCATTATAATCAAGTGCTACTTCATTGCAATAATAATCTCCCTGATCGTCTTTATAGGTTCCATCCGCCCCGGGTCCGCCTACCAATGCTCCAAGCAGCGTATAATGATCACTATTTATGATCTTCGAATCTGTCGATCTGGATGCCGCTCTGTGATGCGGATATTTACTGGAGTTCTCATTATAGCCTACGATATAGCATCGTTTATTCGGATTATCTCCTAACATATAGTTCATCTGACTGGTTGCCCAGTCTGCATATGTTGTTTTTCCTGTCAGCTTATCATATACCAGACCGGTAAACTGCTCTGCTGCACTGTATCTGCAGGAGCCCCAGTCACTAACACAGTTAAATACTCCATCGATGGCACTCTTGCCTTTGCATACATCTGTAATACTTGCAATCTTTGCAGTATCCTTCTGCAGCATGCATGCCAGTGCTCCGGTATTTGCCCAGTCGATCACCCAGTACTGATTCACACCATTCCCGGAATTATCTTTGTATGTATTATAAACTGAATTATAAGAGGTATTGCCTGTAGCAACAGCAAGCGCACTTGCTGCAAGTGCATAGTCATCACCATATGACGTAGACGCATAAAATGATGATGCGCCCTCTGTTGCACATGCTTTATTATTTTTCTCTACAAATGTAAAGAGATCCTTTGCTGTCTTTAAATCCTCATTATTTCCAAAGTTAATATAGTTCAATGCCAGCGCTGCGATCGCAACACTCACTTCATCTGTAGCCGGATTGCTCGCATCTGCAAAGAATGCCGGACGACTGATCGTCTGTCCCTCCGGTGCTGTCCATACACCATGATCTGTATTACCGTCACCTACCTGATAACAGAATGCGATAACCTGATCTCCCTCATACACTGTACACCGCTTAAAGTAATCGCAGAAATAATCCGTGATCTTCTTCAGATGTTCCTTCTGACCAAGCTCGTCAAATGCATCCTTGAACTGATAATAGCTCATTCCAAGCATAGATGCTGCATATCCCTGTGGAAGTCCGAATTTCACATGATCGCCTGCATCATGGAAACCACCGGAAGCATCTACATTGTAGGTTTTTCCATTCTTTGTATATGTTACATTTTTATCATAGGTATGGCAGTTTCCACGCCAGGAAAGTGCACAGGTGTCTTCCAGATAACCACACATATTTGCGTCATAGAAATACAGACTTTCCTGCAATGCCTTTGCATAGTTGAATTCTACATCCAGATCTTTATTCGTTGTGGTATCACCTGATGAGGTTCCACCGGAACCGCCGGAGCCGCCTGTATTATCATTGGTATCTCCCTTGGAATAATCTACAGAAGATGAAGTTCCTTTGTTATAATAAACTCCCTTTACCTGAATACTGGATACATCTACATATTTTGCTACGAATCCACCACCTGGTATATCATTCTGCATTGTTCCTGCCGCAAGGACTGCATTTCCCCCACTCTGCATCGGATACATATAGATCGTATCACCATCTGCCACAAAGGTTGCATTCCAACACTTAAATGCCGAAGCTGTACCGGATGGTACCTGTAATACTACGATCCAGTCACAGATTGATGCTCCCGTATTATTGCTGATCGCCATTTCAAAACCTGACCAGTCATTGCTTGGTGTTCCTTGATTCTTCATAGTTGCTGTCACACCTGATGAATACTCTCTCTCTGTTCCAAAATCAGAAGAATCGGAACCGCTGCCGGAATCTCCACCTGAACTGCTGCCTGAGTTTACCAGAACCGCCTCTTTAATCTTGTATGTAATACTTGTTACATTTTCAAACTGAAAACCGAAATTATATAACTGACCGGATTTGCTATAGAATTGTGTCAGGTCCAGTTCTACGGTCTGAGTGCCGGAGCCTGCATTCACATTGATCCATTCACCCTTCCATGTTCCTTTCGCATTTACAAATGCCTGTCCGCCAATATTTCCCGTTCCATTGACTGATGATACCTCGAAGCTGACACGAAGCTTGGTAAGCCCAGCACTCTTAAGCTCCGACAGATCGCTGTATCCGCCATTTCCAAGATCAAGGCTGACCTGATTATCCACATTTCCACTTGCTGTCACCTGATCCGTACTGTAAGACAGCGCAATCGTCTCCCCCGCTGCCTCTGTCTTGTCTGAAGGAATCACTACAAGGCTTACTGCCATTGCAAATGACAGCATCCATGCTATGACCCTTGTAACCCATTTGTCCCTTTGTCTGCTCATACCTTCTCCTTCCTTTTTCTCAAAAGCCGTTCCAGCAATACCATCCCCTCATGCCATGATCTCACTGAAACAATCCTTCTTATTCGCAGTTAAACTAATTATACCAATAACTACCGGATCCCACAATGAAAATCCACTATCCATCCTTACAAATATTACTGGGTATTTTGTTCATTTTAATCTGATCTTATTCTATAAACAGACATAAGGTCCTGACTGCCGGACTACTCATATAATAAACAATGACATCTCATCTGTCGGCTCGATGAACATCGGTCGTCATATAGGAATTTATGCAAGTACAATTTCTGCATGATATGTATAACAGATAAAGCCCATGTGTAGTAACAGTCTTCTATGATCGGGAATGACATTCATGTAGTTTCGTAATGAGATACACTCTAGCTGTCAGCACCAAGCCCTTGTCCGAACCCATAGGGTGAGTTAGGGCGACTGCTGACAAATAGGCGAGTGTATCGAATAGAAACGAAATGGGTCATAACCGATCATAGAAAGCTGTTACCATACATGGGCTTTATCGTTGCCACACAACGAGAAAGGACAGAACCCAAAGGGTTCTGTCCCACTCTGTCTATACTGAATTATTTGACATATACGTCAACAGTTCTTCTTCCGTAGTTTAAAGCTGCCTGATGGCTTGAGAAGAAAATATCGATTCTGTTACCACGAATTGCACCACCTCTGTCCTCTACGACATATGTGTGACCATCAATGATAAGTTCTGTACCAAACGCAAAATTACTTGGTGCCGCAATTGTTCTTCCTTCTGTAGCATATGTACCGCTGGCTGTAATTCCATCGGACTTACCACAACAGTATGAACATCCGCAGTAAGCTGTTGTTGTGTATGTACCAAGATAAGTTCCCGGCTGATAGCTGTCATCTTCTACAAGGATTGCACCTGCTGTTGCTTCCTCTGTAGCTTCTGTAGCTTCGATTCCTGTCTGCTGCTTTTTATCTGTAGCTTCTGTTGTATTCTTCTTTGATTTCTTACCGTTTGACTTTGCTAATTCTGTTTCTTCTGTAGTTGTTACTTCTGTGTCCTCTGTTGTTACCAGCTCAGTTGTAATATCTTCTGCAGTGATATCTGCGGAGGATGCTTCCTCTGTTGGTTCTTCAGCAGTCTCTTCTGTAACATCCTCTACGAGGTTTGCACTTGTTGTATCTTCCTTCTCAGCAAAAGCAAGCTCTGCTTCTGTAGCTATTGTGGCATCCTCTGTCGGTACTTCTTCTTTCTTTGCCAATGCAACTGCTTCTGTTACTTTTCCGGTTTTCTCAATCTTAGCTGATAACTCAGCGTCCTTGATTGACTTCTGTAAATCTGTGTATTCAATCTTAGAATATTCAACCTTAGTATCTTCAATTGCTGTAGATTCAAGCTGGGATACAGCTATCATTTTTGCATCGGAATGGAGTTTTGATTCATCGGATGCAAATGCGATCACAGATGCAACTCCAAGGGAAGTGGATACTACAGCAATACCTGCTCTTTTCAGATATTTCTTAAGATTCTCAGAAAACATCTGGCTGGAGCTTGAAAATTTCTTCATAATATTCTCTCCTTAATTTCTTTTCGGTTTCGAAATTGTTACAAAAAGATTAACTCTTGTTTGTATCGTTATTATAATGCCTGACAATCAAAAGGTCAAGCAAACCAGCTATTTTTATTAATTATGTCGTGGCTACAAAATCTATCATCATTATTTTGTGGTATTTATAACCAATTTACATATTAATCATTTGTGCATATTATACATTTTAACATCTTAACAATTATGCAACAACTTAGCACATTGGACACTTCCACGAAGGGAATTTCTTAATTTTTAGTATCAAAACTGCAATTTTTCTTAAAAAAAACAGAAACAATTCAGAAATATATACGCATATAGCTGTAAATATTTCGAAATCATCTCTGTTTTTCGCAATATCCGCTGGATATATTTTAAAATATTTTCAAAACTGTATCAGAAATGCATCTAAAATTATTACATATCCTCTTTTGCACCTGCTTCAAACAGGGAGCCATCGGTCCATGCATCAAGCAATTCCACCATCTCGTCATAGCTCTCTACCTGATTGATCAGATTCCGAAGTCTGGAAGAATCATACATACCTGCCGAATACCATGCCACATGCTTCCGCATCTCATGGATTCCTGTAAATTCCCCTTTAAAATCAATCATCAGTCTGGCATGGCGGAGCATCGTCTCCTTCACCTGCTGCTTATCCGGTCTTGCCGGAATCTCTCCGGTCTCAAAGTATGTCTTTAATTCATGGAAGATCCATGGGTTGCCGCGCGCACCTCTTCCGATCATAAAGGCATCACAATTTGTCTGTTCCTTCATCCGGATCACATCCTCCGGTGTCAGGATATCGCCATTCCCGATCACAGGAATCTTCACAGCCGCTTTCACGTCTGCGATCACGCCCCAGTCTGCATGACCATGATAATACTGTTCTCTGGTTCTTCCATGAACAGCCACAGCAGCCGCACCGCATTCCTCTGCTATATGTGCGATTTCCGGTGCATTAATATGCCCGCCGTCAAATCCGCTTCGAATCTTGATCGTAATCGGCAGCTTACACGCTTTTGTCATTGCTGATACGATCTTTCCTATTAGCAACGGATCCTTCATCAGTGCAGACCCCTCGCCGTTATTTACAATCTTTGGAACCGGACATCCCATATTCACATCGACAAATGCAAATCCACAGTCTTCGATCTTCTTCGCCATCTCTGCAAGCAGCTCCGGGTCTGAGCCAAATAACTGCACACCGATCGGATCTTCTTCCGGGGAAACCGCAAGAAGCGGAACTGTATTCTTATTATTATAGTACAAACCCTTTGCACTGATCATTTCCGTGTATAAAATATCGCAGCCCTGTTCCTTCGCCAGCAAACGAAATGGCTGGTCACATACCCCAGCCATTGGTGCTAAAACAAGTTTATTCGTAAAATCCATAAATACTCCTATGCCTGTTTTTGTTTATCCATAATAATTCGAAGACCATACAGTGTCAGATCCGGATCATAGGTATCGATGCAGTCGGTATTCTCATAAATCATCTTACCAAGTCCACCGGTCGCAACAACCTTCATATTATCAAAGCCGGATTCCTTCCGCATACGCTTTACAATGTATTCTGTCTGTCCGATATAGCCAAGACATACACCTGCCTGCATACTGGAGATCGTATCCTTACACAGTACCGTATCCGGCACCTTGATCTCAATTTCCGGCAGCTTCGCTGTTCCGCTCCATAATGCATTTGCACCCAGACGAATACCCGGTGAAGTTACACCTGCTATAAATGAACCATCTCCATTTACCAGATCATATGTGGTTGCAGTTCCAAAATCGATCACCAGCACAGGTCCGCCATACATATGGTACGCTGCTACCGCATCTACGATACGGTCTGCACCAAGCTGTCTTGGATTTGGAATCGTAATATTAATACCTGTTTTTACCCCAGGCTCCACGATCAGAGGATCTAACTTAAAATATTTTCTTATTCCATTTGTCAGGGAATGCATCACATTTGGTACTACAGATGCAATAATAACTTCATCAATTACATCTAACGGAAGATTTCTCATTCGAAGCAATTCTCCCAAAAATACACCAAACTCATCTGAAGTTCTCGATATTCCCGTCGTCATACGGAATGTCTTCTCTAACTTTTCTCCGTCAAATAATCCCATCGTGATATTCGTATTTCCTACATCAATTGCAAATAGCATCTCTCACCTCTAATAGTCTTCCAGATAAAATACCTTATAAAACAATTCCAGACTGGAAAACAACTGCTGCTTGTCCTTCTGTAACTGCTTGATCTTCAACTCACATCCGATCTCATCATATAACAAATCCTCATCAAATGCTTCTGTTACAAGATTCAGGCTTCCCTCCTGGTCAAATTCAAGCCTCAGTATACCACCTACATCCTCTGTAAACAATACACACATGATTTTTAATTCTTTTTTTATTTCTTCCGGAAGTCCTTTAAACTCCTCATTCAGATAAAATTTCTGTTCGTACTTCGAACTAGCACATAATACAACCTTTTCTGGTTTCATTGTTTCTCCTATCCTATCACATCTGCCATATCATACATGCCTGCCGGTTTTCCTGCCAGGAATTTTGCGGCTTCTACTGCGCCCTTTGCAAATACTGACTTGGAATATGCTGTATGCTTGAACTCGATCACTTCATCGATTCCCGCAAAGATGACCTCATGTTCTCCAACAATCGTTCCGCCACGAACGGCTGAGATACCAAGCTCTTTCTTATCTCTCTTTTTTCTGACCTGACTTCTGTCGTAGACATATTCATATTCTCCGCCTCTTGCTTCATTAATAGAATCCGCAAGTGCTATCGCTGTTCCGGATGGTGCATCTACCTTCTGGTTATGATGCTTCTCAACGATCTCGATATCATAGCCTGCCGGTGCAAATACATTTGCGGCATCCTTTAACAGCTTCATCAAAGTGTTAATTCCAAGTGACATATTGGCTGACTTTAAGATTGCAACCTTTGCACTGCATTCTTTTACCTTTGCAAGCTGTTCATCACTTAAACCGGTTGTACAGAGAACTACCGGGATCTGTTTTTCCACGCTGTAATCAAGAAGTGCATCCACTGCTACTGCTGCTGCAAAGTCAACGATTACATCTGCCGCCACATCACACTTTTTAATATCTGTAAATACCGGATATCCGTTATCTCTGTTATCTGCGATATCAATGCCTGCAACGATCTGTGCATTCGGATCATCCGCTACAAGTCCTGTGATCACCTGTCCCATCTTACCATTACATCCATGCATTATAATTCGAACCATTTTCTTTTCCTCCATTTATCCTGTGTTTTTCTCATTCTGCCGTAGCAGCCGCCAAATCTCTCATGCAGACATGAGCTTTGGCTGAGTACCCGCAAACTAAACAAAAATCCCGCAGAACCTGCGGGATTTTATATACTACAGACAGATTCCTGTATCCCTTCTGTCCATCTTTGTTTATATCATACAGCCTAATCCTCTACCGGATCATCTGTATTTTCTTTTTATTCTAAAGTAAGCCGTACGCTGTCATTGCGGCCTTTAACTTCTCTACATGTGCAGGCTCCATCTCTGTTAATGGCATTCTCATTGTTCCGCCGCATAAGCCCATAAGCTCAACTGCTTTCTTAACAGGAATTGGATTTACTTCACAGAACAGTGCCTCACACAAATCGATCGTCTTTAACTGGATATCAAGACTTCCCTTTACATCGCCGTCCATGAATTTCTTAACCATATCATGTACATCTCTTGGAGCAATATTTGCTGTTACAGAGATAACACCCTTTCCACCTAATGACAGGAGTGGTACTACCTGATCATCGTTACCGGAATAAATATCGATACAGCCATCTGCCAGTTTTGCAAGCTTAACTACCTGTGCGATATTACCGGACGCTTCCTTGATACCTACGATATTTGGTACAGTCTTTGCAAGTGTAACTGCTGTCTCCGGCTGAATGTTACATCCTGTACGGGATGGTACATTGTATAAGATAATTGGAATCTTTACAGAATTCGCAATAGCTGTAAAGTGTGCGATCAGACCATTCTGGGTTGCCTTGTTGTAATATGGTGTTACTAACAGTAATCCATCTACGCCATAGCTCTCTGCCTCTGTAGAAAGGTAAATAGCTGTTCCTGTACAATTAGAACCTGCACCTGCGATAACAGGGATTCTGTGATCTACATATTCTACACATGCCTTTATACATGCGAGATGTTCTTCATGTGATAATGTAGATGCTTCACCTGTTGTTCCACATACGATAATGGCATCTGTACCATTTGCAATATGGAATTCAACAAGTTCCTTCATCTTATCGAAATCAACCTCGCCATTCTCCTTAAATGGTGTTACTAACGCTACACCTGAACCTTCAAAAATTGACATAAATTTTTCCTCCTTAAAATCTAAAACCTGTAAATCCTCGTGGAATCAATTTTACTTCTTCTATACAGTATAAAAGGCCGGCACGCGAGCGCCGACCTTTAGAAATAATATACTTTCTGAAAAAGTAGCCCTCCATCTGTGACGATGACAGTCATACAGTTATTCGCTGCACAACCAGGTTACAGCCCTATGGATAACTGCTTCCTTCGGCGGTATCCCCTTTCAACACATATCATCTACCTCCATATATATCCATATATTTACTGATAAATACCGCGCCTCTACTGAATTTTCTTTTTTCCATTAGATAAAATTACTATATCATTCCTGTCTGTTTCTGTCAATATGTAACAACTTCTTTTCCCTGCCTGTTCATTGCTTTACCGTCCCTTTGCCATGCTACTCCAGACATTCCATTTTGCTGACAGATACCTCATAAGCCGTCTTGCTGATGATCTGGTCATTCCCGATCCGTTTCTGATATTCCCGGCTCTGGATCCTGCCCCAGACCGCAACATGCTCCCCTACCTTCAGCTTCCCTGCAAATCTTGCATTTCTGCCCCAGCAGATACATGGAATATAGTCACTCTTGCCATATGCCCGGTTAACTGCAAGCAGAATATCTGCAATCTCTCTTCCAAGTGGTGTCATACGGTACACCGGCTCCTTGCAGATATAACCATCCAGATAAATCTGATTTGGTTTGTTTTCCGCTTCGCCCTCCTCATCATCCAGTACCGATATCTCCCTGACAAATACCGATAAGATCAGACGGTTTCTCGTCTCCTCATGTTTGTTATAAGAACGGAACTGTCCTCTTGCAACCACCTTTTCCCCAATATGGGAATTTTCTACATCAAATAACCGGTCAGATACCATAAGTGGTATTACGTCATAGGTATCACTCAGTCTGGCAACAACAAGATCCACCATATAAAATCCCTCTCCGAAGATCTCATGACTGAACGTAAAGTCTGACGCGATCTCCCCCGCTACGATCACCTGGTTATTGTTTAATGTTTTTTCCATGCTTTTTCTCCCTTCTGGTATATCCCTTCGAATGTATACCATAAAATATATTCTTATATACCAGAAGATATGCTGCCTTTTTTTGTCTTGTTTTGTCTATTATCCGATCATTTTCGCTGCCTGTATGCTTCATATGCAAGAAGTGTCGCTGAAATTGCAGCATTTAAGGATTCCACCTGACCTGCCATCGGAATACGGATCAGGCGGTCAGCCTTTGCAGAAAGTTCATAGGTCAGACCGTTTCCTTCATTTCCGATCAGGAATGCATTGTTCTTTTCAAGTTTTCCCGCGTACAGATTCTGTCCGTCCAAATGCGCCCCATAGACAACAATTCCATGTTCCTTTAACCG
Source organism: Coprococcus ammoniilyticus (assembly GCF_025567345.1). Classification (NCBI taxonomy): domain Bacteria; kingdom Bacillati; phylum Bacillota; class Clostridia; order Lachnospirales; family Lachnospiraceae; genus Coprococcus; species Coprococcus ammoniilyticus. The sequence continues at coordinate 276,587 of NZ_JAOQJS010000003.1, forward strand.
GTCAACCGTACCCATGAGATCATCCACATAGACAAATGGCACCCGGAAGATCGTTCCCATTGTAGATCGTACCACCTTAGGATTGTATATATCACAGGAATCCCCTCCAATGATAATACCTGTAACGTCAGCAGCCTCTGCTGTCCGCACGATCGTACCCAGATTACCGGGATCCTGTATGGATTCCAGCACCAAAAAAGTGTTTCCACCCTCATGTTTAGCCATCACAGAAATCAAATCATCCATCGTGTAATGATATCTATCCACGACAGCAAGAAGTCCCTGCGGGGTTTTCGTCTGTGACATCGACTGAAACACACTGTCTGATACAACAACCAGTCGTCCGTCCTGTTCTGTGATCCCTTTTACAGAAAGCTCCGCTTCATATTTTCTATATGCCGTTTCCGATACAAACACCTGCTTTACCCGGTCAACCGGAAGTTCCCGGAACATACGGCTTCCTTCTACTATAAATACCTGTTCTTCTTTGCGGAATGCCGCATTTTTATTTAACTTGTTGATATTCTTTATCTTAGGATTTGAATTTGCAGTAATGATCTCCATACCTGCATCCTCCTGTCATTTTCTTTTCCAGCAATCCTTCAGGATCTGCCATGTAAGCAATCCAGACACGAACGCTGCTATTTCATCTTATTCGGACGAACGGTTACACGGCTGACACCATATTCCAGCTTCAGCCGGTCTACGATACCGGAAGCTCCGTCTACCATAAAGCCCCTTCCCATATTCTTGTATTGCTTTTCCTGTTTGATGAATATATATACCGGACAGTTTCCTTTATATTCTTCCAGGATTGACAGGAACTCTTTCTCCAGCTCATCATATTCTTTTCTATCATCAAAGCATACCCAGACCTGCAGATCACCCTCTGTAAATTCCGGTTTTCCTGTATTTTCTCTGCGAGGCTTCATCCTGCCACTGTTATTATAACGGCTGAAATCATTTCCTGCCGCCACTTCATCAAAGGTCAGGATCTCTTCCGCGATCAGCTTCGCGTCCTCCTCTGAAACCGTCGCCCGACCCTTTACAAAGATCTTATTATCTGCCGTCAGTTTCTCCCGGTAATCTTCATATTTCTTTGGAAATACAATGATCTCCGTCTGTCCGACCATGTCCTCCAACGTAACAAATGCCATGTTCTGATTGTTCTTTGTCAGCTTCACCGTAACACCTGCTACCATGCCGCCAAGAATACAGATACTCTGATCCGGAACTCTTGCCCGTCCTTCTTCCTCATCGATCATGAAATCCACCGATGAAAATGCCGTTTTCTCACTCATCAGTTTCTCATAATCAAGAAGCGGGTGACCGGATATATAGATACCAAGCACAGATTTCTCAAGTGCCAGCTTCTCCTGCTCGTCATATTCCTCTACATCCGGGAATTTCGTCTTTGCCGCTTCTGCAAACTCACCGCCAAAAAATTCTGCAAATGACATCTGTCCTGCAGATGAATTTTTCCGCTCTTTATAGACTTCATCGATCATCATCGGATATGCCATCATCATCTGGCGCCTCTTCACACCAAAGCTGTCAAATGCACCTCCAAGGATCAATGCTTCAACCGTCTTCTTATTGGTCTCCTTCGGTGTCATACGAACCAGAAAGTCCTTCATGTCTTTATACGGTCCATTTGCCTCCCGTTCTTCTACAATCCGGTCTACTACTGCACTTCCGACACTCTTGATCCCTGACATGCCATATCGTATCGCACCCTTGGCTGCTGAAAAGCCGCTGTAGCCTTCATTGATATCCGGCGGCAGGATCTGGATTCCCATCTGGCGGCAGGACTGAATATAACCCGCCACCTTGGAACTGTTATCCTTTACTGATGACATCAGCGCCGCCATAAATTCAACCGGATAATAGCATTTTAAAAATGCTGTCTGATAGGCAACAACCGCATATGCTGCTGCATGAGATTTGTTAAATGCATATTTTGCAAAATCCGTCATATCATCGAAGATTTTATTTGCTGTTGCCTCCGGGATGCCTCTGGCGATACAGCCCGGCACTCCTAATTCTTCATTTCCATATACGAAATACTGGCGTTCCTTCGCCATGACATCTGCTTTCTTCTTTGACATGGCACGGCGCACCAGATCGCTTCGTCCTAGTGTATATCCGGCAAGCTTCATAACGATCTGCATAACCTGCTCCTGATATACAATACAGCCATAGGTTGGTTCCAGGATCTCCTGAAGCTCCGGCACGTCATAGGTAATCTTCTCCGGATGTTCCTTACCATTGATATAGTTTGGAATAAAATCCATAGGTCCCGGGCGGTACAGAGAGATTCCGGCTATGACATCTTCCAGACTCTGAGGCTTTAACTCCTTCATGAAGTTCTTCATACCGGAACTTTCAAGCTGGAAGATACCCTCTGTCTTACCTGACGTAATCAACTCAAATACCTTTTTATCATCATAATCGATATGATCGATATCAATATCAACTCCGGTCTCCTGCTTTATAAACTTTACTGCATCCTGAATAACGGTCAGAGTACGAAGTCCAAGAAAGTCCATTTTCAGAAGTCCTAATCGCTCGATCGTTGTCATTGTAAACTGGGTGATGATCGAATCATCACCGCCTCTTGCAAGCGGTACATATTCATCGATAGAATCTCTGCCGATCACGACACCGGCCGCATGCATACCGGTATTTCTTGGAAGTCCCTCTAACTTTCTTGCCATATCGATCAACTGTTTGACATCTGCATTTTCCTCATACATCTCTTTCAGATCCTTGCTGACTTTCAGAGCTGTGTCAATATTCATGCCGATCTCCATCGGGATCGTCTTTGCTACCGCATCACAAAGTGCATATGGGAGATCCAGCGCGCGACCAACATCACGGATAACATTTCGTGCCGCCATCGTCTGGAAGGTTACGATCTGTACGACCTTTTCTTTTCCATATTTACGGACAACATAATCGATAACTTCCTGCCTTCTCTCGTAACAAAAATCCACGTCGATATCAGGCATGGATACACGCTCCGGGTTCAGAAATCGTTCAAACAGTAAGTTATAACGGATTGGGTCAATATTTGTGATCTCAAGGCAATAGGCTACGATACTGCCTGCCGCAGATCCACGACCGGGTCCGACAGCAATCCCATGATCCTTTGCATATCTTATAAAGTCCGATACGATCAGAAAATAATCTACATATCCCATTTTCTTGATCGTATTGATCTCATAGGTCAGACGCTCCATCAACTCCGGTGTTACCGGGTTATAACGCTTCCTGATTCCCTCCATACAGAGCTTTTCCAGATACTCCTCGGCCGTCAGTCCATCCGGCACATCAAATTCCGGCACCTTCTGCTCGCCAAATACGATCTCTACATTACAACGGTCTGCAATCTTCTGTGTATTTGCAAGAGCCTCCTTCGCATAAGGGAAAAGCTCATACATTTCTTCTTTGGATTTCAGATAATACTGTCCACCTGTATAGCGCATACGATCTTCTTCATGTACCTTCCGGTTTGTCTGGATACACAGAAGGATATCGTGTGCCTCCCAGTCCTCAGCAAGGATATAGTGAGAATCATTCGTTACGACCATCGGGATACCCAGCTCTTTGGACAACCGCATAACACCTGCATTTACCGTCGCCTGCTCTGCCAGCCCATGATCCTGCATCTCAAGGAAATAATTGTTTTCTCCAAATATCTTCAAATGACGGAGTGCTGCCTCTTTCGCTCCTTCATAGTTGTTCTTTCTTAAATTGACGGCAACCTCACCCGCCAGACAGGCCGAAAGCGCGATAATGCCCTCATGGTATTGTTCCAGCACTTCCATATCTACTCTCGGCTTATAATAAAAGCCCTCTGTAAAACCTCTGGATACGATCTTAGACAGATTCTTATATCCCTGATTGTTTTCTGCGAGCAGCACCAGATGATAATATCGTTCCTCACCTCTGGTATTCTCACGGTCAAATCGTGACCCCGGACTCACATAGATCTCGCAACCTATGATCGGCTTGATCCCCTCTGCCCTTGCTGCCTCATAAAAATCAATAACTCCATACATAACGCCATGATCGGTGATCGCAAGTGAATCATACCCCAGTTCCTTCGCACGCTTTACCAGACTCTTGATCTTCGCCGAGCCATCCAGCAAGCTATATTCTGTATGCACATGTAAATGTGTAAAATCCATATTTATCCCTCCGGCTTTTCAGCCTCTCTTCCGTTTGTTTACTTTCTCCAGTCTGACGTTACTGTCAATAACGATCTTATTTCTATTTTTTCTTCGGTCTTTTATTATGCAGTACTTCCCGCCGTATATAGTCAAAGGTATAATCCTCCCCTTTTTCTGCCAGCATCACCAGCAAACTCTCAAGCAATGCATCCGTTTCCGGATGGAGCAGATGATTCTTTCTAGCCTTACCTTTTCTGAAATATTCCAATGGGAAAGAATCGTTATACTTCTCTTTATTATAATTCTTACTTGCTGCAATCCGGTCACAGAACATCTCAACTACATATTTTTCCGGCATTTTACAGCCCGCTAACGCACCGGAATGATCTGTGCTATAATCTACCCAATATTCCAGATGATGCTTATTTCTTCCTTTATGATGCAGCCAGGCACTTGTATAGCCTTTATCCTCTCGTTCCGCATCATTCGGGCTTCGGTCTCCCTGATAATACTTCACCCCCACTGAGAACTCCGTCCAAGAGTATTTGGACAGATCATGCAGCAGTCCCTGTTTATATAAGCCTACCCGGAAGCAGTTTTTCATAACCAGCCACTTATGATGGTTGATCGTTTTCAAATGTTTATACCAGTTCATGTTCATGAAACTTTTCATCTCCGATTTTATTCTAAATATTATCCATCTTTTTATTGTATTTCATTTTTCCCTTTTTGCCAACACCCAAGGAAGCAGTTACCTGAGAAAAATTGCGATTATTTTTATCATCCATTAAAAACGGATAATACCTTCTCTTTATTATAATTTAATTTCATAATTCTGCCCCTAAACTGCCCCTAAAACCATTTTAAGGCATAAAAATACCCCGAATCCCTTGCTTTCTCTTAGGTTTCGGGGTATAAGGTTCAAAGCCGAAAAAGGGACTCGAACCCTCGACCCACGCATTACGAATGCGTTGCTCTACCAACTGAGCTATTTCGGCGTTTGTTAAAAGTTCCAGATGCCGTATAGCGGAACATTTAAAAGTCCGTTATTCATATACATGTCATCTGTTGAAATTCTGATAGACGTTGCATTGTTATATCTCTGCTTGAACACCTTGGAACTCTGTGCTTTCGTATGTGGCTCTGTCTGTACATCAACCGGTACAACCTCACCATCACCTTCATACACAAAATCAACCTTCGCTGTTGCAGATGATATCCAGAAGAACAACCTGCCAATATTCTTATTCGCATATAATTCTTCCATCGCATACTGCTCGGCTATCATGCCATCCATCGTATCAACGATATTGGTCTGATCTATATCATAATAATGAATGCCTGCCATAATCCTTAAAAGGCCATGATCCAAATGATAGATCTCAAAGGACTTTTCATCCACCTGCTCTGCAAGTGGCAATATACCATGTTTTACACGGTACACCTGACGGACAACTCCGATCCGTACAAGATGGTCAACTGACGACTCATACTCTCTGGCTCTCGCCTTTGGATCTACGTATCCGTACATAAACTTTTTATTCTCTTTGGTAAGCTGAACAGGAATACTGTTCCAGATCAGCATCACCTTTGTTAAAAGTTTCTTCGGTGTTACTTTTACTATATATTCGGTCATCTTGTCAAGTGTTTTTTGCAAAATACCGTCAACTTCTTCAAAATTTTCATTTTTGTAATATGCATTTACCGCTTCCGGCATTCCCCCGGTCACTAAAAATGCATCCAGCATCGTATCTACGCTTGCCCGTACCTCCTCCGGCAATCCTTCCAGTCTCTGGTTCTCAATGTACTTCCAGAGTTTTCTGCCTTTTCCTGCCTTTAAAAACTCATCAAAGGTCATCGGCGTTAACTCATACACAAAGAGATCATCCTGGCATTCTGCTTCACCCGGCAACATTCCATTCACTGTTGCAAGCATGCAGATTCGCACGCCGCTGCTTACCTTGGCATATTCTACCAGATTTGGAACCGCCATTGTACTAAGCTGTACATTATCAAAAATCAATAACTTTCCCTGAAAGTCATATTTATCCAATGAAGTTGTTAATTTCGCATGTAGTTTCTCCGGCTTTCTCTCCTTTGAAATATACTGACAAAAATCCGGATACTGCTCCAGATCGATAAGAATGTGTTCATCAAAAAAACCTGTAGCAAAATCAAGGGCTGCCCATGTCTTTCCTACAAACTTTCCTCCTCTAATGAGTGCTGCTTTATTTTCTCCAATCTCATACCATGTTGCCAGATTGTTCATGATATTTCTAAACATTTGTACTCACCTCTACGACAAACACATTTGTCATTTCTACATGCTGCTTCAACAGACACTTGCCCGAAGAATTATTCTCCGGGCAAGATACTGCTTTAAAACATATTGTTCTAAATTCTATTAAGCATCTTTTCCTATCGAAAGGAATCCATTCTCATTTGCCTTAAGAAGGAATGCAAGACCAATGTTCTTTCTGTTTTCACCTGTTGCTTTGTAGATCTCACCAGTCTCAACCAGAGATTTTGCAATCGTGTTCAATACATCTTTAAACTGCATCATCTCCCGTCTGTCCTTCGAACTAAGCTTAAAGATATACTGATTCTTTGAGCTGATCAAAAGAATACTGTATGTATGGATGTTATCCTTCGAACTTCTGATCGCAGAACCGATCATTCTGGAGTTCGCAATAATAACCTCTGCATTCTCATCTGGCAGATATTCTGATACAATCAGTTTATAAATCTTCAGATAATCCTGCTCTGCTGTCGCATTGACAGGCATCTCAGCCACCGCAAATTCAACAACAGAATCGGCGAGCTTGATCGTACCGCCTTCATCATTGATCGTTGCTGAACATTCTTTTGGAACACATAAGCGGAAAAACTTGTTCTCCACAATCTTCTGTCCCTTACCCGGTTCACGGATAATCAGATCTACATAATGCATTTCCAGTTTGTTCATCGCTACGATAGCAGTCTCATCACCGGTCTCTGCAAGCTCGATCAGTGCATCATACAAACTCCAGATCTGCTGTGTTGTAAACGGAACCAGTTCAAACAGCTTTTCGATAGCCGGAACGTAACCCATACTTGCATTTTCGATATAGAGCTTGATAGCCTCTTCGTTATCGAGTCCCTTTTCAACCTTATAATTAATAACTCTGAACAGATTTTCCTTATCCCAGTCATCAAAGTTCGCATTAAAGGCTTTCTCAAAATACTTGATACTCTTGATCTCGCCCTTATAATTTTCCTGTTTCTCCTGAAGCTGATAGATACGTCCAAGTTCATATCCTGCTCTAGCACTTCCAAGTCCAAGTGCTTCCAGATATGCTTTCTCAATCTCGTACGGCGTTGCTATATAGAAAATCTGCTGTTGTTTCATCATTGCGATCTTAATTGCTGCAGATTCACTTCCTGCCTGAACCGCTCTTTCCCATTTCTCAACGGCCGTCTGGAGATCTTCACCCTTCAGTTCCTCAAGATCCTTGATATAACCTTCTGCTTCCGGTATACCGTTCTCTCTTGCCTTCTTGAAATATTCCAGAGCCTTTCTTCCATCTCTCTTGGTACGGAGTAATCCATAATAATAAATACGTCCCAGATAGAATGCAACTCGCTTATGTCCCAGCCGTTCTGCATTCTCGTACCAGTTCAAAGCTTTCATGTAATCTTTCATCTGCTGATCGTATACATTACCAATCAGGAACGCAAGTTCCGGATCCTTCGTTGCTTCAAACAACTGCTTTGCATAACTGATCGTCTTTTCCAGATCACGGTATGGGCTGTCCTCATCATAGTATAGCTCTACAAGCAGATAACTTGCTTTGATGCTTCCAAACTTCAGTGCCTGCTTTGCAGCCTTCATGGCACCTTCATAATCTTCCAGATAGTAACAGTAGATTGCTTCATTGTAATACTGCATATCTCTCCGGTTTGCACTTTCTTCACTGACCAGTGTCGGATCAATAAATGCAAATGAGTTTGCTACCTCGAAGATAATCTCCTCGTACTGTTCAATGATCTCCATCGTTGCACATACGAAACGCATACATGCCAGTCGTCTTCCCTGATAGAACGCAAATGAAACAATACCCTTTTCCATATCCTTATGGTAGTATGTCGTGCAGATACCATCTGCATACTCTGTAATATATGCTTTCAACTGTAAATCTTCGTCAAATGCATCATTACAATATCTCAGATAGTTTTCCAACGTCTTCTTAGAATCCTTTGGTATACTGTCGTAATAAACATAGATTGCAAAGTCTTTATATGTAAGACTTGGTGCGTAATATTCTTCACCGGTTGACTCATTAATCGTCTTTACCCAGTCTTTTGGAAGTTTGTGGATATATCCTTCCACCTGATTGTGTACATAGGAATACTGATACTGTAACCTGGATGCCTCGATCACCTTATATCGTGGCTCTTTTCCCTTTTCTTTTCTTCTCTGGGAAATCTCCGTATACAGCTTATCTTTTTCCTCAAATTCCAGACTGTCTTCATGTGTGCTTGCATATAACACGCGCTCATAAGATGCCCTTGCCTTTGCATCACCGGCATCAGCAAGCTTCTTATACCACTGCATTGCCTTTTCCAGATCAACAGGAACGACGAAATCACTCTTATTTCCATATTCATCAATCCGGTTCAGACCGCTTTCATAAATAGAACCAAGGCTCATGTATGCTGCCTTGATACCATAATCCGTTGCTGCCATCTCGAAGTACTTGATTGCCTTTGAAAAATTCTGGATTTCCAGCATCATCTTAGCAAGCTTGTATATCACATCACCATCACGGTTCTGATTCACATACTTCTCGTAGTACTTTGTAGACTTGTTCATATCTACATTTATTTTTGCGTTGCGGTAAACACCCTTTTCATAAAACTCAGCAAGTGCGAGAAGGGCATCATCTCCATATGATTTGTACTGGGTATCCATAATACCGATATCTGCAACCTGTTCCAGTATCTTAACAGATTCTTCAGAATCACCATTATCCATAAGATTCATAGCCTTGTTATACTGTAACTCTACATTATTAACCGGCGCTTTCTTTTTCGAGAATCTGGACACGAAAGGTATTTTCTTAAAAATCCCATCAAAAAATCCCATATCTGCTTCCTCCGATGACACATATCCATTAATAATCTGATTTTATCACATTCAACCAAAGCGTGCAATAAAAACACCAATTAATTAACAGAAGATTTTATGCATTCGCTGTCAGATATTCTGAGATCTCCTTTACTGCTGCTGCTTCATCTTTTCCATCTGCAATGACCGTAATCTCCTGTCCTTCTGTAAATCCCATACTCATCATGCCCATAATGCTCTTGGCATTGATTTTTTTGTCATCTGATACAAGATGGATCTGGCTCTCATACTGACTTGCGATCTGTACAAGTACTGCCACTGGTCTTTCTTCGGTTCCTTCGGTCATGGCTACCTTAACTGTTCTTTCTAACATTTTTTCCTCCTACACATACGACTTTTGTCTTAGGTCTTCTGCTATTTCACTTATTTTTCTTAATCTATGATTGACTCCCGATTTTCCAATGGGAGGATTCATCATCTCGCCTAATTCTTTCAGCGACGCATCCGGTTCTTCCAGCCGGAGTTCTGCAAGACTCCGCAGATTATCCGGAAGATATGTGATACCTCTTGTTTCTATCACATAATTGATATCCTGGATCTGTCGGACAGCCGCACTGACTGTTTTATTCAGATTCGCTGCTTCGCAATTTACCCTGCGGTTTACATTATTACTTATATCTTTTAATATTCTCACATTTTCCATATTCATTAAAGAAATGTGAGCGCCCATGATGTTCAACATATCAACGATCATGGTTCCATCCTTTATATAACAGACACTATACTTTTTTCTGGCAATGACACGGCTTTCGATATCAAGCTCCGCCATGATCTTCCCGATCATTCCGGCACGATCCTCATTATTACAGACAATCTCCAGATGATATCCTTTCTTCGGATCACTGACCGATCCGGATGTCATAAATACACCTTTGATAAATGCCCGTTTGCAGCATTGCTGCTGCACAACCATCCGGTTGACTGTCATATCCTGACAGCTTACCTTTGCTACGCCATTCTGAGATATCCCAAAATCAGGCGAGAGCTTCAGTGTCTGCATCATCCGTTCGATCTCCTGTTGCTGATCTAACACCATCCGGTAGATTCGGCTGTTGCTCCCGGTTCTTTTTACGGAACATTCCATACGGATATCAAATAATACCTTGATCAAAGCTGCCATCGTCTTTGCTATAATACTGCGTTCTGTCGTTATACAGAGTTTAAAGAGTGAACCATTCCTGTACCATACATCTGCCACCATCGACATCATTCCTGAAAGCTCTGCGATCCTGCAGTGTCTGGCACTGCTGATATTCTTCGCAAGTTCTGCTTTTACTTCCGAGGAAAAGGACATATGTCTCACTCCTGTTCTACAATTTCTTTACGACTGCATCTTTTCCGATATCACGGTGATATATTCTCACAGTGTATGTGGATTTCTGCAGACGATTATATACTTCATTCGCGATCGTTACAGAACGGTGTTTGCCACCGGTACAGCCGATCGAGATAACAAGCTGGTTTTTGCCTTCTTTAATATAATTCGGAATCAGGAACTGTACCAGATCTATAAATTTATCCAGAAATTCCGGTCCTTCCTTACAGTTCATGACATAATCCTGAATCACCTTATCATTTCCGGTCAGTGGTCTCAATTCTTCATCATAATAAGGATTTGGCAGGAATCTTACATCCTGCACAATATCCGAATCTCTTGGGATTCCATATTTGAAGCCAAATGACATAATGGTAATGATAAAATTCCCATATTCCATATTCTGCACAAAGATCTTATCCAGTTCAGATTTAAACTCCCGAACCAACAAATTCGTTGTATCTATGATATAATCAGCTTCATCCTTGATAAAGCCGATCAGTTCTCTTTCTTTTTTGATACCATCTATGATCCTTCCGTTCTTTGCAGATAATGGATGATTCCTTCTTGTTTCCTTGAACCGTTTTACCAGCTTCTCATCTGAACATTCCATAAACAGGATCTCATACTGGTATCCATTTTCTTTCATGTCATTTAAGCAGGCATTCAACTGGCTTAACGCTCTTCCACTCCGGATATCGACACTGATTGCCACGTTATCAACTTGAATCTGTTCATCATATGCAATTTCCGCAAAACGCTTAATAAGCTGGATTGGGAGATTATCCACACAGAAGTATCCTGCATCCTCCAGCGTTTTCATCGCTGTTGTCTTTCCTGCGCCGCTCATTCCTGTCACAATTACAAATCTCATCCTAGAATGCCCCCAGTGTCTTTATCTCAAGCTCCAGATCCACACCGGAACTGTCTTTTACTTTTTTCTTTACATCGTCTACCAACTGCATGACATCAGCCGCCGTTGCGCCGCCTTTGTTCACCACAAAACCACAATGCTTCTCTGATACCTGAGCTCCTCCTACAGTATAACCGCGAAGTCCCGCATCCATAATCAGTTTTCCTGCAAAATATCCCTCCGGTCGTTTAAAAGTCGATCCTGCCGACGGATATTCCAGTGGCTGCTTTGAGATTCTCGCTTCTGCCAGCCGTTTCATCTCTTCATCTATCTTATCCATATCTCCGGTCTGAAGTTCAATTACAGCTTCCAGCACAACCAGACCATCCTGTTCTGCCTTACTGTGGCGGTAGCCGAATTCCATATCTGCACCCGCGATCTCATAGATCTGTCCATCCTGATCCAGCACCTTTACAGATGTGATAATATGCTTCATCTCTCCGCCATATGCTCCTGCATTCATATAAACAGCACCACCAACGCTACCCGGTATACCAGATGCAAATTCCATTCCGGTCAGTCCGTGCTGTTTTGCTGTTACCGCAGTTTTGATCAGGGATGCACCTGCCTGCGCAGTAATCCTTGTTCCTTCCACCGTGATCCTAGACATTCCATCTGCTATATGAATGATCATTCCACGATAGCCATCATCTGATACCAGTAAGTTGCTTCCATTTCCCATAATAAAAAACGGAACTTTTTCCTTTTTACAGAGGTCTGCAAGCTCTGCGATCTGCTCCGGTTTCTCCGGTTCAGCAATAAAATCTGCTTTTCCACCGATCCGGAAGGTTGTATATCGGTTCAAAGGTTCTTTTGTTTTTATTCTGTTTTCTCCTGTGATCGCTGCTGCGCTCTCATAAAACGATGTCATATAATTTTAAACTCCTGACCTGTTTTTATTCCGGATTCTCAAGAATCTTATAAACCTGATAGACAAAACAAAGCCTTTAACATAAGGTTTTGCATGCTGTTCCAGTTGATTTCTCAAAATCTCAAACACTACCACACAATATCATACATTAAAGGCTTTTAGAATTCAATATTAAAAATGTATAGAATTTTCAGGGCGTTTCAACCCGATTTATGTAATTTACACATAGTTTACTTAATACTTTTTACTGATTCAGTATACTGCACGCACCACCATACATACCCGCATCATTACCAAGTGTAGCAAGTGCAAACTTGGTCTGTCTACATGCATGAAATGCATATTGTGCAAAATATTTTGCAGTTGTATCGATCAGGATATCTCCTGCTCTGGATACGCCACCACCGATTACGAAGATTTCAGGATCTACTACACATGCGATCTGGGCAAGTGCTTTTCCAAGAACCTTTCCATGATTTTCTACCAGCGTTGCTGCAAGCTCATCACCTTCTTTTGCTGCATCAAAGATCTCTTTTGCTGAAATGTACTGGATCTGACGAAGCTTGGATGGCTTGTCTGTTGTATTTAAAATGATCTTTGCCATACGAACGATACCGGTTGCTGATGTGTACTGTTCCAGACAGCCCTTGTTACCACATCCGCATACTTCTGTCTCGTCGTCATTTACGCAAATATGTCCGATCTCACCGCCTGCACCGTTGGTTCCCGCGAGCATCTTTCCATTTAAAATAATACCGCCACCGACACCGGTTCCAAGTGTTACCATTACGATATCCTTATGGCCTTTTCCACCGCCCTGCCACATCTCACCGAGCGCTGCCATGTTTGCATCATTTCCGGCTTTTACAGGAAGGTCTAATAATTTGCTGAGTTCTTCTTCTACATTGAAGATTCCCCATCCAAGATTTACACATTTGATAACCGTGCCGTCTGCCTTTACAGGACCCGGAACACCCATTCCAACACCTGCTACATCAGACTTCTCGATCCTTTTCTCTGCCAGTTTATCTTCAACAGATGCTGCGATATCGCTTAAGATATATTTTCCGCCTTCATCTGTTCTTGTTGTGATCTCCCATTTCTCAACCATCTCACCCTGTGTTGTAAACAGACCGATCTTTACGGTTGTTCCTCCGATATCTACTCCAAATACATAGTTTGCCATTTTTCTACTGCTCCTCCTTATTTGCATTGCCCTTCATGATATTCTGCGTCACTCTGTTATATAATTCCTGTGCCGCATTATATCCCATCTTCTTCTGTCTGTGGTTAACCGCTGCAGATTCAACAATGATCGCGATATTTCTGCCCGGACGGATCGGAATATTATGACTTACGACTTTATTTCCAAGAAATTCCGTGTACTGGTCTTCCAGTCCCAGACGGTCATACTCCGTATCCTTGCTCCACTCTTCCAGATTGATGACCAGATCGATGTTCTGATCCAGCTTTACACATTCTACACCAAACAGTGATTTTACGTCAATGATTCCAATACCACGCAGCTCGATAAAATGTCTGGTAATATCCGGCGCCCGTCCAACCAGCGTCGCATCACTGACCTTCTTGATCTCAACCACATCATCTGCAACCAGACGGTGGCCTCTCTTGATCAGCTCCAGAGCAGCCTCCGATTTACCGATACCACTCTCACCCATGATCAGAACACCTTCGCCGTATACATCGACCAGTACAGCATGTACGGATATTCTTGGTGCCAGTTCTACATGGAGCCAACGATCTACCTCATGTACAAATGCAGATGTAACGGCACTTGATGTGAGGACAGGCACTCCGTGCTTCTTTCCTGCTTCTATAATAAATTCATATGGTTCCAGATCTCTGCAGAATATCAGACACGGCGGCTTATATGAGAAAAATTCATTTATGATCTTGATATTTTCTTCCTCTGTATGCATCGCTGCAATATAGGCATGTTCTACATTTCCGCATATCTGGATACGTCCTGCATCAAAATGTTCAAAGAATCCTCCAAACTGTACCGCCGGGCGGTTCATACCCGGATCCTGGATCAGCACCTTATCGGTATCGATCTCCGGTGTATAATTCTTCAGATTCATTTTCTCTATGAGTTTGGATACTGTTATACTATAAACCATCTTCTCCTCCTGTTTTCCCTAGTTTCAGTTCTTGTTTCATTATATTCTACAACCTATTTATCGTCAATTCATCAATTTATTTTTTCAGGAAAAAAGCCACCTGTTTTCTGAATCTTATGTTATACTGATTTTTATGTGTGAATCTGCTGTTTTTAGAATACGCAGCGGAAAGGATATGAATTCAAAGTATGTTTAATTTTGAAGAAGAATTAAAAAAACTGCCTCATACACCGGGTGTCTATCTGATGCATAACAAGACCGATGAAATCATCTATGTCGGCAAAGCCATTGATCTGTATAACCGGGTACACCAGTATTTTCAGTCAGGATATAAACGCTCACCTAAAATCGAAAAAATGGTCAGCCACATCGCGTGGTTTGAATATATCATCTGCGAATCTGAAATTGAAGCACTGGTGCTGGAATGTAATCTGATCAAAGAACACCGTCCGCACTACAATACAATGCTTACGGATGACAAAAGCTATCCATACATCAAGATCACAGTCAACGAGGATTTCCCTCGTATTCTGTTCTCGCATCAGATGCACCGGGATCATGCCAGATATTTTGGTCCTTATACTAATGCAGGTGCTGTCAAGGATACCATTGATCTGTTAAAAAAACTATATCATCTGCGAAGCTGCAACAAAAAGCTGCCACAGGAAACAGGGCTGGATCGTCCATGTCTGTATTACCACATCGGACAGTGCAAGGCTCCCTGTCAGGGTTACATCTCAAAAGAGGACTACAGCAGACAGGTAGGACAGGCAATCCATTTTCTGACCGGGCATCACCAGCAGACGGTAAAAGAACTGGAAGAAAAGATGAAACGGTTGGCAGCCGATATGGAATTTGAACAGGCGGCAGAGGTTCGTGATCTGATCGAAAGCATCAAGCACATCGCATCAAAGCAGCGTGTTGACAACACAACAACCGATGACCGTGACGTGATCGCGATGGCTACCAACAACATGAACGAAGGCGTTATCTCGGTCTTTTTCATCCGAAACGGCAAGATGATCGGCAGAGAACATTTTCATATGACCGGTGTGCAATCGGAATCTTATGGAGATATTATGGCTGCATTTTTAAAACAGTATTACGCTTCTACTCCATTTCTCCCTAAGGAGATTATTCTGGAGCATGAAGTAAATGAGCAGGAGCTGATCGAACAATACTTAAGCGAACGACGGGGAAATCTGGTACACATCCTCACACCTCAAAAAGGTGACAAAGCCAAGCTGTTAAAGCTTGCGCGTGACAATGCTTTTCTTGTTCTGACACAGGATACTGAAAAGCTGAAACGGGAGCAGGCTCGAACAGAAGGTGCTGCAAAGGAACTGGCAGAACTGATCGGTGTCCCATCTGCCAAACGGCTGGAAGCCTTCGATATCTCGCACATCAGCGGCTACCATTCGGTTGCTTCGATGGTGGTCTTTGAAAATGGAAAAGCCAGACCCAATGAATACCGCAAATTCAAATTAAGAACGATCGACGGACCGGATGACTACGCCAGTATGCGCGAGGTTCTGACAAGACGATTTACCGATGAACGTTTTAAGGTCTATCCTGACATCCTTATGATGGATGGTGGTAAGGGACAGGTCAACATTGCCCTGGAGGTTCTTGACGAACTGCATCTGAATATTCCGGTCTGCGGTATGGTAAAGGATGACTACCACCGGACCAGAGGACTGTATTATAACAATAAAGAAGTGGAATTTCCAAAGAATACACAGGCATTTGACATGGTTACCCGTTTGCAGGACGAAGCCCACCGTTTTGCCATCGAATATCACAGAAGCCTCAGGAGCAAATCTCAGGTACATTCTATCCTTGAGGATATACCGGGCATCGGCCCTGCCAGACGAAAGGATCTGATGGGGTACTTCAAGGATATTTCAAGGATCCGGGAGGCATCCATCGAAGAACTGATGCAGGCGCCATCCATGAACCGGAATGCCGCCGAAGCGGTGTACGGATTTTTCCACAAGGAGTGAGCTAACCTGTGAATATATCTGCAAAAGATGGAAATAGCATAATATATTTGGACACTTTTGACCTTACCAACCAGGGGACGTTCCCACTCGTTTCCACTCTGTGTAACTTCAAACTAACCTCGGCTAAGCCTCGCTAAGGTCTCAGTTACTCCTGCAGCGGTACTAAGATGCTGCTAATGCACCATCACACCACAGGGGTGCGCTTTCGTTCTAAGCTCGTGCAAGCACTCACTAAGTACGAAATGTGAGTACCGGCGGACTCAAATGCCCCTGTTTTGGTAAGTCAAACTGTCCAAATATAATTTACTTTCTTATTTTTTTGCAGATATATTCACAATTATTTAATAAGGAGATAAAGATGGAATATAATTTTTTTGCTATGATTTCAAGGATGAAATACATCGACCGCTGGGCGTTGATGCGGAATACAAGGGAAGAAAATCTGTGTGAGCACAGCCTGGAAGTCAGCATTATCGCTCATGCACTTGCCGTGATCGGCAATACCTATTATGAAAAGGATCTGAATGCAGAGCGGGCTGCTCTGATTGGACTTTACCATGACGCTTCAGAGATCATAACCGGTGATATGCCGACACCGGTCAAGTATTATAACGACGCTATCAAGGAATCCTTTAAAATGATCGAGAAAACAGCCTGCTACAAGCTGTTAAACAAACTGCCGGATGAAATGAAACCACAGTATGAACCACTCTTCTTCCGCCAGTCCGGAGATGAATATATCTGGAAGCTTGTAAAAGCGGCAGATAAACTATCTGCTCTTATCAAATGTATGGAAGAAACCTCTGTCGGCAATCCGGAATTCTCCAGCGCCTACGAATCCACAAAGGCTTCTGTCGACAAGCTGGCTGCCGACCTTCCGGAGGTTGAACGTTTTCTGTCTGACTTCCTCCCTGCCTACGGCAAAAACCTCGACCAGCTTCAATACGACCGATAATGCTTTATATAGGTATTCTATCGATTTACGCAGTTATACTTTTTAAAAGTCATTAATACTATAGGTATCATACAACTATTATTCCGCAAAACGCTCTCGCTCTACCCTCATGTAACGGTACTAGACTCCCTGCCTTCGGCAGCTCATCAAGGACCGACATTCGGGCAGGTTTGCTTCATAACAGTGTATAATACCTATAGTGTTAATGATTTTTTCTTTCTCAACTGCATAAATCGATCACCTATATCCTATAAAGCATTATCGGATTAACAAAATGTCCACTTTTTTGCTAATAGACCATTTCTATGCTGATCCACAAGATATATCAAAAACACCGTCCCCAGTCTGATATATCACACACTGTTATGAAGCAAGCCTTTCCGAGCGTCGGTACTTAAGTTGCGTCTTTTGCAACTTTATGTACCGCTACGCCGAGGAATAGAGCGCAAGCGCCTTGCGGAATAATAGTTGTGTAATATACCAGACTGGGTACGGTGTTACATTCCTATCTCTGTGGTTCCACCTGAGCAAGAATTGACATGAATTCTTTGCCGGTGATCGTTTCATGTTCTATAAGGAAGCTGGCGATAGAATCCAGGGCTGCCATATGGGCAGACAAAAGTTTCTTTGCTTTATTATAGGAATCTCGCAGCATATCACGGATCTCCTTATCAATCTTGGTAGCGGTCTCATCCGAACACTGAAGGGCAAGATTTCGGTCCAGATACTGTCCTTCTATTGATTCAAGCTGCACCATGCCGAATTTATCTGACATACCATACATGGTGATCATGGCTCTGGCTGTCTTGGTCGCCTTCTCGATATCATTTGATGCTCCTGTTGTCACGGAGTCGAATTTCAACTCTTCTGCAGCACGTCCGCCGAGCAGGGTTATAAGCTCTGCTTCCAGTTCTTTCTTGGATTCGAGATATTTCTCTTCTTCAGGAACCTGCCATACATAACCAAGGGAACCCATGGTTCTTGGAACGATCGTAATCCTCTGGATCGGCTCCGTATGCTTCTGGAGTGCTGCAAGCAATGCATGTCCGACTTCATGATAAGCAACGATCTGCTTTTCTTCTTTACTGAGCAGACGATCCTTTTTCTCTTTTCCGGCAAATACAACCTCTACCGCACCGATCAGATCCTGTTGGGAAACCAGAATTCTGCCATCTCTGACAGCGGCCAGCGCTCCCTCATTTATAATATTGGCAAGATCCGCACCAACCGCACCTGAAGTTGCAAGTGCCAGTTCATGAAGATCAACCGTTTCATCCATCTTGACATTCTTGGAATGAACCTTCAGTGTATCGATTCTTCCCTTCAGATCCGGCTTCTCTACGATAACTCTGCGGTCAAATCGTCCCGGACGAAGAAGTGCCTTATCAAGCACCTCAGGACGATTCGTTGCTGCAAGGATCACAATACCCTTTGATGTATCAAAGCCATCCATCTCTGCAAGAAGCTGATTCAGGGTCTGCTCCCGTTCGGAATCTCCGCCATGCCTGGAATCTCTGCTTCTTCCAATTGCATCGATCTCATCAATAAATATAATACATGGTGCCATCTG
This sequence comes from Coprococcus ammoniilyticus, assembly GCF_025567345.1. Lineage (NCBI taxonomy): Bacteria > Bacillati > Bacillota > Clostridia > Lachnospirales > Lachnospiraceae > Coprococcus > Coprococcus ammoniilyticus. Next base: position 295,697 of record NZ_JAOQJS010000003.1, read on the forward strand.
TGTCGCCTGTTTGAACAGATCTCTGACACGGGAAGCACCCACTCCGACATACATCTCTACAAAGCTGGACCCGGACATAGAAAAGAATGGTACATTTGCTTCACCTGCCACTGCTTTTGCAAGCAGGGTCTTACCGGTTCCCGGAGGGCCGACAAGCAGTGCCCCCTTTGGCAGCTTCGCTCCGATATCCAGATATTTCTTTGGATTGTGCAGGAAATCGACCATCTCTGTCAGAGATTCCTTAGCCTCTTCCTCTCCGGCAACATCCGCAAAGGTAACACCTGTTTTCTTCTCAACGTAAATCTTCGCATTTGCTCTACCTACACCGCCGCTTCGTTTCATGATCATCGACAGCAACAGATAGAATGCAACGATCATTACAATGTAAGAAATGATCGTGCCAACCATGGCACTTCCGCTTTCATCTACACCTTCATATTCTGTTCCATATTTTGTCTTTGCCTGACGAAGCTTCTCTGCCAGACTGTCATCCGATATTCTGGTTGCAGTATATTTCGTCTTACTGATCACCTTATCATCGGCATTATTTTCAAATACGATCTTACTTCCGTAGATCTTTACGGAACCAACCTCGCCCTTATCTAACATCTCGATAAACTGACCATATGTGACTTCCTCTTCCCTGCCGGATGACACCCGGTCAAATACGCGCCAGAATAAAAATGTCAGTAAAATGGAAATAACCAGGATCACCATGATCGAGCGGTTGTTTCTTCCTTTATTTCCATTATTATTGTTATTGCTGTTATTATTGTTATTATTGTTGTTATTACTGTTATCAGGTAAATTGTTGTCCAATCAGAACCTCCTTTTTATACAGCCTGCCTGCTGTATTCTTCTTTTGTATATATTCCCGGCAATTTCGCATCCATTATAACCACGTTTTTCCCGGCTTTCAAGATGGCACCGCTTTTGTTCATGAAGATTTAACCTTTCTATTCACCCAGATAGTCCATCGCAATACCAAGAGAGGTTTCTCCTCTGCTGATCGTCAGACTCCATTTTCCAATCTGAAGTTCTGTATAATTTGCACTGGAATCATCCGCAGAATACTCCTTTTCCTGATAGGCGCAAATCATCTCTGTTGACCGTTCCAGACTGTCGCCCTGAAGTGTTTCATCCTCAAGTGCCATTACCAGATCTTCATAGATCTGATCCAGACAGAAACCGTCATCGACATCCGGAGGATACTGCCATATACGGACAGAGTGGATCGCCTGTGTGTTCAGATCACTGTTTATGCTCACATCAATGCCACATTCGTCATCTGAAATATACTTTTCTTTGTTATAGTATGTAAATGTATCTCCATTTTGATACGAGTATTCATACAAACTCAGATTTCCGGCAGTTCCTGTACTTGTATCTTCAAATAAAATGCCATCTTCCTCCGCATTCTGTAAAAAATCAGCCTCCAACTCATCACTGGTGACACCCTCATAATGAGCCACACCATCACAGGCTTCTCCCCGGTCGAACACCTCATCAGCCGATAATCCGACCAGACTGTCTGTACCATAATCCGTAATTTCTCCCGGCTGATAGATATAACGGTAACTGTATCCGTCCTCATCTACAAACATATCCTCATCTTGTTCATCCATCATCTCATGCATTTCATCCAGCGAGTCCTGCAGCTCCTGCTCATCCCGGTACTGCTGCCATACATCCCACAAACTGCTCGTCCGGAAACATACTCCAATTGCAGCCAGAAAAAGCAGACCAGAGATCACGCCCTCTGCTTTTTTCGATTTCTTCTTTGTCGTATAGGTCGTATCCGGATTCGGTATAGGTTTTGCCGATGTTGGAGTACGATTCGCCCATTTCGGAAGCTCGGTTTCAAACTCATCATGGCAATCTGTTACTTCATCCTCAACTTCAGGTTTGTCCGCACTGTAGTCCGATACATCCCCACTATATTGATACTCTCTCTGATAATCTTCAGGCTCTCGTCTTTCGTTCAGATAAAAGGTGTGACTGGTTTCAATCGGTGTCACAAATCGTTTACAGGTTTTGCAAAAATTAATACTGTTTACTTTTCCATCACATATTGGACAGATCTTTGATCCCATAAGTACCTCCTCTTTCTTTTCGATACTTTGTTTCTACCGCTAACTTTATATTCTTTTTTGTCATACGTCAATATTCTTTTCTCCGGCTTGACATCCCCATTAAAAGTCACTATTATTTCTTTAACTTATGATCTACAGGAGGTTTAAGTCGCATGCCCGGTTTTCTGATGCATCTGATCGAGGGTGAAATGATAATCAATAAAATAAATACAGGTGTAACTTCTGCGGCAGATTCCCATCTGTCGGCAATAAAATCCGCCCCTGAACAGTTTCTCCTCGGCTGTATCCTGCCGGATATCACGGATAATAAAGAAAAAACGCATTTCCGTCCGGCATGGCAGAAGAACCTGATCACAAAATATCCGGAGCTTGCTCATATCCGTGCCCTCTACCCGGATGATGCGATATTGTCACCGGCTGACTATGGCATCCTGGCACATCTCCATCTGGATACTCATTATGTGACTGATTTCTGGCCGGAATATTTCACTATAGAAGATACCGCAGGAAATACCTGTTTTGATACAAGACACCCTTTGTATGTTCACATTTTCTCACAACCGGAAAAAAAGATTCCTCTGGCAGAATTTTTCTCTGACCGGTACTTTTATGGAGAATATGATAGGATCAATCCACGTCTACTAAAAGACTTTCATCCATATATACCGGAACAAATCACTTATCAGCCGGAGCTTGTACATATTACAGAATGCCGGCCGGAAGATCCGTCACAGATCACAAAAGCTCTGCAGACGTACATTATTCAGAATCCGTCACCTGCCCCGGAAGCTTCCGTCACCCGTGCTGAGATTTTTCCATATGATGCAGTCATTGAATTTCTGGAACATATGGCAGATACATTTTTTACAGAATTCATTTAACCTGTCTTCCATATCAGCAGCCAAAATAATATTTATAATTTCACCCATAACAAACAGCCATCGATGCGTTGGAAACGGATCCGTATATGGATCCGGCTTCCTTTTCATCAATGGCTGTTTTTTATTTTCCCGCTTATTTAATCTTCGCTTTTACTTTAACGGAATAAGCACCATATGTTTTTTTCTTATTCAGAGTTTTGTATGCTCTGACCTTGAAATAATATGTCTTTCCTTTTTTCAGGCTCTTCTTTGTCAGATTCAGCTTCTTTGTATCGCCGATCTTCTTATACTTGCCTTTCTTTGAGGTTGCCATATATACCTGATATCCACTGGCACCGGCTACCTTCTTCCAGCTTATCTTACATGCCTTTGATTTTGCTGTCGTCTTTACTGATTTTACCTTTGATGGCTTCGTTACAAATGCCTTACTCTTCTCTTTGCCCTTTATCTTAGAGTTTCCTGACTTCTTATAAGCATATACACTATAAGTGTATTTGGTTCCTGCTTTCAGCTTCTTCGCACTGTAAGAAGATGCATTCTTACCCACCGTTTTTATAAGTTTCTTCTTGCCGGAGCCCTGCTTCTGGTAGATCATATATCCATCTGCATCAGATACCTTCTTCCATGTGATCTTTGCAGAAGTTGTCTTGATCTTGCTTACTGTAATCTTTTTTGTTGTACCAGGCTTCTTCACATTCGGTGTGGTCTTTGCCTTAATCGCAAATGTCTTTGACACACTTCCTGTATAATTGCCTTTTCCGGTTATCACAACCTTCGCTGTACCAACATTTGTATTGTTGGAATATGCTGCCGTGTAATCTGTATTCAGCTTCAGCTCCTTACCTTTTAATGTAACAGTAACTGCAGGTGTTAATGCTTTTCCTGTATAAGTCTGGTCTGCCACCGTTATAACTGCCGCAGACAGATCTGTCTTTGTAACCGGTGTCGTCTGTTTTACAATTGCAAAATACTGTGTCAATGTACCGGTGTAATTTCCATTTCCTGTAATCTGTATCACAGCCTTGGTTGTCGGCTCTGTATTCGACTGATACGATACCGTATAGTCTGCAGATGCTCCGGCGCTCAGCACTGCATTTCTTGCTGTATCCTTGACAATAACGGAAGGTGTGACAGCCTTTCCTGTATAGGATACGCTCTTTGTATAGGACACCGTACATTGCTCTATCTGTTTTGGAAGGATCGTAAAGGTTCCATATCCTGTATTTTTAAAGGAATCCGAAAGACCATTTACCGTGATTCTTGCAGTTCCGGCATTGATATTTTCAGAATAGAGCACACTGTATTCGGATGGATCGATCACTCTGCCGGATACCTTTACTGTAACAGCCGGCTTCTGTTCCCTGCCGTTATAAGTCTGGTTATCTGCTGTTATCTCTGCATCCTTGAGATTGATCTCCTGTTTCTGGATTGAGAAATACCGGTCTATTGTTCCTGTATAATTTCCTTTTCCTGTGATCTTGATCCGTGCAGATGTTGTCACTTCTGTATTATTCTGATAGCTGACATCATAATCAACATTTTGCTTTAGCTCAACTGCTCCATCCATTACCTTTACTTCCGGACAAACCTGTTTTCCTGTATATGACATCAGATTTGCATAAGTCACAGAAACGTCTTTCAGAGGCTTCGCCTGGATTGTAAATTTTTCAGTTATCGTTCCCTTATAATTGCCTTTGCCTGTAACTGTGATCGTTGCAGTTCCGACATTGACATTGTTGGAATATGCCACGTCATAGTTTGCAGCCGCCAGTGATCTTCCACTTATCATAACAGTGAATCCCGGTTTCAGCTCTCCTCCTGTATAGGTATATGGAGAACCCATAACCATGATAAATCCGCCATTATTTATATCAAAAGGCAGAATGGTAAAGTTCTTTTCAACTGTTCCATCATAATTGCCAAGACCTGTTATCTTTGCTTTTGCAGTTCCGGCATTGATGTTATTTGTAAATGCAACTGCATAATCCTTGCCCTTTGTAAGCGTTTTACCGTTAAAGGTTACTGTAATATCCGGACTTAATGCAGATCCTGTGTAAGTCACTGTCCCCACATTCATTACCAGAGAATTATTCAGCGCCTTCTTCGTGATCGCAAAAGTTCCGGTTGTGGTTCCCTTATAATTACTGCCGGTTCCGGTCACAGTAACAGTTGCCGTTCCGACATTGGTATTGCCGGAATATGAAACACTGAATTCTGACAGATTTGTGATCCGCTTTCCACTTGTGGTTGTAAGGCTTACAACTGCCGGTGTAAATGCCGCACCTGTATATTCATATGCCCGCTGTACAAGTGCTACTTCTGCACCTGTAATATCTGCTGCCACGATCTTAAATGTCAGGGATCTTTTACCTGTATATGCTCCGATACCCTGTATCGTAATGGTTGCAGTGGAACCAACCGTCTTATTGTTGGTTACTGTTATAGTATAACTCTCACCTTCTACCAGAGTAACTCCATCCCGTGTGATCCTGAGCTTCGGAATAATGGCTTCGCCTCCCTGATACTCCTGATCTCCGATCGATGCTATGCTGATCGAACGGTCATTGATGTTTGTTACGATCTTTGTGATCTTAAATGTACATGTCTGTGTACCGCTGAAGTTTCCATTTCCTGTGATCCGGATCGATGCACTGTCTGTTTCATTTATATTATTGCTATAGGAAACAGTGTAATCCGTTCCTGCCTTCAGTTCGTAGGAACCATAGGTCAGTTTTACAGAAGGCTTTACCTCGGATCCGGTATATATCATCTCTTTGCTGTATTCTGCTTTACAGGATGTGATAGCTCTGGCTGCGATCGTGAAGGTCGTCTTTGAACTTCCGCTGTAGTTGCCTTTTCCGGTTGCTGTAATCGTTCCTATACCGGCATTAATATTATTTTCATATGATAATTCATAATCTGTATTGGCAGCCAGCGTCGTAGTTCCAATCTTTACGGTTGCTGTCGGCTTCTGCTCACTTCCTGTAAATGTACATGCTGTAATATTACTGAAAACCGCTCCGTTGATTGATTTCTTTGTAACAGTAAATGTTCCTTCTGCACTTCCTGTAAAGTTTGCATTTTTTCCTTTTATAGTTACCGTTGCCGTTCCACAGTTTTTATTATTCGAATAACTTACAGTGAAATTCGTCATACTGGTGTAGGTCTTTCCAGATACAGTTGTAAAGGATGTAACACCCGGAGTCTGTGGCATGCCTGTATATTCATAACTGTCTGCTTCCAAAACAACCTTTGCATTTGTCAGATCAAGTGCAACAACATTAAAGGTTGCTGTTCTTGTTCCTGTATAATCATTGATTCCCGTAATGGTTACTATTGCTTTAGAACCTGCGGTATAGTTATTGGTATAAGTAACCGTATAATCTGTATTCAGAGTAAGGATCGTACCACCATTTCTGACTGTAACAGCAGGTCGGAGTCCCTGTCCTGCATTGTATTCCTGGTCTGCGATCGCATCGACTGTAATCGTTGAAGCATTGACGTCAGTACGATCTCTGGTGATCTTATATGTCAGTACTTTTCTTCCTGTAAAATTACCTTTTCCTGTCACTGTAGCAGTCGCTGCCGTTGTCTCATTTATATTATTGGAATAAGCAACGGTATAATCCGTACCCTCTATTAAGAGCTTCTGACCATATGTGATACGGATATTCGGCGTTACGGCACTTCCTGTCCATTTTACGCTCTCATCATAACTGAACGAGCAATCTGCCAGCGCTCTTGCACTGATCTTGAAATTTATAGATTTCGTTCCACTGTATCCGTTCTTTCCGGTGATCGTAACCGTACCTGTACCACAGTTAACATTTGCGCCATATGAAACGGTGTAATCGCTGTCCTTCGTCAGTGCTTTGCCATCATAGGTCACTGTAACCTCCGGTTTGATCTGTACTCCGGTATAGGTCTGATCTGCAATTGTACTGCACACTGCCCCTGACAGATCCGGCAGGGAAGAAGTGATCGTAAAGTACACAGTTTTGGAACCTGTATAGTTTCCCTTGAACGTAACAATTACCTTTGCAAGATTGCCGGCTGCTACATTATCTTTATAAGATACCGTATAATCTATTCCTTTGGTCAGTGTATATCCATCTGAAGTGACCGACATTACTGTCGGTCTGATCTCTGCACCGGTCTGATCAAAGGATGTCTGATTCAATGTTACCTTTGCTGTATTCGTCACATCCAGAGGATTGACAGTCAATGTACCGGTAACGGTTCCTGTATAATTGCCTTTTCCTGTCGCACTGAACGGTACCGTTCCTGCTGTCTTTGCTACATAGCTTGCAACTGTATAATCGGTTTTATTCGTCAATGTTGTTCTCAGTTCGCTGTCATAAACACTGATCTTTGGTGAAAATACTTCTGCTCCATATTTATATGTTGCAGGCTCTGCCGTCAAAGTCGCCTTTGAAATATCTCTTGGATTGATCTTAAAAGTGAGGGACTTTGTATTTGCATATTTGCCGCATCCACTGATCAGAACCGTTCCATTTCCTGCATTTGTATTTGCGGAATAGGATACCGTATAATCCGTTCCCTGCTTTAATGTCGTGCTTCCATCCTTTACCGTGACAGCCGGTGTCTGTGCCTGTCCATTATATGTACATGAAGTAGGTATCGTTGAAAACCTTACGATCATGTCCGGGTCTGTGCCTGTCCATTATATGTACATGAAGCTACCGTTACCGTTGCTGTTGAGATATCTTTTGTCTCTGTATCTCCACCACTGCTGCTGTTTGATTTGATCGTGAAATATACTGTCTTTGACCCTGTATAGTTTCCTTTGAATGTGACAATTACCTTTGCCGCAGTACCAACCGCAGTATTATTCTGATAGCTTACGGTATAATCGGTTCCTGCCGTTAATGTATGTCCGCCTGCTGTTACTGCTGTAACGGTTGGCTTGATCTCTGATCCTGTCTGCGTAAATTCTGTCTGATTTAATGTAACTGCTGCTACACTTGACACATTCAGTGCATTTACCGTAAAGGTTCCGCTGACCGTTCCGGTATAGTTTCCTTTTCCGGTTGCTGTGATCGTTACATTTCCAACATTTACTGCATTATAACTTCCTATCGTATAATCGGTATTATTCGTTAATGTTCTTCCGAGTCCGTTATCTTTGACTGTGATATTAGATGATGTAACTGATGCTCCGTAATTGTAGGTTTCTGTCGCTGCTGTCAGCGTTGCATTCGACAGATTTCTTCTTGCAATTGTAAATGTCGCTGTCTTCGTATTCCTATACTTGCCGCATCCGGTGATCGTCACTGTTCCGGTTCCGGCATTGGTATTGGATGCATACTGTACGGTGTAATCCGTTCCCTGTCTCAGTGTTGTACTTCCGTCTTTTACGGTAACTGCCGGTGTCTGAGCGGTTCCGTTATAGGTACAGGATGCTACCGTTACGCTTGCTGCCGAGATATCTTTCGTTCCTGTATCTCCGCCACTGCTGCTGTTTGTGATCGTAAAGTTTACTGTCTTTGTTCCTGTATAACAATTTATACCTGTAATTGTTACAGATGCCGTTCCTGCATTGGTATTATTGCTGTAAGAAAGAGTATAGTCAACACCTTCTTCCAGATACTGATAATCATTATTCTCATCCAGCCAGGAGTTCACATCGGCAATCGTTACCGATGGCTTCTTTTCCTTTCCATCATAGCTGTAATTGGAATTGCTTAGTGTGATGATCTGATCCTGGATATTGGCAGCCTTCAGATACCAGGTATAGGTTTTGGAACCACTGAAATTATTCATTCCCTTAATCGCTGTCGTTCCCTTAGAACCAATCTTCAGATAATTCTCTGAAAGAGTAACATTCTCATAATAATCTTTCTCTGCTACCAGAACCTTTCCATTCCAGGTAACCGATTCGACTGTCGGAGAATTTGCCAGATTCTTTACATATGGAACATAATACTTGCCGGATACAAGTGTCGTATCGGATGCAAATTTGACCGTTGCTTTATTGATCGGTGTGACACGGATCTTGAATTTTGCCGTATTGCTTCCTGTATAACCCTTTTCCGGTTTACCGGTTATCGTCGCCACGGCAAGCTCAGTTGCAGTTGACACGTTCACGTTGTTTGTGTATACCACATCATAACAGTCTGACGGTACTTCCTCCCCATCTACCTTTACCGTAACCGGTGCTTCGATCGCCTCGCCGGTATAATAATTACCAAGACCGGTTTCCGTCGTCGCTACAACAGTAACCTTATGTGCTCCATCCTTTCCGGACAGGTCGATCAGATCCGCTGCCTTCACCCGACCTGCAAATGGAATTCCTGCCCCGCCATACGGCACGATCATCGTGATGACCATGACAACGGTAAGGAACCATGCTGCTGCTCTTTTTCCATGTTCTCTCATGCTTCTAAAATGCCCTCCTTGCTGTTATGCCCGCTGTATTATACACTTTATACAAGATGTCTCTACATTTGTACTGCCCCTCTGTGCATATTTTTCATTTCATCCTGTCTCTTATGATATTGCATAAAAAAATACCCCAAATGCAGTTCCGCGCAAACAAAATTTAAGTGAATTTTACCATTTTTTGCATGCCGCTTCAATCCGCATTTGGGATATTTTTAATTTTTATTTTATATAATATGTCACACTAACTGGTTGGAATATAGAAAATATCCAGCATCTCTTCTACCAGACTTCCCGTATCCACCTGATACTCATCAAAATGAGCAGGGCGTTCATACGTTCCCGGAAGCTTCTGTATATCCTTCTCTGCAACTGCTATATCCATTCCACGCATTCTGCTGAACAGATACAGGCAGGCATCTCTGTCCAGATTCGTCTGCAGATATGGACTTGCTGCCTCGTATACCTTCTTTATGATTCCCTTATCATCGGAATAGCACTGTTCAAACCGCTCCAGCCAGCCTGCCAGATACTGACTCTGACGTTCCATCCGTCTGCCATGTTCGCCGACTGCATCCGTTACCGTATCCATCTTTTCCAGATACCGGTATGCGTCATTGCCCTGTAAGGTGACTACATCCTTCTCAAAGACATTCTCACTGATCGTATCTCTGGCTGTCAATGTTACCCCGCTCAGGACGTCATTGATATCTGCCATTGCATCCATATCAAGTGCCACATAACCGTTGATTGGAAGATTATACATCAGTCCGGATACCGCATGTGTAAAATTCTCACAACTGACGATCTCGCCATCCCCATAACCATATGCCAGTCCGATCTGCATCCGGTCTGTAAGTGCTGTTTTTCCTTCTATGGTTTTAATATCCACATCTGTCATACTGTCACGATTTATATTAATAACGTGAAGCTTATCATTTCGAAGATCAAATACCATCAGGAAGCACAGATCGATCCTTCCGCCATACCGGACATATTCAGAACCATTTGCATCCGAATAAGTCAGGGCATCATCTCTGTCTCTGAGATCAGCTTCCGTCGTGGATTCTGTATCCTCTGAGGCTTTCTTTGATTTTTTCTTTGACTTCTTTGACTTTTTGGACTTTGTTTCTTCCGTTGCCGCCTCTGTCGTCTTCGGTTCTTCGTTCTTTTCCGGTTCCTTCGGCACATACTCGGAATTATCCACGCCAAATACCAGAATCGATACGCTATCTGTATTATAAACGTAGTTCTTTCCTTTATATGTGATAGCCGTTGATGAAGATCCGTCAGTATGAAAGCTCACCTTTTCTCCCTGCGCATTTTCTGCCAGCCGGTTCTTTCCATTCATATACATTCTTGCAAATATACCGGCAGGGATCCCGGTCACAACCAGAATCACAACAAGCAGGATCACACAGATCTTTTTCCGGAGGCTCCATGGATCCTTCAGCTTTTTGGGTGCATGTACCGGTCTGGATTCCAGTTCCGGATCCAGCTTCTTCTTTTCCCGTTTCGCTTTTTCTGCCTTCTTCTGGAAAAATTCTTTTCTGATATCCTCTGTCTGGATGCCTTCGGCAGCGATCTCTTCCTGCGTTTCCTGCACGATCTCTTTTATAAGCTGATCGACCGCTTCCTCACCAGTCTGTGGAACCGGAGCAGCAGCCGGCTCTTCCGTCCGGCTGACCGGACGGCTGTTTTCGGTTTCCTGTTTTACTTCTGTCTTTTTTCCTTCTGACTCTTTTTCTTCTGACTGTCCATCCTGCAATGCTTCTGCAAGCCGGATCGCTTCTAACAGCTTCTCGTCAAATAAATCTTCCATATAACAACCTTATGCATACAGTGGATATTTCTCTACAATACTCTTAACAAGTGCTTCTGCTTTTGCCTTGTCATCATCAATCACTGCTGCCTTGATTGCCTCAGCAATTGTCTCCATATCAGCTTCATTTGCACCTCTGGTTGTAACCGCCGGTGTTCCGATACGGATACCGCTTGTTACAAACGGAGATTTTGGATCATTTGGTACTGTGTTCTTATTTACAGTGATATGAACCTCATCTAAAAGCTTCTCTACTTCTTTACCGGTACGATCCAGGTTCTGAAGATCCACCAGCATAAGGTGGTTATCTGTACCGCCTGATACGATATTGAAGCCTCTTGCCATTAATGCGGATGCAAGTGCTGCTGCATTCTTTACAACCTGTGCCTGATACTCCTTATATTCCGGCTGTAATGCTTCCTTTAAGCATACTGCCTTACCTGCGATGACATGCATCAGAGGTCCACCCTGGATACCAGGGAATACTGCCTTATTGAAGTTGAATTTCTCATTGATTTCGTTGCTGCACATGATCATACCACCTCTAGGTCCGCGAAGTGTCTTATGTGTAGTAGTTGTTGTAACATGTGCATATGGAATCGGGCTCATATGAAGTCCTGCTGCTACAAGACCTGCGATGTGTGCCATATCTACCATCAGATATGCTCCAACCTCATCTGCGATCTCACGGAATCTCTTGAAATCGATTGCTCTTGCATATGCAGATGCACCCGCTACGATCAGCTTTGGCTTGCATTCCTTTGCGATCTCAAGAACTTTGTCATAATCTATAAAGCCATCATCATTTACACCATAAGGTACACAGTGGAAATATTTACCGGACATATTTACAGGTGATCCATGTGTCAGATGTCCGCCATGATCCAGATTCATTCCCATAAATGTATCGCCAGGATTTAAAATAGCGAAAAATACTGCCATATTGGCCTGTGCTCCGGAATGTGGCTGAACATTTACATATTCACATCCAAATAATTCTTTTGCACGCTCTCTGGCAAGATCTTCCACTACGTCTACATACTGGCATCCGCCATAATATCTCTTTCCAGGATAACCTTCTGCGTATTTGTTAGTCAGATGGCTTCCCATGGCTGCCATAACTGCCTTTGATACGATATTCTCTGATGCGATCAGCTCCAGATTGTTATTCTGTCTGTTCAGTTCATCCGTCATTGCTGCCGCAACTTCCGGATCCACTTTTGTAATTTCATCAAATCCAAACATTTTCTTACCTCCTGGTATGTAATAATATATAACGCATTAATAGAGACAGTATACCATGTCCTCCCTTTCCATACAAGCCAACAAGTAATAGAAATAGGATAGAAATAAAATTGATGGGAATAAGATCCGATCTTATTTTTCAGAAATGGAAATATTTTCACTTCGCCCCTTGACAAATAAATTTCTCTATACTAATATTGATGAGTATGTTTACATTGAATTGTCCGTGTCCGGTTTTAATGTAAAAACCTTATTATAATCTATAATTCAAATGGAGGTAGAGAATTTTGGCTAACATCAAATCTGCAAAGAAAAGAATTGAAGTAATTGACAAGAAGACTTTAAGAAACAAGATGATCAAGTCTAAGGTTAAGACAGTTATCAAAAAGGTAGAAGCTGCTATCGCTGCTGGTGACAAAGAAGCTGCTCAGGCAAATCTTCTGGTTGCTATCTCAGAGATCGACAAGGCTGCTTCAAAGGGCGTTTACCACAAGAACAATGCTTCTCGTAAAGTATCACGTCTTACAGCCGCTGTCAACAAGATGGCTTAATCTGACTCATATATATTTTTATAATTGATTACATATGTAAGGCTGCACATATATAATCAAAACCGTCAAAAAAAACAGAACCCTTGAGGTTCTGTTTTTTTGTGTAATAATTCAGTCTCCAGACTATAATAATACCTGTGATATACAATGATATAACGATGTTCGTGTAGCTCCGGCTACCGGCTCAATGATATCAACAGCACTTCTACTGCCACTACATCCGATGCCTGACTGGTCTTTAATTTGTAGTCGGTATCCTGACAGGCTTCCATAATCTTCTTCAGTTCCTGTTCCGAATAATTCCGGCACTGTTCCGCATATTTCTTCACCGACCATGACGGAATGCCAAGCACCGATGCCGTATCTGCATAATTTTTATTCTCGGCAAGACACATCTTTGTCTTTAATAACAGATCATACTGTCTGGCGATCAAAAACAGAATCCGCATCGCAGGCTCCCTGTTTTCAAGCAGTTCATGATACAGGTGAAGTGCACGATCCTGCTGTTTTCTGGATATGGCATCGATCATCTCAAATATATGTCCCTCCGAATTGCCAACGCAGAGAGCTTCCACATCGGATACCGTTACATCCTCCCTGTCTACCGTATAGCTTATCAGCTTATCAATCTCATTCTTGATCGAATTCATATCTGATCCGGTATGCTCGATCAGGGAACGGATCGCATCATCGGTTATCCGTTTTCCTTCTCCCTTGAACATTCCCTTAACCCATACAGCAAGCGTCTTCTCATTTAGTGTTTCAAAGCACAGAGCTTCTCCCAGCTTATCAACGGTTTTATATAATTTATTTCTCTTATCAATTTCTGACTCAACAAACAGGATCAGCGAAGTATCCGGCAGCTCTTTGATCCGCTCCGCAAATTCCTCACAGCTCTTTTTAAACAACCCGGTCTCTTCTGCCAGCACCACGCGCCGATCAGCGAAGAATGGCATCGTCTCGCAGAAGCCTATGATCTCCATCGGATCGATCTTCTCCCCTGCAAACTTTGCAAAATTCATATTGTCCTCACGGTCTGTTACCGCCGAAAGCAATTTGTCCCTGTACTGGTTCACAAGATATGTTTCATCTCCGTATAACAGATATACCGGAGCATAGCTTTCGTTCTTTATATGCTCGTTGATAACCGCCATTGCATCCTTGCCGCTCTGTTTTTTTCCTGCTGCCATAGCTATGTCTCCTTTCTTTCCTGTTCCAGTCCATTATGCCAAATACCGATTTGATTTTCAACACCTGTCTCACATTCTTTCCGGCTCTGTTTATGCCCCTTCCATAATACAGATGATCACGCCATGTTCCAAATGCTTTTGTTACCAGATCAAGCACAGATCCTACCCGACCCGCTGCCATGACTGTTCCGATTCCCACACTGCCAATGTTATGTATTGCGACCAGCCGGATTCCCAATCGATCTTTTCACTTCATTTTTTCTCTCACGTTTCTCTTGTCCTTCAGACCGTGATCTCGATCTGATTATCCTCGATACCTAGAACACAGCTCTCATAATATCCATCACCTGTCACCCGTGGTCCGCTGACAACTTTATATCCGTCCTCTTCCAGTCTTTTCGTCAATGCATCGACTTTCTCTCTGCTTCCAACTGAAAAAGCGAGATGAATATACCCTGTTCGTGCCAGCTCTTTTCTCACATTGGATACCCGTGGTTTCTGCATGATCTCCAGTCTTGCTCCATCCTCAAAGCTTAAAAAATACGACTGAAACTCTGTTTTCGGATTATAATACTGTTCTCCCGCAGCAGCATCAAAATACTTTATAAAAAATTCTTTTGTCTTTTCCAGATCCTCTACATACATTGCAACATGCTCGATCCGCATTTCTGATATCCTCCTGTTTTCTATGTATTTTAAAAATATAACCTAAATATAAAATTTACCCAATCCGAATTATCCAGGTTGTCAATTCAACTCTTTTCTGTTATAGTAGCAAAGGTTTTTGAGAATATCAAATACCAAAATCTAAAATTCGATTTTCAAACGGAGGTGAATTTTCATGGATAGTTGCGATCGTATTGGACGAAGTAAAATATGCGATGTTATGATAAGAAAGCATAAATGGATGTGGCTGTCTATGAAGATCCGATAACCCCATCTTATATTGTTGTGTGCCTTTTCATACATCGCATCAGACGATCCTGACCATCCGGTCTTCACACTGAGACGATGTATTTTTATGTCTGAAAACAGGCAGGAAGGAGGTCACAATGACAAAAATCACAGTATTTAAAAAAGATTATGTAACAGAACTCGTAAAAATCATCCGTAATGCAAAGAACGCACAGGTATTGCAGAAGCATTTGGCAAACTATCACGACAAAGATGTCGCAGAAGCAATCACACGGCTAAACGAAACAGAACGAATGCACCTGTACACTATGATCGGCACCCCACGGCTTGCAGAGATCTTCTCTTATCTGGATGATGCCAAGCCGTATCTGGATGAACTGTCACTTGATAAAGCCGCAAGAGTCATATCCGATATGGATGCGGATGATGCTCTGGATATTCTGGATGAACTTTCCGCCGAGCAACAACAGGAAATGGTTGCCCATCTGGATGATGATTCCCGGAGAGATGTAAAGAAGCTGCTTTCTTACGAAGACGATGAGATTGGAAGCTGCATGACGAACAATTATATCTGTATTCCGGACACCTTATCCATCCGTGAAGCTATGAGTACACTGGTTCGGCAGGCAGGAGAACATGACAATATCTCGACGATCTATACCACTGATATAAATGGTCAGTTTTCCGGTGCTATCGATCTGAAAGATCTGATCATCGCACGGGAAAATGACTCTTTGTCAAATATTATCAGCCGCTCCTATCCGTCTGTATATGAGCATGTGAAGATTGCAGACTGTATCGAAGATCTCACCGATTATGAAGAGGATTCCATCCCGGTTTTATCGGAAAACGGAACCATTGCCGGTATCCTGACTGCAAATGATATCGTGGAACTGGTGGATAATGCTATGGGTGATGACTACGCAAAGCTCGCCGGTCTTACATCCGAAGAAGACCTGAACGAACCAACCTTTACCAGCATGAAAAAGCGTCTGCCATGGCTCATAATCCTTCTGTTCCTTGGCATGGCGGTATCCTCTGTGGTAGGAATGTTTGAATCCGTTGTTGCGGTGCTTCCAATCGTAATATGCTTCCAGTCCCTTGTCCTTGATATGGCTGGAAATGTCGGCACACAGTCCCTCGCTGTTACGATCCGTGTACTTATGGACGAAGACCTGAGTACTAAAAAGAAGCTTTCCCTTCTTATCAAAGAAATGAAGATCGGCTTCTTAAATGGTGCAAGCCTTGGAATCATGGCACTCCTGTTTTTAGGAATCTATATCCACTATTTTAAGAAATATATATGGGCATCTGCATTCCTGATCTCTGGCTGTGTCGGCATCTCGCTGATCGTTGCAATGGTGATCTCAAGCTTTGTCGGAACTATCATTCCTATGTTCTTCCACAAGATCCATATTGATCCTGCGGTTGCTTCCGGTCCACTCATTACAACGGTCAATGATCTGGTTGCCGTGATCACCTACTACGGACTGGTAATGGTATTTTTAATCAATATTTTTCATATTTAGGTTTTGAATCTTCATCGTTCCGGCAAAAGACAGGTTGTTTTCTATAACAGAAATTACTTATCTTTTACCGGAACTTTCTTTACATCGTGTTTCTATTTTCTTTTGTCGGAACTTTTTTACATCATATTTCTATTTTCTTTTGCCAGAACTTTTTTACACCAGGTTTTTGTTCCGCATTTTGGACATTTCAAATATCTGGTTGAAATCATATGCATTCCCATTGTATATGCACCAAAGGTCGGAACAAACAGCTCATTGCAATGACGACATTTATAATAACCGATGGTGCGCTCACCTTCCATCGCAACCATAAGTCCACAACCAAATATAACACATGCGATCACTATCAGTAATATCTTAACCGGTACTGCGATCACCTCTGTATACACTGCAACAACCATGATCAATGTAATAAATGATATCGTTGCAATTAAACCCGTTATAATTGTAGGAATTAATTTCTTCTTGTTTTCTTCTCTTTCTTTAATCATATTCACCATATTTTCCTCCGCTTTCTTTTGATATTCTTCCTCAGACACTCTTGCACCGGACAACAGTTCATTTACCGTAATGTCCAGTTCCTTACATAAAGGTAATAACAGAGACACTTCCGGGAATCCCTTTCCACATTCCCATTTGGAAACTGTTTTATCACTGATATTCAGTTTTTCTGCAAGCTGCTTCTGTGTACAACCTTTTCTTTTTCTTTCCGCTGCAATAAACCTGCCTATACTGATCTGATCCATATCTGCCTCCTTTCTGACCAGATTATTACATACCTGCATCCGGCATCATACCCATAAAGCGTAGAAAATGGTGAATTTCTGCGGATTCTACGCACTGTAGAGTATAGTTTGCCACTTCTTTATACTAATTATATCATGTGCTTCGCACATTCTATGCATTCCGCAAAATCAGCATCCTTGCGAGCAAATAATTTTGCGTTCATTATATCAAATGTGTCATTTATCCGAAATAATATTCTGCCACTTGCTCTATTCTTTCCATTCCGATAGGACAAGCACTGGTTTCATATGTCATAATTAAATTAATAGATGGTATTATTCCATTATCACAATATGTTTTTATTTTCCTGCAGGCAGGACTCGCATATTCCGGATTGTCCATCATACCGAAATGTTCCCAATAATAATACTCTCCTGCACTCTTCAAATACCACTTATATCCTTTTCCATTTTTGGCACATATTAATTCTTCTTTCGGAAATGTTTTCTCTCATATACCCATCATTTCATTTGGGGCTTGGTATCAATGCTTAATTTTATCCTCCGTACCCATGAAGCATAATTTTTCCTGCCCGTATCTGCAAAATTACAGCGCCGCTGCTGTCGGTGCGGTAAACCTCCGCACCAGCAGCCTGCAGTCTCTCCAGCGTTTCTTTATGCGGGTGACCATACCGATTCTTTTTTCCACAACTGATCACCGCATACTGCGGCTTTATATATTGAAGAAATGACTCCGAGGTTGCATATCTGGAGCCATGATGCCCTGTTTTTAAAACATCAACCGCATCCAATCTTCCAGTCTCTGTCATCTGCTGTTCTGCTGTTTCCCCTGCATCGCCTGTAAACAAAAGACGAAAAGAACCGACACTTGCCTGCAGCACAAGAGAGGCTTCATTTGCATCTGTGTGAACATCCGATTCTCCCGGATATATGCATGCGATCCGAAATATCCCGGAAGCTCCAGCTTCCGGTTCAGAAAATATGCTACCCGCATCCATATATAAAACCTCAGTTCCATGCTGTTCTGCCTGATTGATCAGTTCCAGCAGTCCTTCCCGGTCGCCATATTCCGCCACAACAAGATTCCGGATCCGAATCCCGGTATGCTCCAGCTCATATAATTCCTGAAGCCCGGATATATGATCTTTATCCCCATGTGTTATAAAAACATAATCCAGTTCTGCCATCCCATAATACCGAAGAGCAGGAAGCAGAACATATTCTCCTACCGTCTTATTATCCGATGAACCACAATCGATCATAATATTCGTTCCCTGTTCCGTCCGGATCAGTATGCCATCCCCCTGCCCGACATCCAGAAAAGCAACCGTAAATGGACGGTCGAGCACGCTTCCTGCATATATACAGAATATCAGCACGGCAAAAATCTCTGCGATCCCATACCGGATTTTTCTGTGTTTCCGTTCCTTTATCGTCTGCTGATCACACTTTTCTTCCACTGCCTGATTTCTACGGACCTGCCATTTTGACTTTTTTACGATTTTTCGAGTCTGTTTGCCTTCCGTTCTGTCTCCTCTATCTGCTCTCATCCTGGTCATAAAATATAAGGATATCAGTAACGCAATATAATAACCCACCACCAGCTTCACCGGAATATGTCCGATATTGATACAGGCTCCGGGAAGCTGTTCCATCCCCTGACACAACATTTCATATAACCACAAAATCCCCTTCACCGGAATCGTAAGCCATCCGGCCGCCTGAAGTGACATGCAGCCACAGATAACCGTTCCGATCCCACCGGTCAGGACGACCGATACACATGGCACAACGATCAGATTTAATAAAATACCATACAATGGAAACTGGTAATAATAGTAGACGATCACCGGCAAGGTCGCCAGAAAGGTTGCCATGCTGACAGTAAGCGATTGCCGGATTTTCTCCCCTGCGCCAAATATGTGTTGCAACACCGTCCCTGCACCAAGCTTATTGATTAGGTCAGCACTTCCCCTTTTGCTAAATACCTGTTGTAACACCGGCACGATCACAGCTATCCCGGTTATCGCTGCAAATGAAAGCTGAAATCCGGCATCTAATACAACATAAGGATTTATCACCGACATCCATACCCCGGCAATTCCTGTTGAGGTCAGAAGATCCACCGAACGCCCAATGGCTTTCCCAAATAACAGGAGCCCCATCATAATGATCGCCCGCATCGTTGATCCTGCAAGTCCGGTCATCTGTCCATACAGAATAACCAGAATACTGCATCCAATTCCCGCACTCCAGTAGGAAACTCCCCATTTTCGCATACGCCGATACAAGGTCATACCAATGATCGCAATATGTAATGCCGATATTGCAAGAATATGTGCAATACCATTCAACTGATACATCCGTTTCACGTCACCGTCCATCCCCTGCCGTTCACCCAGAAGCATCGCCCGTATCACAGATGCATCCTCCTCGCCGTATAAGTTACCAATTACATCTGATATCCGTTTTCGGAGCTTCCGGAGCCCCGCCCGTATATGCGAGTACTGTTTTCCTGTTTTCTGCAGCTCTGCATCTGAAAGTATAAGAAAGATCCCCTGGCTCCTGTAGTATCGATATGCATCAAAGGCTCCCGGATTTCCCGCATGCTCCGGCTGTTCAAATCTGCCGGCAAATACTGCCTCCTGTCCCGGATACAAGGTTATACCTTTCTCCACATACACAAGCAGCTTCATATTTTCATGAAACCCAGTCCATTCTTCACCGGACATTCCTCTTGCATCCACGATCTTAATAAAGACCTGCTGCCTGTTTTCCGTTTCCTTTATCTCGTATATCGTTCCGGAAATTGTTCCGGAACAACCGTTCAGCCGGGAAGCATATTGTTCCTGCTCATGCAATATGTTGATATTCATATACCCCATTCCGGCAAACAGCACATATATGAGAATTCCGACAGTTATTCTTACTGTTCGTTTTACATCCACACTCCGCTTTGTCTGTCTTCGCCTGTCCGACATCCGTATTTTTTCATCCCGGCCGGACTCTTCTTTCTGTTTTTGCTGTTTTTGCCTTTTTCCCTGTTTTTGCCCTTTTTCTCCCGTAAACAGAAAAAAGGCTGCAACTATCATTGCAGCCAAAGTAAACCACCTGCTGCCAGCAATCGCCTCCGCCTCTCCAAGCATAAATGCACATGCGGCCCAAAATAGTGGTCTTTTTATTTTCTTTTCCTCCGCTATCTGTCAGTACCTGTCTAATTACACATTGAATAATTCGCTGTGTATGTCTCTGAGAAATCCAAATTCTCTCCATATACAAGATCCTGACTGCCTTCTACCTCAAATACAACACCATCCACATCTGACAGCTCTGTCAGAGAATCAACCAGCGAATAAATGATCACTTTGTCATCATAATCACCGACATGATCCAAAAAGGTCTTGCTGAAATTAACATAACACACCCGATCCAACACATAGATATCAAGAATATCTACATCCTTATCGATCGGACTCTTCCATTCCTGGGAATTCCGAAGTGCTTCCATGATCTGTTCCTCCGGTGCTTTGTAAGACAACGCATCAATCTCCGTCGTATGCTTATCCAGCCGTTTTCCGGTATTATCCGGCGTATAGATCGTCACGGAATAAGAAGCCTCCATAAAATTATCACCGATCGTTGAAAATGATTCCGCATTGTAAACACTTGTATCTACCTTCTTCTCTCCAATCAGATCCGACAATTCAAATGAAACCCCTGAAATACCATTTACCTGACACAGGGTTTTTGTAAATGCCATTTTACACAACAGGATCTGATAATTCTCTGCGGTATCATAATCCAGATTGAACATGATCGTTACCAGTCCTTTTCCATCATAAGAATATCGCTGATAAGTCATTCCATCTGCAACCGGAATCTTATAAAGCTGCTCGTCTTCTGTTGATATCAACAGATTCATCAGCTTATCTATCACATTTTCCGTTGATTCCAACTGATCGATCTTCGTATCATAGACAGAAAACTCTGTCCATTTCTGATTCATATAATATACGGAATATGTCTGCATCCCGGCATCCGTACCGGTATCTGTTCTCCGACTCTCCGCATGTCCACTTTTCCCACATCCGGTCATAGACAGCAGAGCCACAACTAACAGCATCCCGCTTATAATATGCATGATCCGTTTCTCCATCTTCTGCTCCTTTATTTCACATAGTTCATCGGAACACGTACTGTAAATGTAGTTCCCTTTCCAGGCTCACTGTACACATTTATAATACCCTTATGCATAACGATAATATTCTTTGAGATTGCAAGTCCAAGACCGGTCCCTCCGGTATCCCTGCTTCTCGCCTTATCTACTCTGTAGAAACGTTCGAATATATGCTCTACACAATCCTCCGGAATACCAACACCGGAATCGGCAACCTTAATATACAGATTCTTATGATCGGCATTCAGGGATACGCGGATCCATCCGCCATCCACATTATATTTGATTCCATTTTCGATCAGATTGGAGATTGCCAGCGTAAACTTCACCTTATCAATATCAGCTTCCACTTCCCGGAAGCTTTCAAATGTGATCTCAATGCTTCTCTTTTCTGCCAGAGGCGTCAACCGTTTCAGAATAACCTCCATCAACTCATTGATATCCACCCGCTCGATATTCAGGCTGTCTGATCCCTTATCTGTCTTGACCAGCGTCAGCAGATCACTGATGATCTGCGCTTCACGGTCAATCTCTAAAACAATATCGTTCATGAATTCCCGGTACATCTCAACCGGAACATTATCCTGCATCAAGATCGATTCTGATAAAACCTTCATTGAAGTAATCGGTGTTTTCAGCTCATGTGATACATTTGATACAAATTCCTGCCGGGATTCCTCCAACAACTGCGATTTGGCAAATATCCCATTCATATTGTCAACAACGCTCCCAGCTTCTCGCCATAAGCCATCCGATGAAATCTGTCCCAGAAATCCATCCTTCATATTTACAAGTTGACTCTTGATCTTTCTGGTATCACGAACCGCCATATAAGAAATGAAAAATGCTGTCAGCACCCCGATCACCATAAAAATACAGATCAAGATATTGGCACGGTATGACAAATACCCTCTTTCATTTTCCATGCTTTCCAGACTGACTGCGATCACAGCTACATCATCAATATAACCTTCCCGGTTCACCACAGGAAACATATACTCAATGTAGGACTGTTCCCGTACCAGCCGTTCGTCTCTGTCTCCCTTCATGATCTCATAGATATCATTATTCATGATATAGGTATCCTTCAACAGACGAAAGCTGTCATAGGCTACCCTGTAATCAGTATCTACGATCATAACTCTGGCAGACAGGCTGTACGCCAGAGTGTTCATACCATGAAAAGTCTTGCTTGTACCTTCTGTTTCCGAATTAATATCATTGATCAGATATTCCAGATTTTTTGCGTTTTCCTGCAACAGTGTTTCACAATCACTATATCTCTGATTCAACATCAACTGCAGCAGAACCGTTTTCATACTGATTGAGATCAGATAAAAACCTGCCATGATCATTACAAAGATAACAACCTGAAGACTGATCCTCCGTCTACTGTTTCTCCAGATATTTTTATTCTTATTTTCTACATTTTCATCTTTACTTTTTTCCATTCCAAAAAAATCCAGTAAGATAGGAATGCTTTACGCATTCCCTGTCTCATCATCCTTTAAAATAGTAGCCAACGCCCCATTTTGTATGAATATACACCGGCTCACCCGGATTCTCCTCAATCTTCTCACGAAGTCTTCTTACATGAACATCCACAGTTCTGGCATCTCCCGGATATGTACTGCCCCAGATCGTATCTAACAGTTCATTTCTGGAATAAACCTTATTCGGATGCGCCATCAGAAGCTCCAGCAAATCGAATTCTTTTGCTGTCAGATTCAGTTCCTTTCCATGAACAAATACACGGCGGCTATCCAATTCTACCTTCATGCCATTGATTTCTAAAATATTTACCGGTTTTACAGGCTCTGCCTTTTTTCCGCTTCTTCTTAAGATGGCTTTGATCCTTGCCTTTACCTCCAGTATGTTAAATGGTTTGGTGATATAATCATCTGCACCATATTCAAGACCCATGATCTTATCCATATCCTCACCCTTGGCCGTCAGCATAATGATCGGAACATTGGAAAATTCACGCACCATCTGACATACTTCAATCCCGGTATAAACCGGAATCATGATGTCTAACAGAACGATATCATAATCATTGTTTTTGATCTTCTCAAACGCCTCTCCGCCATCATATGCCACGTCTACTTCCATATCATCCTGTTCCAGACTGAATTTCAGACCTTTCACGATCAGTTTCTCATCATCTACGACCAATACCTTTTTCATACCAGATTTCCACCTTTCCTTTGTTTCTATATCTCTACCGACCCACGCAAATATCGTTTTTTATCTTCTGAAATAAATTCTCTCCGATACCATTCACATTCATAATATCTTCTGTTTTTTCAAATGCACCCTGTGTCTCTCTGTAAGTTATGATATTCTCCGCCTTTGCTTCACCAATCCCGGACAATGACATCAGTTCCTCTTTCCCGGCAGTATTGATATTCACTACTCCCGCTTCCATTGTCTGTCCGTTCGTTTCTGTTTCCGGATCCTGCCAGCGTTCCGGCTGCTCCTGCACCTCTTCCTCCGTCGGAAAATAAATCCTCTGTCCATCCTCGATAAAGTCTGCAAGATTTACCACCTGCTCCGCAGCATTCTCTGCAAATCCGCCTGCTGCAAGAAGTGCATCATTGATCCTTGCACCTATCGGGAGTTCATATACCCCTTCTTGTTTTACTGCCCCACAGACAAATACACAGATTCCTGTGTCTTTTATAGCTTCTGTGTCTATTATGGCTTCTGTGTCTTCCTGATCCCTTTCTGTAACAGAACCTACCACGGCGTCTTCGGCATATGCCGTATCATTCTGTGAACCGGTATTCTGCTCTGTTGTCTCAAGTATCATGCCATTTTTCCGACATCCGACCAGAGTAATCCCGGACAACAACATCCATCCGGCAAGTCCTACATATAACAGTTTTTTCTTTATTATCATACCTGCATACCTCCTTGATATGCCGGTACACTCATGCACACCCCCATTTTAACGAACTTCGATTCCTTTTACAATAGCAAAATAGAAAAAGACCAGTCCTGCGGCATCCGATTTTTCTCGTTATCGGTGCACAGCTCCGGTCTTTTTCTGTTTTACTTTTAACTTTTCATTGAATGTGCTTCTTAGAATAATGGCTCTTTTAAGATTGCAGTACCGATACCCTTCTGAGTAAAGAACTCAAGAAGCAGGCAATGCTTCAGGCGACCATCCAAAATATGAACTCTTGATACACCATTTTCCATTGCTGTGATACAGTTATTAAGCTTTGGAAGCATACCACCGCCGACAACACCTTTCTCAATGATATCCTTTGCCTCATGGATATCCATTTCTGAGATCAGGGTAGACTTATCTGTCGGATCGATAAATACACCTTCAATATCTGTTAAGAATACCAGCTTTTCCGCCTTTAATGCTGTTGCAACAGCACATGCAGCATCATCAGCATTAATATTATAATCCTCATATTCTTCACTGACACCGATAGGAGCGATAACAGGTATAAAATCCTGATCGACCAGTGCATCGATCACCTCTGTATCAACCTTTGTGATCTCGCCTACATAACCGATATCTTTTCCGCCCGGCAGACGCTTCTTAACGGTAAACAGTCCACCATCCTTTCCACTGATACCCACAGCCTTTAAACCAACCTTCTGCATCATGCTGACAAGACTCTTATTTACCTTGGATAATACCATCTCGGCAATCTCCATTGTCTCCCCGTCTGTTACACGAAGTCCATTGATAAATTCAGGCTCTTTTCCAATCTTCTCTACCCATTTGCTGATCTCCTTACCGCCACCATGCACGATAACCGGTTTCAGTCCAACCAGCTTTAATAATGCAACATCTTCGATCACATTGTATTTCAGATTCTCATCCAACATAGCACTTCCGCCATATTTTACAACAATTGTTTTCCCCTGAAATTTCTTGATATAAGGCAAAGCCTCGATCAGTGTCTGTGCTTTTGATATTACCTGATCTACTGTATAATCTCCCTTTACCATCTTATTTACTTCCTCACTTTCTATACTCTGCATTTATCTTGATATATTCATATGTAAGGTCACAGCCCCACGCGGAAGCTGTCTCTGTACCGGCATGCATATCCGCATGAAAACATACCTGATCCGGCGACAGGATCTCCGTCGCTCTTTCTTCATCATAATCGGTACAGACCCCGTTTTCAACTATTTTTAAGGAACCGGCCTCACTGGATATTATAATATCTACCTTATATGGATCAAAAGCGATCCCGCTCTGTCCCATCGCGCACACCAGACGTCCCCAGTTCGCATCCGAACCGTATACGGCGCATTTTACAAGGTTTGATGTCACCACGGATTTTGCAAGCTTTCTTGCGCCCTCCTTGGATTCCGCCCCTGCTACCTGTACCTGAAACATCCTCGTCGTTCCCTCGCCGTCCGCTGCGATCAGCTTCACGAAGTAGGTATTGATATATCGAAGTGCCTCCGCAAATGCCGGATAGTCCGCATCCGTTTCAAGCAGCTCATCATTTCCTGCCATGCCATTTGCAAATATCATAACGGTGTCATTCGTTGAAGTATCCCCATCGACAGATAACATATTATAAGTGTCTATGACATCATTTCTCAGTGTTTTCTGCAATAACTCCTGACTGATATTCAGATCCGTTGTCAGGAATCCAAGCACCGTTCCAAGATTCGGATTGATCATACCGGAACCTTTGCACATGCCTCCGACGGTAACTGTCTTCCCTTTGATCTGCAGCTTTACCGCGATCTCTTTCTTATATACATCGGTCGTCATAATGGCTTCCGCCGCATGACTTCCACTTTCCAAATCATCGGAAAGCATTCCTGAAAGTTCGCGGATTCCATGCGCGATCGTCTCCATCGGAAGCCTTATACCTATTACTCCGGTCGAAGCAACCGCAACCTGATCAGCCGGTACCTGAAGTTCTACTGCCGCAAGCTCTGCCATATGCGCCACATCAACATCTCCTGCTTCTCCGGTACATGCATTTGCCACTCCACTGTTTACAACCAGTGCCTGACATAAGCCGATATCGTCACATAATGCTTTGTCCCACATAACAGGTGCAGCCTTGACTACATTCTGTGTAAATACTCCAGCTGTCTTCGCCGGACACTTGCTGACTAGCAATGCCATGTCTTTTTTCTTTTTATTTTTTCTTACTCCGGCGTGCATACCTGCTGCCAGAAATCCGATTGGAGCTGTCACTCCGCCGGAAATGATCTCCATACCGATCACCGCCTTATATCATCTGTTCTTCCACGATATCCGATGCCGTTACTCTTTATGGGAATACCGGAGCCATCAGCAGTCCTTCTTCTTCCGGAAGTCCAAACATAATATTCATATTCTGAACTGCCTGACCGGCTGCTCCCTTTACCAGATTATCAAGTGCTCCCATTGCAATGATACGTCCGGTTCTTTCATCAATCTTAAAGTTGACATCTACATAATTGCTGCCCTCTACCCAACGTGTCTCCGGACATACATCCTTGTCAAGAACACGGACAAATCTCTCGTTTGCATAATATTTGTCATATGCAGCACGAACAGTATCGTAATCTACCTTTTCTTTTAATGAAGCATATGCCGTAACCAGAATACCACGATTCATCGGAACCAGATGTGGTGTGAAATTAATCATGATCGGACTGCCGTATGCATATCCCAGCTGTTCTTCGATCTCCGGTGTATGGCGATGAGTCGTTACTCCATATGCCTTAATGCTTTCATTTACCTCACAGAACAGGTTCGGGATCTTTGCTCCTCGTCCTGCTCCTGATGTACCGGACTTAGCATCTACAATGATCGTATTCGGATCAATCAACTTCTCTTTTACAAGCGGATATAAGGAAAGAATAGAGCAGGTTGTATAACAGCCCGGATTTGCCAGAAGTCTGCATCCCTTTACCTTATCTCTGTTGATCTCACACAGACCATATACGGCCTCGTCGATAAATTCCGGACTCTTATGCTCGATCTTGTACCACTTCTCGTAAGTAGCAACATCCTTAATTCTGAAATCCGCACTCAGATCAATGATCTTAACCTTTGATAAGATATTCTCATTTACAAGAGAAGAACATAAACCCTGTGGGGTTGCAGTGAAAATAACATCCACTTTCCCAGCCAGTTCATCCATGTTCTCGCCCAGACAGGTTGCATCCACGATCTGAAACATGTTTCCAAATACTTCGTAATATTTCTTATCTATAAAACTTCTGGAACCATACCAGACTATTTCCACATCCTTATGTCCAAGAAGAATTCTTACTATTTCCTGACCGGCATATCCGGTTGAACCAATAATTCCTGCTTTTATCATATCTTACTCCAATCTGCTGCAACCGGTCATTTTCCGTTACAGCCATCGTCCTATTTGTATTTCTACACATTCACTTATCTTACTCTCTGCATTTTCTTCCGTCAACCGCTTTCATAGGAAAATACAGTTCGTATAATCTTCCATGATTATACAGTTATTATGTATAATATTCAAGCATTAATTAATAAATATGCAAAAATATTTTTTATTTTTATATCCCAGCATTGCATTCTTAATTTGATCATACATGTTTTATATATTTTTCAAATTATTATATTATGCAGAAAATGTTATATTTAAAGCAGCATTATTGCATTTCTCATAAAAATCAAAGCCGGCAGAACAGGATATCTTCCTTCTGCCGGCTTTATGCATGTCATGTATATTTTGTGTATAATATTAATCCAGTGCTTCTTTCTGAGGTACGGTTACTGTCGCTTCATAGCAGGAGAAGATCTCCTCTACGTGCTTCTGATCCGGTTTCTTTGTGATCAGACTGACGATCGGAACAAGGATCAATCCACCGATCATCGCTACTGCACCACAGTTTACAGGTGACTGTAATGCCTGTGGAAAACTAAATAACTGCCATGTATTACTGATAAAGTTCAGTGTCATGATGCCTACGCCCCAGATAAAACTAACAAGGCAGGCTGCCACTGTCGTGCGTTTCCAGTACAGACCATATAAAAACGGAGCCAGACAGGCACCTGCGATCGCACCCCATGAAATACCCATAAGCTGTGCGATAAATGCCACCTTGCTGGAATACTGAATGACTGCAATGACCGCCGATAATGCGATAAATACTACCAGCATGATCCGCATTGTAAGGACCTGCTTCTTCTCTGACATTTTCGGTGCGATCGATGCTTTGATAAAGTCGATCGTAAGTGTGGAGCTTGAGGTCAGAACCAATGAAGATAAGGTAGACATCGAAGCAGATAATACAAGGATAACCACCAGTCCCATCAATACTTCCGGAAGATTCTCAAGCAGGTGTGGAATGATCGCATCAAATCCTTCTGTTGCTACATCCGTCTCGGTCAGACGTCCAAAACCACCAAGGAAATAACATCCTCCGGCTACGATCGTTGCAAATAAAGTAGATACGATCGTTCCAGTCTTGATTGATTTCTCATCTTTGATCGCATAAAATTTCTGGATCATCTGAGGAAGGCCCCATGTTCCAAGTGAGGTTAATATGACAACACATACCAGATTGAAGATATCCGGTCCAAGGAAGGATGCAAATACACCCGGTGTATCCGAAACCGCCGGATCATTTACACGAGCCAGCTTGTCTAACGCACCTGTAAGTCCGCCTCTCTCGTTTAATACTGCATAGATAACTGCTACTATACCAACCAGCATGATCAGTCCCTGAATAAAGTCATTGATCGCTGTCGCCATATACCCGCCAACAATTACATAGATACCGGTAAGAACTGCCATAGCAACAACACAGATCTTGTAATCAATGTCGAACGCCATTCCAAACAATCTGGAAAGACCGTTATACAATGAAGCCGTATATGGGATCAAGAATATGAATATGATCCAAGAAGAAATGATCTTCATGGATTTGCTGTTATATCTTCTCTCAAAGAATTCCGGCATTGTTCTGGAATCCAGCTTCTGCGTGATCAGTCTGGTTCTTCTGCCAAGCACTACCCATGCAAGCAGAGATCCAAGGATCGCATTTCCAATTCCGATCCATGTGGATGCAATTCCGTATTTCCATCCAAACTGTCCTGCATATCCAATAAAAATAACTGCCGAAAAATAGGACGTACCATATGCAAATGCTGTAAGCCATGGGCCTACGCTTCTTCCTCCCAGTACAAATCCGTTCACATCTGTGGCCTGTTTTCTTGCATAAAATCCTACACCGATCATTATGCCAAAGAATACAACAAGCATAATCACTTTAATAACCATGTCGACCTCCCGTCACTTCTCATTTTTGTATTCGCAGAATTTTACAGCCAACTTTCCACCAACAATAGCGCATCTTATAATTTCTGATTTTCGAATTCTGACATAATCCGGCTCATTTTGCTTTATTGCGTTGAAGTCAAGCAACTTTAAAGTTCTACGTTTTAAACCACAAAATAGATTATATTGGATACATCCATTTTCGTCAATATAAAAAACGACTTCCTTGCAGATATTTTTTCAGCTTTCGCCAAATATTCCATTCTGCTGTTCAGAAGTCGTTTTTCCAATCTGTTTTTAGCACTTCATAAACCCGCTGCATAGATCCAAATTCATATCATTACTTTGGATCTATGCTGTTTACGCTCGATCTTCACATTAATGTGTCTTCTCATATGCCAACACTTTTTCTGCAATCGTATCCATGAGTTCTTCTACGGAAAGTCCCTCGGCTTTTACCGTGATCTGTGCATATTTTTCATACAATAAGATTCTCTCGTTATAAAGATCCTTTAAAGTCTGACCATCCTTTAACACTACGCCACGCCGTTTTACATTTTCCAGTCTGGAAGCGATCACTCCATATGGAAGCTCGATATATACTACAATATCATTTTTTACATAATGCTGCATGGCTTCATCACAGTATACGACACTTCCTCCGGTTGCAATAACCGTATTCTTTAAGTCAATTTCTTTGTTTACATCATTTTCTATCTGAAGGAACCCATCATCTCCATATTCTGCGATCAGCTCACGAAGCAGCTTACCATGCTTCTTCTGGATCAACACATCTGCATCTACAAAATCAAATCCAAGAACCTTGGCAAGTACCACACCGATCGTACTCTTTCCACAACCAGGCATTCCGATCAAAACTATATTTTTCATCTTCTTTCTCCATTCTCTGTATTTTAATTTTCTATATTATCCTAATCTTTTCATTTGTTCTCTGTATTCATTACTTCTAATTTAATCCCATTTCTGTTTATTCAAGGATTTTTATTATTACTTGTGTCATATACATCCCATAACGCGAAGGACATATACCCATACCGTTATCGTGATCGATGAAAACAGGGTTGTCAGCACGATCGTATTTGATGACAGGACTTCATCATTATTCATATTCTTAGCCATGATATAACAGGTTACCGTGGACGGTGAGCCTGTCATGATCAGGATTGCTGCCAATTCACTCGGTGCAAACCCAAGCTTAACCGCAATCGGCATATAGATCAAAGGAAATACGACTAGCTTCATAAGAGCTGCTGTAACCGCAGGCTTCATTTTCTCCAGTGCTGCTTTTGTATTAAAACCTGCTCCTATGGCGATCAATGCGATCGGAGTCGCCGTCTGTGCGATATAATTGATCGTCTTCATCGGTATCGCAGGAATCGGAATATTCAATAATGAAAACGGAACTCCGAGCACGATGCCGATTATGATCGGATTCTTTAAAATATTAATGCATGCCGTTTTGATTCCGTCTGCACCATGGATATTATCTCTGCCCCCAAAGGTCAACATAATAACGGACAGGATATTGAACAATGGTACCGCCGCAACGATCATAAGCGGAGCCATCCCTGAGCTTCCACAGATATTTTCTACAAAGGCAATTCCAAGCACCGCCGCGCTTCCTCTTGCCGATGCCTGCGCAAACGCTCCGACCATCGTCTTATCCCGGCAATATATCTTTGCAAAGCACCATGCACATGCAAACATAATAAAAGTTCCGAAGAAACAAAACGCCACAAATTTCATATTTACGTCTTTTAATACCGAGGTTGTTGCGATATCCCGAAACAAAAGCACCGGAAGGGATACCTTAAACACATATTTATTTGCTATATTTGCAAATTCATCATTGATCAGCCCAATCCGTTTCAGAAACCACCCCAACAGGATCACCAGAAAGATCGGCACTGTCGCATTTATACTAAATAAAAAATCACTCATTCCATTCTCTCTTTTCTTAATTAAACTGTCGCAGCCCTTACTATAGCACAGCTTGTTACCCGATTCAATTTTTATCCGATTTTTTTAAAAGATCTATATGCAACAGATACACACCTGCCAGACCTCGAAAACTTTAAATTAATGCTAAAATGTATGAGATTATCATCAGTCCATATATAATATTCAAAAAAATAAATACTGGAAAGTGGCTTAAAACCTAAGGAAATCCGCTCTGTCAAAAAAAATGCAAAAAAAATAAAATTTATTGTTGACATCAAGGGGGTGTTTATGTATAATATGTCTTGCGTCAGAGATATGACGAACATAAAAAAACGACAAACACTTTGTTCCGGGGTGTGGCTCAGCTTGGCTAGAGCGCTTGATTTGGGATCAAGAGGTCGCAGGTTCGAATCCTGTCACCCCGACTTAGATAATCATAAATCTAAACACTGTTAAGCAATCATGCGGGTGTAGTTCAATGGTAGAACACTAGCCTTCCAAGCTAGATACGTGGGTTCGATTCCCATCACCCGCTCTTTATTTTCGCTAATATTTATAGCGGGAATTTAAAATGTGTCCGTAGCTCAGCTGGATAGAGCAACGGCCTTCTAAGCCGTGGGTCGGGGGTTCGAATCCCTTCGGGCACATTTATTTGTTTCATTCTGTGGCACTACTGCTGTTCCATATGGATGTTTCACTTATATGGTGGGTATGGCGCAGTTGGCTAGCGCGCCAGATTGTGGCTCTGGAGGCCGAGGGTTCGAGTCCCTCTATCCACCCTTTTCTTTATCGCATATTAAGCGATGCTTTTGGGTTATCGCCAAGCGGTAAGGCACAGGACTTTGACTCCTGCATTCGCTGGTTCGAATCCAGCTAGCCCAGTCAAAAACTTAATTTATATGGGCCATTAGCTCAGGCGGTAGAGCACTTGACTTTTAATCAAGTTGTCCGGGGTTCGAGTCCCCGATGGCTCATTAAAATTTCAGATATAATTTTATATCTGATTTTTTTATATCTACTCTTCTATTCTTTTATTCTATTATATATAGAAGAAACTCTGCGGATATGGCGGAATTGGCAGACGCGCTAGATTTAGGTTCTAGTGTCAACAGACGTGCAGGTTCAACTCCTGTTATCCGCATCAAAAAAGGCAATCATGATCGATTGCCTTTTTCTTTTATCTGATATCCTGTTACTAATTATTCAAAATTACACAGGACATCTCCAGATCATATTCTCTTGTATATCCATCATCATCATACAACTGATAACTACTTCCCGCATACCCTAGTAACTGCAGCTTCTTCGTATTAATATCCGCAACACACTCGGCAAAGTCAGCAAGAGGAATGCATTTTCCTTTCCGAATAAATAAAATCACTTCATTCAACGGTACTTCTACAAAATGATGTCCTTTTTTCATCTCGGTCTGTTCAATATCACCCTCAGCCTTGAAACGGACAAGCATCATATTCTCCGGCAGATAAACATATCTTCCGATTGCATTCTGTGTATATACCGGTGCGATCATGATCTCATTACCAAGCATAAGCTGGTCTTCTACATTTACCGCCATACGATCTTCCGGATATTCAAATGCAAGCGGTTTAAACATCATTTCATCATTTAAAGCAGCCTTCATATATTCACTGTAAATATATGGAAGCAACCGATAACGAACACCTATGATATGTCTGAAATCTTCAATCTGCTCAAACTGATAGCACTCCTGCTCTCTTGTGCCAAGGCATGCATGATTACGCATCAGCGGTGTAAATACACCAAGTGCGAGCCATCTGAGCAAAAGATCTCTGGTCGTATTACAGCCAAATCCGCCCAGATCTGCTCCTGTATATAAGAAACCACACATATTTAATGATGGAAGCATTTTCAGATTCAATAGGATATGGGACCACCAGGATTTATTATCTCCGGTCCAGATACCGCCATAACGATGCATTCCGATATAAGATGATCTAGAAAACAACAGGCATCTTTTCTCCGGACAGATCTCTCGAAGTGCTTCACCTGCTGCCCGTGTCATATTATAACCAAAAAGGTTATGTACCTGATCATGACGCACCATCTTTCCATTCATATTATGATACATCGAAGCATAGTCTTTGGCATTATTAGCCAGATCTGCTACCATATCCCGAATTTTCCAGACATCATCCACGGATTCTTCTTTATCAATAAATTCCCGCATTGCCTCTTTTACTTCACAAACGCCTTCCGGTGTATAAAAAATTGCTGGTTCGTTCATATCATTCCAGAAGCCTTCAATTCCTGCATCTGTAAGAAGCTTATATTTCCCGCCAAACCATTTTCTCGCTTCCGGATTCAATACATCCGGAAAATGTGTGTATCCCGGCCATACAGCTGCAACAAAATCACTTCCGTCCTCTCTTTTACAGAAATAATTGTTTGCTACGCCTTCTTCATACACATCATATCCTTCTTCAATCTTCACTCCCGCATCAATAATCGGGATCAAGCGTATATTTTCTTTTTTCAACTCTTCTACATATTCAGAAAAATCACCAAATGCTTCATTTATCGTAAAGTCTTTATAATGATCCATATAATCGATATCCATGTATACCATGTCGATTGGAATATGATTCTCCCTGTATTTCTTCACAACATAAGCAAAATCTTCCGGTGTCTTATAACCCCAACGGCTCTGTCCAAAACCGAAAGCAAACTTTGGAGCAATATAACTTTTTCCTATCATTTGTCTGAATTGTTTTACAATATCATATATACTTTCGCCTGTGATCACATAGAAATCCAAATCTGCTTTATCGCAGAAAATATGAAGTTCATCCATCTTAGTATATCCGATATCAAATACCAGCGAAGACGGATAATCTATGTACAATCCAAATGTTCTCTCGCCGGATATAATAACAAAATTATGAGATGCATATAAAGAATAAACATCCTCATGATGATTCGGAATATCTGTATTATTGCTTATATATTTATATCCTCTTTTGTTGATTCCACGATTTGCTTCACCAAGTCCATATACTGCATCCTCTGCTTTCATATCATAAAGAAATGAAAAGCCATCATCCAGATTTACTGTTCCAACTTCAGGCATACCTTCCGATGCCTCAAATGACACAACAACTGATTCTGTAAAAAACGGATTACCATATGTGTATTTTTTTATCATTCTCATTTCCTCTTTTCCTTTTTATTTGGTATATAATTTATTATACCTGATAATGTTATTATATTATCTGTTCATCCGTTTTTCTTACATTATTTTTATAAATTTGTTGCACAATATTGACTTATTAATTTCTTCCCCTCGTCATCTTATAACATAGAATGGCAGGTAATCTGTTATAGACTACCTGCCATCCTATGTCATTCACTTTTTTCCCAAAAATCAACCGGTTCGAAATCCAGCAGTTTCGCAAGAAAACCACATTCCTCCAGATCCTTCTGAATATTATCCAGGATATCTTCTGAATCTGCCTGCACCGTGTGATAATGGTAATTGTCGGTTATCTTAAGAAGCGGCGATGATTTTCCACTGCTCAAGGTCTTTACATATTCATAAATATCTTTTCTGGTTTTTATGTTCATCGGAGCTTTTACAACTCCATAAATCTTATGATATACAAATACATCCAGAATCCTGCCGCCATTATCTACGATGATCTGCAATTCTTTCTCTATCTCTTCCGCAGTATGACGCACCTTGAATATTCGTTCACATTTTCCCGGCTTTAATAACACATATCCCCGGTTTGTTGAAACAATATTATTGTCAGCCGCACGAAGCAGGGCAATATCCTGTACGATTACCTGCCTACTCACACTGAGTTGCTTCGCCATCTCCGCCCCCGCAATCGGCTCCTTACTCTTCGCAAGCATCGACAACAGTTTTTCCCGTCTTTCAACTCCTGTCATGTTCTTCCTCCCAATCTTATCATCCATTAGCCCATTCTATTTCTCATATAAACCTTCCCTGCACCCAAAGGCACCAGAAATTTTGTTACAATATTCAGTTAGATTCTATGAAGATTTTTCAGAGAAATATCCATGATCGGAGCGGAATGTGTCAGTGCTCCACTTGATATATAATCAACACCAAGGTTCTTCAAGCGCTCGATATTTTCTGCTGTTACATTACCTGATACCTCGATCTCTGCCTTGCCATCTATGATGCCGATCGCTTCTTTTAACATTTCATCTGACATATTATCCAGCATGATAATATCCGCTCCGGCTTCAACAGCCTCCTTTACCATATCCAGATTCTCAACCTCGACTTCGATCTTTCTGACAAACGGTGCATATTCCTTTGCCATACGGATTGCCTCTTTCACTCCGCCTGCCGCGCCTATATGGTTATCCTTCAGAAGGACTCCGTCCGAAAGATTATATCTGTGATTATGCCCACCGCCGACACGAACTGCATATTTTTCAAAAATACGATTATTCGGGGTTGTCTTTCTGGTATCAAGCAACTGGATCTTGCTTCCTGCAAGAAGTCCTGCAACCTTATATGTGTACGTAGCAATACCGCTCATCCTCTGCAGATAATTCAGTGCTGTCCGTTCTCCCGATAACAATACACGGATATCCCCGGTTACAACTCCCATCAACTGTCCTGCCTTTACCTCATCGCCATCCTTGCAGTAGAGTTCTGTCACGGTTGTATCATCTAATAATTCAAATACTCTCTTAAACACCTGTAAACCACAGATGATTCCATCCTGCTTGCAGATTAACTCTACCTTTCCCATGCATGCCTCCGGCATAACGGAATTTGTTGATACATCCTCACTTGTAATATCTTCTTTTAATGCTCCAAGAATAAATGGATCTACATTTAATTTTAAAGTAATCTGATCGTACATAATATCCTCCTGAATGATTTTTCTATGCTTCCTGTCTGTGCAGGTCTTCTTCGTTTTCCCTTGCAATCTCAGCCTTAAGCAGTGCTTTATATTCTGTTGCCAGCTTCTTCTTATCTGTATAATCGTCTTCTCTGTAAGAGATTTCTTCTATCTTTGTCCGATCGAACTGCTCAGTCATTTCCTTTGCGGCCCGCTTGGCAAATACCAGGCTCTCAAGAAGTGAATTACTTGCCAGTCGATTCTTGCCATGAACTCCGTTACATGCAGTCTCTCCGATCGCATATAACTGATCCATCGATGTCTTACTGGACAAATCCACCTTGATACCGCCCATGAAATAATGCTGTGCCGGCACAACCGGTATGCATTCTGTATACACATCATATCC
Source organism: Coprococcus ammoniilyticus (assembly GCF_025567345.1). Lineage (NCBI taxonomy): Bacteria > Bacillati > Bacillota > Clostridia > Lachnospirales > Lachnospiraceae > Coprococcus > Coprococcus ammoniilyticus. The sequence goes on from NZ_JAOQJS010000003.1 coordinate 332,730, forward strand.
CATTTCTTTGCAATGCTCAACGATATTCGGGAAATGTTCTTCTAATTCTTTTCTATCAATCACAGTCATATCTTCCCAGACATAATCTGTTCCGTCCTTCTCCATCTGTTTGCGAATCTCGATCGTCAGCAGATCTCTCGGAAGAAGTTCATTTACAAACCGCTCATGATTCTTGTTATAGAGCAGCGCCCCCTCGCCACGAACCGATTCCGAGATCAAAAAACTCCTGTCCTCCGGCTCTTTGCTATATAAAGTTGTCGGATGAATCTGGACATAGTTCACATGCTCTGTCTCAATCCCATGCTTTAATGCGATCGCAACGGCATCTCCGGTCAGGTGTCTGAAATTAGTCGAATGTCTGTAAATACCACCGATTCCCCCACAAGCAAGCATGGTATAGTTTGCCATGATCGGGAAAATCTTATTCTCCGCATCCCTTGCCACCACACCGTAACAGCAATTATCCTTACACAGGATATCCACCATGGTTACATGTTCGTAGATCGTCACATTCGAAAGCTTCTCTACATTGCGGAGCAGGGTACTTGTGATCTCTTTTCCTGTTACATCCTCATGAAAAATGATACGGTGATGGCTATGTGCTCCTTCCTTTGTATAGCTGAAACTGCCATCCGGCTCCCGATGGAAATCCGCTCCATACTTTACAAGATCGTTTACAACATCGACCGATGAACGTATCATGACTTCTACACTCTTTGGATTATTCTCATAATGTCCCGCCTTCATGGTGTCTTCAAAATAACTGTCATAGTCATCTTCTGATTTCAGCATACACATGCCACCCTGTGCCAGGAAGGAATCACTGTGTTCTACGATATCCTTTGTTATGATCGTTATCTGTTTATCACTGGGGAGATTCAATGCAGCATATAAACCTGCGCATCCACTTCCAACAATTAAAATATCTGTCTTCATATTGTTTCTCCAACTGTATTTATTTGTTTTTTCTTCTTATTATAAAAAAGCGTTGCCTTAGTATACCACGTTCTGTTGTGCATGACAATATAGTATTTTACACCACTTTACATGTGTCTTGTCAGTAGATAAAATGAAAGACAGCATTACTTATTATTCCGTAAGACGTTCGCACTCTATTTTAACGCAACGGTGCTAAGCTCCTCGCCTATGGCGACTCACTAAGAACCGGCGTTAAAAAGGCTTACTTCATAAAGTACATATACTCCAATGCCAAATCTCACTTCTCATTTTTGATCTAAACATTGATATCTTGATCTATTATTTCTCCCTTTTCCACAAAATTTCCACTAACTATAAATGAAAACTTTTCATATATCTTTTTAGATAAAAATAACCGAATTAGCTCTTTATAATTCAAAAAACTAATCCGGTTATTTTACTCACTTTGATTCAGCTCAAATTTTTGATTATTCAGCGTCTGCTACAGGCTCTGCTGCCGGTGCTTCTGCTGTCTCGGCAGGCTGCTCTGCCGGTGCTTCTTCCTCGTCATCATCGTCATCATCGAAGAAGTCGTCATCAAAATCATCATCAAAATCATCATCAAAATCATCAAGAAAATCAGGTGTCAGGTATGAATATACTGCATATGCAATACCTGCGATCGCTGCTACTGCACCGATAATCGCAAGGATCACAAATACAACACCTTTTGCCTTTTCTTCTGTTGGTTCGCTTTTTACTAAGATTACATCATTATTTTTCATTATAAACTACCACCCTTTCATTTAGTTTCTGTATGCCGTCATTATAGCATACTCTTTTTTCTATTTCTATATTATCTTGGAATTATTATAATTTCTTTATTCTTCCAAACGCTTTAATTTTGCAAAGGAAGCAAACATTTTTCTTGTACCGCCACGATCAAAATCTACCGTCACCTCATAATCTCTGCCGCCCTTTACAAGCTGCGTTACAGTTCCATTTCCAAATTTCATATGACGCACCCGATCACCTTCTCCATAGTCGAGAACCAGTTCCCGGTTCACGGTAAATTCTTTGCCAAATGATGGTTTGGTCGATGGTATTATACTGATCGGCTCTTTCTTTGCCTTACTGTAGCTGCTGTATGGATTCGATGAAGAATATCCGGAACCCGTTTGCGACGATCTTCCATGATATGAGCCTTTTCCATATCCTGACTGCCCGCTGCTACCATACCTATTTCCGGTATATCCGGTGTCTGCAAACTGCCGTTCTTCCATCCGTTTTACATGCCTTGTAATATCACCGGAATCCTGGAACAGCAGCGGCGGAATCTCTTTAATAAATCTGGAGATGTCATTGCAGTTTCTACTTCCATGCAGCATACGGTTTCTTGCACAGGACAGATATAGCTTCTTCATCGCTCTTGTAATTCCTACATAGCAAAGTCTGCGTTCTTCTTCCAGCGCATCTTCATCATCCGAATTGATCGCCATCGCACTTGGGAAGATTCGCTCTTCCATGCCACATAAGAATACATATGGGAACTCCAGTCCCTTTGAACCATGGATCGTCATTAATTTAACCATATTATCATCATCGGACATTTTATCGGTCTCCGAAACCAGCGCGATATCCTCCAGAAAATCTGCCAGTGTTGCTTCCTCATAATCGGTTTCAAACTGAACCACACGGTTTCTTAACTCATCGATATTCTCAAGTCTAGCCATCGATTCATCCGTGTGCTCCGCTATCAGTTCATCTTCATATCCGGTATCCTCCAGAATACGGTCAAATAATGTACTGAGTGGTTCCTGCTCCTCTATTATCCCCCGAAATCCATCGATCAATTCCACAAAGCCGGAAATTTTTGCAACCGAACGCTGTAATCCCGGAACTTGCTCTATGATCTGCATGGCTTCCATCAGTGTCATATCATTTGCAGCGGCAAATGCGGCCACCTTATCAACGGTAGCATCACCGATTCCACGCTTTGGTACATTGATGATTCGTCTGAGATAGGTATCGTCTGTAGAGTTATTTACAACCTTCAGATATGCCATTATATCTTTAATTTCTTTTCGTTCATAGAAATTCTGACCACCGTAGACCCGATGTGGTATTCCTCGCATAACCAGCTTCTCACCAAGGATACGAGATTGTGCATTCGTACGATATAGTAAAGCAATGTCTTTATACTGTGCACCATTTGCTGTCAGACGGATGATCTCATTTACAACACGATCCGCCTCCATGTATTCATCCTCACTCTGATTAAATACAAGCTTCTCGCCATCTCCCTGATCTGTCCAGAGGGCTTTATCCTTTCTTCCTTCGTTATGCTTGATCACCGCATTTGCAGCCGCCAGAATATTTCCACAGGAACGATAATTCTGTTCCAGCTTCACGACCTTCGCATCCGGATATTCCTTTTCAAAATTCAAAATATTCGTAATATTGGCACCACGGAATTTGTAGATTGACTGGTCATCATCACCAACGACACAAAGGTTTCTGTATTTGGAAGCAAGCTGCTTCACCATCAGAAACTGTATGTGGTTTGTATCCTGATACTCATCCACCATAATATAACGAAATCTGTCCTGATATAATTCCAGTACATCCGGATTATGTTCAAACAGCTCAACCACCTTGTAGATCAGATCATCAAAATCAAATGCATTGAATTTACGGAGTCGCTTCATATACTCGGAATATACGGTTGCCGTCTGTGTCTTCACAAAATCTGTCGCATTCATCTTCGCATACTGATCCGGTGAAATATACCGCTCCTTTGCATTTGATATCTCTGCCAGGAACATCTTCTCCGGATACTTCTTCGGATCGATCTTCAATTCCTTCAGAATATTCTTGACCGCAGATTTCTGGTCATCCGAATCATAGATATTAAAATTTGTTGCATAACCGAGCCTGTCTGAAAACCGTCGCAGAATCCGTACACATAACGAATGAAAGGTGCTGACCCATACTCGTTCAGCACCCTCTCCAACAATGTTATTTACTCTGTCTCTCATTTCGGCTGCGGCTTTATTTGTAAATGTTATCGCAAGAATATTATATGGATTCACTCCGATCTCATCCATCAGATACGCTACCCGGTGGGTGATTACTCTGGTCTTTCCTGATCCGGCACCTGCCAGTATCAGAAGCGGTCCATCGACATGTCTGCATGCCAAATCCTGCATGTCATTTAATCCAGCCATCGCTTTTGTACTCCTTTATATCAGCTTTGTTCCGCAGTTACCACAGAACTTTGCTCCATTTGTAGGGGTTCCGCAGTTCGGGCAGAACTTAGGAGCCGTACCATTTCCGGTTGGAGCTGCCTGCTGATTCATCTGTCCGTTCATGTTGTTCTGCAGATTACCGGTCATCTGATTTGCCATCATCATACCCATCTGCATTCCCATCATACCGCTGGCAACATCTGCCATATTGGTTCCACCTTTTCCGTTGGAATTTGCAAGTGCATCTACCATCTTCACCTGCTGGAACCGTCCCATGTCACCAAGCATCGTATACTCAGCAGCCTGATCTGCACGTTTTGATATATTCTCAGGATATGTAAATTCGCTGATTCTGAAATCTGTCATGGTCAGACCGATCTTGATCAGTTCCATATCCAGATCTTCTAAAATACCCTTCGCAATATCCGTTGCATTTGCCATCAGATTGAATACGTCACCGCCGACCTTTGTGATCCATTTGATCAACAGTCCATCTAAGATTCCCTTAATACGGTCTCTGACATCATCCACTGTAAAGATTGCCTTTACCCCGGCGATTCTCTCGATCAACACATTGTAATCATCGATCTTGAATGAAAACTTACCATTTGACCGTACCGGAAGTCCGCCCGGAAGTCCCGGAGCCTGTAAACGGATCGGTGAACTGGTTCCCCAGTTACAGGTAAACTCTTTCGTATTGATGAACAGAACCTCTGCACGAAGTCCTGAGTTGAAACCAAACTTAAATCCCTTTAATGTAGAAAGGAATGGAATGATATCCGAATCAATCGTATAACTTCCTGATTCTGTGAAGATACCTTCTACCGCACCGTTATACAGGAAGATTGCATCCTGTCCCGGTTTAATGATAAGTCTGGAATCTTTCTTTATCTCTCGATTTGTCCATTTCCAGAAGAGCAAGTCATCTCTGTATTCTTCCCACTCAACTACATTGGCAAACTGATTTGAAAATAATCCCATCTGTTTCCTCCTATGAAAGTCCCATCTTTGCCTTTAATGCTGCAAGTTCGTCTGAAACTGCTGATGATGGTTCTGCATCGTATTTGCTCATCAGATCATCTGTCTCATCCTTACCGCTGGCATTTAATTCTGCCATAGCATTTGCCTTGTCAAGCATTGCATCAGCCTTTGCTTCCATTCTGTCAAATGCTGAGATCGTTCCGGCTGTATCCGTTACGCTTCCCATCATCTTATTCATCTTCTCCTGCGTCTTTGCAACCTGAACCTTAGCCTTGATCGCATCTTTTCTTGCGTTCAGATCCATGATATCCTTCGTCAGCTTATCATGCATCTCTTTCATCTTAGCCGCATTTCCTGCTGCCATATCATAAGACTGCTGTAACGAAGTTCTCTTGGTTGATAACTGATTCTTCTTCTCTAAGAACTTCATGGCATCTGCTTCGTTTCCTGCAAGGAGTGCCTTCTCTGCATAGTTCTGCATCTTGGCAATATCTGCATCGCAGTCATCCAATGCACGTTTGCATCTGGTCTCATCTGCCATAACGGTTGCTGTCTCTGATTTTACGTTTCTAAGATCTTCCTGTAAGTCTCTGAGATACTGGTCGATCATCTTCTCCGGATCCTCTGCCTTATCAAGCATAGCGTTGATGTTTGCTGACATAATGTCTTTAAATCTTTTTAAAATCCCCATAAATAATTACCTCCTGTATATATTTACACTTTATGGTTTCTTGTTTTTTCGTGCTCACAAACCCATGATATCATAACAGGCGTACGCTCCGCAACGCCTGAATCATGAATTAAATGTAAAGTATCACGCTTCTGTTCTTAGGTGGCTTTAAAGTTCATCGTCAAGGCTCTTATGGATGTTTCCACCAATCCGAAACTCCGGAATTTTCTTAGAAGGGCCTTCTGCTGCCTTTCCTGCAACCCCTGCATCCGTAATTGATTCCTCTAACGGCACAGGTGTCCGATCCTCAAATAATGACTTTTTCTTTTCTTTCTTTAATTCATCTGCAATCTCAAATGCTGAATCAACAACCTCATCATGCAAAATATCATCATGAAGCTTCACCGGCTGTCTGGATGGTTTTACCTTGATCGGATCTTCCTTCTTATCCTCAAAATCAAATTCCCACTGAACCATCTCATTTTCTTCTGCCTGCTTCTTCGTCTTCTGTTCTTCTTCCTCAAACCGGTTCTTCTCATAGTACAGTTCATTTGCAAGGAGCTGGCTGATCTCTAAGATATCGGCATACCGTTCCTGCTTTTTCATATCCAGAAGTCCATCCATCAGCTCTCGCTTATTCTGCTCAATGACATCGGATTTCTGTCTGAGGGAATCCAGCACACGGTCGGTTTCCTCGCTGATCATATTATATGCCTGACGTACCGATTCATTGATCTCCATAAGCATCTCATTCGTATAAATGATCGATGCCGCATAGATCTCATTTGCTGTCCGAAGTGCCATCTTATCTTTCTTGTTCAGATCCTTTACCTGCCTCTGGACATAGAGCGGATTCGGCTTGCTCATTCGGATCCGGCTTGCAGATTCTTCTGCCTCTACGATAATGTCCTCGGCTTCTTTATTCGCATCCTTTATGATCTTGCCACGCTTATCCGTGATCTCATGATACGCTTTTAATTCTATATCTATCGTCTTTTTCAGATCTTCTATCATTTCCAGCATTTCTTCTTTATTTACAAGAACCTTCCCTGCTGCAAATGGAACATTCTGTCCGTCCTCAATCAATACCTGCATCTTATCAAGCAGTTGTTTTGCTTTTCCTTTTTCCATGTCTATTGCTTCCTCCAACTATGGCTTTATAGGATTTTATTTATAGATCCGGTTTCTTATCATCTCTTGGAATACCTAAGAAATCCTGGATCAGATGTCTGCTGAAAAGCCTTCCTTCTTCACTTTCAAAATACCGCTCCGGATGCCACTGAAACGCAAGAATACTCATGGTTGGTGACACAAATGCCTCAACCGATCCATTTTCTTCATCTACAACCAACGGATAAAACATTGTTGAAAGGTTTTCCAGATATACACAATCACTGTGAAAATTATTTATCTTTATATATCGATCCGAATTACATATTTTTGCCATATGGTCAACACCTCGCGGTCTTGGTACCACAAACGGTGCAGAATATGAAATCTTTCCACCAAAAAGAGCATTCAGATGCTGCATACCTCTGCATACCCCGATGATCGGTATCTCATTCTCCACACAGTACATAATGAGCCGTTCCTCCATCACATCCCGATGCGGCTGCAGCTCTGCCTTATGCGGTTCTACATAATATTTCGGGTGAAGCGTACCGCCACCCGTTACGATCAGTACGTCAATCGGATCTTCAAATAAGGCTTCAAAATCTCTGGTGAAATTCGACACCGGATGAAGTCTTATTCCCATGCTTTCATAAAATTCCGTATAGGCAGCTTCCAGAACATCCGTGGATTTTCCATACATATTCTGACCTTCGCGTTGTGTTATCAGTGCGTGAAGCATACGCCTATTCCTCCTTCAGTATCTTTCCATTTTTACAATCAAGTGTCAGTTTGTCAAGTCCTGTTACATAATTATAAATAACGTCGCCACATCCAATAGCCGCCGGAATATTGAATTCCGCACATCGGATCGCCATATGGGATGCAACACCACCATACTTCGTAATAAAGCCCCGGATTCCTTTTGCAAAGATCCAGTCATAGCCGGGATCTGCTTTCGGGATCACTACGATCTTATCTGCAACATCAACCGCTCCGGCATCGTCACGCTTCGATTCCTCATCCTCCAATATGACAACTGCTCCGGTCACGATCTCCGAGGTGATAAAATTCGGTCTCGCCTCTACCATCTCGATATATTCCAACTGCTGCTTATTACAGATCACATCTGGCAGAATCATATCGGAAGCATCTGTATATGCCTTTCGGTTCTCTGCGATCACCTGTTCCCATATCCTTCGGATCTCCGTTTCTGGTTTATGATACACTGCAATTATATCATCTACTGTGAGATATGCCATATCTTCTTTTGAAAAATTCAACATTTCTCCAATATTGATCAGAATATCGATTGCCAGACTTAAGGATTTCGTAAATTCAAATTTAAAATATTCCCGTTCTTCCATGGAATCCTTTAAGAATTCCACAAATTTCTTTGCATCAACACCAAAGCCGATATCGGAAAGTGCCTGTTCTACCTTCTCCGGATCTAATGGCGTATGCTTTAACCGCTCAATTCTCTGTCTCTGCTTCTTTGCTGTCTCGCTTGCCTTGGAGCTGTCAAAATCCCGTTCCTCATATGTCTCACAGGTGATATCGTAAGTGCCGGAACGAAGATGCCCGTATTTCTCATCAAATGCAGCTCTGGTAATCCGTCCTTCTGCAAAATCCTGAAAATCCGAATCGTACTCCGATGCCACTGTGTAGATTGACATCATAAAGTCATCAATCTCACGGCTCGTAAAATATCCCTTTGCACTAAGTGACCTGCAAAGAGCCTTTGAGATAAATGCAAGTCTTGCCTGTCTTGCAAATTTCGGTGTTCCGTACTGTTTGATACTCTCGATCAATTCTATAAAATAACGGATGGAAGTATTCACATCCTTTGCTGCCATCAGCCAGTTATTCCTGATATTTTCCCGATGCACCTTCAGTCCGTTTAAGGAACGGATATCCTGCATCCGGTTCTGCCTGAAATTACAGATTGCACGATCCGTCAGACGAAACAGGCTATTTGACAAATCCTGAATCTCGCCTTTCGTGAATTCATATTCTAATAATTCCTGCAACCGATCCTCCGTTGTAAAATCATAATTGGAAAATACGATTTCAAATTCTATTTTATCATGTGCCGTTATATCCGATAATATCTTCCGGTCATAAAATGCCAAAAGTTTTTTCACCATGTCCTCATCTAAATCCGCAGGCATCAGGCACAGAAATGACTTCCGCAATGATATATATGGTTTATTTCCGACCCTGTACATCAGATCTCCGTCCACCACACGATATCCGATCGTGGTAAGTCCCTGATTCCAGGCAGCCTTCGTTATGATCTCTCTGTAAAGGGAGAAATCAAGCGGATGCGGATTCACTCCTATGATCTCAGCAGGATTCCAGAATGCCATATCGGATAAGATTGCCTGTTTCTCATACAACAGATCACTGAGTTTTTGATACTGCTGTTTTATCTTGTTTATCAATTCTCCAAATATACGATCATTCTTTGCTCTGTCTTCTTTGTAGTCAGACGGCTTTTGCAGTTTCTTAATACAGGCCGCAAGCGGACGCACCTGAAAGATCGTAACTGTCAGATCTGCTCCAACTGCAAATTCCACATCGAGCGGATACTCCGGAAAGATGTCTTCTAATTCCCTCATGGCTGTGATCAGAACACCCCAGCGCTCCGGGAGAGATGAACTCTCTGCTGTCCGTGCAATATAAATCGTCTTTCCTCCGCTTCCACTGGTTACCGCATCGGTCGAATCTTCATCATATGAGATTGCATAATACAGTCTTCCTGATTTGATCTCTCTGGAGAAGATAACTCCGCTGCTGATGATAGATTTCGTCTGCGTCTGGATCAACACCTGTTCATTCCTGATATCTGGCAGATCTTTTTTATAGGAATCAAATACTGTCTCAACCGCATGACATACAGCATCGCGATCATCAGCGTCGACATCCAATATACTGTCATAATGACCCGCATTTGATGTCTCGGAGGAATCTTCATTGGAACAGGAGCTTCGAACAACAATCGTCTGTCCTTTAAACTGTGATTGAATATCGGCAAGGATCTGTTTCCGGTTCTCACCATACATTTTCCCGGTTACGATCATAAGGTCTTCTATTCTCGATTTTGTTATTCTGTTTTTCAAATAATCTAATGTATCTGCTTTTGTCAAAACCATGAAAAAATCACCTTCTACAACAAAACTGCACCTTAGCAGACCATATCATCTATACTAAAGTGCAGTATATTTTTTCTCTTTCGAGACACTATTCGTTTTGTTGGCTATTCCGACAGACTTTTGTTTCTTCCAAATCTATCTTCTGTCAGTATTCATTATATAATGAATAAAATAGCTCTTACTGGATCGTTAATAGATCATCAACTGATTTTCTTGGTGGCATCTCCGGTGCAAATACCGGATATCCCATTGCAATAACGGTGGCAACTGTCTGACCTTCCGGCACACCTACGATCTCTCCAACCTTCTTATCATCAAATACTCCAAGGATAACCGTTCCGATTCCCTTCTCATGTGCTGCAAGACAGAATGTCTGGGCTGCGATACCGGCATCGAACATCTCCCATCCGGCACCTTTGCTTGTACTGAAGCTTCCATCTCTCTCATATCCACAAATACCGTTCTTCTGTGTCACAACCATCAACTGATGTGCTCTGGAAACTGTCTTCTCATTTAATGCGAATCCCATTACACCCTCTTCTGCGATCTTCTTGATCTTCTCCGGATCAGAAACACTGATGTAACGGATTGTCTGTGTATTCTTCCAGGATGGTGAATAGGATGCGAGTTCTACTAACTCACGGATCACTTCATCCGGAATGATATCCTCTTTGAATTTTCTTACCGATCTTCTTGTCTTAATACATTCTAATGCTTCCATGTCTTGTCCTCCTGTATTTTTATAAATATCTTTTGTATCTTCTTACATATATCGCAAGTATAACTCACTCAATGTCTTCGAAAAATCATCTCATTATCTGTTACAGATCACTCACCTGCAAAATATGCATCTATACCATCTGCAATTCCTTTTGCAAGCAGATTCTGATAATCTGATGTTACAAGCTTCTGGTCTTCTTCTGAATTTGTCATATAACCGATCTCAACGATCGTAACCGGAACCTTACACCAGTTAATTCCACTCATGGAATCTGTCTCCCAGACACCTTCGCTGTTTGCCCCTGTTGCTGCTGCCATTCCGCTTAATACATCGGCAGACAACCGTTTACAGGAATCATAGATATCTGCATTGTATGGATTATCCTTAGTCTGGCATACTGTCATAACACCGCTCGCATTTGTATCTGTAGAACCATTTGCATGGATTCTTATAAATGCATCTGCCTTATCACTGTTTGCAAGTTCTGCTCTTGCAGCGTTACTGATATCGACATCATTGGATGTACGGATCATCTTCACAGTATAGCCTCTTGCCTCTAATGCACTCTGAAGCTTTAACGCTACCTCAAGATTCAGTTCATATTCCTCTGTACCGGTTGTAACACCTGTATTACCGGCTGAGACTTTTGCTTTCTTATCTTCCGCACCGGGACCTACCGGCTCTGTATCCGTATTCGGCGTTGCCTGATGACCTGCATCAATACAGATCAGCTTGCCTTCGCCAACATTGCTTGTCTCCTGTGTTGATTCTTCTGTGCTGCTGTCATCACCACTGGATGCTGCTCCTTCTGCCTTTACAAATTTCGAATAAACATAATAGGTCTCACCCTTGATCGATACCTTGCTCCACTCATCGTTATAACCGATCCGGTCAAGCTCTACACCATCTGCAAGCTGCATCGCAGGATCTCCGTCTGTCGATGGTGCTGTTCTGACATTTACATAATCAGTCGTCGTCACCTTGTCATTTACGATCGTGAATCCTTCTTCATCCACCTGTGCTTCCGTCGTCGCTTCTGTTGTATCCTCTGTGGATGCTACATCTTCAGAAGCTTCTGTTGAACTCTCGGTAGTCGTCTTTTTTCCTGCATCCTTTTTCCCACAGGCTGCAAGTACAAATGCTGAAAGAATGATCATCATACATATAAGTATTGTTCTGTAAACCTTCTTCATAAGTAACCTCCGTCCATATTTCTATACACCTAATGTCTATTATCGCATAAATATGGCTCTATTTCAACCAAAAAGCGATAAGGAGCCGTTTCATCGACTCATAGTCTGACAAATGTGCCATTTCACATGCTGAATGCATAGCGAGTACCGGCATTCCCATATCGACTGCCTTTACCGGAAGATAGGATGAAACGATCGGACCCAGCGTAGTTCCACCCGGCATTCCTGTCTTATTGACCGTACGCTGAAACGGAATTCCTTCATCCTCACAGAGCACCTGAATCACTGCAGCAGCCTCGCTGTCTGTCACATATCGCTGAGACGCGCTGCTCTTTAAGACAACCCCATTTCCAAGCAGTACCCGGTTGACCGGATCGGATTTCTCCTGATAATTCGGATGTGTTCCATGTGCCACATCAAGAGAGATCAAAAATATCTCCGGAAGCAGCTCCTGTATGGTACGGCTCTCTCCGCTGTCTTTTAAGATACGTTCCGTTATCATCCGAAGCAGTCCGGAATCTGCTCCCTGTTTGGACAAACTCCCGATCTCCTCGTTATCGAAAAATACTCCGATGTCGAGATTCATATCAGATCCATCTACTTCCGATATTTTTTCATCTGCCAATGCAGCTTCTGTTCCCTTACCTTTTTCTTCTTTCCACTTGTTTCCGATTCGCACCAAAGATTCCAAAATCGCACTAACGGAAGATACATTATCAATTCTCGGTGATGTAAATACGCCACTGTCTCCGATCATTTGGCAGGAATCGCAATTATATAAATACAGATCATAGTCTAATATGTCCACCTTATCGATCTGAAGCATTTCTGCAACCTCATCTAAAAAGCTATGCGGTTCATCCTTCTTCCAAAGCCCAAATACCGGGATCAGTTCTTTCTGCGGATCTAATTTTGTCTCTGAATCTCCACGTTTCAGATGCGGCGCAAGACTCGGTATAATCGCAACCGGCTTCTCGGAATCATATAATCGTACCTCCGGATGAAATGCATCGCTGCCTTTTACCACTACCTTGCCGGCAAGTCCCAGCGGGCGGTCAAACCATGTCTTCATTAACAGTCCGCCATACGTCTCTATATTCAACATATGATAACCGCCTTTTTCCATATCGGCTGACGGCTTTAACTTCAGCATCGGAAAATCCGTATGGCTGGTCGCTATACGGATATGCTGCAGCTGCTTCGGCAGATGAAATGCGATCATAACAGAACTGTATGGTCTGACATAATAATCTGCTCCTGCCTGAAGCTGCCATTTGTCCTTTAACTTAAGCTCGGAAAATCCGTGTTCTTTCAGATATTCCTCTCCATGCTTTACAACATGGAATTGGGTAATTCCTTTTTCTAACATATATTTTAACAAGCCTGTCTGTTCCGGCTTTTCTGATATGAGATCAACTTCTGTTTTTCTTTCTTCCATATGCTCTGTTCTCCTGTCTTTTTACTTTGATTTCTATTGTACACCTTTTTAGTTTTTCTTGCTATTTTGATTTTATGTGTATATAATGTTGTTACACGCTTTAACGCGTTAAATCCAAAAAAGGAGAAACAGCTATGAATGCATTTAAAATTGGTTTTATCGGTCTTGGTCTGATCGGTGGATCGGTGGCAAAATCTATTCACCGTATTTTCCCAAACTATACGATCATCGGCTATGATGTCAACACCGCGACCTTAAAAGAAGCGCAGGAGGATGGCACCTTAGGTCATTATACAACAAATATCAGCGACATCGCAGACTGTGATTATATCTTTCTGTGTGCGCCGGTTCATTATAATATAGAATATCTGAAAACTTTAAAACCACTGATCTCTGATTCCTGTATCCTATCTGATGTCGGCAGTGTCAAATCCGATATCTACGATGCTGTAAAGGAACTGGGACTTGGTTCTCATTTCATCGGTGGTCATCCAATGGTCGGATCGGAACGATCCGGCTACGATGCAGCAACCGACCGTCTGATTGAGAATGCTTATTATTTCATTACTCCATCTCCGGATGCTCCGTCAGACCGCGTGGAGGAATTTATGACATTTATCGGCGATCTGGGTGCTATCCCGATCCGGTATTCCCCGGATGAACACGATAAGATCACTTCCTATATCAGCCATGTACCGCATGTGATCGCAGCGTCTCTGGTCAATCTGGTACGACATGCCGATTCTCCGGACGGAATCTTTAAATCTCTGGCAGCCGGAGGTTTTAAAGATATCACACGAATCGCATCCTCAAATCCGGTGGTTTGGGAGCACATTCTCCTCAGCAATCCGAAGAACATCGTGAATGGATTGAAGGAATATATTGAGCTTCTAAATAAAATGATTTATGATATTGAAAGAAATGACGCAAAGGACATCAATGCTTTCTTTGAGTCATCCAGAGAATACCGGGATTCCATCCCGAACAATACAAGCGGTGTTATCCGTATGCAATATGAACTCTTTGTCGATATCCCGGATGAACCGGGTGCTCTGGCAAAGGTTACGGTACTGCTTGCTGATGCAGGCATCAATCTGAAGAACTTCGGAATCTCCCATAATCGTGAAGACGAGGAAGGCGTTCTACGTTTATCCTTCTACGATACGGATGCATGCCGGAAAGCATTTGAACTTCTTGCCGATGCCGGATACCGTTTATATAACAGATAAGACAACATAAAAAGGAAATGGACGATATCGCGTCCAGACAGGTAATACATTATGATATTTTCCAGAAGAACAGGATTAAAAGGGGTCCTTACGATCCCCGGAGATAAATCCATCTCCCACCGTTCGATCATGCTTGGATCACTGGCAGATGGTATAACTGAAGTACATGGATTCTTAAACGGTGCAGACTGCATTTCTTCTATGAACTGCTTCCGCGAAATGGGTGTAACGATCGACCACAATGGGGATACCGTTATCATTCACGGTAAAGGGCTTCATGGTTTGCAGGCTCCGAAAGAAACGCTCGATGTTGGCAACAGCGGAACAACTACCAGACTGATGTCCGGAATTCTTGCGGCACAGAATTTCAAGAGCCGCGTGATCGGTGATGCATCGATCTGCCGCCGTCCGATGAAACGGATCATGACCCCGCTTTCTCTGATGGGTGCTGATATCGTGAGCGAAAACGGAAACGACTGTGCGCCGCTTCTGATCACCGGAAAGCCATTACACGGCATCCACTATAATTCACCGGTTGCTTCGGCACAAGTCAAATCTTGTATTCTTCTTGCCGGTCTGTATGCCGACGGCGAAACCAGTGTAACCGAACCATATGTATCCAGAAATCATACGGAGCTGATGTTTGATGCTTTCGGTGTCGATATCAAGACCTCCGGCACAACCGCAACTGTAAAACCTGCGGATAAATTATACGGTCAGAAGATCATGATCCCGGGAGACATCTCCTCGGCGGCTTACTTTATCGCAGCCGGACTTATCACACCGGATTCCTGTATCACGATCAAGAATGTGGGTATCAACAATACCCGTGATGGAATATTAGAAGTTGTAAAAATGATGGGCGGTACGATCACCTACGACCGACTGGATCAGCCGGGCGAACCTGCTGCAGACATCACAGTACAGACCTCAGATTTAAAAGGCTGTGTGATCGAAGGCTCCCTGATTCCGAAGCTGATCGACGAGATTCCGATCATCGCCATCATGGCATGCTTTGCAAAGGGACAAACCGTTATCAAAGATGCACAGGAACTGAAGGTGAAAGAATCAAACCGGATCGATGTTATGGTGAAGAACCTTTCCGCTATGGGCGCAGATATTAGCGCTACCGATGATGGCATGATCATCCATGGCGGCAAGCCGCTTCACGGTGCTGTCATCGACAGCCACCTCGACCACCGCATCGCCATGAGCTTTGCCATTGCCGGACTTAACGCCGACGGCGACACAGAGATTCTTGGCAGCGACTGCGTAAACATCTCCTACCCGACCTTCTATCAGGATCTCGCCGGGTTGAGGTAGTATCCCACCCGGACGCTGGAATGAGTGAATCAACACTTCTGATAGGGAATTACAAATAAATCCTGCTGCCCGGCTATGTAAAAAGACAAGCATGTTTTCTATTCGGCTCGCACATTTATTAGTCAGCAGTCGCCCAAACTCACCCTTACGGGCTCAAACATGGGCTTGGTGCTGACAATTCGTGCAAACCTCATAACGAAAACTTCGCTTACGTCTTTTGTACATAGCCGGGCAGCAGGATTTTTAATGTAATTCCCTTATATAATATCTCGATATAACTCATCCCAGCGTCCGAGCTTTTCAAAGCAATGAGGAAAAAGGCTCCGCCACATAAAATAGATTTTCTGCTTTGATGCCGATTTCACTAACATCTATATTATAAATAAACGACAATACCAGTGGTAATAGAAGATGTTCGTGTAATTTTCGTCATGAGGTTTGCACTAGCTGTCAGCACCAAGCCCTTGTCTGAACCCGTAAGGGTGAGTTTGGGCGACTGCTGACAAATCAGCGTGCGAACCGAATAGAAAATGAAACGAATCTTGCTATACCACTGGTATTGTCATTTATTTATATCAAGATCCTGAAAACCGGCATCAAAGCATATTTCCATAAAATATACGGCGGAGTCTTTGTCCTACAGAATCAACATAGCATCGCCGAAGGAGAAGAAACGATAGCGTTCTTCCACGGCTACCTTATAGGCTTCGAGAATCTTCTCGCGGCTGTAAAGGGCTGATACCAACATCAGCAACGTGGATTCCGGCAGATGGAAGTTCGTGATCAGTCCATCAATGGCTTTGAACTTATAACCCGGATAGATGAAGATATCTGTCCAACCGCTACAAGCCCGAAGCATACCGTTCTCATCAGCTACTGTTTCCAATGTTCTCGTACTGGTCGTTCCGACTGCAATGATTCGACCGCCATTTTTCTTTGTTTCATTGATCGTCTCTGCTGCTTTCTCATCGATCACATAGAATTCCGAATGCATATGATGATCCAGAATGTTGTCCTCTTTTACCGGACGGAATGTTCCAAGTCCGACATGAAGCGTTACATGTGCGATCTTGATGCCTTTTGCCTTGATCTCCTCTAAAAGCTCCTTTGTAAAATGAAGTCCGGCTGTTGGCGCTGCAGCAGAACCTTCATGCTCTGCATAGACAGTCTGATAACGGTTCTTGTCTTCCAATTTATGTGTGATATATGGTGGGAGTGGCATTTGTCCGAGTTCATCTAAGATCTCCTCAAAGATTCCCTCGTATTCAAAACGAACAATACGATTTCCCTCTTCCACGATATCGATAACTTCACCAACCAGTTTGCCGCCACCAAAGATAATCCTTGCACCGACTCTGGCTTTCTTTCCCGGTTTTACAAGCGTCTCCCAGGTACAGTCATCCAGACGCTTCAATAACAGCACCTCGATAGCCGCTCCGGTTCCTTCTTTCTCACCGATCAGTCTGGCAGGAATAACCTTTGTATCATTAATAACCAGACAGTCGCCCTCTTTCAGATATGATATTACATCATAAAAATGTTTATGTTCAATGGTTTCTTCTGCTCTGTTCAAAACCATTAATCTCGAATTATCACGCTTTAAGAGTGGGTCCTGTGCGATCAACTCCTGAGGCAGATCATAGTAAAAATCTGATAACTGCATTTTCTTATCCTCCTTAAAACTCAACTATGATAATGCCACGTTTTATGTCTAAATGCAAGGAAGAAAAACAAAGAATAAAGCAGGTAACAGATAACAAAACAAATGCCAGATACAAATAAACAAATTTTATCTGTACCTGACACCCTTTTTCATAAGCTTCAACTTTTGTTCTACCGTTATTGTCTGTGACAATAGCGTTCCCCCTCGATCAGTGAAGCGACCGTTTCTGCATCCATGCCTTTAAATTCGTCTACTACTCTTATCAGTATATGCGCCAGCATGATCTTCTGTCCAAGCAGCCGTTTGGCACTGGCATCATACTGTGCTTTCTGGTAGGTAGCATCGACGGCAAACACCACTTCATTATCCATGATCTGTCTTCTTTCCTGACAGAACAGGATAAACGACCTTCTCTATGTGGTTATTTTTTTTATCCTCGGTCTGGTCACCATCCGTATCATCTGTCTGATCACTGTCCGTTTCACCGGTCTGATTCCTATCTGCATCCTCTGTCTGACTATCAACCGGTCCAACTTCATATACCATGCAAAACAAATTGTCGCCTAATTCCGTTACTGTATATTCATCATCCACCTTTGACGGAATCGTAAGGATATTCTGCGAATCCACTTCTGTAACAGACAACTTTGTTTTATCCACTTTCGTAAGGGCTACGGTCTTTTTCTCCGCATCCAGGATTTTATATGTATAACAGCCATCTGCTGTTATATATTCCTGCTCCGTTGTATCTTCCGTCTCTGCACAGACCTTCGTCACAGATCCCATACCACTGACAAAGCCTGCTCCGGACTGCCCTGCTGCCACGACCAAAGCCATAGCTACCGCCATCATTCGTAACCTTCTTTTTCCCATCTTCTCTCCTTCTTCTCCCTGTAACAAAAAATATCTGACTGTCTAATATAACAAACCGGAGAATACTTGTATAACAAATATTCTCCGATTCATAATACCAGAATTATTCCAACCTGTAAATTAGGCTCTGAGTTCGATGCCCAGCTTTCCTAATTCTTTTACAAGCTTCTCAATAATCTTATCGACTTCTCCGGCCTCTAAGGTTCTGTCTTTTGCACGGAAAGTCATCGTGTAAGCAACAGACTTCTTACCGGCTGCGATCTGCTCGCCTTCATATACATCAAAGAGCTTATAGCTTTCAAGCAACTTGCCGCCACACTTCTTGATCAGTTCTTCTACCTGACCGACAAAGATGCTCTTGTCCATAACCATACTTAAGTCTCTGGTACTTCCGGGGAACTTTGCGATGCCTTCATACTTGATATCGAAGGATGACAGTGCTACGACATTTGGCATATCGAGAACTGCTACATATATCTCACCCTTTAAGTTATAGTTATCGCATGCTTCCGGATGAAGCTGACCGAGATAACCAACAACGGTATCGTCCTTTACGATATTTGCCTGACGGCCCGGATGTAAGAATGGATGCTCTGTTGTAGGAACATAGGTACAGATATTCTTCATACCAAGGTTATCAAATAACTCCTCGATCACACCCTTTAAGTTGAAGAAATCACCCTCGCCGTACATACCGATCGTGAGCTTCATACATTCTTCCGGAAGCTCTGTCAGTGGGAGCTGCTTTGGGAGATATACATTTCCGAATTCATACAGACGTGCAACCTTATTCTTACGATTGAAGTTTGTTGCAAGAGAAGTCAGCATACCGTTTAAGGATACCGTTCTCATGATACTGAAATCCTCACCCAGCGGATTTGCGATCGTAATCGCCTTTCTGTAAATGGAATCAGCAGGAAGCAGTAATTTGTCAAATACCTTCGGGCTTTCAAATGAATAGCACATACCACCGGAGAATCCGTTTCCTTCCAAAATGTTTCTTGCAATGTCATAGATTCTATGGCTGTATGGCTTCTTACCTACGGTAGCTTCACCCTTTGGAAGTGACATCGGAATCTTATCATATCCATAGAAACGGGCAACTTCTTCTGCCAGATCTGCCATGCAGTTTAAATCCTGACGGAAGGTTGGAACAGTAAGTGTCTTTGCTGCTTCATCATATGTTAATTCCAGCTTATCAAATATATCAAGCATGGTCTTTTCATCAATATCGGTACCAAGAAGCTTGTTGATCTTTTCAGGCTCAAACGGAAGCACCTTAGGCTGTACAGGATCCGGATATACATCAACCATACCGCCAACAACTTCACCTGCACCCATTTCTTCGATCAGCTGGCATGCACGGTTGATTGCTTCTTCTGCAAGATTTGGATCAAGTCCCTTTGTAAACTTGAATGCAGCATCTGTTGCAAGTCCGAGTCTTCTGGATGACAGACGGATATTGGTTCCATCGAAACAGGCTGCTTCAAATAATAAGGTCTGGATATCATCCGTTACCATGGAGTTCTCACCACCCATGATACCTGCGATACCAACTTCTTTTTCTCCGTCACAGATCATCAGAACATCCTTATCCAGCTTTCTTTCCTGACCATCAAGCGTCACAAATGTATCGCCATCCTTTGCGCGTCTGACAACGATCTTATTTCCTGCAATTGTGGACAGATCATACGCATGCATTGGTTGTCCATATTCTTCCATTACATAGTTTGTGATATCAACCAGATTGTTGATCGAACGGATTCCCTGTGAAGCAAGTCTCTCTCTCATCCATTTTGGTGATGGACCGATCTTTAAATTCTTTACAACTCTTGCGCAGTAACGCTTACACAGATCTGTGTCCTGAACTTCTACAGATACATAGTTATTTACATCTTCATCATTTCCTGTTTTCTTGATCACCGGTGGGTAGAATGGCTTGTCAAATGTAACAGCAGCCTCTCTTGCCATACCGATCATGGAAAAGCAGTCTACACGGTTTGATGTAATCTCATATTCTACAACAACATCATCCAGTCCCAGTGCCTTTACCGCATCATCACCCGGCTTTACATCTGCTTCCGCAGGGAATACATAGACACCGTTTTCCGGTGCTTCCGGATACAGCTCTCTGGATGATCCAAGCTCCTCAATCGCACACATCATACCATAAGATGGCACGCCACGAAGTTTTCCCTTCTTGATCTTGATTCCATCAGCAGGAAGCTCTCCGCCATCGTGTCCGCCTGCTACTTTACCGCCGTCAAGTACGGTAGGAACCAGATCTCCTTCTTTTACATTTGGTGCTCCGGTTACGATCTGAAGCAGCTCATCTGCTCCGATATCGACCTGACATACAACCAGCTTGTCAGCATCCGGGTGCTTTTCTATCTTAACGATCTTACCAACTACGATCTTTTCAAGATTCTTGTCTTTCTTCTCAAAACCTTCTACATGTGAACCGGAAAGTGTCATTGCATCGACAAATTCCTGTGCCTCTACGTCAAGATCAGGCACATATACTTTTATCCATGAAAGTGGTGTATTCATTTTTCTATCTCCTTTTCCTGTTTTTTAGAACTGCTGTAAGAAACGTACATCGTTTTCGTAAAGAAGACGCATATCGTCGATTTCGTATTTTAACAGTGCTACACGCTCCAGACCGATACCAAATGCAAATCCTGAATATTCCTCCGGATCAATGCCACAGTCATGAAGTACCTTCGGATGAACCATACCACAGCCAAGAATCTCGATCCAGCCGCTGCCCTTACATACACGACAGCCCTTGCCGCCACATTTGAAACAGGTTACATCCATCTCTGCTGATGGCTCTGTGAATGGGAAATGATGTGGACGGAACTTAACCTTTGTGTTCTCACCAAAGAATTCCTTTGCCCACTGCTGTAAAGTTCCCTTTAAGTCAGCCATCGTAATGTTCTTATCAATAACCAGACCTTCTACCTGATGGAAGGATGGTGAATGTGTTGCATCTAATTCATCAGCTCTGAATACTCGTCCCGGTGAAAGAATACGGATCGGAAGGTGGCCCTTCTCCATGATTCTTGCCTGTACCGGAGATGTCTGTGTACGGAGCAGGATATCCTTTGTAATATAGAAGGTATCCTGTTCATCCTTTGCAGGATGATTTGCAGGGATATTTAATAATTCGAAATTATATTTATCATATTCAACTTCAGGTCCTTCTACGATCTCATAGCCCATACCGATGAAGACACGTTCCAGATCTTCAAGAGCGATCTGATTCGGATGTCTGTGTCCATCAATCTTCTTGATTCCCGGAAGGGTAACGTCGATCGTTTCGCGCTTCATCTTCTCTGCACGAAGTGACTGATTGATCTTCTTTGATTTTTCCTCTAAGGCTGTCTCGATCGCCTGTCTTGCTTCATTTACCATCTGTCCAACCTTTGGTCGATCTTCAGGTGCTACATCTTTCATACCCTTTAATACCTGGGTCAGTTCACCTTTCTTTCCGAGTACAGATACTTTTACATCATTTAAGGATGTCAGCACATCTGCTTCATTGATCTTGGCAAGTGCTGCTGCTTTGATTGCCTCTAATCTGTCTTTCATCTTTCATTCTCCTTATTTATATTTTCTCAATATTTGTGAATAAACATGCGGAATACTCCTACTTGGGATACACCCTCCTGCCTCCCGGCTCGATGATGTACACAAAAAAAGCCCCAGTCCACAAAGGGACGGAGCAACCGCGATACCACCCTGATTCTGACATCCGGTCTTCCCGGCGCTGTCAGCACTCATTCTATGTTATAACGGTCATAACCCGTTATCTCCTACGCTTCCGTTTAAAGAATTCTCAGAGATAAAACTCGGATGTGAAATTAAATGAAATATGGTGCTCGATCAGGCTTCCAGCCGATGACCCGATCTCTCTGTCAGACATATCCCATCTTTTGCATCTTCAACGTCTTCTCTTCCATCCGCTTATAGTCAAGATGGTTAAAACTATACTTAAATATAGCACATTTTTAATATGTGTCAATAACTTTCTGCGATCACCCATTCAGATTTTTCTGTTGAATAGACAAGTTTTGCCTTCAGATTCCCACGCCGGTCAGATAACAGGATCTCAGAACTCACACCTGTTGCCGGATCTGAGGCAACGACTTTTCCATTTTCTGACAATGCGATCTGAAGTGGAATCCCACCATTCATATACAGGGTAATACTGCCCATTCCCATTGCTTGAAACATTTCAGAAAAATACTTTGATTTATCTGAAGAATTCGCCATATCTGCGTAACCGGAAGCAGTTGCACAGATCAACGTTCCTGATCCTGAACCACCATCCGTTGAACCTTTATATGTCACAGCACGGATCGCATAGCCATCTTCCTCTGCATCAACCACCATATTAACAACGGATTTCTCAATCTCTGATGCCGTATCAAGATATACCTGCAGTCTGGATTTTTTTACGTATTTGATAAGTGCCGGTGCGAGTACACCTGCAAGAATTGCCATGATCGCGATCACAATGATCAGCTCTACAAGTGAAAAACCTGAATCCTTCCATGTTCTTCTTTTCATATTAAACTTTCCTCCATTTATTGAACGATTTCCCCTCGTCTCATATACGCTTAGTATATTTCTCTCCTGTCGTTTTTTCAACTATTTTTTATAAAGTTTTAATCTTTTTTATGAAGGTCTGTGTGGATTTTCCGGAATACAGACCAGATCTCATCACGGAAGAACAGATTCAACTCTGCTCCCAAAAGCAGGATATACATACAGATATACAGCCAGAGCATTGCGATGACCATGCCTCCAAGATTGCCATACATATAAGTATTGATTCCAAAATAAGTAAGATAGGATGAAAATGCCGCTGATAACAATACCCAGCAGACAGTTGTGAATACCGCCCCCGGTATTGCTGTCTTCAAACGCAGATGATTATCCGGCAGACGACAATAGATTAGTAAAATAACTGCAAATACCAGCACCGGCGCAGTTAACAGTCTGGAATAAAAGAAGATCTTCTCGGAATAATCCACCCAGTTTGTCTTTGCAAGAATATCTTCCATGATCGTATTGCCAAGAACATATACTCCGACCAGTGCGATCAGCATCACGCAGAATATCAGCGTATATAATGCATTTGTCAGTCTTCGTAATATATAATTCTTGGTATCCTTCGTCCGATCCATAAAATTGAGTCCTCGTTCGATCGCCATCGTTCCTTTTGCCGCCGACCAGACTGCTACGACTGCTGACACGATCATCGTCGTTCCAACCTGCGTACTGTAGATTTCATCGACCATAAATCTGAGTGTCTCTGCCATCTTTCCCGGTATCATCTCCGCTACCAGCTCTATAAACTCCGCCTGTGTTACCGGAAGAAAACGAATGCCGATCAGAAGCATCATTGCAAATGGAAAAAAAGAAAGCAACAGAAAGAAAGCCGCCTGTGCCGCAAACGCAGACAACTGATTATCCTTGTTGATCCTCATTGCTCCCTGAACCATCCGTACAACTGTAAGATTCTGGATCCATTCGATTTTTTCTTTCACCCGGTTTACTTTATTCTTCATTTGTTTTATTTCCCGTTTCTCTCAATTTCTCAAGTTCTGTTCCATTATAATAATGAGACAGGATCTCCTCATATCCATATCCTGCTTCTGCCAGATCATTTGCCCCATTCTGGCTCATGCCGACTCCGTGACCAAAGCCACCACCATGCAATTGATAATTTCCCTCTTTATCCTGCGTAATATAAAAATACGCACTTGGCAGCAGATCAAAACCTGATGTTTCACTTCCATCCTGTTTTCGGATCACAACATCCGGTGAACACAGAAGTTCACGGATCTCCATCTGTCCTTCAATCGTAACAGAACTCTGTTTCCCGTATAATACCATATTCCGGGCAATTCCGCTATTTCCTCTTTTCGTGATCCGGACTTTCTCAATCTCTCCGGTCTGATCCGTGATATCTGCACCCGCAAGTGTCTGTATCTGATCTGCCGTCAGCGTAACCTGCCAGCGGTAAAATGGTTCTTCTTTCTCAATACTGTTCACATAGACCGTCTGATCGATAAATGCACGGAATACCTCTTCCGTTGACAATCTGCCATCCCCTATCTGAAAATATCCATGATCGAGCATAACAGTTGCATCTCCTAACCGTTTCCGATCCGCCTCTGTGTAAATCTCCAACTGATCATTCAGATAATCTAACTTTTCTCCACCCCAGACATCATCATTCCGACATGTCGTTCCACAGGAGGTTGAAAAGAAATATGCATTTACCACATCCCCGTCATTGGTCAGGATCTGTCCCTCGGTTTCCTGTACTGCATGAATCGTTTCCTCTGTTTCAAATACATTGTTATATACCTGACTGGCAGTTGTGTCATCCAGATCCGCCCCATATTCTTCAAATGCACCATCTTGGATCCTTCTAACTGCATAGCTTCTTGCACATACCGCCTGTGCTTTCAGCGCCTCTTTCTCATATGAGGAAGGCATCTCACTGGAAACAACCGCATACAGATATTCCTCAAACGCCAGTTCGTTTACAATACAATATTTATTTCCCTGTTTTTTTATCTGCAGCTTTCCCCGATAGGACGGTGCTCCTTCTGATTTATGAAAGCTCTCTATTGTCAGTTTTCCATATTGCTCCGGAATGATCGTTAAGGAAACCGGATCTGCGTCCCCGGTAAGCTCTACCAGATCAATCTCCGTTCCTTTCTTATAGCTTGTTTCTGTTTGCCCGCAGATAACACGAAAGTTCGAATCACTGCTCACCCGGACTTCTGACTGCCAGTAGCTTCCGTCATCGGACAACAGAACACGGATCGTATCTGGCATGTTCTGCTCCGACAAAACAGGAAGCTCCGCTGTATGATCGGTCTGCATGGCTTCCCGTGCCTGTTTATCTGCCTGACCGTCCGACTCTTTTACAACATCGGCACCTGCTGAATCCCGAAGATTTGATAATATGGAAATATCGGTCTGCTTATATTCTTCCGGTATTTCTTCTTTTTCTTTTATAGCATATTTTCCTGCATAAATGATCAAAACGACCAACAGGATCATCACACAAAAGGTTAAAAATTTTAAAAAATTTTTCATAAAATTCCAGTTCCTGTGACATAATTTATTTATACATGTGCTCTACTGCACATGTATATCGAAAGAAAAAGCAGCATCATAGATGCTGCTCTCTTTATCATTTGTTGAAAACTGAAATGCGTTCCTGCATTTTGAGTCCTAGCCAATGCTAGGTGGGCAACCGCAACTGAATCTCTGCCTTCCACGTTTGAAGAGGCCTGACATCGCAAACAGCAATATAGGAATCCCTTTTATTCAAATGTAGGTTCAAAATCGCAAGAAGCTTAGTACATCTCAGCTTTAACGTAATTATACTATAGGCATACTACTCATGCAAGACCTAAAATTTGGTTATTGCCTTCATTTTTTCAAATAGAAGAATTGAAAAGGAATGGCACTCTGTAGTATAATGTGTTGTAGGTATGATTTTTTTTATTGCATTTTATGCAGATCCAATCAATAATATGGCAGGTAATGAACTATGATCAAATCGATTCTGACAGTTGTTTTTGGCATATTACTTCTTCTTGCATTTATCGCTCTGATTGTCTGGTCTGTCCAGGTATCAAAGGAAAAAATGGCAAACAAACGAAGCCGCCGGACAACTGCTGTGAAAAAGAAATATGAAGAGGCACTGGAAGGTGACACAGAGGCCGATATGGGTTACTGGTATAACAAAGAGGATATGGAAGATGGCGATGCGATCACCCGTCTCCGCTGCGAACATCATTTCAACAAACTGGAAGAATGTATCAATGATCTGGTTGTGGAAATGTATGACTGCGGTCTGGTGCGAACCGAAGAGCTCTATATGATCGCATACGGAATTGAAGCCCTGACACCGGACTCTCCTGTATTCCATATAACAGGCGTATCCTCGGATGATGACGATGCTCCAGTCACCTCGCTTCCTCCGGTATCGACAGATGCACAGCGCAAGATCTATGAACGCTGGACCAGCTATGTAAATGCATTGCTGCAGCTTGTTGAGATCAGGACTTCAGAGGACAATAAAAAAGCGATCATTGACGGCCTTATGACCTACGGTCGTAAGAATCTGTTAACCCTGCTCTATAGTCCTGAATAAAAATATAGTAGAAGAATTAAGAATTAGAAAGACATATACATGGAACTTATAAAACCAACTTTATCGCAACTTGACATTTTAACTCCGTATCTGAGAGGTACCAGTATCAGAGACTGTGGTTTCTGTCCTGGAAATGCCATCTTATGGGCAGAGGAATACCATGTATCCTATACAATCCTCTCTGGTATGCTTGTATTTATATCAGAAGAAGGCGGAAAACCTTCTTCTTTTACGTTTCCGCTCGGCAAAGGCAAAGATTTTGTGAAAGATCTTCAGGATCCTGTCTATCTTCAGAATGCAAAAGCCGTATTTGAAGAAATCTGTGCCTGGTTTCAGTCAAAGGGTGTAACCCCCAGTGTCCACTGTGCGACACTGGAAATGTATGAAATCATCTCCGGCTGGTACGGCAAAAACTTCTCTTATACTCTGGATCCAGGTGATTTTGACTATATCTACACGGTAGAAAAGCTGACCGGTCTGCGTGGAAAGAAGCTGCATGGCAAACGGAATCATATCAACAGCTTTCTGCGTAATTACCCGGATTATGAATACTATACAATCACAGATGAGCACATCGATGCCTGTCTTGCAGTCGCCAGATACTGGGTGGAAAAACACGATGTCCTGCAGCCGGATCTTGCAGAAGAACATGCTTATGAATATAATATCATCCGGAAAGCTCTTGCAAACAGGAAAAAACTTCAGATGACCGGAGGAATCATCTACGTCAATCACATCCCGTCTGCATTTACCTTAGGGGAACCGCTGACCGCAGATACCTTTGACGTACATTTTGAGAAAGCAGATGACAGTATTGACGGCATCTATCCTATGATCAATCAGTCATTTGTCACGCATGAGCTTCAGGCTTATACCTATGTAAACCGCGAAGAGGATCTCGGACTTCCCGGACTTCGTAAGTCTAAGATGTCCTACGTTCCGGATATCCTCTATAAAAAAGGAATCATTCAGTTAGCTGAAATCTGACAGCACTACTGAGTAATTGATAGAACAAAAGAATGGAGAGACAAAAATGAAAAAAGAAAATTGTATCGTAGCTCAATCCGGCGGTCCTACCGCTGCAATCAACGCTTCTTTAGCCGGTGTGATCGATGGAGTTCGAAAATCCGGTAGTTTTACAAGAATCTATGGTTCTTTGCATGGTATTACCGGCGTTCTGGAAAATAATATGATGGATATGTCACTGATGGCACTCTCCCATTTTCCTATGTTGAATACACTGGAGCTTACACCAGCCATGTATCTTGGCTCCTGTCGTTACAAGCTCCCGGATTATACCGAGGATCCCGCTCCATATAAGCAGATATTTGAACGTTTTGAAGAATATGGAATCAGTGCATTCTTCTATATCGGTGGAAATGACTCCATGGATACAGTTTTAAAGCTCAGCAACTATGCCAAATCCATCCAGTCAGATGTTAAGATCATTGGAGTACCAAAGACGATCGACAACGATCTGTTTGCAACCGACCATACACCGGGCTTTGGCTCTGCTGCCAAATATGTGGCTTCCACCGTATTAGAGATTGCACATGATGCTTATATCTATAAGATTCCGGCAGTTATCATCATCGAAATTATGGGGCGGGATGCCGGCTGGCTGACTGCATCTTCCGCTCTGGCCAGAACAACCTACAGTCAGGCTCCGGATCTGATCTATCTTCCGGAAGTTGCATTTTCAAAAGAACAGTTCTTAGCCGATGTTAAAGATAAACTTACAAAACAGAAAACGGTTATTGTTGCTGTTTCGGAGGGTATTCACGATGCTGACGGCAACTACATCAGCTCAGATTCCGCTGTTGCAGACAAATTCGGTCATGCACAGTTAAGCGGTGCCGGCAAGGCTCTGGAATATCTGGTTCGTGATGAAATCGGTGTTAAAGTACGTTCCATCGAGCTGAATGTATTACAGCGTTGTGCCGGTCATATTGCATCCAGAACCGATATTACAGAATCTTTTTCTCTTGGCCAGGCAGCAGTCAAATATGCTGCTGAAGGCAAGACCGGTATCATGGCTGCGATCGAACGAATCTCAAACGATCCGTATCAGTGGGTGATCAAATCCGCCGATGTTGCTGATATTGCAAACGAAGCAAAATCCGTTCCGGTTGAATGGATCAATGAAGCAGGAAATGATGTCACAGACGAAATGATCGACTATCTTCGTCCTCTGATCATCGGTGAGGTTTCATTACAGTATAAAGATGGACTTCCTGTATATCTTCCGGTCGATCACTTATTACATTAATTGCCTGTATATCAAAAAATACAATCAAAAATCCATGCGCCCGGTGAATTCATCAAGATAAACAATGCGCATGGATTTTTTTGTATAAAACGCACAACGTATGAAAATATGTCAAAAAAAACTTACTTTTAATTTGCAAATCGTTGTTTTTATGGTCATAATTTGTTCATAATTTATCGTTATTATATAGACAGTTCTTAATTCATAATTTTTTTCTTTGTTGTTGAAGATATTAGATAAGCCCTTTCCTTTTGAGAAGGGCTTATTTAATTTATACGGACACCACATCAAAAATGAACAAACCCTAAAATGAAAAAGGCAAATGAGATATGAGATCCATGTCTGCACAACTGCCCTGATATTTTATAAAAAGCAGGATATCCTCACTCCTCATCGGAGGTATCGGATATCCTGCTTTTTGCTGTTTGCATGCCCCGGAACACCGGACATGTTCATTCAATTCGTATGTTTACTTTACTGTTATTGTACACTTAGCAGATTTCTTGCTGCCATCCTTGGCCTTAACAGTAATCGTTACTTTACCTTTTTTCTTAGCCGTTACAAGACCACTTGCAGATACTGTAGCAACTTTATTGTTTGAAGATTTCCAGGTTACAGCCTTATTGGTTGCTGACTTTGGTCCTACTGTTGCCTTTAACAGATAGGATCCCTTCTTCTTGATCGTAACCTTTTTCTTATTCAGTTTGATCGTCTTAACCGGATTTGCAACGGTTACAGAACAAGTTGCGTAAACATTGCTTCCATCCTTCGCAGTACATGTAATCGTTACACGACCTGCTTTCTTAGCAGTTACAACACCCTTTGAGCTTACTGTTGCAATCTTTTTGTCTGAAGACTTCCAGGTTACAGCCTTGCTGGTTGCATTCTTTGGTCCAACCTTTGCTTTTAAGGTATATTTCTTACCCTTTAAGATTGTTCTCTGCGTCTGATTCAGTTTGATGGACTGTACCGGATTTACAACCGTAACACTACAAGTTGCGAATACGCCGCTTCCATCCTTTGCTTTACATGTAATAACTGCCTTTCCTGCTGCCATTGCAGTAACCTGACCATAAGATGTTACCTGTGCAACCTTTGCATTTGAGGAGCTCCACTCTACAGTAGCCATATTCGCATTTTCCGGTAATACCGTCTGTGTTAAGGACTGTTTATTGCCCACAAATAATTTCATTGTCGTTGCATCTAACTTGATTGATGTAACTCTCTGCTTAACCGTTACACGGCAGGTTGTCTTAGCACCCATTCCGTCTGCAGCACTACATGTGATTACGGCTGTACCTCTTCCAACCGCTGTGATCATACCCTTCTGATCTACTTTTGCGATCTTCTCATCGGAAGATGACCATACAACCTTCTTATTACCTGCATTTGCCGGTAATACAGATGCTGCGATCGAAGCTTTTTCGCCTGCATTGATCTCAACTGTTGTCTTATCCAGTGTGATATTTGTGATCTGCTGTACAACTGTGACTTTAATTTCTTTTTCAATATTACTTCCATCCTGTGTTGTACATCTTATCGTTGTTGTTCCCGGTGCAACACCACGGATTCTTCCGATCGTATATGAGATTCCATCTACTGTCATTGTTCCACCCGAAACGGTTGCAATGGATGTATCATCCGATGACCAGGACAGTGTCTTTTTGGTTGCTGTATCCGGTGTTACCTTTGTTTTTACAACCGTATCTTTATCAATATATGCGACTACATTTGTCTGATCAACGGTAATATCTTTTGCAAGTTCATTAATTGTAAGATTAAACTGTGACTGTTTACCGCTTCCATCAAGAGCCTTGCAGTAAATGATTACTTTACCCTGCTTTAATGCAGTGATCGTTCCATCAGCAGCAATTGCTGCAATGTTCTCATCCGAAGATGACCACTCTACATCCGGATTACTTGCATCTGCAGGCATAACATTTGCTGTTACTTTCATCTTCTCTCCGGAATTCATAACAGTTCCTTCTCTTACAATCTGGATTCCGGTTACTCTCTGTATAACTGTGATCTTGCACTCGGTTGATATACCATCTGCAATCGTACAGGTAATAATGGCTTCTCCCGGTGCTACTGCACTTACAATACCCGTGGTTGTTCCTACGGTTGCTATCTCCGGATTACTGCTGCTGTATTTCGGTTTAAATAAAGATGTATCTTCTGCCTGGATCTTTGCAACAAGTGTTACTCTTCTTTCCTCTGCAGTTGCTCCCTTGATCAGGGTATATTCTGTGTGATTTAAGGTTACACCATTTGCACTTGTATATACTGTGATCTCTGCTCTTGCATATATTCCCTGATTTGCCTTCAGCTTACAGAATATAGTAGCAGTTCCTTCAGAAATTGCTGTTACCTTACCATTCTGGTCAACCTGCGCTACGGTTTCATCACTGGATGACCATACAAGTTCTTTGTTTGTTGCGGTATCCGGTGTTACTGTTGCTGTGAATGTCTTAGATACACCTGTGAACATCGTTGTCTTCTGTTCTGACAGTGTTACACCTTCGCCCATCTGGGAAACATTTACCTTTAACACTGTATCTACACCTGAATCCTTTGAAATACAATGTAAGTATACTGTACCTGCCCCCTTTGCTGTCAACACGCCTGCATTGGTACAAGTTGCAACTTTATAATTTGATGCGCTGTCTTTATCTGCTGTTGTTGTAACCTTATAAGTAACGCCTGAATACTCTTTGTCTGCTACGCCTTCATCTGTATAGCAGGTTGCTGTAAGTGTTTTTGTTTTCAGGTCATCGCCAACCCAGCTTCCTGCTACCAGGTCGATCGTATCACCATCATTATATTCAACATTCTGTTTGTCTTTTAATACAACCTTTGTTACCGGCTTATGACAGCTGATCGTCATATAAGCTCTTGCTTTGTTATTGATATTTACATAAAGGGTTGCTGTTCCTGCGCCAACACAGGTAAGCGTGCCATCATTATCTACCTTGAATACCTTTGGATCACTGGAGCTCCAGGAAATGATATCCTTGGAATATTCGTTCTCCTTCTTATCCTTTGCAACTAATGTTGTGGTATCACCGACACGAAGGCTTAACTCTGCATTTCCGCTATTCACAATGCTGCCATTTGAGGTATACCATACAATTAAGGATAATGGATTATCAACAATTAATTTAAACTTTGCTGTCTGTTTTCCAAGTCCGATATAGTAACTATATTCAACATTCTGTGTCTTTTCATTGGTAACGTCTGTATATAAGGTGTATCCCTGAAGTGTTGCATTCTTGATCAGATTATTACCATTCTGATCCGTCGTACGGATACATGCATATCCGATCGTATCATCCTTACGGTCTACACCGGAATACTCTGACTGATATCCATCGGCTACCAAATTCGCCATATTAAAGATGTAGTTTGGCTCTGACAGAGAAATATGTCTGCTGTTATTTGTACAGGAGAACTCACCCTCCAACAGTCCAGGACAGGAAGATACATCGATTGCAACCAAAGCATTATTATCCAGCTTCAATGTAGTTAAACCTGTATTATTCTTAACGTCAATTTTCTGTAAACGGTTATCCGAAAGATCCAGCTCTGTCAGTGCTGTGTTTTTGCTCACATCGATATCCATGAGCTGGTTGGAATTCAGATCCAGCTTCTCCAGTAACGGATTCTTCGTAACATCGATCGTGCTTAACAGCATAGCTCCAAGATTCAGATATTTCAGAACCGCATTCTTGCTGACATCCACAGACTGGATACTGTTATTGGACAGGTTCAATGTTTCCAGACTGGATTCTTTGGACACATCGATTGACTTGATCTTATTTCCTGCTACACTCAGTATCTGGAGCGACGTTGCTCCATCCATATTTAATACAGATATGGCATTATCATCTGCGATCAGTGTCTTAAGACCGGTATCACCTGTAATATCCAGCTCATTGATTCCACCTTCTCCACCTGACAGCATGTAGGAACAATCAACATAGGCTAATTTTGTATGATCCACACTGTTGCTTGATATATCTAACGTATGAAGCTTTGTCATATTCTGACAGTGCAGGAATTCCAGATTCGTGTTCTTGCTCAGATCCAGTGCCGACAATACGTTGTAACCAACATTCAGCCGCACAAGTGCCGGCAGCTTTGACAGATCGATCGAAGTCAGCTGGTTTCCATATACATTTAATTCTTTCAGAGCTGCATAAGTCGTCTGGAATGTGATATCTGTGATCTGATTATAGGAAAGATTAACAGAAGCAAGCTGTTCTGCTTTCTTTGGTAATGTAAATGTCGTCAACTGGTCGCTCGATGCATTAATAGATTTCAGATTCTCCAGATCCGCTACATCCAGACTTCCAATTGCCTGACCGGAACAGTCCAGATATTCCAGTGACGTAAATACATCCACGCCTGCAAGACTTGATATCTTCTTTGAATATGTACTGATACTTACATTCAATGATGTTACCGCATCAATTTCTTTTTCTGACAACGTGCCATCTTTATTTGTATCAAAATTCGATGATACATATGACCGAAAGTTCGCGTCGGTAAATGTCGAATTGATATCTACATCTCCCGTTGCAGCGACAGCTACCGGACCAATTCCGGCAAACGACTGGAATACCAGCGCAAACCCTAGTGCCGCTGAGATAAATTTCTTACCTTTTCTCATAGTTTACTCTCCTTCTTTTTACTCATCTGCCTGATTTTGTTCTGTTAAAACATCGTTCCGGGCAGAGTTCACCTAGATAACATCTAT
The DNA here is from genome assembly GCF_025567345.1 of Coprococcus ammoniilyticus. Taxonomy (NCBI): domain Bacteria; kingdom Bacillati; phylum Bacillota; class Clostridia; order Lachnospirales; family Lachnospiraceae; genus Coprococcus; species Coprococcus ammoniilyticus. The sequence continues at coordinate 366,471 of NZ_JAOQJS010000003.1, forward strand.
TTTAAACGCCCCCGGTTTTTCTGTCAATAAGTATAAAAGAAAACCCAAAAAATTAGAAAATTTGCACATATTTAACAGAAAAAACTGCCATGCAGACATCCTTACTCCGGACATCTGCATAACAGTTTCTTCTATAAATATATTTAGCTGTTCAGGTTTGTATATCCAACCAACATCGAATCTACTGCAACAGCAGCTTCTCTACCTTCATGAATCGCCCATACGACCAGCGACTGGCCTCTGTGCATATCACCTGCAACAAATACCTTTGGCACATTCGTTGCATAGGACTTCGGGCATGCAGTCTTTACATTGGTACGTTCATTTAATTCTACGCCAAAGCTGTCTGCTACATACTTCTGGCTACCAAGAAATCCGGCTGCGATCAGAACAACTTCACAGTCGATCACATACTCACTGTCCGGTACCTCTGTCATATTCATGCGGCCGGTCTTTGGATCCTTCTGCCAGTCAAGTTTTACGCACTTGGCCCCCTTCACATTACCATCCTTATCCTTTAAGAACTCCTTAACGGTCGTCTCATAGATACGAGGATCGTGTCCGTATACTGCAATTGCTTCCTGCTGACCATAATCGGTCTTGCAGACTCTCGGCCACTCCGGCCATGGGTTATTCTCTGCCCTCTGATCCGGAAGCTTCGGCATCATCTCAAGCTGGGTAACACTCTTTGCTCCTTCTCTGACGGCAGTTCCCACACAGTCATTACCGGTATCACCGCCGCCGATAACCAGAACATTTTTACCCTTGCAGTTCACGAACTGCTTATCTGCAAACTTTGAATTTACAAGACTCTTTGTCGTTGTCTTTAAGAAATCAACTGCAAAATAGATTCCCTTCGCATCTCTGCCTGCTGCCTTGATATCTCTTGGATTGGATGCGCCGCAGGCAAGTACAACTGCATCATATTCCTTTAACAGATCTTCTGCCTTTACATACTTTTGATTTGGATTCTTCAGATATCCTGTGATCTGGTCATCCTTTGGATACGGTGACTTTGCTGTGGACTTTCCGGTTGCCACTTCTGTATTTAATATAAAACGGATGCCTCGCTTTTCCATATATGCGATCTTACGGTCGATGACTTCTTTTTCCAGTTTCATATTTGGAATACCATACATCAGAAGTCCGCCCGGTCTGTCACTTCTCTCATATACAGTGACGTCATGTCCACGGCTGTTTAACATATCCGCTACAGCAAGTCCGGATGGACCGGAACCGATCACGGCAACTTTTTTGTCTGTTTTTCCTTTTGGAGGCTGATCATTTACCAGACCATTTGCATAGGCATATTCAATGATCGCACGTTCATTTTCTCTTACGGATACCGGATCACCGTTAATATTACAGGTACATGCCTTCTCACAGAGAGCCGGACATACACGGCTGGTAAATTCAGGGAAATTATTGGTCTTGCTCAGTCTGGCATAAGCATGTTCCCAGTTGTCATTATAGATCATATCGTTCCATTCAGGGATCAGATTATTTAACGGACAACCGGATGCCATACCGCCGATCATCATACCTGCCTGACAGAATGGAACACCACAGTCCATACATCTGGCAGCCTGGATCTTCTGTTCTTCAAGACTTAATGGTATATGGAATTCATTGAAATTCTTAATTCTTTCTTCCGGAGCGATCTCTATACTGGTTTCTCTTTCATATTCTAAAAATCCCGTTGGCTTTCCCATATCTATTTACCTCCATTTTTAATCTTGTAGAATGCTTCGATCGTTGCCTGTTCACTGGTCAAACCCTTTTCTTCCATCGCAACAATGGTGTTCATCATCTTCTCATAATCCTTTGGAATGATCTTCTTGAATTTTGGAAGATACTCATTAAACTTATCCAGGATTCGTTTTCCAATCTCTGAATTTGTATAATTTACATGATCCATGATCATCTGCTTCAGTTCACCGATCTCATATTTGTCGGATACTGCTTCCACATGGATCATTTCCTTATTCAGACGCTTATACAGGTCATTCTCCATATCAAGAACATATGCGATACCACCACTCATGCCGGCTGCAAAGTTCTTTCCGGTGCGTCCAAGGACTACCACCTTACCACCTGTCATATATTCACAACCATGATCGCCGACACCTTCAACAACTGCGGTTGCTCCGGAGTTACGAACTGCAAATCGCTCACCGGCAACGCCGTTGATATATGCCTTGCCACTGGTTGCTCCGTAAAGTGCTACATTACCGATAATAATATTGTCTTCATGGACAAATTTTGCGGAACGTGGCGGATATACGATCAGCTTACCACCGGAAAGTCCTTTTCCGAAGTAGTCATTGCTGTCTCCGACAAGCTCTAAGGTAAGTCCCTTTGGTACAAATGCACCAAAGCTCTGTCCACCTGCGCCATTACATTTTACAAGGTAAGAATCATCCTCCAAGGTATCTCCATAGCGCTTTGTGATCTCTGATCCGAAGATCGTACCAACGGAACGATCGGTATTCACAACATCGATCTCGATACTCTTCTTCTGTCCCTTTTCAAGAGCAGGTCCGAGTTTCTTTAACAGAACACGCATATCGATCGTCTTTTCAAGCTGGAAGTCATATGGATGCTTCTCGTTATATTTGATCTTATTCTGAGGTGCGTCAATATATGGATTATTGATGATCAGTGACAGATCAACATTTCTGTCCTCTGCTCCCTTTCCTGCATATAACAAATCGGAACGTCCTACCAGTTCATCCACCGTTCTGACACCAAGCTTCGACATATATTCACGAAGCTCCTCTGCAATAAATTTCATAAAGTTGATGACATATTCCGGTTTGCCTTTGAATCTCTTACGAAGCTCCGGATTCTGTGTAGCGATACCAACCGGACAGGTATCCAGATTACATACCCGCATCATTACACAGCCCATGGTTACCAGCGGAGCTGTTGCAAATCCGAATTCCTCTGCACCAAGCATGGCTGCGATTGCAACATCACGTCCGGTCATCAGCTTACCATCGGTTTCAAGGATAACCTTGTTACGAAGATCATTCCTGATCAGTGTCTGGTGTGTCTCTGCCAGACCAAGCTCCCAAGGAAGTCCTGCATAATGAATGGAGTTATTTGGTGCTGCACCGGTACCACCATCGTAACCGGAGATGAGGATAACCTGTGCTCCTGCCTTTGCAACACCAGCTGCAACTGTACCAACACCGGCTTCTGATACCAGTTTTACAGAGATTCTTGCATCACGGTTTGCATTCTTGCAATCGTAGATCAACTGTGCCAGATCCTCGATCGAATAAATATCATGATGCGGTGGTGGTGAGATCAGGCTGACACCCGGAGTAGATAACCGAGTCTTTGCGATCCATGGATATACCTTTCCACCAGGAAGATGTCCACCTTCACCCGGCTTTGCGCCCTGTGCCATCTTGATCTGGATCTCTTTTGCGCTGACCAGATATCTGGATGTAACACCGAATCGTCCAGATGCTACCTGCTTGATCGCGGAGCAACGGTTCTTACCGTCTTTTCCTATTGTTAATCGGTCGATCGACTCTCCACCTTCACCGGAATTGGATTTACCACCGATCGTATTCATTGCGATCGCCATACATTCATGTGCTTCCTGTGAAATGGAACCATAACTCATTGCTCCGGTCTTGAAACGTTTTACAATGGATTCTACCGGTTCTACCTCTTCCAGCGGAATTGGATTCTCAGCATATTTGAATTCCATCAGTCCTCTCAGATGGAATGGTTTTGTCTCATCTTCCAGACATGCGGTATATTGCTTGAACAGGCTGTAATCTCCTCTTCTGGTCGCCTGCTGCAGCAGGTAGATCGTCTGTGGATTATACAGATGCTCTTCCTTACCGCTTCTGAACTTATGTGCACCGATGCTTGTCAGTGCAAGATTAGTATCCAGGCCAAGCGGATCAAATGCAGATGAATGAAGGGCATCCACTGTCTTCTCGATCTCCTTGATACCGGAACCGCCTACGCAGCTTACTGTATTTGTGAAATATTTATCAACGACCTCTTTGGAAAGTCCGATACATTCAAAGATCTGGGATCCCATGTAAGACTGGATCGTTGATACACCCATCTTGGATGCGATCTTTACGATGCCATGCATGATCGCTGCATTGTAATCATCGACAGCCGCATTGAAATCCTTATTTAACAGATGACTGTCTACCATCTGTTTGATCGTCTCAATTGCCAGATATGGGTTGACAGCACAGGCACCGTAACCAAGCAGGGTTGCAAAATGATGCACATTTCTAGGATCGGCACTCTCCAGAATGATCGCAACCGAAGTTCTCTTCTTGGTTCTTACCAGATGCTTCTGCATAGCCGAAACTGCTAATAAGGAAGGAATCGCAACATGTGTTTCATCGACACCACGGTCTGACAGGATCAGGATATTTACACCGTCACGGTACAGCTTATCTGCTTCTACAAACAGTCGATCCAATGCTTTTTCCAGTGATGTATTCTTATAGTAAAGGATTGGAAGAACGCCGACCTTCAATCCTTCTACCTTCATGTTCTTGATCTTTAAAATATCAGTATTTGTAAGGATTGGATTATGGATCTTTAATACATGACAGTTTTCCGGCTTCTCTTCCAGAATGTTGCCATCCTTTCCAAGATATACGGAAGTTGATGTAACGATCTCCTCACGGATCGCATCAATCGGAGGATTCGTTACCTGAGCAAATAACTGTTTGAAATAGTTAAACAATGGCTTGTCACTGTTTGAAAGTACAGCAAGCGGAGTATCCGTTCCCATTGCGCTGATCGCTTCTGCACCTTTTTCAGCCATTGGATAGATCGTATTCTTAAAGTCCTCAAATGTATAACCAAATGCTTTCTGAAGCTTTGCCCGTTCTTCATCGGTATATTCCTCTACACGGATGTTCGGGATCTTCAGGTCATTTAACTTGACCAGATTACTGTCGAGCCATTCACCATATGGTTTTGCTTTTGCATATTTTTCTTTGATCTCATCATCAGAGATCAGACGGCCGTTTACCGTATCAACTAAAAGCATACGTCCCGGTCTTAAACGATCCTTCTTAACGATCTTTGACGGATCGACCTCTAATACACCAACCTCTGAGGAAAGGATCAGGTAATCATCATCTGTTATATAATATCTGGAAGGTCTGAGTCCGTTACGGTCGAGCACTGCACCCATGATATCTCCGTCTGTGAACAGGATCGATGCAGGTCCGTCCCAAGGTTCCATCATAGTTGCATAATACTGATAGAAGTCCTTTTTCTCCTGACTCATAAATCGGTCATTCTCCCAAGGCTCCGGAATGGTGATCATAACGGCAAGTGGAAGTGGAATGCCATTTAATACCAGGAACTCCAAACAGTTATCCAATCTTGCGGAATCGGAACCATTTGGATCAAGTACCGGCATAACCTTGTACATCTCATCCTGCATGATCGTGGATTCCATTGTCTCTTCTCTGGCGATCATCTTATCTTCATTTCCACGGATCGTATTGATCTCACCATTGTGACAAAGATAACGGTATGGATGTGCACGAAGCCAGCTAGGCGTTGTATTCGTTGAGAATCTTGAATGTACAAGTCCGATTGCTGATTCATAATCCGGATCCTGAAGGTCGTTATAGAACTTACGAAGCTCTCCAACTAAGAACATACCTTTATATACGATCGTCTTGCTGGAAAGTGATGGCACATAGGTATCATCGTTACTTTCTTCAAATATTCTTCTGACAAAATACAGCTTCCGGTCAAAATCAAGTCCTGCTTTTACGGTTGCCGGTCTCTTGATAAACGCCTGCATGATACATGGCATAACATCAATAGCTTTCTTACCGAGGATACCCGGAGTCGTCGGAACCATTCTCCAGCATAAAAACTCCAGTCCTTCTTTCTCGACAATAACCTCAAACATCTTCATTGCCTGTTTTCTTGACAATTCATCCTGTGGAAAGAAAAACATACCAACACCATAATCCCGTTCCTTACCCAGATCATATCCAAGTTCTGCAACGGTTTTTCTGAAAAATTTGTGTGAGATCTGAAGAAGGATACCTACACCGTCACCGGTTTTTCCTTCTGCATCTTTTCCTGCTCTGTGTTCCAGATTTTCAACAATCTTTAACGCATTATTTACGGTCTCATGTGTCTTAATGCCCTTGATATTCACAACGGCACCGATACCACAGTTATCATGTTCATATTCTTCACGGTATAACCCTGGATTTGCTACGTTTCTGTTATCTTCCATGCTCGTTTTCCTTTCCAACTTATTGTCAGTGCCTGTTGAGATCCTACTGCCCGATTATCTGATAGTATTTCTCAAATACAGCTCTGTGCTTTTTATGATTTGTAATCATACTATCTTTTTTTCCGTTTGTAAATAACTTTTTTCGTCAAATTGTCAGATAGTTTGCAAACTTAATTTTTTAAAGTATTTTGTATTTACAAATCACTATATTTATATATTAAAAAATACAATTCAAGTGATTTCATTCCCATGAATTGTATTTTTACTCATAATTTTCTTTTTGATGTTTTCATCGTTTTCTATCATATTTTTGAATTGTGTTACTATTGTTTCTTAATTTTACGATCTATCTGGATTCCATTTACCTGTTTTGCCATCAGTATCCGTTCCACGCTTTCATCGATCCGCTTCTCAGTCAGTTCTCCCTTGTCTGACGCAGTCAGAATCCCTTCAACCGTTTCCCCAAGATCTTCCGGTTCAAGGATCAGATCCACACCTGCCCGGATTGCCAGCACCGCAGCTTCTCCCGGTTCATAATGATCCGTGATTGCTTCCATCTGAAAGGAGTCTGTGATGATCAATCCATGAAAGGCCAGCTCGTTTCGCAGACAGCCTGTAACCAGTGTTTCCGAGAGATCCGCCGGCTGATCTGATATGTCAGGTACTACCAGATGTCCGATCATAACACAATCGGCCCCTGCCCGGATTCCTGCCCGAAACGGAACAAACTCCTGCGTTTCCAGTTCTTTCAGCGTTGCCCTTACATACGCCGTTCCATAATGGGAATCCTCAACGGTATCCCCGTGTCCCGGAAAATGCTTCAGGGTACACATCACGCCGCCGGCATGAAAGCCCTCCACTGCATACGGAATCAGCTCCGCCGCCTGTTCATAATCATCACTGTATGCCCGTTTTCCGATCACGGTATTCTTAGGATTCGACCACACATCAGCCACCGGTGCAAAATCCAGATTAAACCCATAATATGCCAGATTGCTCCCAAGCTCCCTCGCATTTTCAAATGCCGTATCCGTACCATCATCCTTATATTCATACATCGGATCGATCGTCCCGCCTTCCCGGTTTCCGAGGTTCGACAGTACCCGGCTGACCTTTCCGCCTTCTTCATCAACCGCAAGGAATAATGCGATCTCCGATTGCTTCTGCAAATTTTTAAGCAGTTTCTTTAATTGCTTTTTGTTTTCGATATTTCTGGACTTTAGCATGATCCCGCCTACCGGATAGTCTGCAAGTGCCTGCTTCATTTCCGCATCCACTTTTGTGACATCATGTGTTGTAACCAGATTTTCCGGATCGGCAATGATCATCTGGCACACCTTCTCCCGCAGTGTCATCGTAGATATGTACTGTTTTACCATAGCTGCCTGCTCCAGCTTACCTTCTGTTTCCAGTTCCCACTCTGACAGGATATAACTTTCTCTTCCACGAAACGGAATGATCTCTGTTTTTTCATCCGGACACTCTGCCGCATATACATGGGTGATTCCATCCTGCCCTGCCATATTCAGTTGTTGGTTACCATTTCCAGTCCCAAATCCTGCTGTCAGAACAACAGTCAGGATACCGGCTATCCACCATCGTTTTCTCATATGCATGATACCTGTCTTTCTTCGTTCTTGTGAAAAAGAACCTGAAAACCGCATCGGATACAGTTCTCAGGTTCTCTGTCTGAATCTATTTACCCGGCATCTGCCGACTATTCATTTTCTATCATACCCTCCGGAGGTGTTGTGATCGTCTTCACATCCGATGAATCTTCTTCTGTGCCGTTTCCGGTTTCTGAGGCAGACTCCGTCACTTCACTGACTGCCTGCTCGATATCAATGCTGCCTGCTGATGCCACGCCGGTTTCATCAGCGATTGTTTTGCTGATCGCAGCCGCCGTTGTCGATACCGAATATCCACTGTCTCCATACAGCCATGCATGAAGTGCTGTTACATTTGCCGCCATATCTGCAGGCACGATCACGCTGCCCTTATCCTCAAGGGATGCGAAGCTGTAGGCGAATGGGAAGCCCGTATTGCCTGTGATCTTGTAGGAAGCAGCATCCTTCACAAATTTCTCCGCCTCTGTCTTTGTAAGACTGGTAGAGATACAGCTAAAGGATACATCCAGCAGATTACGGATCGTATCGCTTCCTGCATTTCCAAGCTTGCTGATCAGCTCTAACAGAACGATTCTCTGTCGTTCGGTTCTGGTAATATCACCCTTTGCATTGCTCCGGATCCTGGTATAGGCTACTGCCTGCTGACCATTCAGGAGCTGTTTCCCCGCAGAATGAACACCATTGGAGTATTCTCCTGATATTGCGATCTGTTCTGCCAGATTCTTATTCAGGCTGTTGACTTCTTCCTCTTCAATCGTTATCTCCACACCACCAAGTGCATTGATGATGCTTGACATCGCATTAAAATCTACCGTTATATAATCTGTGATCTTCAGATCCAGATTCGTGTTCAGTGTGTTAATGGACATTAATGCTCCGCCCAACTGATATGCGTAATTTACCTTCTGTGTAACCGGTGTCTCACCCTGGAGCTCAAACAATGTATCTCTGTACACGGATACCAGCTTTACTTCCTTTGTGTCATTATTGATACTGACAAGAAGGATCGTATCACTGTTGGTTCCTGTATTCAGGTTGGCGTCTCTGGAATCCACACCATACAATGCGATCGTTGTATATCCTTTCGTCGCATCTTCCACGCCATCATTCACTGTCAGGTCTGATTCCGCAATCGGACGGATATCCATCTGGTTATATTTGTATGATTTGTTTGCTCCAATATAACTTATCGTCAGCACGATAAAGACAATCAAAAGGACAACTCCAACAATCAGCCAACGATTAACAACCGATACAGTTCCAGATTGTTTCCGTTCCCTGTCCTTATCCTCTTTCTCTTCCTGTTCCTTTTTCAGATTCTGAAATGCCCGGCCAGCGCCAAACAATATATTCTGAAGATTCTCCTTGGCTGCTGATGTGCGTCCGCCATCTTCTTCCATAAAATCATCCGAAGAGTCATCATCATAATCAGGTTCTTCCGGTTCCGGCTCTTCTGTCAGTTCCAAAGTCTCTTCTTTGTCAAGTCCTGCATTCTTTCTTGCCAGCCGTTTCCGTTCCCGTTCTGCAGCAGCTTCAATATCATTTTTCTTTTCAGCTTTCTTTTCGATTTTCTTCTCTTCTTTTTTGTTTTCTTCCTTTTTTTCCGGTTTCTTTGATACGCCGACTTCCTGTAATACAGATTCCAGCTTGTCCGCATACTCTTTATACGATTCCGACACCGGTTCCGGCGCTCTCTGTGTATCTTCCTTCTCCGATGTCTCCGACTGCTCCTGTATCTCATTCATACCCGCAGGAGCCTCCATTTCCTCTGTATCTGCACTTCCATTGATGATCGCATCGATCCGGTCATCATCGTCAGTCGTCATTTCCTTATTCCGTTGTAACAGTCTGTCCCGATATTCGGATAGACGTTGATCGAATTGTGTAGTCTTCTTATCCATATAAATAAAGACATCCTCTCTGCAACTTATTTTACGACATTATTATTTATATGATACAATAAAAAAGTACAATTTACAACCAATATTCCTTTCAAAGTACGATTTTCAGACCAGCATTTTCCAAAAATACTTGCATAATATTCATTACCGTTATATATTTATTTGCAGGTAAAACTTTATGAATTTAAGGAGGATTTAGAAATGGCAAAAGACAAAGTTGTTCTTGCATACTCAGGCGGTCTTGATACAACAGCTATCATCCCTTGGTTAAAAGAAACTTATGATTACGATGTTATCTGCGCCTGCATCGACGTAGGACAGGAAAGTGAGCTGGAAGGACTGGATGAAAGAGCAAAATATTCAGGAGCTTCCAAGTTATACATTCTGGATGTTGTTGATGAATTATGTGATGAATACATCATGCCAACTGTTCAGGCAGATGCTGTATATGAGAATAAATATTTACTCGGTACTTCTTTCGCAAGACCTCTGATCGCTAAGAAATTAGTTGAGGTTGCTCGTAAGGAAGGCGCTGTTGCGATCTGTCACGGCGCAACAGGAAAAGGAAATGACCAGTTAAGATTTGAGCTTTCAATTAAGGCTCTTGCTCCTGACATCAAGGTTATCGCTGTATGGAGACAGCCGGAATGGAAGCTGGATTCCCGTGATGCGGAGATCGCATACTGTCAGGCACATGGTATTAATCTTCCATTTGATGCTGCTCATTCTTACAGCCGTGACCGTAATATCTGGCACATCAGCCATGAAGGTCTGGAACTGGAGAATCCTGCAAACGAACCAAACTACGATGATCTTCTGGTTCTCGGTGTTACCCCTGAAAAGGCACCGGATGAGGATGAATATCTGACACTTGATTTTGAAAAGGGTATCCCAACTGCTATTAATGGTACAAAGATGAAAGTTTCTGATATCATTCGTGAATTAAACCGTTTAGGCGGCAAACATGGTATCGGTATTATCGATATCGTTGAGAACCGTGTTGTCGGCATGAAGTCCCGTGGTGTTTATGAGACTCCCGGCGGAACAATTCTGATGGAAGCTCACAAGCAGTTAGAGGAGCTGACTCTGGATCGTGAAACACTTGCATACAAGAAGCTCGTAGCAACCAAGTTTGCCGATCTTGTATACGAAGGAAAGTGGTTCTGCCCTCTTCGTGAAGCTCTTCAGGCATTTGTTGAAAAGACACAGGAGACAGTTACCGGTCAGGTTAAGATGAGACTGTACAAGGGAAATATCATCAAAGCCGGAACAACTTCTCCATATTCTCTGTATTCTGAGAGTCTTGCAAGCTTCACTACCGGTGAGCTGTACGACCATAAGGATGCAACCGGATTCATCAACCTGTTCGGCCTGTCCATGAAAGTCCGCGCAATGATGAACGAGAAGAACAAAAACAACGACAAATAATTTTTAGGACGAAAAATTCCATAAATGATAAACTACCGTGCAACATCACACCACACACAAGGTATTACGCAAGGTTATATCCTAAATGATTAAATAAAAATGGAAGATGCATTACATATTATTCTGCAAGTCGTTTGCACTCTATTTCAACGCAACGGTGCTAAGCTCCTCGCCTATGGCGATTCACTAAGAACCGGCGTTGAAAAAGGCTTGCTTCATAACAGTAATGCATCTTCCATTTTGTCTCAATAATCAAACAACCTTGCTACATACCAGTGTGGAATATGATTGTTGCACGGTAGTTTTTTCATCTACGGAATTTTTTCTGTTTTAAATAAAAATTGCTTGTCGTTTTATTCTAAAAATAGGAATTAGATATATGGGCTTAATTTTTTCTTTTCACGCCACCAAACGGTGGTTTTTTGCACGGTCGACCACGATTGCGATCGTGATGATGGCGGCTGAAAAGAGCAGCTCGATCCCCATATATACAAATGCTTCCGATGGTATCTTCGCCTCATAGTCCAGAAGATCAACGACTCTGACATACCAGTAAGCCGGAAGAAAATGCGCCAGCTTAATGACTCCTGCTCCGAGAAATTCCACTGGAACAAAGATGCCGGACAGGAATGCCATACCAAGAGACACTATATTGCCGATCATACTGAAACCTTCCTCGTTTCGGACAATCTTACTTGCAAGAAATGCAAGTGCCATGGCTACAAACATGTAGCAGACCATATTTAGCAGATTCCCAAGTCCTGCTACCGTAAACATTTCTTTTCTGAATACAAGGCATCCTCCAACTGCAAATACTGCGCATCCAAGAAATCCCGTCACGATTGTTCCGAGAAGAATCTCTTTTGTCATATTGGAATATTTATATGCCGAGCTTGCGACCCGTTCTCTTAATTCTTTTTTGTCGTAAACGATCAATACCGGACTTACACCCTCGATCATCATAACCACAAGTATCCATCCCAGATAACTGAAAAATGTGTATCTCGTACTATGTTTTCCGCCATGGTCTTCCGTTGTCATCGTTACGTTCGTTCTAGTCTGAAACAATTCATCCACCTGAGCTGCTGCCTCTGCCCGATCATATCCGGCTGCAAAATATGCATTCAGATAAGAGATATATTTATTTACATCTGATTCAAACAGTTCCACCTTGCTCCGGTTCGGAATTGCAACGATCTCGATATAATCGGACAGATCTTCCTTATCCAGATGATCCGCATAACCTTTTTTAATGCGGACGATACAGTCTGTATCCCGGTTAAACAAACTGTCCTGCATCGCTTCCGTCGTATCTGTTTTTAATTCAGCATGTTTATGTGCATGATCCAGATACGAAAACAGTTCTTCACTTTCTTCCGTATGATCATAATCGAACCAGGCAAATTTACACTTCATGCTTTTATATTCATCTTCTGTTTTACCGGAATTCGGCAATATAAATCCAAATATAATGCCTGCAAAGATCCCAATATACATCAACATTGAGCCTTTTTTCTTATTTAAGATTTTAAAATAGGATTTAAACACTTGCATATTTATTCCTCCTTAAGACCAGAATACTCGCTCCAAGCAGACAGACAGCCATACCGGTTAAGATCAGAATATTTCTGAAATACCGATCGTAATTATCGTATACATTGAGCGCATAGAGACAGTCCGTTACCAACACTGCCGGATTAACCCGGTTCAGAATCGGAAGTTTATCTTCAATACTGTTTTTGATTCCATGTACCATCAGATCCGCCATAAAAGAGAAGATCAGGCTGGCCGCTACCGCAATTCCAATTTTTCCTCCATATGAGCATTTTGACCAGGTACCAAGCAGCATTCCCCCGGCAATACCGATATTACATGCAATAAAGAGTACCAGTAAAATAGCCGGATATTTTATTCCAAACTGTACACCGAACAGCCGCATATAGATTACAGTGATAACCTCAGCTGCAAACTGAACCAGCAGTAATGCCAGATACTCCGCCAGAACAATCACAAGTTTAGGATTCGGTGACAGACAACGACGCATTCCAAGTGCGCTTTCATTTGCCTGCAGCTTATGCATTCTTGTGATTCCGGCAAAGGAAGAAAACAGGCAACTCATAGCAAGCACTGCATAGAAATAATTATAATACTCATTCTGACATCCGTCCGTTGTGGAAATCTCTTCATAATATACCGCATCGCTCTGCACTGCCTTCTGAATGATCTCCGATGCAGCCTCCGGATCCTTCTGCATCAGATTCAGATACATCTGTTCCATCTGCTTATACTGATTCAGGATTGATTCCAGTATCGACTCCTTGATGTCACTCTGCCTCACTGTCAGGCTCGCATCCGATGTATAGATCACACCGGTCACTTCTTCATCATTTAACTTTTGAAGTGCTTCTTTCTCGTTGAGCACCTCCATGTCGATCCGTTTATCTTCGCCGTCCATGGAGAGCGTAGACAGCACCATCATAAGTGCTGTATCGTTCTCGCCATCCCTCACAACCGCAACCGGGATATCTTTAAACATTTCATCCTTTTCCATGATATTTCCAAATGCCATGTACATGAATGTGAATAATGCGATCGGAAACAATATCGTCCAGAACAGTGTATCTTTTCCTTTTATCAGCATTTTACCTGCATATTTAAAATTATGCCAAAACATATCCACCCCTCCTAATCCCGAAGCGTCTTTCCGGTGATCTCAAGAAACACATCGTTCAGACTCGGAAGCTCGGTATATACTTTTCCAAATAATACCGCATGCTCCTTCATATATTCCATAATCCGGATCAGATTATGATTTCCACCGGAGTAGACCAGTTTCAGCATTCCATCCTGATATGAACTGTCATACACATGCGGAAGCTGTTTCAGCTCCAGCAGTTGTTCATCTGTCAGTGCCGGAGCTTCTATGAAGATACTCTCCGTCTTCTTTATCATTTTTTTCAATTCTTCCTTCGTGCCAAGAGCGACCTTTTGGCCTTTATCCATGATCAATATACGGCTACAGATCTGTTCTACCTCTTCCATGTAATGAGAAGTGTAAATGATCGTTGCGCCTTTCTTATTAAGCTCGACAATTCCCTCTAAGATCTTGTTCCTGCTCTGTGGATCTACCGCCACCGTCGGTTCATCAAAAAAGATCAGCTTTGGTTTGTGTGCAATTCCACATGCAATATTTAATCGTCTGAGAAGTCCTCCTGACAGCTTTTTCGGCAGGAACTTCTTATAGTCCTGAAGCTCGACAAATGCAATGGCATCCTCTACATACTGTTTTCTTGTCTCTTTATCCCTGATATACAGCCCACAGAAATAATCGATATTCTCATATACCGTCATTTCATCAAATACAGCCACATTCTGCATTACAACACCGATCTCTCGTTTCAGATCATAACTCGTCGATGTCATCTTCTTACCAAATACCCGGACATCGCCCTGATCGTATGTAAGCAGTGACAAGATACAGTTGATCGTCGTCGTCTTGCCCGACCCATTCGGTCCAAGCAGGCCGAAGATCTCGCCCTCTTTCACCTCCAGATCAAAGTGTGATAATGCTACAAAATCTTTATATCGTTTCACCAGATCTTTTACTTCAATCGCATATTCCATAACTGTCTCCTCATTCATTTTCTATTCGGATGCTATTGTTTCTTCCGGCATCGCGTCTGAAACCCATCGCATATGTTCCATGTTATGCTGTCATTCTATCATACCAGGATAATTCTGTTCAGTGCCAATCTTCACATCCATAATATGACATTTGTCACATTCTTTTAAAATCCGGAGTTTTTCATATTTAGTCAATTGACGCTGTATTTTTCAACAGGTATACTAATATCGTCACTTATGAATCCGATCCGGTTCACGCAATTACCTGACATCCGCGTGACCTGTCTATATACAAGGGGAAGTTATGAAGCAAATCCTGACACGACTGCTTATATTTGTAATATGCTGTATTATGTGTATTCACACTTTTTCGATATCCACGCACAGCGTAATATATATCCTGCTTGCGATCATCCTTGCCTTTGGCACAATACTGATTGCCGACAGACTCTCACCTGCAGCTCTGACTCTTATCCATGCAGGCATATTTATTCTGTGCTGTATGATTCCTGAACTTGTTGTATTTCTTCCGCTTTTCTGCTTCTATCTGAGCAGACGGCCAGTCCGTTATACTGCTCCCATCGGGATCCTTGCTATCATTCTGGCTACAACAAAATTTTCTGTAGAAACACTTCTTTTAATATGTGTTCTCTGTCTGTGCAGCATGTTATACGGATATCTGACCACAGAGCTTGCCACCCTTCATCAACAGATGAAGCACCTTACAGATACATCGGAGACAAATGAACTTCTGGCAAAAGAACGAATCCGTATGATCCGGAAGGAACAGGATAACAGGATCTATACTGCAACCCTGAAAGAGAGAAATCGTATTGCCAGAGAAATCCATGATAATGTCGGTCACATGCTCACCAGATCCATTCTCCAGGTTGGTGCGATCCAGACGATCAACAAAGAACCGATCCTTGCAAATCCGCTTTCTGATCTCCGCACTACGCTGGATACTGCCATGAACAGTATACGATCAAGTGTCCACGACCTTCACGATGAATCCATTGATACGAAAGCTGCCATTCAGGATATGTTAAATGATATAACAGGCTTTCATACTTCATTTGAATATGATATGAGCAACATTGTTCCAAAGGATATCAAGTACTGTCTTATCAGTATTGCCAAAGAAGCGATCACAAATGCTGTAAAGCACAGTAACGGCGATCAGCTCTCGATTCTGATCCGGGAACATCCGGGGTTCTATCAGTTGACGATTCATGACAACGGAACAGACATTCACCTTACAGACACCCCTGGTATCGGACTTACCAACATCCGGGAACGAGTCCAATCCTTATCCGGTACTTTACAGATCACAACCAATTCCGGATTCCGCCTGTTTGTCAGTATTCCAAAGCATACACAAAAAGGAGATAGAACTGCATGAATATTATAATTGTTGATGATGATGCATTTGTCAGCGCATCATTAAAGATCATCTTAGAATCCTACTCAGATATTACCGTACTTGCGACCGGAGCAAATGGTCACGACGCCATCTCCCTGTACGATACTTACATCCCCGATGTTCTGTTAATGGATATTCGTATGGAGGGCATGGATGGTCTGACCGCATCGAAAGAGATCATCACCGGGCACCCTGACGCAAAGATTCTGTTACTTACTACCTTCGCCGATGATGACTATATCATCAAAGCCATCCGGACCGGCGCAAAGGGATACATCTTAAAACAAGATTTCGAGACAGTTGCATCTGCGATCACTGCTGTACACAACGGACAAACTGTCTTTGGAAATGAAATCATGAACAAGATCCCTACCCTGTTACAGGCTGAAGATCGTTTTGATTATCCGTCCTACAATCTGACAGAAAAAGAATTTGAACTGATCCGGCTGATTGCCGATGGTCTGAATAACAAAGAAATTGCAGAGCAGCTCTTCCTCTCGGAAGGAACCGTCCGCAATTATCTCAGTAATATCCTTATGAAGCTTGACCTGCGCGACCGCACTCAGGTTGCCTGTTTTTATTATAAGAATTTATTATGATCTGTTTTTAAAATCTGCATTTTATAAACAAATAATTTATGTCCATTATTTATCGGATGATTTTTTTCGACGGATAATCAAATATCCTGCCAATATTAATATTCCAATCACAGACAGACATATGCCCGCCATCAGATATGGTGTATGATAGGTCAGTGTAATCACATGTTCCCCCGCTTCTACCGGAACGCCCATCATGCCGGTTCCGATCTTTACAGGAGCTACCTTTTTCCCATCTACAACAGCCATAAAGCCTTCATTGTACGGAACCGCCAAATACAGGATTCCAGCCTTGTCCGCTGTTATATGCCCATTTAAGCAATTGCCATCATACCCATCAAATTCCATTATATTCTTTAACACATACTCTTTAAATGCCTGAACCGTTTCCTCATTTATCGCATACAAGGCAACTGTCTTTATGCCCGACTCATTCCTAACAGCAGCCGTAGCAAACCGCAGCTTAACCTCATCTCCGGCATTTACATTTCCAATATGTATCATGCCTGCTGATTCCGGATAAACCGAACTCACAACCTGCTGATCATTCACATAAACATCAACACCCTGCAGTCTTGTGTCCGAACACTCTACATACAGATCCTCTGCCTGTTCTGCTTTATAGGAAACGATCATGGAGGTTGCAATATCCGCCTGAGCTGTATAAGCATAGACACCATCGCCCTGCTTTGCTGCATCCAGGCCGGTAAATGAGATCATATCATCTGTAAGAGTCTTCTTCTCAAACAGATCTGAAAGCTCCGGCTGACCCATTCCAAGCATTACCAGTTCATTCTGATTTTCGGCTGCACTCTTCTCTCCACTCCAGTTCAGAATGTCCTCATCCAGAAGGAAACCCATCCCTGCAAGAGCATCCGCCTCATACAGATATCCATATGTTCCATCCGGTGCTGCCACCATATGATATCCACCTGCTGCTCCCAATTCATTTGTCATAATATACCGGACATTATACATCAGTGCTGTAACCGGAGTCGTTCTTCTGTAGGTATACTCTATATTCTGATAATGTGACAATCCAAGACTAGCAAAGGAATCAATGGCAGAACCATTTGCCATGGAGGAATAGCAGTTTGTATTTGATAACTGCAGATAATCATAGGAATACAATGCCGTCTTACGTTCTCCGGCTTCCAGATCACATTCTGCATATGCCGTTTCCCTGGATGTCTGTTTTATATCATCTGTAAGACTTCTGTTATTTCCTTTTGCACTCAGTACATAGCTGCCATTTAACACCAGCTCTATGATCCAAAGGCTGACCACCCATATATAAAAGGTCTTCCATTTGATGCTTTTCCGGAGTGCAAAGACAAACAAACCAAAATAAGCAACGATAAATAAGAGTACCGCCACATAGGAATTGGGATTTGTTTCTTCGCGATTGAAGAACAGCTCCAACAGGAACAATACAAGACAGCTTCCAAATGCCACTCCCGCCTGCCACATCCGTATTTTCCTTATGTTCAACAGACATACATAAGCTACGCTCAACAGTAAAAACGTCCAGATAAATGCAAAACGATTTCCCATACCGTGTGTAACTACGAATCCATGAAGCACATAATTCAGTCCTGCCTGATTCATTGCAAGTGCAAGAAATATCAGAACTGTCAGATACCGGAGCTTCCGGTTCCATTCTATCTTCTTCATAAAGAACACTAGGATCACCAGTAATACAATCAGTGTGCCGCAATAATTATTATGATTAAACAGATTGCCTGTCGTCACCTTATTCAACGGATAAAATGAATTGATAAAATTACCGATATTACCAAGCTGATACCACGGCAGCTTATCATCCATGCTTCCTGCTCCGGACAAATGCAGCACTGCATAAAAGGCAGGAACCAGTACCGCACCTGCGATCAGCCCTGCAACAACTGACCAGATCAGAAACCGTAGAATCCCCCTGCCAAATTCACGAAGAGTTTTCCAGTCCTGTAACAGGAAATACAGCACGATAAACAGGCACAGATAAAAGGCAAAATAAAAATTCACGATAAATCCAACCGCAAGCAGCACTGTATAAGCAATCTTTCCCTTACCGGCAGCCATCCGTTCTACTGCGATCGCAAGAAACGGTACAAGGATCAGCCCATCCAGCCAGATCACATTGTGCTCATATACCAGCACAAATCCGCACAGTGCATACGACAGAGACAAAACAATTTCAACTGCTGTCTGCCAGCCACGACCGGTTTCTTCATCTGCATACCGTTTCAACTCTGTACGTCTGAAAAAATACAGTCCCGAAGGAGCAAGCAGAGAAGCTTTGACAACGATCATAATAACCATTGCCAACTCCACATGTCCGGAGCCGCATATTACTGCTATAATATTAAACGGACTCATACAGTAATAAAACATATTTAAAAGCATGTCCATTCCCAGACCGTGATCCCACAAAAAGGTACCTTTATTCCCAGAATGCAGCCATTCCAGAAAGATCTGCAGCATTCCTGTATACTGATCATATGCATCCTGATACAGAAAGCTGCGGCTTCCAAATGGATACTGTCCGTTTATTATCATATTTACAATATAAAAGCCCAGACAAAACAGAAACAACAGAAGGTACATCATACCATGCATGTACCTTCTGTTCTTCTGAGTTGTCTGAGCATCGTTATAATCATCTTTTACATTCATCTGCCTCAACATATCTCTTACATCCATTCACTTATTAATAAAAACAATGATTTCCAATAACCGTATAATCGGATAAGGAATCCGTATCAATATAATTCACATTCAAGAAACTCATAAAAGATCCAATATTATTATTTCCTGCTAATGCATCATCTGCAGCCTGCTGTGCAGTAGACAGCGGTCCGTTCTGCAGATATCCCTGCATCACACTTCCGGTTGCCATCGGAAACTGATTTGGTGCATAAATTACAGATGAGATTGAACTGCCCCAGCTACCACTCTTTACACGGTTCAGAACTACATTTGCAACTGCAAGCTGACCTTCATATGGCTCATATCCAGCTTCCATGCTGACCAGGCAGGCAAGCAGATAAGCATCATCATACTGGGAAGGATCTGCAGAAGGTGCTTCTGTGGTTGTTTCCTCTGTTGTTGGTGCTTCTGTAACAGTTTCCTCCGTTGTCGGAGCCTCTGTGGTTACTTCTTCTGTCGTTGGTGCTTCTGTAACAACCTCCTCCGTTGTCGATTCATCCACTGACATAACCTCAGGTTCTGATGCTTCTTCATATACAGACTCTTCTTCTGCCAATGCAACTTCTGTTGTTTTCTGTGTCTCTGCATCAACCATTGCTGTATAATCATCGATTGTCATTGCGTACTCATAAGACTCTGCAACTGTGATATAATCTGCTGCTATGTACCCGGTAACATCATTTGCCAGTGTTACCTGAACCCAGTCCTTATCCTGTTCCTCTACAGGAAGAACCGTATCCTTTGCTACCAGCTCAAGAATATCAGAATCTGTTGACTTCTCTGCACGTACACGGACGGTATCATCCGTTACTGTTCCAAGCACTTTCTTATAATCTGCCGCATATGTCTCTGCATCCTTACCGGTCAGAATATAATCACTGTTTACATATCCCGTTACATCACCGGAGGAAATTTTTACCCAGTCACCATCTGTTTCCAGAACATCACCTACATTACCATCAAACAGCTTTCCAACAATATCAGAATCCGTCGATGCTTCCTCACGGATATTTAATGTATCGTCAATCTTGGCGATAAATTTACCATCAAATTCGGACTTCTCTTCTGCTTTTGCTACTACTGTCTTCTTCTGTGCAGCCTTCTTGGTTGTACTGTTGTTCTGAAGTACAGTCGTATCGACAGAAGCAACCTCTTCACTGGTTGTCTCCACTTCAGCAGTCTGAACGGTCTGACTGTTCAGGTAAGCAGGGTTGTGATCCAACGCCTCCCCATACTTAACAACGAGTCCGATTCCTGCTGCCGTAACGATCGTAGCTGCTGCTACAAGCAGATTGCGTTTCATGTATCTATAACTGAATAAGCCTCTCCTCATATGGGAAAAACGATTATTTCTTCTGTTAATTCTCATCTTTTCGTACCTATTTATTAAAAATCATGACAAAATGTTACATTTCTGTTAAAAATAATACTCTAATTTTGATTTCATGTCAATACGCATATGTCCCCAGTTCCAACTTTTTATAGTAAAATGTATTAATTTTCTGTGAATAAATATGGGATTTTTTTGTTTATTTTATATAATCTGCTGTAAAACCACTTCGTATCCTTACGCTTAACATTTCCGTCATAATCACAGATTTATTATAACATTTTCGCGCAATACGAGCAATATTCTGAAATTTACTGAATTTGTTCCACAACAACAAAAAAATCCATGCTATAATGGTGAAAAATCATCAGCCTGCGGGCATGGTTTTAGACTCAACAAATGAACAAAAGGCAGGTAACAACTATGCGAATTGATAAATTTCTGGCAAATCAGAACATCGGCTCCAGGTCCCAGGTAAAACAATATATAAAAAAAGGAATGATATCGGTAAATGGAACTGTCTGCAAATCCCCTGAACAGAAGATTGACGAAAATACAGACCTGATTTCTTATAACGGAACGATCATCGGCTATCAAAAACACCACTATTACATGCTGAACAAACCGGCAGGCTGTGTCAGCGCAACCAATGACAATCTGCACACAACTGTTCTGGATCTGTTAAAAGATTCTGTGCCGGTAAAGAGTCTGTTTCCTGTCGGCAGACTGGATATCGATACAGAAGGGCTGCTGCTCATCACAGATGATGGAGAACTGTCCCATAATCTCTTATCCCCATCCAGGCATGTTGCAAAAACATATTTTGCCCGTATCAACGGGCTGGTAACAAAAGAACATATCAAAGCATTCAAGGACGGTCTGGATATCGGAGATGATAAACCAACCAAGCCGGGCACTCTGGTCATAAAAAGCGCCAATCCTGATACCAGTACCTCCGAAATTCTTCTGACGATCACCGAAGGACGTTACCATCAGGTCAAACGCTCCTTTGAAGTCCTCGGCATGAAAGTCACCTACTTAAAACGCCTGTCCATGGGTAGTCTGGCATTGGACGAAGCCCTCGCTCCCGGCGAATTCCGCGAACTGACAGAAACCGAGTTACAGGCATTAACCCGAAAATAACTATGTAGCAATACATGATTATAATGTAATATACATTAACCAACAGATGAATAACTATCCAGTCTGACATTGATTTCCAAAGAGAATGATCTAATACAGAAAATCTTTTTAATTTAATTTTATGCAGATATTGTTATTCTTGATAAACCACACAGGGGGGATCTGCTTCAGACACAAACAACCACTATAATATGACATCAGCGAGGATTTCGAAATGAGATGCACATTGCCAGTAAATGCGGGCGCTTGTTCGAGCCAAAGGCGAGTTAGCGCAAGAGCATTTACGAATCGGGCATGTGCAACGAATCGAAACCACAGCGAGTCATTTATAGTGGTTGTTCGTGTCTGAGGGAGATTCCCCGTACATATTTTTAACAAATAACAATATCCGCATAAATTACAAAAAAAGATTTTCCGTATCAGATCATCCCCTTGATGTACAGAATGCTGCTTGTAATTCTTCCGCCGGAATGTTTTACATAATCACGGTACTCTTCGTAGCTGATGTAGTATTTCTTACCCCATGAAGAAACGATCAGGTATTCATGACCTGCTATTTCCTCTACTCCTGTCACAACAACAAAATGGCTGTGAACATTTTTCTTCATGGAAGCAAGCATCCGCCCATCCTTTTCCACATACATATGGATTCCTTTATTTCCAAATACATTTGGTATATTCGGACCAATTGATAATACAACCGGCTTATTTTTACGGATTAAATGCCTGATCTGTTTCATCATTTCCTCGTCAGATAAAAACAGTCTCCATCTGGCACGAAGTCCAATATCATTCAGCATAAAATAACGGTTCAATGTATTCATTATCGTCACGCCTGTCATTCCTTTATACCACAGGAAAAATACATAATGCTTATAGAACCATTTCACATATTCAAGGTAATCATTTTTGTTATAAAGTCCCTTCGGCTTGTTGATCTTGCGGATTGCATCTGTCATAAGTCCGGGATTCTGTTCTGCAAGATAGATGGATATATCCGCCAGTGCGATCACTCCGCAGCCTACCTTCTGCATCTTCTTGCTCTTGCACCATGACTGATTACCACCATAGCTGATCGTATTCATGTTTTTTATTCTGATATAATCTTTATTTAACAGATAATTATTCTCCATATTATTCACCCTCTTATATCAAATCTTTGATAATACTTATTATCAGGCTTCTATAGAGAGATTATAACACCCATCTCCATTCACTTCAACCATTTTTTATACCACGAGAAGTAGTTTTGAAAACCATGTTTTTGTTTCTATATTTTCCCCTTTACTTTTCGTCCCTATTCTGCTATAAAAGTAATGAGCTGGACAAGTGATCGCGGCTGTCATATGACAGGTGAGGAAAGTCCGGGCTTCACAGGGCAGGGTGCCGGATAACGTCCGGTGGAGGAAACTCCCAGGCTAGTGCAACAGAAATAAACCGCCATGTATATGGTAAGGGTGGAAAGGCGAGGTAAGAGCTCACCGCTGCTTCTGGTAACAGAACAGGCTCTGTAAACCCCACTCGAAGCAAGACCAAAAAAACAGCTTCGGCTGTGAGACGAATGGCTGCCCGTCAAGTCTCAGGTAGGTCGCTTGAGCTTTATGGCAACATAAAGCCTAGATAGATGATCACTCTCGACATAACCCGGCTTATCGTCCAGCTTTTATCATACTGACGATAAATGGGCTGGCTATATATGTATTCCACAGAACACATATATAGCCAGCCCATTTATCTGTTCATTGACTTATACAAAGTGAGAATCATCCTCAGACTTTAAAACAGCCTCCACCGATAAACTCGCGTAAGATGGAGTTTAGTGGTACAACGGTTTCTTCCAACGGAAGAAAGCGATCAGTCAGCTCTTTTAATCGAAGAACATCTGAATAATATGGAGACGGTTCTCCTACTGCCATCAACAGTGGTTCAATATGTTTTTTCAGCACAGAATATTCATACAACAATCCGGAATTAAACATCACATCCGCATTGTCTTCATATGGGAATATATACTGTTCCTCTCCCTGTCTGACGGATTGCCACATCGAAAGAGTTCGTTCTATGTCATGGCCACGGGTTCGGTTATCCCGGACGATCCGGCGGATCAGCCGGCTGTCCAGTGTAGAAATCTTATCCTCTGATCCAATCATAAGCTGATTCAATGGACTGATATAGATTTTATATTTATCCTTATCTGAAAGTGCATATGACATTTTAGGATTCAGTGAATGGATTCCCTCCAGAATCAAAACATCCTGAGTCCCTATACGCAAATCATCCCCTTTGTACAGTCTTCTGCCATTCATAAAATCAAATTCCGGCAGTTCAACTGTCTGTCCGCTTAACAACTGATTCATATCATGATTCAGTAATTCTACATCCAAAGCTTCCAGACATTCAAAATTATAATTTCCATTTTCATCCTTTGGATTATCTTCCCGATTGATAAAATAATTATCAACTGCAATCGGATGCGGATGCAGTCCAAGTGCACAAAGCTGTATACTAAGCCGGTGTGAAAATGTCGTCTTTCCGGCAGAGCTTGGTCCTGCGATCATCACAATCCTTTTTTTCTCTCTGCGGATACTTCTGGCTATATCATAGATCGCATTCTGCTGCATGGCTTCACATACAAGGATCAATTCCGTGCCTTTCCCTGCTTCTACGATCTCATTGATCTTTTCAACCGAATCAGCCCCTACACGGACTGCCCATTTCTTTGCAAGCTCTTTTAAAGTCAGCACGCTGTTATGTACCGCTTTTTCGCTCATATTTCTAATAAACCTCCAAAAACCTTCTGTCAACAAAGGTCACTGATGATCATATCATCCACGATCTCTGTCATCCATCTATGCCATATACCTGCTTCAAAACTGCACAAATGGTCTTTTGTTCTGCTTTTACTGTCTTCAGCCGTTTTGCCGCATTCTCCGTATTCTTACCACTTAGGCTGTTGATCAGCCCGGCCGTTGTATCCCGCCGTTTTACCAGCCACGACCGTAAAACCGGATCTTTCTTTCGTAACAGGCTTCCACCATACATATAGCACCAGTCATCAGCAAGCTTTGAACAATCATATTCATCTTTCTGCACCATCTCATGAACCCTTACATCCAACAGGTTATAATATTTTCCGGCATCGATCAGCATCTGTTCATCTGCAAGATGATATCCTTTTTCTGCCAGATATCGTCTGACCTTTTCAATATCCGACTGTGGTTGAAGCACAAGCTGATCACAACGTGTGACCACCTCTTCGCCGCGTTCCAGAATGTCGATCATCAACATACCGCCCATTCCAGCCAGAACAACAGCATTTACCTCGCCCGGTACAATTGTATCAAGCCCGTCACCCATACGAATCTCAATCTGATCCGACAGGTTCATTGCTTCAATATTCCGTTTTGCTATCGCAATCGGTCCCCGTCTGACATCGGATGCGATCACCCGTTTTGCTCTGTGCTGTTCTACCAGATATATCGATACAAATGCGTGATCGCAGCCGATGTCTCCGACTTCATCACACGGCTGTATCATATCTGCAACCGACTGCATCCGTTTCGACAGTTCTATCATATGCTCTCCATCCCTATTTTAGTATATATAATCTCTCAGTTTTCTGCTTCTGCTTGGATGTCTGAGCTTCCGAAGAGCCTTTGCCTCGATCTGACGGATACGCTCTCTGGTTACATTAAATTCCTTACCAACCTCTTCCAGTGTTCTTGCTCTTCCATCTTCCAGACCAAAACGAAGGGTAAGTACCTTCTTTTCACGTTCGGTCAGCGTATCAAGTACCTCAACCAACTGTTCCTTCAATAAAGTAAATGCTGCAGCATCTGCCGGAACCGGCATATTATCATCCGGAATAAAATCACCCAGATGGCTGTCTTCCTCCTCACCGATAGGTGTCTCCAAAGATACCGGCTCCTGTGAAATCTTCAAAATCTCACGCACACGTTCAACCGGAATATCCATAACTTCTGCGATCTCCTCCGGCTGTGGCTCCCTGCCAAGTTCCTGTAATAACTGTCTGGATACACGGATCAGCTTGTTGATCGTTTCTACCATATGAACCGGAATACGGATTGTTCTTGCCTGATCTGCGATTGCTCTTGTAATTGCCTGACGGATCCACCATGTTGCATATGTGGAGAATTTATAACCTTTTCTGTAGTCAAATTTTTCTACTGCTTTGATCAGTCCAAGGTTTCCTTCCTGAATCAGATCGAGGAACAGCATACCGCGTCCGACATAACGCTTTGCAATACTGACAACCAGACGGAGGTTTGCCTCTGCAAGCTTCTGTTTTGCCTGCTCATCACCTTCTTCCATACGTTTTGCCAGTTCAATTTCTTTCTCTGCACTCAGAAGAGGTACTTTACCAATTTCCTTCAGGTACATTCTGACAGGATCCTCGATGCTGACACCATCCGGCACAGAAATGTCGATCTTATCTACATCCACATCCTCTTCCAGATCCTCTAACAAAAGCTCCTCATCGTCATCCTCTTCTGTGATCGTCAGAATATCTACATTGTGGCTCTCTAAAAATGAAAAGATCTGCTCCATCCGTTCCAGATTCAGCTCAATTTCTTTCGCATCATTAAAGTAACGGATGATCTCTGTATCTTCAATTACCATCTTTTTCTTTTTTGCCATCTCAAGCAGGCCCTGCAGCTTCGCTTGAAATTTCTCTTCAATCTGCTCTTTATTCTCTTTTGATTCCATAAATCATGATCCTCCATAAATATATAATAGTTTATCCATTCTATAAGGAAATATGCAGCTTTGTAAGATTCGCTTTGGCACGTATGAGGCTCTGCATCTCGCTTATATCATTCGTCTTTGCCAGCTTATCTTCTATACTGCTTAAACTTATCTTTTTTACAACATCGGTCACTGCATTGTTAATTTCTTCCTGCGTCATATCAATTCCGATGTTCGTCTGAAGCATCTCTGCCACCAGCCGCTGTTCCTCCAACGACTCAAATGTCGTCACGATGCTCGCAGGCTCTACCCTGCCATTCTCCCGATACTGGGAATACAGCTTATCAGCAACCACCCGGTAAACACCATCTTCAAAGCAGGTTTCATCAATGATTCCATCCAGTTTCTGAAATAATCCCGGTTCGTTGACCATCCATGTCAGAAGCAGCTTCATTGGTTTATTCTTTGCCGGATCGGCAGCTCTGCTTTCATGCTCTGCCCGCCGTTCTTCCCGTTCTACAATCTCTGACCGCGGGACACCTGCAATTCCGTATTTGTGTACCAGATCTGCAAGACCTGCCTTGTCAATATGGTATAGGTTCGATACCGCTTCTATATAATTATTACGCTCCAGCACTTCTTCTATCTGTGCCAGTCGTTTTGCTGTCTCATTGTGGAAAGAGGTTCGCTCCTCCGGATCGTTCAGATTGTATTGTTCCGACAGCATACGAACCTCAAACATGATCGCGCTTTCTGCATTTTTGATCCGCTCCTCAAAGGCTTCACTGCCAAGTGTCTGAATAAATTCATCCGGGTCCTTATGTGGCCGCATATTAATGACTCTCGCCGAAATACCTACTTCACGCATGATGGATATAACCTTCAGCGTAGCCGCAACACCCGCGCCATCGCTGTCATATGCCAGATATACTTCATTTGTATATCGCTTCAATATATTGGCATGTCCAAAGGTAAATGCAGTTCCAAGTGATGCTACCGCATTATCAAATCCTGCCTGATGCATGGATATGACATCCATGTAGCCCTCGCAGCAGATAAACCCTTTTCGTCGGCTCCTCCTGGCAATATTCATCGCAAACAGATTCCGGCTCTTATCAAATACAACTGTATCACTGGTGTTGATATACTTTGGTTTTCCATCACCCATGACTCGTCCGCCAAATCCGATCACCTTGCCATTGATATCCAGGATCGGTATCATCGCACGATTCCAGAACTTGTCCGATCCACCATTTTTCTCATCGATCACAACCAGACCGGAGTCCTTTAACTCTGCATCTGTATATCCTTTTCCTTTCAGGTAACGATACAGATCATCCCGGTAAATGTCTGCATATCCCAGACCGAACTGATTGATCGTTTCATCCGAAAGGCCTCTGCCCTTAAAATACTCATAGGCTTTCTTTCCATGCTCTGTATGCCGCATGATATAATGAAAATATGCTGCTGCGGTCTTATTCATATCCCGAAGCAATATTTTATATTTCTCTCTTGATGCATCCTGTCCGGACTGATTACTCTCCGGCAGCGTCATGCCTGCCTTATCCGCCAGATACTGTACGGCTTCCGGGAATGACATATTCTCATATTCCATGATAAATGTAAATACATTTCCTCCAGCTCCGCATCCGAAACAATGATACAACTGCTTGTCCCGGTCCACCTTAAAAGACGGTGTCTTTTCATGATGGAATGGACAACAGGCTTCAAACGTCCTTCCTTTTTTCCTGAGACTGACATACCCCGATATCACATTCACAATATCATTTCTGGATATCACCTCATCTATCACTTCATCTGAATAGTACAACGACTACCCTTCCTTTCCAATTCAACTACTTTCTATCTATACGCCCATAAGCTTCTGTCCAAACACATCTTTCTTACGGATTGCAGTCTCATCTCAGACACCCTTCCATGCACCTGGAACATAGATCTCCTTAAATGTCTCGATCGCATAGTTGTCCGTCATCCCTGCTATATAATCACAAATCACCGTCGTAAGATCTTCACCCATATAGAGCATCTCTATACTCTCATTATTCAATCTCGACTGATCCTCCATGTAATAATCATATAATATCTCTAATAACTTTTCTGCTTTTACTTCCTCGCTCTTTGCCACAGGATTCGTATACAGATATTCAAACATATATCTGCGAAGCGCTGATAACGCCTCACCGATCTCTTCTGACATCCGAACTGTATCCGTTTCATAACTGGTATCAATCACATCATGGATCAGACAGTCCAATCGATCTCTGGTATTGTTGCCAAGTACCTTAACGATACTAACCGGAAGATCGGATTCTTTCATAATTCCACCTCGAATTGCATCATCCATATCATGATTTACATATGCAATCTTATCTGCCAACCGGACGATTTTTCCTTCCAATGTTGCCGGCGTACAGGATGTCTTATGATTCAACATTCCATCTCTGACTTCCCATGTCAGATTCAACCCTGCTCCCCTTTTCTCCAGTTTTTCCACCACACGCACACTCTGTTCATTATGCTGAAACGACCTGCCGGAACATCTGGACAATGCCCGTTCTCCTGCATGTCCAAATGGTGTATGCCCCAGATCATGACCAAGTGCGATTGCTTCTGTCAGATCCTCATTCAGACGAAGCGATCTTGCGATCGTTCTTGCAATCTGCGCCACCTCAAGGGTATGCGTCAGTCTCGTTCTGTAATGATCATCTCCCGGTGACAGGAATACCTGTGTCTTATGCTTCAGGCGACGGAACGCCTTACAGTGAATGATCCTATCTCTGTCCCTCTGATAGACCGTCCGAAGATCACACTGTTCTTCCTCCTTGTCCCTGCCTCTGCTCTGATCACTGAATGATGCATATGGGCTCAGGATCTCATGTTCTTGTCGCTCCTGTTTTTCACGAATCAGCATATTTTACCATCCTCCATGGTCAATATAACGAATATAGCAAAAAAGTCCGTACAATTTTATTATTCTACAGACTTTTTCATTTTCCTTTATTTTATTATTAAAGAAACTATTTTGTTTTTCTTTTATTTTCCCTCTTCATCCACTGGTTCCGATTCATCCGGTTCATCTTCCTTCGCTGCTTCTTCCGCAGCTTTTCTCTCCTTCTCTGCAGTATCAATGATTCTTTGTTCATTCAACCGGAATATCTTTCGTATCGTATGCGTTGTTCCCCACGCAATTGCCCCAAACAAAAGCAACAGCCACATATACCAGATACTCACAAACACAACCGGATATTTCACACAGATAAATATCGGAACAAACCATGCGATAACGACCTTTACCCATGACCACAGGTAAGTTATTGAAAGTACCATTGCATTTCTTACCGTGATACTCAACGCATTATTATACCTTGCAATTAACGGAAATAAAAACGGTACAACAAGTGCAACTAATACTGCCTCAATTATAAGCACAAATGTATAAAATGTTGAAATAAACCCTGTCACCCGCTTGATCATAATATATTCAGCCAACATTACAGCAACTGCAACGAGCAACAGTAAAAACGCAATCGTAGATTGTTTGAAACTACGCTTAAACTCATGAATGAAACCAGAAACAACAGTTTCCTCTTCATCTTCCTGAAGTCGGATGCACATTGCATACAATGCAGTAAATGATGCACCAATCGTAAAGATTGGAATGCATCCCACCACAAAGCAGATATTTAATGCAAACATTGTTCCAAATGCATCCATTGCGCGTCTCAAAAACGGTTCTTTATCCCTTCCGCTATTCTTGTTGTCTTGATTGTTTGTCATTTCATTCATCAAATTTTCCTCATAAACAAAAATATAGAGAACCTGCTACAGCAGCTTCTCCTCACTTATTCAGTATATATAATGTGGGTATCGATCGCCCATGGCTTCCGATACCTACATTATATTTTATAAAAGACCTCTTTACTCCTTTACACCACCAAGTGCTACACCTGCGATAATGTACTTAGAAAGGAAGAAGTACATAACCAGAATTGGAAGTACTGTAGTGAAAAGTCCACAGTAAATCTGACCCCAGTCTCTTGACTTATCATTTGCCTTTAACGCTGAAACGTACATAGGCATTGTCTGCTTCTGTCTCTCTGTTGCAAGAATAATTGAAGGTGTATACAGGTTATTCCATGATGCAACGAATCCGAAGATCGCCTGTGTTGCCATAGCCGGTTTCAACAGCGGAAGTACAATCGTATTGAATGTATGAATTTCTCCCGATCCATCGATTCTGGCTGCTTCAACGATCTCAACTGAAAGACCTGTTTCCATGTACTGCTTCATGAAATAAACAGTAGTAGGAGCAGCGATTGCCGGAATAATCAGTGATAAGAATGATCCGTATAAGTGTGTTAAGTTACAAATCTTAATGAAACCAACGATTGATACCTGCTGAGGAATCATCATGATCGCATATATAAAGCCCCATGCAAACTTCTTTAACTTGAAGTTATATACTGTAACTGCATAAGCTGTTAATGATCCGAAATAGATCTGCAATGCTGTAGCCGGAACAGTAACCAGTAAAGAGTTTAACATAGCCCGAAGTACGTTAACACCACTTGTTTTTTCACTACCTGCTAACAAACCTTTGAAGTTCGTAATAAATTCTCCACCCGGTATTAATTTAATACCTGTAACAATTTCTGTTGACTTTAAAGTAGAGTTAATGATCAAAATATAAAATGGCAATATCGACAGGAAACAAAGCAAGATACAAACGACGTATCTGACAATCTTGCCTCCTGATACTTTTGATTCTGTCTGATCCACTTTGTTCACCTACCTTCCATCCTTTGATGATTTTTCTGCTGTTAATCTGTAGAACAGTAAGCTGATAATCAGTGTGAATGCAAAAAGCATAACTGAATATGCAGCGGCTTTACCATAATCCTGTGTACCTCCGGCACTTACATACTTCTTAATCAGCATTACGACTGTTGTTGTTGAATTAACGGATGATCCACTGCCTGTTACAACTACAGGACCGCCCTCATTGAACAACTGAGGAATATCGTACATCTGTAAACCACCGATAGCTGATGTTACAAGTGTATACTGTAAGATCGGCTTTAACAATGGAAGTGTAATCTTGAAGAACTGCTGTTTAGATGAAGCACCATCTACGCTTGCAGCCTCATACAGGGATGGGTTAATACCTAAGATACCTGCACAAAGAACGATCATTGTATTACCATACCACATCCAGAACTGAATGAAAGCAATGATGATCAATGATGCCCAGCCATGATTTAAGATACCACCCTTATCACACCAGCCAAGGTCTTTGAAAATAGTCGTGATAGGACCATTAACCTCGAACATACCGTAGAATAATACGGCGATTGTAGCTGCTGTAATAATGTTAGGCATATACATGATAACCTTGTAAATACCGCTTCCCTTTAACTTGATCTTGATGTCTGTAAACCATGCAGCAAGAAGTAAAGCCAATAAAATCTGTGGAATGAAGTTTAAGATCCACAGAACTACTGTTACCATTAATGACTGCCAGAACTCGCTACCAGTCTTTGCAAATACATAGTTTGTAAAGTTTCCAAGACCAACCGTCTCAGTTACATATCTACCATTTTTAGCGGAATAGATAAATGAATTATAAAAAGTATAAAGAAGAGGATACAGCTGAAAAACTAAGAATACAAGAAAGAATGGAATAAGAAAAAGTAAACCATATTTTCCATATTCAACTGTCTTATTCTTTTTCATTGTGTAAGAGCACCCCCTAAAAATTAATCGTTTATAGTACACACGCACCAGCAACTTTCATTACTGATGCGTGCAAATTGTGTTACTTAATCAGTTTTTAGGGATTATTCAGCTGAAATACCTAATTCTGATGCACACTTATCCTGGATATACTTAATAGCTTCATCAACTGATTTGTATGTTCCTGAATTGTATGCTGTAGAAGCTTCATCAATAAATGCCTTGATTGAAGCATCCTGGTATGTTAAGTTGCTGAGGTTAATACCTTCTGCTGATGCTGCCCATACTTCGATAGGATTCTGGCCACCAAGGAATTTAGCTGCTGCATTGTCAGCGCTAAGTTCGCCAGCGATAAGTCTAGCATTAGCTTCTTTGTTGTTTACACAGTCACCTGTCTTGTTTGTGATTTCAACACCTACGTCTGGATCACATGTTAATTCGTAAAGAAGGAATGCAGCTAACTCAGGGTTATTTGTATCCTTACCTACACATACATATGTACCGCCCCAGTGATAAGATGTAGGGCCTGTAACAGCTCCCCAGTTACCATCTGTAGCACCATTACCCTGCATTGAACCAATGAACCAAGGACATCCGAAGTAGCAGAATACCTTAGAATCATCCTTCATATCTGCTGCCCATGAATTATCCCACATAGATGTGTTGTTTGAATATTCACCATCGTAAATCTTCTTAGCTGTCTCAAGATACTCTGTAACTGACTCGTCAAGTGTAAGAGTTTCCTTTGAACCGTCATCTGTTACCCAAGGCTGTGACTGAGTATCCCAGATAGCATACTTAACATCAGGAGCACCAGACACGATCTTGTATCCAGCAGCCTTTAATGTCTCAGCTGTCTCGAAGAACTTATCCCATGAAGCAAGTGCTTCCTGAACCTTTGCAGGATCATCTGTTCCAAGAACTTCCTTAGCGATGTCTCTTCTGTAGTATACAGAACCTGCTGTTGCCTGCCATGTTACACACTTAAGCTCGCCGTTTGTTGTACCATACTGCTTAGCGAAGTCGTATGAGTTAGCAAGCATCTCATCTGTGAAACCTAAGTCATACAGATTAGCTGTCTTTGAATCATCCTCTGACCAGTACTTAGCTACATCGTTATCAGCTGGGATAAGTGATGGATACTTGTCTCCGCTTGTAAGAGCTGTATCAATAGCTGTCTTGTAGTCATCTGATGTTCCACCAAGACCAAGTGTTACGAACTCAACGTAATCCTTGTACTCTGGGAACTTGTCAAGAACGACGTTCAGCTTCTTTGAGAAATCTTCATCCCATGAATAAGCGTAGATCTTCTTGCTGTCATCCCATCCATCTGTGCTAGGAGCTTCGATCTTAGCTGCTCCTGAAGCGTCCTCTGATGATGCTTCTTCTGATGATGCATCCTCTGATGATGCTGCCTCTGATGTTGCTTCTGATGATTTTGACTCTGTTGTTGAGTTATCTGTCTTGTCACCACAAGCAACAAGTGATAATCCCATAGCAAGTGCTAATGAAAGAGCCAATGCTTTTTTGATTTTTCTCACAAAAAAACCCTCCTTTTAAAATATGTGTGCTATTCCTTTCATTCATACTTCTGCGGATTGACATCTGCATCTGTATTATTTACTGGAATGCCTGCCACTTTTATACATGATCTGATTAACTTATCATTTACACAATATGTCAAACATGATTATGTATGTGGCTTTCTTAAGATATTATTGACAAATTTCCTTGTCAACATAGGCTTATTATAGGACATATTATCTAATTTGGCAAGCCCTTTTTTATTCTTTTTTATCTTTTTTGTACATTTTTAAATTTTCGTTTAAAAAAATTTACCAATTTGCGACACAGCTTATTTATACTATTTCCACAATTTTAGCTCAATTGACATACAATTTAAATCTTTATCTTTCCGTTGTCTCATTTTTCGCGTAGTTGCAGTTCTCTTTCTGTATAACTTCATCTATATATGATGTACATTGCGTATTCGTTAAAATGTATACGTTTTTACCACAACGCATATCGCCAATTCTGTTTTTTACAAGGTACACGTC
The DNA here is from genome assembly GCF_025567345.1 of Coprococcus ammoniilyticus. Classification (NCBI taxonomy): domain Bacteria; kingdom Bacillati; phylum Bacillota; class Clostridia; order Lachnospirales; family Lachnospiraceae; genus Coprococcus; species Coprococcus ammoniilyticus. Next base: position 401,033 of record NZ_JAOQJS010000003.1, read on the forward strand.
TTTATGATCTGCTAAATACATATTCTTTATATTGCATTTCTTATATTTTCATTCTTTTTTCATACTCTTTACCACGCCTGCTTCTTTTTATCCATTTCCATCTGTGTTATACTTATCATTATTATATAAGTAGAAAAGGAAACACTATGAGCAACAACAAAAAGAAAAAGAAGAAAAACAACCATACCTCCGCAACTTCCAATGTACAGGCAAAAAAGCAGACTGCTGTGCAAACAGCAAAACCGGCTAAGGCACAAAATATCGAAACTAAACAGGAAACTGTCAATACTCAGGCTGCCGTCGAAAAGAAGGAACCGGTAAAGGTACAGACTATCGAAAACAAACAGGAGCCGCCGCACGAGTTCAAAGATCCACGCAAGGTTCCACCAAAGGAAGATCTTAAGATTGAGGACAAACTGGAATTTGCAACCATGTCCCGTAAGGAGCGTCGGGCAGCAAAAAGAAAACGATTAAAGGAAACGACCGAAGGAATGACCTTGGTGCAAAAGTTACAATACTTTTTATATGCGTATAAGATGGAGATCCTGCTACCGCTGATCGTGATCATCGCAATCAGCCTGATCGTAGTTGCATTCTTCCGCGGCAACAAACCGATCGCACTCTCCTACGCAGTTGTAAACTGTGAAGATCTGGAAGCACTTGACACCTCTGTCATAGAAGCTGATTATTGGAACTACTATGGTTTTGATGACAATTATCAGTTTCAGAAAGTTCTGGATCTGAAGTATGATCCAAGCATTAGCACCAACGAAGCATCTAAAGATGCCGAAAGCGGAAACTACATTGCATTTCCTACTCTATGTGATGAAAACTACTACGATATTATCATTACAGATAAACGAGGGTTGGAATACTTAAGTGAAAGTTCGATCATTCATACGCTGGGTGAAGCATTGCCTTCCGATCTATATGATATTTTCACCGCTGATTATAATGATCAGATCACAACTTCTCCTGCTTACACAGGAAAGAGTGCTCCATACGCGATCAACATCAGTGATACCGACTTTGCAAAGAAACTGAATCCGGGATACGACGATGTCTACATCTGTTTCCCCGGCGTATCCGAAGACAACCAGAAGCGTATCAAGCAGATCTGTAACTTCATCTTCGACCTCGGATTGGATCTATAAATAATACCTATATAGAAGAAGATCACACAGGACTGTCTCTGAAGTGATCCAAATATAAATATACCCACTATAAATGACTTGCTGCGGTTTCTGCTCGCAACACATGCCTGATTCGTAAATACTTCTGTGCTAACTCGCCTTCAGCTCAGACAAGCACCCGTATTTACTGGCAATGTGTTGCTTGCGACGAAATCCTCGCAAACGTCATGTTATAGTGGGTATATTCATATAACGGATCCACTCCGGAGACAGCCCTGTGTGATCTTCTTCTATCCAGCTATATTCTGTTTTGTTTCTTTTCTATTATAGTAAAGCATTCCGAGGACTAAGACTGCTGCCATCACAACAGTTGCCACGATGCTGCCCTCCATGCCGAATTTACCACCCGTCAGGAATATATTTCCCGGTTTGATCTCAGAGGAAAGAACAGCACTTCCTACGTTGGTTCCGCTGACAGAGATTCCATAGAAGGTTCCCTGCACAAAATTCCACATACTATGGTAGCCTGCCGCACCCCAGATGTCATTTGTTTTTATCACATAGAGTGACAAGAATATTCCAATCAATAGCAAGTTCAGGAACGCCAGAATCGTAAGTCCCGGATTCAACATATGGCAGAATGCAAATGCCAGTGAATTCACAAGAACAGCTTTTACTGCCGAGCTTCGTTTCATCAGGCTTATCATAAAATATCCTCGGAATGCGATCTCCTCACTGAAGCCCTGTACCAAAAATCCGATAAAATACAAAAGCACGATCAGCAGATTGCAGTTCTGATTCCATCCCTTAATATTTATAAATCCAAGAGCAGCACCTGCAAGTACGCAAAGAGAAAAGGATACCGCGCCAATAAGCAAGCCCTGTACATAATGCTTTGCTCCATCTTTCTTAACAAGTCCCATAGAATAATAGGAACGCTTTTCTATCTTATTACAATAGATCAGAACAGAAATGATCAGGATCAGTGTACAGAATAATGTAAGTATATACATTCCGTCTGTCATATTGGTTGCCAGTTCCATCATATCCGAAAAAGATGAATCTCCGTTTAAGAACAGTCGCTGCAGTTGGTCAAACATTTCCATATCTGACAGGAACAGGTACATTTCATATATTGCAGGAATCAAACCTGCAATAAAGCTTCCGACCAGGAATACCAGGATAAACCGCCATATTTCCTTGCCAAACGAATAAATCTTTCCTTCTTCGCCTGCCCGCTTTGCAATCTCAGGCTTTTCTAATCTCATCTTCATATGAAACATCCCCTGTCTGCCATCTTAATCTCTGTCTTAATCTTCTCCTTCAACATCCATGTTCATGATCTGACGTTTTCTAGCAAGTTCATCATTTGCCAGATATTCATCGTATGTTGTCTGCTTATCGATCAGGCCTGTATTTGTAAGTTCGATAATACGGTTTGCTGTTGTCTGTACGAACTGATGATCCTGTGATGAGAACAGAATGACACCAGGGAACTTGATCAGTCCATTGTTCAGCGCTGTAATAGACTCCATATCCAGATGGTTTGTAGGCTCATCTAAGATCAGGCAATTGGGAGCCATGATCATTAACTTGGATAACATACAACGAACCTTTTCTCCACCGGACAGAACCTTTACTTTCTTAACACCATCGTCACCGGCAAATAACATTCTTCCAAGGAAGCCTCGTACATAAGTTGCATCCTTTTCTTCCGAATACTGTGTCAGCCAGTCTACGATGATCAGATCATTATCGAATTCCTTTGTATTATCCTTCGGAAAATAACCCTGCGAAGTTGTAACACCCCACTTAAAGCTTCCCTCATCCGGCTTTTCTTCTCCCGCAAGAATCTTGAACAGCATGGTTGTTGCCTTTGTATTTGGTCCGACAAATGCAATCTTATCATCATGTCCTACTGTAAACGACACATCATCTAAGAGCTTCTCGCCTTCTACAGTCTTTGAAATATGAGATACGGTCAATACTTCATTTCCGATCTCTCTCTTTGGGCGAAAATCAATATATGGGTATTTACGGCTGGATGGCTTGATATCATCCAGTTCAATCTTTTCCAGTGCTCTCTTTCTGGAGGTTGCCTGTTTGGACTTGGAAGCATTTGCCGAGAATCTCTGAATGAATTCCTGTAATTCCTTGATCTTCTCTTCCTTCTTCTTATTTGCTTCTTTCATCTGCTTGATCATCAACTGACTGGACTCATACCAGAAATCATAGTTACCGGCATATAACTGGATCTTTGCATAATCGATATCGGCGATCTGAGTACATACCTTATTCAAGAAATAACGGTCATGGGATACCACGATAACGGTATTATCAAAGTTGATCAGGAATTCCTCCAACCATGCGATCGCATCCATATCCAGATGGTTCGTAGGCTCATCGAGAAGAAGAACGTCGGGATTGCCAAATAACGCCTGCGCAAGCAGTGCCTTAACCTTCAGTCCACCGTCCAGATCTTTCATCATCATATAATGATATTCTGTATCCACACCAAGGCCATTTAACAAAGTCTCCGCATCGGATTCCGCTTCCCATCCGTTCATATCCGCGAATTCGCCCTCAAGTTCGGAAGCACGGATACCATCTTCATCTGTAAAATCTTCTTTTGCATAAATCGCATCTTTTTCTTTCATGATCTCATACAGACGCTTGTTTCCCATGATAACAGTATCGAGTACTGTGTATTCATCGAACTTGTAGTGATCCTGCTGTAATACAGACAGACGCTCCCCCTCATCCATTGTGACATCGCCCTTTGATGGTTCAATCTCTCCTGAAAGGATCTTCAAAAAGGTTGATTTACCGGCTCCGTTTGCTCCGATCAGTCCGTAGCAGTTACCCGGTACAAATTTAATATTTACATCTTCAAATAAAGCTTTCTTTCCAAATCTTAATGTTACGTTATTTGCACTTATCATCGATACACATACCTTTCCATTTTTCTAATCTAAAAGTATATCAATTAGTTGAATATGTGTCAATTATGAAAAGAACGTATGTGCTTGAAAAAGCCGGAAAAGGCTCATTTTCCAAGTCTTTTCCGGCTGACCGGTCAGGGGTGAACCCTTCAGTTCTGTTTTCCTGTTATTTCAGATTCTTTACAATCGGATCATAAAGATCTAATTTACAATGTTCGTCCTTGCTGAAATGGGAACAGTTTAAGCAGCTCTTTTCACCATCCGCTTTGTTGGTCATACTGTTGCAATGGCATGTCTTTTCATAAGCACTACAACGTTCTGCTACCTCATGATAGGTTTCTGTTGAACTTCTCATCGTTCTTACCTCCTTGACATTTGTCAGTCTTTCTCGCAGATTTCATAGATCCGGTCATGCACCAACAACATCAGGCAATGATATCTGCATAACTGTCTATTATCATCTACATGCATTAGTATCTGCATCTTCTCCGTCATTTATTCCGAACATTACCGGATAGTGTAATGTTTATGTAAAACCATCATTTCTTAGCCGTTCTGTTCTTGACAAGATTTCCGCTATTCTGTACAATCAAAAGCAAAAATATTTTTAGGAGATGATCTTTTTTGCACCCCAGTACAATTATCCAGTTATTTACAATTATTCTATTGATCCTGTTGTCGGCATTCTTTTCTTCTGCCGAAACAGCTCTTACAACGGTCAATAAATTCACTCTGCGTTCAATGGCTGACAATGGGAACAAACGTGCTGCCAGAGTTCTTAAACTGATCTCTAACAGTGACAAACTAATCAGCACAATATTAATAGGTAATAACATCGTGAATATTTCAGCTTCCGCTCTTGCAACAACACTTACCACTAATTTATTTGGAAGCAAGGCAGTCGGAATCGCAACAGGAATCCTCACCCTTTTGATCCTGTTATTTGGTGAGATCACACCGAAAACGCTTGCCCAAAATAACAGTGTTAAAATGTCAATACTTTATGTGGACGTCGTACGGTTTCTGGTATATATCTTTACCCCATTTGTATTCATTATAAACAAGATCTCTCATGTTATTTTCTGGATCTTACGAATGGATACAAACGAAAGTGCCAAATCCATCACCGAAGATGAGCTGATCACTATGGTAAATGTCAGCGAGGAAGAAGGCGTTATCGAGAACAAAGAAAAGGAAATGATCACAAACGTAGTGGACTTCGGAGATTCCCGTGTACGTGATATTATGATTCCCCGTGCCGATGTGACCATGGTTCCTGTTACTGCTTCTTATGATGAACTGCTGAAGCAGTATATGGAGGTTCCTTACACCAGACTTCCTGTTTATAAGGATTCCCGTGATAATGTCATCGGTATTCTGCATGTAAAAGATCTGTTCTTTTATAAAGCGACCCATGACATCAACAATTTTGATGTTGCAAAAATCATTCGTGAACCACTCTATGTGTATGAATTCCAGAAAACAAATGATCTTCTGACCAATATGAAATCCAGCTCCAACTCCATCGGTATCGTGCTGGATGAATACGGTGTCAGTGTCGGCCTGATCTCCATGGAAGATCTGATTGAAGAGATCATCGGCGATATCAAGGATGAATACGACGATGCAGAACATAATAACATCGTAAAAATAGATGATACACACTACAGCATCGATGGTGGTATCAAGCTTGATGACTTAAACGATGCTCTGGATCTGGATATCGAATCCGAAGATTACGATTCCATCGGTGGCTATATCATTCAGTTATTAGATCACCTTCCTGCGGTCGGTGATACTGCATCCGACGGAGTGATCTCCTGTAAAGTCACAAAACTAGATAAAAAACGTGTATCCAGAGTTCTTCTTGAAATCCTGCCACAGCCAGATACCGACAATGATGACGACAACGAATAATAAAGTCTTGCCTTATATAACTTTTACCTGTACTAAAATGCCGGTATCGTGCAGGTATACAGATACCAACATAATTCTGAATTTATAAAAATTCTGGCAAAACGCTTGTGTTGTGGTTTTTATTCCTATATAATAGAATACTAAGGTTATAAAGTCCTGTATTTCATATCATTTACATGAAAACAGGACTTTCCTATAGAATTCATACAGATTTGGTTATGTTTGGGAGAGATTCTAATGAATAAAAATATTACTCGCAGAAAAAAACTATTACAGATTGCAACTTCTCTAAGTTACATCGATCCGGATGAGATACCTGAAATCGATCTATATATGGATCAGCTAACAACCTTTATGGAGGATAAGCTGAACGCTAATAAGCGAAGTGAAGATGACAAGACCATGACAAAGACCATGATCAACAATTATACAAAAAACAACCTTCTCCCGCCCCCCGACAAGAAGCGTTACTCCAAGGATCATCTGATCATGCTGTTGTATATTTACTACCTCAAGAACTTTGTAAGTATCACTGATATCCAGACACTTCTTGCCCCGATGAACAACAACGACTGCTATAACGGCGAGTCCCCGGTCAATATCGAAGAGGTCTACCGCAAATTATTCAATTATGAGATTGATAACTATAACGATATTATCAAGAGCATTTTATCTACCTATGATAAGGCATCCGATATGTATGATCCGGAAACAGACGCTTATCTTCATGATATGTGTATGGTATCTATGTTGTCAGTTGATGTCTATGTTAAGAAGAAATGTATCGAACATCTGATTGATGATATGCATTCCGTTCAGGAACAAACATTAAAGCAGAATGCACAGAAGGCAAAAACTGCCGAGAAAACAAAGAGCACCGAGAAAGTTACCGTAACCGGCAAGGCAAAAACTGCCGAAAAGGTTACTGCAAACAGCAAAACGAAAGCTACGGAAAATACCAAAGCAAACAGAACAACGACCGGCAGTAAAAAAAGCGGACGCTAAAGACAGCACCAAAGAATAAAAGCACGAACTTACCAGCAAAATAGATCCTTTGCACTAAATAAATACCGTTTTTCGGAAACAGACATTTCTGTTCCGAAATAACAAAAGGCTGAACGTCTTGCACAAAAATGTACAGAACATTCAGCCTTTTATTATATTTAAATCCACAACAGAAATCTTGAATTTTCCATACCTGTCATATCATTTTTCTTGCTACTAAGCAATTGATATTTTTATCATTTACAATTTTACCTGTTAAAATCACGGATCACAGCAAGTGCAGGCAGGGCATTTCCATCATAATCGAACAACGCCTGATTCGCCCACTCATTTCCTCCCGGTCCTTTTTCTCCGGTATATGCAAGTGCTGCTTCTGTCGCCCAACCACATCCCGAAACCGGAATCCATGAAGGTTCCCAGTAATAGAAGCCTTCTCCACCCGGAATATCTGCGATTAGTTTCATAAGATCTTTCATAAATGAAGCCTGTCCTTCCTTTGTCATCGGATAATTCAGCTTCTATACAAGCTCCGGCTTTGTCGCCATTCCTTTTAACTGATCCAGCGTTTTACCCTCGCGATCACGATAATCTTCCATCGTGCCGTGCCAGAACGGATAATAAGACAAACCTATAATGTCAAATGGTTCTGCTCGCTTTGTAAATTCGTCGAACCACTCCACATACATCTCATTAAAGCCACCATTGTCCAGATGGATCATGATCGGAATATCCGCCTGAATCTCTCTCACTGCACGGATTCCTGCATTCAGATACTTTACGATCCGGTCAAACTCCGGTTTCTTACCGCTTGGCCAGAGCAGACCATTTGATATTTTTTTGCACGCCCGGCAAGAATAATCACTTTATTCAAACCATTCGTCTCTGCACCATATAGAGTACCATCCGGCGCATATGGATCATTCCAAAGCCTTAACCTCACGGAATTTGTACCATATGCTTTCAAAATAGCAAATAAATCCTGTTCTACACCATTATCATAATACTTCGCACCACAGACTTCTTCCTCCAGCAGGGTGGAAATATCCATTCCTTTTATAAACATAACATCCTCCTTTTAATACAGCTTCTGCCTATATATCTTTCAAAAATCAACTCCATACTTCCGCAGCCTGCTTTTACAGTTTTTTCTGCAGTCCTGCATTTATTAGACATCTTTTACGGAGCAGTACTGATGATCTTTTAATTTATATTTTCCCTTTTATAATCATCACATTTTTTGCATCAACAGAGATTTTTCCGTTTACAACCTGTCCACTCAGAAGTTCTGTCCCATTCACATTCAGAAGTTCTGCCACCACATCGCCCTCATTGATATAAAAGGCATAACGGTATGTATCCGTATAACGCTCATGATATTCCACGTTCTCAGGCAGTTCCTTTATCCGGATTCCGGCATTTGTAATCAACTCTTTGATCAGTTCTGTCATTGATACCTGATCCAGTCTGCAATCCGTATAATATGCCCATCCGACTCCGGTCTGTTTTCTGGTTGTTGCCGCTTCCCCTGCATGGAAATCCTCCACATAAGTTCCAAGAATCTCTGCATCTTGCACCCGGATTTGTTCTGCATAATCTTTTACAGTTTCCTGTTTTTTATTTGAAAACGTCACATAATTCTTACCATTTGGATAATATGTATCCAGTTCCTCTATCGTTACACCAAACAATTCATTTAAACCACTTCCCGGGAAACCGCCCAGATAACAGAGTGTGTTATAGTCATGCCAGTTCACAAGTCCCGGAGCACTCTCCATCAGCATAAACGGACGATCCTTTTTCATTGAGCGCATCACTGCATGGTCAAATGCACTTCTTGTAAATGTATCTGTTAAGCTCTCATAATCATTATGAAATCTCGGATAGGAATCCCACGAGATCACATCTAGCTTGTCTGTCATCTTCCAGCAAACATTGATTCTACATTTTTCATTTTCATAACTTCTACCTCTTATCTTTCTTTTATATTCAGCGCGGATGCGCCACCCTACAAACTTTAATTATATTTATCCAAAGAAAAAAATTCTCTCGTAGCTAACATATAGCACCATATAGATCCATCTTTAACCCTTATAAAATATGCTTTTTTCTTCTGGTCATGATTCCAGCTCACAATCTCATCATCATCGATAGTTACTGTTATTCCTTTGTTCATTACAAATTCCATAAAAACCCACCTTTCTCTACCCCCTATTATTTTACTAATCCTTTTTATAGCGGAGCGCATCGACCTTTGACACGCTCCAAGAAAAAGGATGGGAACTCATGCGTTGAGAGGGGGAAAACAATGCATAAAAAAAAGTAAGTACAACACACAATTCATGTGTTGCACTTACTTTACAACGAATAATTTTATTTTTCTGTGTATTCCATACAGGATTCCCTGACGACCAGATTACATGGAATCTCCGCCTTTAACGGGGTACGGATACTAAGGTTTGATGCCGCATAGATCAGATTAGCACCATGCTGTCCCATATCATATGCCGGAGCATTTACCGTTGTAAGTGCAGGAACTGTATATTCACTAAGCTCTGTATTATTAAAGCCAACAAGTGATATATCCTCCGGCACTTCCATGTCCGCTTCCTTGAATGCCTTTAATGCTCCTACTGCAAGAGCGTCACTGGCTGCAAAGATTGCTGTCGGATGTTCTTCAGAAGTTGCGATCACCTTACCCATCTCATAACCGGAGAATGTATTGAAGCTTCCCTCATACAGATATTTCTCGTATGGAAGATTCTTTTCTTTCATATATGCAATGTATTCTTCCAGTCTTGGATCAACCAGAAGCTCATGATTTCCCACATACTCTTTACCACCCATAAATCCAATCTTGCGATGTCCCAGATGGTACAGATAATCAAGCGCATCCCTTACTGCCTGTTTAAAGTCCATCGTTAGAGAAGTAATATTATAATGCTCCACCCTCATATCCAGAAATACAATATTACTGCATATCTCTATAAATGATTTTACTTCCTCCTGCGCAAACTTACCCAGGCAGATAATTCCATCACAACCACGCAGCATGTCCAGATAGTTGCTGTCATTCCGAAATACCCGAACCAGTTCAATCGACTGGCTGATACAGAAATCCTCGATTCCCTTTCTTGCGGACAGATAATAGCTATCTTTCATCTCATCCTCTGCTGAAAACCAAAGCACAAGCCCAAGCTGGAATGATTTCTTTAATCTGGCTGACTTTTTCTTTGTATAATGCAATTCTTTCGCTGTCCGAAGGACTCTTTCCTTTGTCTCCGGTAAAACATTTAATGTCGGATCATCGTTCAAAATTCTTGAAACTGTAGCCGGTGACACATTTGCCTGTCTCGCAATATCCTTGATTGTCGTCATAATATACCTCTTTACTCCATATTTATTGGATAAATTTACTATATTTTTACTAACCTAGTGTAACAGATTTTTTTTTATTTTTCAATTACTTTTTCGGTAAATCTTTACTAAAGTGTTGTTGACATTTTACTAAACATATGTTATCCTGTCACTATAAAGAACAAACAGACTTAGAAAAACAGACACATCTATACAAGTAAACACATTTACGCACCGTACAGATGTAAGCACATCAATTATCATGTATGATCAGGAGGATAAACATATGAAACATGCATCTGAATTAATAAAAAACTTTGAATCAGAACAGTACAATGAATTATTAACCGATATCTATGTCGATGAGCATCTGCTCGCTTATCAGAATGGCAGATATATCGCCGCTCTTCAGAAATTCATCAAAGATTTCGGAGACACAGAGGTATCTATCTTCTCCGCTCCGGGTAGAAGTGAAGTAGGCGGAAATCATACTGATCATCAGCACGGTCAGGTACTTGCCGCATCTATCAATCTGGATGCGATTGCCATCGTTGCAAAGACTTCCGATGATAAGATCCAGGTTATCTCAGACGGATATGATCTCATTACAATCGACGCATCCGACCTTTCTCTTGTAGAAAGTGAAAAAGAAACAACAACGGCTCTGATCAAGGGTGTTGCTGCCGGATTAAAGGAACACGGACACGCTGTCGGCGGCTTCAAAGCATATATCACCAGTGATGTACTGATTGGTGCCGGTCTTTCATCTTCTGCAGCATTCGAAACAATCATCGGAACCATCTTGTCGGGACTTTATAATAATGGTTCCGTATCTGCAATCGAGATCGCGATCATCGGCCAGTATGCAGAAAATGTATACTTCGGAAAACCTTGCGGCCTGATGGATCAGATGGCATCTTCCGTCGGAAATCTTGTACATATCGACTTTGCAGATCCAGCCGATCCTATTGTTGAAAAGATCGACTTTGATATGGCAAAGAGCGGTTACAGTCTCTGTATCACTGATACAAAGGGCTCTCATGTAGATCTGACTGCTGACTATGCTGCAGTTCCTGCCGAGATGTGTGCCGTTGCGGAGATGCTTGGCAAACCGGTATTAAACGAATTAAGCGAACAGGATATTATCGACCACATGGCTGACATCCGCACCAAACTCGGCGACCGTTACCTGCTTCGTGCCCTTCACTATTTTGAAGAAGTAAAACGGGTAGAAATTCAGGTTGCTTCCCTGACAAAGGGTGATATGCCTGCATTCCTTGCAGCGGTTAAAGCATCCGGTGATTCTTCTTTCAAATATTTGCAGAACGTATATACGAATAAAGATATTCAGGCTCAGAATGTATCTGTTGCTCTGGCTGTCAGTGATATCACACTTGGAAGTCACGGAGTCAGCCGTGTTCACGGCGGTGGATTTGCCGGAACTATTCAGGCATTTGTAGAAAACGATACTGTTGAGACGTATCGCCAGGCTATGGATCACGTATTTGGCGGAGGCTCCTGCCATGTACTGAAGATCCGTAAATACGGCGGTATGCAGGTACTGTAAAACAGACAACATGATATAATGAATGCAAAATCACTTGCTTGCAAGGGGCTGATTTTGCGAAATGCATTGAATGCGCGAAGCACATGATATAATGAACGCAAAATTATTTGCTCGCAAGGATGCTGATTTTGCGGAATGCATTGAGTGAGCTATGCTCACGATATAATAACAAATTTTATGGGAGGTTATGACTATGATAGAAACATATATCAAAGAATTGGTTACTTATGGTTTAAACAAAGGACTTGTAGATCCTGCAGACGAAATATATGTTACAAACCGTCTGCTAGAGTTATTCGACGTTCAGGAATACAACGAACCGGCTGAGATTCCATCCCGTCCGCTCGTTGATATCTTAAACGATATGTTAGATTATGCATACCAGCACAAGCTGATGGAGGATGACACGATCACAAACCGTGATCTTTTCGATACAAAGATTATGGGTATGCTCACTCCTGCTCCATCTGTTGTACGGAAAATATTTGCTGATAAATATGCCGTATCCCCAAAGGAAGCAACGAATTATTATTATGCTTTCAGTAAGGCTACAAACTATATTCGTGAAGATCGTATCGCAAAGGATGAAAAATGGATTACGGAAACGGAATACGGTCCGATTGATATTACGATCAACCTGTCCAAGCCGGAGAAAGACCCAAGAGATATCGCGAAAGCAGGAAAGGCAAAGAAATCCGGTTATCCAGCCTGTCTGCTCTGCCGTGAAAACGAAGGTTATGCCGGACATTTCTCACATCCTGCCAGACAGAACCACAGGATCATTCCTATTACCTTAGATGGACAGGCATATTACTTACAGTACTCCCCTTATGTGTACTACAACGAGCACTGTATTATCTTTAATGCAAATCACACACCAATGAAGATTGACCACGCTGCGTTTGTAAAGCTACTTGATTTTGTCCGGTTGTTCCCTCACTATACAGCCGGCTCCAACGCAGATCTTCCGATCGTTGGCGGTTCCATTTTAAGCCATGACCATTTTCAGGGTGGCGGCTATACATTTGCAATGGCAAAGGCTCCATATGAATCAAACTTTACTTTACCTGGTTACGAAGACCTGACAGCCGGTATCGTCAAATGGCCTATGTCTGTTATCCGTCTTCAGGGTTCTGATCCTGCACGTATCGCAGATGCAGCAGATCACATCCTGACAGCATGGAGAAATTACACAGACGAAGCTGCATATATCTACGCTTACACAGACGATACTCCACATAACACGATTACTCCGATCGCAAGAATGCATGGAGATCTGTTCGAACTGGATCTGGTACTTCGTAACAACATCACAACCGAAGAATGTCCGATGGGGCTCTACCACCCACACAGCCAGTATCATCATATTAAGAAGGAAAATATCGGTCTGATCGAGGTTATGGGTCTGGCTGTTCTTCCTGCAAGATTAAAAGGTGAAATGTCAGAGCTTGAGGATGCAATCTTAAATCACAAGGACATCCGTGCAAATGAAGCTATCGAAAAACATGCAGACTGGGTTGATGAATGGATTGGAAATTATGACATTACTCCGGAAAATATCCATGGAATCATCCAGAACGAGATCGGCAAGGTATTCTCAAAAGTTCTGGAATGCTCCGGTGTATACAAAAATACCACCGAAGGCAGAGAAGCCTTCATGCGCTTTGTAAATACCCTTTAATCCCCGCTTCGCTTCCTAATACCAAATATATAGGGGATTTTCTTCCCGCATAGTAGGGCAAAAGACAAAAATCCTCCGGGAATGGATCAAGTTGATCCATTCCCGGAGGATTTCCTGTTTTATATGTTGTTATTCTGAATCTTTCTTTTCTTTATCCAGATTCATTCTGCTGAATACAAGTTCATAACCATCTTTACCATAATTAAGAGATCTGTTCACTCTGCTGATTGTTGCTGTCGATGCACCGGTCTTCTCGGCAACTTCCAGATAAGTATTATCTTCCTTTAACATCTTCGCAACCGCAAATCTCTGGGCTATGGACAGCAATTCATTTACCGTACAAACATCTTCAAAGAAATTAAAACATTCCTCCTCTGTCTCCAATGTCAGTATTGCTTCAAACAGATCACGGACTGCTTCTGTATGTACTGTCTTTCCCATAACTCATACTCCTTTGCCACTTTTATGCTGTGAAAATCCGGATCATCCTCAGACTTTCATGCACTTTTACAATCTAAAGTATTAATATGATAACTCAATTTCTTATAATTTGCAATCTTTTTTGATCCAGATTGCAATTCCCTGACGGTTTACATAAAATTCGCCGCAGCCCTCTTCATCGATACGGATATCATACTTTGCATTTCCCATTACATCTGCGAAATGACAGCCTGCAAACTGTCTTCCGACATACATGCGCTTTGTTCCGCCGGTTCCATCTGACATAATAACTGCCAGACCGGAATTCTCATGCTCTGTATCTCCTTCTCTGGTGAAGCCGACAACATCCGGATGATCAAAGTAGTCATGCTGTGTTCCGTATGCATATTTCTTACGAAGCTTTAACAACTTGTTCATGATTGTCTTTCTGGACTTGATCTTAGCCGCAGGAATGCCTTCATAATCACCCATGAACATACATGGATATCCCTGTTCTCTTAATAAAATGATCGCATATGCCAGTGGTTTAAACCACTCTGCTACAGCAGATTCCAGCACACCGCCCGGCTGTGATTCATGATTCTCTACAAATGTAACTGCCTTTGCAGGATTACTCATCATCATGGAACCATCCAGTAACCGGCTCAGATCATATTCTCCTTCTGCAACGGATGCATCATGGAAACTGAAATGCAGCGGCACATCAAACATAGATGGCTGATTGTCCGCAGACGCGATATAATCATTGATATAATCACATCTCCAGTGCCAGAAGTCACCTACCGTAAAGATCTCTTTTTCTTCTTCTCCGGCATTCGACGCAGCTTCTGCAAAGTCTCTGATGAACCATCCCGGAATCTTCTCTGCTTCCTGGAAACGGAATCCGTCCACTCCGGTCACATCCTCATACCACTTCGCCCATGCCATTAATTCATCATATACTTCCTGATTGTACAGATCCAGCTCACTGCCTATGATATAATCATATTTGCTGAGCTTGTATTTCTTCTCTGCTTCCGTCTCTGTCATACCAGACAGTTCGCAGACACGTCTCTTAAAATCATCCTGCTGCCAGTCAATCCCTGCAAAATGATTCCAGTTCCATTTGAACTTGGAATACTTACTCTTTCTGCCCGGGAAGGTGAACTTCGACAAGGCTCCAACTATCTTTTTATTACCAATCATCTGCGGAATATCCTTGGCATTAAAATCTGCTGCCGTAATCTTCTCCACAGAATCTGCGCCTAACTTCTGTCTGACTGCGATATCTGCATATACATTGATTCCCTGTGCCTTCATTGCATCGATTGCTTCCAGATATTCTTTCTTTGTACCATATCTGGTTCCAACCGAACCCTTCTGATTAAATTCACCCAGATCATACAGATCATATGGCGCATAGCCCCTGTCATCTTTTCCCGCTGCCCCTTTGGTTGCAGGTGGAAACCATACAGCAGTTGCACCGAGCTTTTTCAATGTCGCTGCATCCTTTGCCGCTTTCGCCCATAATGTCTGATCAGCCGGTGTATTTGCATTAAAATACTGCACCAGCAGTCCATTATCTTTCATCTTGCTACCTCCACGATTATATAGTTAATTGCACCCCGCTATTATAACGCTTTAATTCTCTCGATTGCTTCTACTGTATTCTCATATGTACCAAATGCTGTCAGTCTGAAATATCCTTCACCACTCGGTCCAAAGCCTGAGCCCGGTGTACCTACGACATTTGCATTTGCAAGCAGATAATCAAAGAACTCCCATGAAGTCATCTTATCCGGTGTCTTTAACCAAATATATGGTGCATTCACACCGCCGGATACGGAATAGCCTGCTGCCTTTAATCCATCATAGATTACCTTCGCATTGTTCATATAATATGCAATCTGTGCCTTTGTCTGTGCTTTACCTTCTTCTGAATATACAGCTTCTCCTGCTGCCTGAACAATATATGGAGCGCCATTAAACTTGGTTCCATGTCTTCTAGCCCATAAACCATGAAGTGCAACACCATTTGCATCCTTCAGATCCTTTGGTACAACTGTAAATCCAAGACGGGTTCCGGTAAATCCTGCATTCTTCGAAAAGCTTCGAAGCTCAATCGCACAGGTTCTTGCACCTTCGCACTCGTAGATAGAATGTGGTACATCGTCTTCACTGATATATGCTTCGTATGCTGCATCATAGACGATCACAGCTCCGATCTTATTTGCGTAGTCAACCCATTCCTGAAGCTGTGCTTTGCTGATGGTCGCTCCTGTCGGATTATTTGGGAAACACAGATAGATAATGTCCGGCTCCTCCTTTGGGAATTCCGGTGCAAATCCATTCTCCTCCAGGCAAGGCATATAGATCACATCGCTCCAGAGTCCGGTCTCTTTATCATAAGTTCCGGTTCTGCCTGCCATTACATTTGAATCTACATAAACAGGATAAACAGGATCACATACAGCAATCTTGCTTTCCGGTGCAAAAATCTCCTGAATATTTGCAGAATCGCTCTTTGCACCATCACTTACAAAGATCTCATCAGCAGAAATATCAACTCCATGGTCAATATAGTCATTCTTTACGATGGTATTTCTTAAGAATTCATATCCAAGATCCGGTGCATAGCCCTTAAATGTCTCTGCTACCGCCATCTCATCTACAGCCGAATGCAGTCTCTCAATAATAGCAGGAGCAAGCGGCTGTGTTACATCTCCAATGCTCAGGCGGATAATCTTCTTATCAGGATGTGCCGCACTGTACTCTCTCTGTTTCTTTGCTACTGTTGAAAATAAATAGCTTCCCGGAAGCTTCAGATAATTCTCATTTGCCTTAAACATGTCATTTCCTCCTAAAATCTGTCAGTCTCGCCGTCAAACACTACCTTGGCCGGACCTGTCATGTATACCTTATTGTTCTCTCTATCAAAACGGATGATCAGATCGCCGCCTAATAATTTTACGGTTACCTCATCATCTGTCTTTCCATTTAATACACATGCAACTGCAGTTGCACATGCTCCGGTTCCGCATGCCAGTGTCTCTCCGGTTCCTCTCTCCCATACACGCATCTTTACGGTATGACGGTCGATCACCTGAACAAACTCCGCATTCACACGGTTCGGAAATACTTCATGATGCTCGAATAACGGACCAGCTTTCTCCAACGGGAAATGTTCTGTATCGCCTACGAACATAACTGCATGTGGATTTCCCATGGATACACAGGTCATATGATAATCCACACCTGCTACTGTGATCTTCTCGTCGATCACCTGCTCTTTATCTGAACGCACAGGCACCTGATCTGCCTTGAGGATCGGCGCACCCATGTCAACTGTTACCATATCAACCTTGCCGTCCTTTATCACAAAATCCAGATATTTGATTCCGGCAAGTGTCTCTACAGATATCGAAGTCTTATCCGTAAGTCCATAATCATATACATACTTTCCTACACAACGGATACCATTTCCACACATCTCAGATCTGGAACCGTCTGCATTATACATATCCATTGTAAAATCTGCTTTATCGGATGGCTTAATCAGGATCACTCCATCACTTCCAACACCAAAATGCCGGTCACTCATGGCAATCGCCAGTTTCTCAGGATTTTCTACCTTCTCTGAAAAACAATTTATGTACACATAATCGTTTCCAAGACCTTCCATCTTTGTAAACTTCATATTCGTGCCTCCTTAAAACAGTGCTGTATGTTCCAGTATCATATATGCCATTTCAACAATATTGATACCATTATCCATGCTCTTTTTCTGCAGATACCGATGAGCGCCCTGCTCATCAAATCCATTATCATTCATTAATTTCAGCTTTGCAGCCTTAATTACCTTTTTTTCATCTTCTGTGCGTTCCTTTGGTTTTGTCTTGCGTTTTTTACGCTCCCACAGAATATTTTCAACCGTCAGTGAAACAGTATTGATAAAATCCTGCGTACGAAGTGGCATCGGCAGGCATGTAATTCCACTTTCTCTACACGCCTCGTAATGCACACGAGATGCAATCACAAGCATATCAAAATAATCCGGTATATTTGCCGCCAACTCCGAAAATAACATATCCGGATACTGGTATCCGCATATAATAAGACCATCATCACACGCATCTGCTGCCTGTGCTGCCTGTGCTCCGGTCGTACATACCTGAGTTACATTGATTCCATGTCGAACCAAAAGATTTTTTATGCTTTTTGCTTCTTCTATCTTTGCAAATAGTACAATTACATTTACCAAAACAACAACCTCTCACCCGACCAGTTTCAGTTCCTTATATTTTCATGGAACAAATTGATTCTATAATATAGCAACACAGGCACCCATAAAATGGGTGTCTGTATTACTCCTTGATGCTTCTTCGGTTTTACTTAAACATACTGGCTTCTGCTCAGACTTTGTAAAGGTAATTGCTGATCTCCCAGTCAGTAACCTGTCTGGTATATTCGTTCCACTCATCTAACTTTGCCGATGTATAACGTGTAAAGATATGCTCACCAAGTGCTTCCTTCATGAAGTCACTGTCTCTCATACATAAAACAGCTTCTCTTAAGTTTGCCGGAAGGCTCTCGATGTGTCTTGCTTTCTTTTCTTCTCTTGTTAATTCAAAGATATTGCTGTCAACACTTGGTACAAGTGTAAGCTGTCTCTTGATTCCGTCTAATCCGGCTTTTAAACATACAGCCATTGCCAGATATGGATTTGCTGTTGGATCCGGGCAACGAAGCTCTACTCTTGTTCCTGCTCCTCTTGCACTTGGGATACGAACCAGCGGGCTTCTGTTTTTTGCTGACCATGCAATATAAATCGGTGCTTCATAACCAGGAACCAGTCTCTTATAAGAGTTTACTAATGGGTTTGTGATTGCTGTCATCTCTCTCATATGTTCCATGATACCTGCAATGAAGTAATATGCTTCCTGACTTAAACCAAGCTTATCATTATCATCTGCAAATATATTTTTGCCATCCTTTGATAAAGACATATTCATATGCATACCGGAACCACATACGCCATACTTTGGTTTTGGCATAAATGTAGCACACAGACCATGCTTCTTGGCAATTGTCTTAACAACGAGCTTAAATGTCTCGATGCTGTCGGCAGTCTTTAATGCCTCGCCATACTTGAAATCTATCTCATGCTGTGCAGGAGCAACCTCATGGTGGGAAGCTTCAATCTCAAATCCCATCTGTTCCAGTGTCAGTACCATATCTCTTCTGGCATTCTCACCGAAATCAAGTGGTCCAAGATCAAAATAGCTTGCACGCTCGTAAGTATTCGTTGTTGGTAAGCCATTCTCATCTGTCTGGAACAGGAAGAACTCACATTCTGGTCCTACGTTCATCATGTAACCCATATCAGCAGCTTCCTTCAATGCCTTCTTCAGAACATATCTTGGATCACCTTCAAATGGAGTGCCATCCGGCTTATAAACATCACAGATCAGTCTAGCAACCTTACCCTGCTGTGGTCTCCAAGGGAAAGTCTCATATGTATCATAATCTGGATATAGATACATATCGGATTCCTCGATTCTTGCAAATCCTTCAATAGAAGAACCATCAAACATAATCTTGTTATCCAGTGCTTTTTCAATCTGACTTGAAGTTATAGCAACATTCTTAAGGTCTCCAAAAATATCTGTAAACTGAAGTCTGATAAACTCTACATCATCTTCTTTTACCATCCTTAAGATATCTGCTTTCGTGTACTTACCCATAATATACTCCTTTTCATTACTTAATGTTGATATAATGCAGCGTCTGGTTATATAAAAGTATTCCACTGTTGCATTCTTTCCTGTGGACAGACTCCATCCACATTAAAGTTCTTAATAATCATAAACGCATCCCTTTATTTTGTCAACGAAAACCACACTTTATCATAAGGCTTATCGGTCAAATATCTTCACATAGCCGGCAGCGTTCATTTTCTGTTTTTATCTTTTTTTCTTTGTAAATACAGTATTGCCAATAAACACCGCAAGCCCGCCATAGCCGACCGCTTCTATCAATCCTGTTATAGTTTCCCGCACAGTAGTATCTGTATGATCGATATAGGCAAACTGTTCGATTGCGGATAAGAGCCAGTACTTGCGGAGAAACACATCTCCATCAGCAAGAATCTGATCCAGACCTGTTATCACTGTTGAGAATAAAAGTACAATAATGAGATTCACTGCAACTGCCATTCCTGCATTTTTTACATTCATCGCAACCGCCATATAGATATAGGAAGAAACTACATACATAACAAGCATTAAAAGAAATACTCGGATAAATCCTGTCACATCCTCGCGTTCGATTGTGCCATGCCAGAATATCGCCCCGGCAATCAACGATACAGCTACATATAAAAGATAACCGATGCCTGCTATCACCGTTGTCGCATACAATTTAGCCATATAAATCTGACATGTCTGATACCCGCGTTCCAACATCAGCGAATAGACACCATTCCGTTTCTCTGCCCCGATCATGATCGTGATCACAATTGCATACAAAATAGAGAGAATCTGCATCAGTGAAACAGCGATTCCTGCACAGTCAAACAGATTTATGTCTGTAAATGCATCCACATCCGTATCATATCCACCCGCTGCTTCCATCAGCTCTCCAGATATCATATGTGTTGCAGCATAAAACAATGCAAATCCAACCAATACCATTCCAATGATCACAATGCATGCAATACGAAATGTCTTATTCTTCCTGATTCTGTAATTCTCTGCACGAATGATCTGATTCATCATTTGTTTCCTGCCTTTCTGTCTTACCTGTTATTTTCTGTACAGCATGTTATTTTAATCTACTAGCCCTGTTGATTTCTCTAATGTATTCTGGTCCTGTCTTTTCTCTTGTTTATTATTCTGATCTGCTATATTTGTTTTATAATTTTACTTGATATTCTACACTTATGCTATTTATTTACATTGTTTTTTGGAATCGTGTAATAATATAATCCTCAACTGCTTCCTCACTGCCTGCCTGCTGAAACAGTTCTTCTCTTGTATATTCCATACAGATCCTGCCATGATCCATAACCAGATACCGATTGCAAAGTTTTACCAATTCACCGATCACATGACTGCTGATCAATATTCCGATTGACCGATCCTCATGCATTGCCCACAGACGTTCTTCCAGATCCTGCATCCCCTGTACATCCAGACCGTTTAACGGCTCATCTAAGATCAAAAGTCTCGGATCACCGAGCATTGCAACCGCTATGCCAAGTCTCTGTTTCATTCCAAGTGAATACCTGCCAGCCAATTTCTTTCCGGCTTCTGCAAGCCCCATCTGGTGCAGCAGGCTCTCATATACTGCTTCATCCTCTACCCCAAATAATCTGCCAAAATATCGAAGATTCTCGATTCCAGACATATCAGTATATATATTTGGATTCTCGATCAGCGTTCCTACGTCCTGCGTTCTTCGTTCTCCTGAAAAACTGATTTCTCCCGAATCAACCGGAATACTTCCTGCAATTGCCCTCATCAGTGTCGTTTTACCTGCTCCATTGCCGCCCAATAACCCAATGATATCCCCTGTCCAGATAGACAATGATACATCATCCAATACTGTACGTTCCTTATATTTTTTTGTAACATGATCTATCTGTACGATCTTCTCTGCCATAAAGGTCTCCTTGCATTCTTTTTGTACTAATCCTTTTTTCATATTGCTAATTATCCATTTATTTTTCATCTAACAATATAACTATACCTTCTATATTTAATAATATCCTTAATCAAAATTTTATCCCAGATGATTCAAGACGTCAATATTGCATTAAATAAGCCAAATGTTGTTTTTCACATAAACACGGAATCTGCATTTGGCTTATTAACATAAACATAAAAAGGATGATTGTGAATCACTTCACAACCATCCTTCATTTTTCAGATTGTATGCACACCCTACGGTGTAACCAATGAATATAGATTAATCTACTACGTATGGTAAAATTGCAATCTGTCTTGCTCTCTTAACTGCTACAGTTAAAGCTCTCTGATGCTTAGCACAGTTACCGGTAATTCTTCTAGGAAGGATCTTACCTCTTTCAGAGATGTATCTCTTTAACTTGTTTGCATCTTTATAATCGATAACAGCAGTCTTATCTGCACAGAATACACATACTTTCTTTCTTCTACGAATATTTCTTCTCTTCATTGGAGCGTCTGCTCTATCTGTCTTTGTATAAGCCATTGTATTTACCTCCTTCTTTACTTGAATGGTAAATCATCCTCTATACCTTCCGGAATACTCATAAAACCTTCTGCACTTGCATTTGCAGGTGAAGGTCTGCCAGCTGGCTGATAACTTCCGCCATCTGATGAAGAACTTCCTTTGCTTTCAGCAAATTCCTGGTCTTCGATAACAACATCTGTTGTATATACTTTGTTTCCATCTTTATTGGTATAACTGCCTGTCTGGATTCTTCCAGTAGCCACGATCTTTGTACCCTGTTTCAGATACTTTTCAGCAAATTCTGCTGAACGGCCAAAAGCAACACAGTTAATAAAATCTGCGGTCTGATCACCATTTCTGTTAAAACGTCTATCTACAGCGAGAGTGTATCTGGCAATTGCCATCTGATCATTCCCCTGAGAATATCTGATCTCTGGATCTCTTGTTAAACGACCCATTAAAATTACTTTATTCATACGGAATTCCTCCTATTACTCAGCGTCTAAACGAACGCAAAGATATCTGAGAACAGGCTCCATGATACGAACATTAGCTTCAAGCTGTGCTGGTACATCAGCTTCTGCATCGAACTGAATGAAGTAATAGTAAGCTTCGCCCATCTTCTGGATTTCATAAGCAAGCTTCTTAAGTCCGCAGTCTTCAACATTAGTGATAGTTGCATTAGCTTTCTCGATGTAAGCCTTTACTTTCTCAACTGCTGCTGTTCTAGCATCCTCATCAATCTTTGCATTAACTACTAAAGTTAACTCATACTTGTTCATGTAATTGCACCTCCTTATGGTCTCTGGCCCATATATGATATATGAGCAAGGAAATATATGATTATTAACACATCACAGAACAAAATAATATCATAAAGGTTCCCATGTTGCAAGAATTTTTTTATTATTTCAATACTTTTTTTCTATTTTATTGCTATTCTATAAAACCTTTAAAATTCTTTTCAACTAATTTTCTCGGTACCATTACCTGATGATCGCACCCTTTACATTTCAAACGAAAATCCATACCAACGCGAAGGATCTCCCATTCATTTGCACCACATGGATGCGGCTTCTTCATCTTAATTATCTGACCAACATTAAACTCCATACTGCACACTCCTTATTTATCAACACCTGAATCTGATTTTCTCTCAGTCTTTTTACAGATAAAAGAAAAAGCTGAAATCGTTATGATTTCAGCTTTTCAAAGTCGTGCCCAAAGCTGGAATCGAACCAGCGACACGAGGATTTTCAGTCCTCTGCTCTACCAACTGAGCTATCTGGGCATATTACATAATAGTAGCGGGGACAGGATTTGAACCTATGACCTTCGGGTTATGAGCCCGACGAGCTTCCAGACTGCTCCACCCCGCGATATAAATAAAAAAGAAATGGGCGGAGGTGGATTCGAACCACCGAAGCATTACGCAGCAGATTTACAGTCTGTCCCCTTTGGCCACTCGGGAATCCACCCATTTTTTGCTTTTCAGCAAAAAGCCGATGATCGGACTCGAACCGATAACCTGCTGATTACAAATCAGCTGCTCTGCCAATTGAGCCACATCGGCATATTAAATTAAATGACCCCAACGAGATTCGAACTCGTGTTACCGCCGTGAAAGGGCGATGTCTTAACCGCTTGACCATGGGGCCTTATAAGATTAGCTCCCCGAGTAGGGCTCGAACCTACAACCCCTCGGTTAACAGCCGAGTGCTCTACCATTGAGCTATCGAGGAATAACACCTGGTATACCACGGCGTACTCATCAAGCCTAACACAGATTCAGGTTGATGTCAATACTTTTTGTTTCATGTACCTTCAGAATTTCATACAGAAAGTCTTACGACTTCATTCTCTCCAATCTCTTCCGCTTATCTTTCGAACCTCTCAGGATAAGTCTTCGACCTATTAGTATCTGTCAGCTGAATGCGTTACCGCACTTAC
>NZ_JAOQJS010000004.1:0-415000 GCF_025567345.1 Coprococcus ammoniilyticus
TCAGAAAACATTTAAAAGCGTAAACAATTCGAAAATTACAGCAACAACGATTACGAAATATATTGAATATTTGGAGGATGCTTTTTTAATTGAAGAGGCGAGCAGATATGATATTAAGGGAAAGTCCTATATCGGTACGCCAATGAAGTACTATTTTATGGATATGGGACTTAGAAATTCAAGAATTCATTACAGGCAACTGGAAGTGACACATTCTATGGAGAATGTCATTTACAATGAATTAAGAATGAGAGGCTTTCATGTGGATGTTGGTAATCTGACTGTTATTGAAAAAGGGAAGGATGCAAAACCGATAAAAAAGCAACTGGAAGTCGATTTTATCTGTAATAAGGGTTCTAAAAAATATTATATCCAATCAGCGTATATGCTGGAGACGGAAACAAAAATGGCACAAGAAATTCGCCCTTTTTTGAAAATAAATGATTCATTTAAGAAGATTGTAATTACATCTAATATACCAAAACCCTTTTATAACGATCAGGGAATTTTAATCATGAATGTATATGATTTTTTATTGAATGCAGATTCGTTGGAACTATAAGAAGTAACTGGTAAATCGGAATTGACCGAATAAGTTAATCGTGCCATATGGCTTGATTATAAATACAAAGATAAAAACGCAATGTACATTAAAAATGTACTAGAGCTGGTAGGTAGCCCAGCCGTCCTATGCAAATAGGGTAAGTAACCTGCCCCTCCGGGTTGTCCATTCTTTGTTCAATTCATTTTAGGAGGGATTCTTATGGAAAAAGCAAGTGAAAAACTGACGGTATATTTTGAAGAAACATTTTGGGTAGGCGTATTTGAACGTATTGAAGATGGTAAACTATCTGTGGCGAAGGTAACATTTGGTGCAGAACCAAAGGATTACGAAGTGCAGGAATATATTCAAAAATACTATTTTAGTTTGAAATTCAGTCCGGCTGTTGAAACTGTTGTAAAGGATATAAAAAGAAATCCAAAGCGTATGCAACGAGAAGCAAAAAAGCAGACGATGGAAACAGGCATCGGCACAAAATCGCAGCAGGCATTAAAATTACAACAGGAACAGAACAATCAGGAGCGTAAAGAGAGAAACCGCAAGAAAAAAGAGGCGGAAGAACAGCGAATGTTTGAGTTGAAACAGCAAAAGAAAAGAAAAAAGCATAAGGGGCATTAAAGTCCCTTGGGCTTTTGCACAATTCGATATTTAGCGGAGGAATCATTATGTGTGGAATGACAACTGATTTATAAATAAAAATAAATCGGAGGTTTATATGAATTATTCAATAAGAGAATTAAAACGAGATGAAAATAAGATATTAGATACTTTTTTGTACGAGGCGATTTTTATTCCTGAAGGTGTTCCTGTACCGTCCAAAGATATCATTAACAAACCAGATTTGCAGGTATATGTAAAAGACTTTGGTGAGAACAAGGGAGACTTATGTTTGGTTGCTCAAGTTGCGGATGAGATTGTTGGTGCTGTATGGGTTCGGATTATGAATGATTACGGGCATATAGATAATGAAACACCGTCTTTTGCAATTTCACTTCTTAAAGAGTATAGAAACTATGGTATCGGAACAGAATTAATGAAACAGATGCTAATGAAATTAAAACTAGAAGGATATAAACAGGCATCATTAGCTGTTCAGAAGATGAATTATGCTGTCCGTATGTATAGGAAGGTAGGATTTGAAATCGTTGATGAAAATGATGAAGAATATATTATGATTTGTAAATTATAGGAACTTTCAACTTCCAGTTTATCTTTTGTTTGGAGGTGTTTATTTTGAACAATGTAATCAAAAAAATATGCTTGGATATTTTATTATGTTCGCATGGTTAGCCATAATGATAACCGCAATGATTCTGCTTCGAAAAAATAAGGCAAATTTTCTATCTTTTATATTACCTTGGTTCATGGGATTAGTTGCATGTTTGGTAGCAGTGTTTGTAATACTTTGATTTTAACGACTGTGAAATCGGAATTTGTCGACTTGTTAATTTCCAATTTTTAGTGATAGGGAGATACACAATGAATGGTTTGATTATAAAGGTACTCAGCATAAGTATTGCGGTAGTAACCGTAGTATACTTGATTATTTATAAAGGAAATACCATGATTACAAAGATATTTAGCGTGTGTATTATAGCAGCAATGGTAATATACTGGATTGTTTATGAAAGAAATACAAGAAAGCGAAAAAAACAGGAATTACAGCGTGATGACTATTTATTTGCGAAAGAAAACGATTTGCCGTTACAGATAAATTGGAATGAGATAAATGACTTTTTGTCAGATTCCGGATATGGTGTAAATATGCCAATGGAGAATTGGTTTATGATGGATTGGGCGAGACAGCCCTGTGTGGAGAATGGTATAAAAGAAGGAAAGTTTTCTATGAAAGGGTTTCGAGTGTTACAAGCTTTAAGTAACGATATGAAACACATTTTTTATGATGTGAGGTTTAATTATGACCGTGGACCGGATATAGAAGATAAAAATAGGAAGTACGAAGCCGTAAAAAAGGTGTTGGATACAAAATACGCCGGTTTGTCAGAAGAAGTACGGAAGAATATATATGACCAATTTGTTAAGATATATGAAAGAAAAATCTAATTACAATACAAAGGAGGAAGCCGTTAAGTTTTTAATGAATGAAACTAATCTTACATATGAAGAATGTTCTAAAGCCAACGATTTCCATATTAGACTAAATAAGAAAAATTAATATATAATTCAAGTTTATAAAATTAAAAAAATGGAATTTAAGGAGGAGTATGTAAATGAAATTAGCAGATTTAGCAACAGGCTCTGATTGGATAGTGTGGATTGTCTTTGCGATATTTGCTGTACTTTCTATTATTTTACTTTCTGGACATGGAAGCTGGTTCATTTCTGGATATAATACAGCTTCAAATGAAGAAAAGGAAAAATATGATGAAAAGAAGTTATGCAGAACAATGGGAATTGGAATGTCTATTATAGCAATTCTTGCATTAACTATGGGCTTGTTTGAAAATATTTTGCCTGCATTTTTTGTATATATTGCATTGGGGATTATTTTGGTTGATGCCGTGGTAATTATCATTTTAGGAAACACACTATGCAGAAAGTAATAACTTCAAGTTTGGAGAATTGAGAAAATCGGAATTTTCGCGAGAGATGATTTGCTATAACGGAGGTTACTTATGAGTCTATTTGATGTATTGAGTAAGGGTTTTTGTTCAAAAAAAAGGCAATCAAATGAAATATTATCACAAGAAGAGTATAAAGATAAGTTTTTACATGGTGAGGACTATATCAAAAGAGAACTTTATGACGAATACATATCTCGAAGGTTGTCAGAAGAATTCGGGTTGAAATATAATGAAAAGATAAAAAAATGGCACTCTGAATGGAGTGATAATCGGCGTTTGGTGGTTGAATTATGTTATCCAAGAGGAAATCACATATACTTACGCTGGGGATATAATTATGATTTTATCCCTGATATCAATAGTAAAAATAAGTTGACATGGCATCGGACAGAAAGTTCTGTAAAAATACACATTGCTGATGCTTGGTATAATCACATAGAGGATGAAAGAGAACAAGACTGTGGATATACAAAGGAAGAATTTTATAATCCAAGGAAATGCACAAGTTTTCAATATCAAATACCTACCTACACGTCCGATATGGAATTTGCATTGGAATATATAAAAAGTGTGATAGATAAAAATATCCCACTGATAAGAGAGTGGGTAAATAATGTACAAACGGTTGATGATGCCATTGGTGTTCTTAATCAGAGAATAGTAACTTTACACCATATATATGTTCCGTATATGTGTCATATCAGAGCGTTTTTGTATGCAAAAAATAGAGATATAGAAAAAGCAATTTATTCTATTGAGCAAGGTTACGCAGAAGATGATAGACAACAAGTTTTAAAAGATAAATTAAATCAGTTGTCTAACGAGTAAGAGATTAATTTTAGTCTACTGAAAATGTTGAAAGCACCTGTTTATTTGAAGTTGTGGAGGTATAGTATGGAATTCATAAGTAAAGAGAAGATAGTTGAATTATCAAATCCAGGAGTTGTTTCAAGACAACTATTAAATCCTGAAAATTCATCAAGTGAAAGAGTGACAATTACAGAGGTTCATCTTGAAATAGGTGCTTGCCAACCAAGACATACACATGATGTGTCAGAACAAATTTGGTATGCAACAAAAGGAACGGGTAAACTATTACTTGCAGATGAACAAGAAAAAGTGTTTACTGCTGGGGATGTTGTAAGATTTGCAGATAAAGATGTTCATGGTTTATTGAATGATGGTAATGAAGAATTTGTGTATGTATCAGTGACTGCACCACCAATAAACTTTGGATATGCATATAAGGATGAAAAATAGACAAATTTCAGTTTATGAGGATAAAAGATGGAACTTAGAGAATACAAGTCAACTGACTGTGAGCAGATAGCGCAATTGTTCTACAATACGGTATATAGCGTAAATGTAAAGAATTATACAGAAGAACAGTTAAATGCATGGGCAACCGGTAGCGTAGATTTACAAGAATGGAACCACTCTTTTTTAAATCATAAAACAGTGGTTGCAGTGGAGGATGATGAGGTTGTTGGATTTGGAGATATTGATCGATCTGGCTATCTGGCTAGGCTGTATGTCCATATAAATTATCAGGGGATGGGAATTACACTTAAAAACTATGTGATGGAGAAGAAAACTTCTAGCGGCTTTTCTGATAAAAGTTCAGGAGGTAATGAATAAAGGGATTTAATATGATAAAAATTGTGTGGTCAATAAACGATATAAATAAATATCAAACAGGAAATTTGCTGGATGGTGCAGTAAAGATAGAAACACCGCAGAGTGTTGGTGAACTGATGAAAAAAGCAGTGCCAATTGCTGTAATTTTATGTGTTATCCTTTTTATTGCTATGCTTTGTAAAACGATAATATGCAAGACCGTTGTAATCTCGCCAATATTTATTCTGGTCGGATTTGCTTTCGGTTTTTTACTGTTGATAATTCATGAGTGGTTACATGGAATTGTTTATCCTAAGGAAGCAGATGTAACAATAGGCAGAATAAAAGGAAAGGCAACATTTGTTGCATTAGCATCATATCCATTGAGGCGAGATCGGTTTATATTGATGTGCCTGTTGCCATTTGTTCTTGGGTTAGTTCCATTTATATTATTTGTAATTAGTCCTGCTGAATTTAGAGTATTAAATGGATTGAATTTTGGCATGGCATGTATGGGGATGATTTCGCCATTCCCAGATGTGTTTAATGTCCTTGTCGTTCTAAGAAATTCTGAAAAAAGCGATTTAATAATGTTCTACAAGAATGATATGTATAAGATTTCTTAAATTTTTGTTTGGAAAAATGCTTAATTATTCAAGTGAAAACATATAGCAATTAATACGGGAAAGAAAAATCGAAATTTGGAGAGGTATTGTTTATGAAGATTGAATATAGAAAAGCAGATATTACGGATTCAGAATTGCTAATAGATATTTATAATTTTGCATTTTATAGTGATTATATTAAATATGGTGAATGTCCGGCGTATGGAAAGACTAAAGAGATGATGGAAAAATCTATAATAGAATATCCAAAATTTATAATTTTATATAATGGTGAACCGGTCGGTTGTGTTTCTTGTAAAAAAGTGGAAATGGGAATATATGAAGTTGGGTGTTTGTGTGTTGTCCCAGAGTTTCAAGGAAAAGGAATTGGAACGCAGGCAATTAGATTTGTAACATCACACTATAGGGATTGGGATAAAATTACCTTAGTTACACCCATAGATAAAAAGGAAAATGTAAAGTTTTATACAGAAAAATGTGGATTTAATATAGTGTCTATGGAAATGGATGGAAATGTTAAAGTAGCACGATTTGTTTTAGAAAAATGAATATGACAGCTATATATTGATTGATGTTTCAAGAGCATCAAAAGAAACCAAAGAACTTATTGCAGAACTAAAAGATTCAAACTATTTTTAAATGATACAGGTTTGTTTGTAACTTTGATGTTTAAGGATAAGGATTTCACAGAAAATGAAATCTATCAGAAGCTGTTAAATTAAGTGTTAATCTGGGATATTTATATGAAAATATTGTAGCTCAGTGTTTGGCAGCTAATGGAAATGAATTATTTTATTATACGATTATGAATCAGAAATCCGAACATAATTATGAAATAGATTTTATTTTGGTGGTTAATTGGTTTCTGAACAACTCCATTATATCACAAATCGTGAGGAGACTTTTGATTTTAGTAACAAAAAAATGCCGTATTTATGCGGCTTGTGGCGTTTCGCAAATGCCTATTACATTGATACAAAAAAGGAGAGCTCTTGATATGATAAAAATGGATTATCTCAGACTTCTGGTGGATGAGGCACAGGGAAAGTATATTGACTGGAGAAACTTTTTATGAAGTACTCCGTCAACGGATTATGTATTTCAAAAGGATGCCTATGGAAACCAGATTAACATGTGTGTCGCAAGGAATGTCCTTAAAGAATCAGCCGTGAAAACAATATGACAGCCAAAGGCATGGTTATGATACAGAACAAGGTAGTAAATACATTTAAAAGACCGGAGTATGTAGCATCTTTGTTATATACCTGAGCCATCTGGGTGATTGTTGAAGCGGATGGTGTGATGGAGGCAAGGAATACTATGAGGAGTAAAGTTCTTCCTTCTGGAATAAGGGCATATACATGACTTACATACATTATAAGCAGTAAAACAGCAGGCCAGATGACGAGCCTGATGGCAGAGAAAATGTATAGTTTTGCGTTTTTCAGGCTGTCGCGGATCGGCGAATCAGCCATCAGCATGCCAGTTACTATCATGCTGAGAGGTGCAAGCATATTTCCTATGTCTTTTACCGGTGTGAGTATGACAGATGGCAGTTTTATCTGGCAGAAAAAGAGTAGGAGTCCGGCTATTATGGCTATTACATTTATATTGGTTATTATCTTTTTCCATTCCATATGTGGCTTTTCGGCGAGCATGGTGCTGCAGTGTGTCCAGAGAAATATCAGCTGTACAGACATAAATGCACATGAATACAGTACATAGTCGGTACCCAGCATAGCATTTACAAGTGGGATTATCATATTTCCCGAGTTGGAATACATGATAGTGGCACATTCAACTGTATTCCAGTGCCAGAGTTTCCTTCCGATATTTATAAAAATCAATAGAAGAATATGTATAATGGTTGCAAGAACAGCGGAAAATAATAGTCCCTGCAGTTTTTCTTTTGTAAAGCCAATTTCAAATGAATTTATTATGGCGCAGGGCATCACCAGATATACTACAATGATAGACAGGATCCTGCTGTCAGAAGCATTTAATATATGTTTGTTGACAAGAATAAAACCAAGCAGGATCATAATAAAAAAGTTAACAAGTTTTCCGAGCAAAATTATACTTATCTGCATATTGATTACCTCTTTTCGCTCCTGTATTATAATCCCATTTTACAAAAAAAGGAATATCCCACAATGGGTGGCTTGTCAAAAATAAAAGAATGCGATAGAATATGTGCAATTTACAGGAATTTGTTTAGTTGGATTTAGAACAAGGAGAGATGACAAGTTATGCATTCACAGAAAATCCATAACAAAAAACTCATATTGCCGGTTCTCATTTTCCTGGCAGGTTGTCTGGCCTTGGCAGCAGTTTTATATCATTCATACAGAACGAATTTAAAACAGGTTCGGGCTGTCACAGAACTTAATGCCATAACCTATGCAGAACGGTTGCAGAATGATATGAACCGTGGAGTTGCGATTACAGATACACTTGAGGAAATAGTACTCAGTGAAAATGGAAAAATTGATAATTTTCAAAAAGTTGCAGGGAATCTGATGACAGATTTTGTTCAGAGCATACAGGTTGCACCTGACGGTGTTGTTACAGATATATATCCGGAGGCGGGAAATGAAGCAGGAAAGATAGATTTGATCCATGACGAAAGCCGTGGAGAGATATGCCGTTACGGGAGAGATAAAAATATAGTTACTATGCAGGGACCGTTTGACTTAAAACAAGGAGGCCGGGGCATTGCAATCAGAAATCCCGTATATCTGGAGTGCCCGGATGGAACCTCTGCGTTCTGGGGATTCACTATTGTAATTATCCGTATTCCGGAGGTATTTGAGAAATCGGTTCAGGCACTTACCCAATTTGGTTATGATTACTGTCTGACAAAGACAGTTTCTCCTTTGTCGGATGATACAGAGGTGGTATCGTCATCAGGTAATATTTTGAAGGAGCCGATTACATTTGAGTTTGAATTTTGTGGCAGCACATTTGGCTTAGAGGTAATGCCAACTGATGGTTGGAACCACGGATGGAATATACTCCCGCAGCTCGTTTTTGGAATTAGTATTATTTTGCTTTTAACGGGATTAACGGTGATCGTTCTTGTGGTTGAGAGACATCGTGAAATATTAAAAAAAATGGCGATAACAGATCCGTTAACCGGTCTTTTGAACCGCAAAGGTTTTGATGAGCAGCTTAAAAAGATGATACAGGACGATCATTGTATTCATTGTGTGGGCGCACAGATGGATATTGATGATTTTAAATTTATAAATGACATGTATGGACACGTTGTTGGTGATGCCGCACTGAAAAGTCTTGCACAGGACATGAAAGATAGTTTTGGTGTAAATGCCATTCTATGCAGAAATGGCGGCGATGAGTTTTCTGTTATCTTGATTGGAACAACAGAGGAAGAGGCAAAGAGTAAAATAGAGAGTTTTACCCTTAAGCCAAGGCATATAACATATAATGGTGAAGAGCATCCTTTTTATATTTCTCTTGGATACGCAGAATATCCGAAGGACTGTGACGATGTTTCGGAGCTTATCAGATGCGCAGATATGGCACTTTATGCGGTAAAACTACATGGGAAGCATAGTTGCAGTCCTTATCGCAGTGATTATAAGATACAGAATAGAAGTCAGCTTGGGTTTGCACTTCAGGATGTGTCAAAAAATCTTCCGGGAGCTTTCCTGATATATATAGCTGATCCGGAGGATGATCGTATTTTATTTGCAAATCGTGAATTGATAGAATTTGCAGGTTGCAAGGATTTTGATGATTTTCTGGATTATACCGGGCAGCGGTTCAAGAATCTTATTCACCCGGATGAACGGGATTCTGTGGAGACCAGTATCTGGAAACAGATTGATGCAAAGACCAGTGGAAATAATGATTATGTAAGATTCCATTTTGCAAAAAAAGATGGATCCTACCGCCCTGTTCTTGATCATGGAAGAATTGTAGAAAACCGTTACTATGGAAATGTGTTCTATGTTCTTATCATGGACTGTGCTTTGGTTGAATCTTTTTATGATGGCTTTTCCAGATAGAGTAAGTCATCAGCAGAAACAGTTATTGGAGAACGATTTTCTCATGAAGATACAGGTATATCCTATGTGATATATGAGATATAGAAAACAATACAATATAAAAATAATCATCAGGCAGTCTTATAACGAGACTGCCTGCTTTTTTCGTGAATTTTACAAAAGAAATATACAACCATTGCAATCTTTACGGAAGTGTGATAGCAGGCACATGCAGGCATATCTATAATAAATACAGAAATGAAGTGAGACCACCTCAAGGAGCAGGCAGGTTCGCCTCATATGTATAAGGAGCAGGCAGCCGGAAATGAAAGAGACAGAGAGAAAAGACAAAACGACAAGGAAAACGGATAAAAAAGCAGATGGGCATCTTGTTTTATTTGTGAGAAGAAACGCAGTATATATCGCGGTTTTCCTGATTGGAGCAGCCTTTCTTCTGGCGGCAGGTTCATTTGACTGGAATCGGATCAACAGCTATACAATGTACAACAACGACAGCAGGACATTCGTAAGAGGGCGGGTAGTATCTGTCGATAATGAGCGGCTGGAGACAGATCCATATGATCATTCCAGATATCTTGGAGAACAGGAACTTACAGTTCTGATTTTGGAAGGAGATCAGAAAGGCGACAAAGTATCGATTGATAATTATTTGTCGCAGACACATAACATCTATGTAAACGCTAATCAGAAAATAATCGTATGTGCAGATATGCCGGAGGGAGTAGCTCCCTACTACACAGTATTCAATTATGACAGGTGCCTGCCACTTGGCATCCTTGTGGTGGTATTTGCCGCGGTAATGTTGTTTGTGGGAAAAGGAAAAGGCTTACGGGCATTAGCCGGTGTCGTTTTTACACTTCTTCTGGTAGTACTGTTTATGGTTCAGGCGATCTACCACGGATTTCCTCCTGTAATTGTCTCAATCCTGACCATATTAACAGGAACAGCAGTCAGCCTGTTGTTGTTAAATGGCTGCAGCAGACGGACGGCTGTATCCGCACTTGCTACTGTACTTGGAGTTGCAGTAACAGGAATTATTTTTTACATAAGTTCAAAAACCTTACATCTTACAGGATTTAACAGTGACAATGCGGAAGAACTACTGGTCATTCAGGGAGCGACAGGACTTTCGGTTCGATCACTTCTGATCGCAGGCGTTCTGGTATCTTCCCTTGGAGCCGTTATGGATGTGGCAGTTTCCCTTACGGCAGCGCTTATGGAACTGGTCGTTGTAGATCCTTCGGTAACCGCTCGACAGGTTATGAAGTCGGGATTTAATATCGGAAAAGATATGATCGGAACCATGAGCAATACGCTGATTCTTGCATTTGCGGGAACGGCACTCAATACGATGCTGGTATTAACCGCCTATGGAGTGAGCCGGACACAGTTCATATCATCGGACTACCTGGCGATCGAGCTTGCACAGGGATTGTGTGCAACGATCGGAGTGATCCTTACCGTACCGATAACGACAGGAATCTGCGCAGCAATGCGCATTTCACATAGATAAAATGAAAAAATGAAAAGAGGAAAATGAATGAAAAAACACAGACGTAAGACAGCAGGAAGACTTTCTGCACTTTTGTCATTATTGTTGGTAGCAACGATGGCACAGCCCCTTTTTCAGACAAGGGCAGCAGAGAATGATGTAACAATGGATGGAAATGTAACATGGAGTTATCTGGATGATGGAAGCGACCCGGCAGGCGACAGTACAACAGCAGGCTATGACCGGACAAGCTGGACCAAGGATGACTATGACATATCTGCATGGAAGACAGCGACAGGTCCTTTTGGAGCAAAGAAAGGAAAAATCAATGATCTGGGTGGCGGATGTACACCAAAGACATTATTAACACAGTACAAGGCAGATGGAACAACCGATATTGAAGCGTTTTTCTTCCGTACGGATGTAACGATACCGGATGCTTCTAAGGTAACGAAGATATCAGGAAGTGTGATCTATGATGATGCAGCAACCGTATATGTAAATGGTGTGAAGATTGCAGGCTTTGATGATGACAGCATAACAGGCAATCTTCAGTATGGCGGTTCCAATGCCGGCGATCCAAAGACCGGAACGATCAGTACCAGTGATCCGGCAGCACTTGCGGCAGTGAAGGATGGAAAAAATGTTATAGCAGTAGAGCTTCATCAGGGACGCTCATCCAGCTCGGATATTTATTTTGATATGCCGACTCTTACATTTGAGACGACAGTATCCGTACCGGTATATACACAGAAGAATATCTCATGGACGGTTGGTAAGGATGCGTCTGAGATCAATGTAACCTGGTATGCAGATGTTGATGGAACAGGCACACTTCTGGTTGCTAAGAATTCAGAAGTCAGTGGAAACGAGATGCCGGCAGATGCAAAGAGCTTCACGGCAAATGGAACTGCATCCAACAAATCCGGTTACTACAACTATCAGACGACAGCAACCGGACTGTCAGCTGATACGACATATGCTTATCAGTTGGTAAATGGAGAGACAAAGTCAGAGATCCGTGCCTTTACAACCGGTGGAACAGGCTCTTTCTCATTTGCAGCAGCAGGTGATCCACAGATCGGTGCAAGTGGCAGTTCTGTAAACGATACAGACGGATGGGAGAAGACGCTGAAGCTGATTTCCGGCAACAGTGCATTTGATGGTGTGGACTTCCTGTTATCAGCCGGTGATCAGGTAAATACAGCATCAAATGAAGATCAGTACGACGGATATCTGGAGCATGATACTTTACTTGATCTTCCAACCGCAACAGTGGTAGGTAACCATGATTCCGGTTCTGCGGCGTACGATCAGCATTTTAACAATCCGAATGAAAGCAGCTATGGAACGACTGCAGCAGGCGGAGACTATTATTTCGTATACAATCATGTACTGTTCCTTGCACTGAACAGTAACAATACATCGACAGCCGAGCATAAGGCATTTATGGAACAGGCAATACAGGCAACTGCAGGTCAGGATATTACATGGAAGGTGGTTGTATTCCATCACTCCATTTATTCCGTAGCAAGCCATTCTTTGGAGAGCGGCATATTGACAAGACGAGAGGAACTGGTTCCGGTATTCAAGGATCTTGATATCGATGTGGTTCTTATGGGACATGACCATGTATATTGCAGAACCTACATGATGGATGGACTTGATCCGATGACAGATGCATCGATCTATGATGATGCCGATTATTCATCGATCACAAATCCAACAGGAATCTTATATGTGACATTAAACTCTGCATCTGGTTCCAAGTTCTACACGATCAAGAATGCAAGCTTCCCATATTCCAGAGTGATGAATCAGGAAAATGTTCCAAACATTTCAAGAGTAGATGTGTCAGACAGCCAGTTTAAGGTAACAACATACAGAACCAGTGATATGAGCGTGGTTGATTCATTTGCAATCAATAAGAAGCATGTACATAATATGAAGGCAGTATCTGCCGGAGAAGCCACCTGTCTGGATGAAGGAAATATCGCATACTGGTACTGCGATGAATGCGGCAAATATTTCCGTGATGCAGACGGTGAACAGGAAATCACACTTCTTGATACAGTAGTTGCGGCAAAGGGTCATCAGTATGGCGCATGGCAGGTTGTAACAGCAGCCACAACATCTGCTACAGGAATAAAGAAGCATGAATGTACTGTTTGTGGTAAAGTGGAGACAGCTGCTATACCGGTTATACAGGAGACGACAACAGAGAATGTGACGACTGAGGAAGAAACGACAGAAGAAACGACAGAAAAAGTTACGACCGAGGACGCTACAACCGAGACAACTCAGAAAGCAACAACCGAGGATGTATCGACAGAAGATGGTCGGACGACCGGAGATGTAACAGCAGAGCCGACTACAGAGTTAACCGAAGAGGATACAACCATAGACAAGACAACAGAGGCAATGACCGGAGAAATGGAAGATACAGAATCAACAACGGCTTCTGGAGCTGGCAAGGATACAGGTACAACCGAGGATAAGACCGGTAAAGATTCTAAGCTCGTAAAGACAGGTGATACAACACCGATCATTTATGTAGCTGTTATCGGAATCTGTGCATGCTTTGTTGGAGCAGGCTGTGTGTTCGCAAAGAGCAGAAAGAATAAATAGTAAAGTGTCAGTTATACAGAAAAATATAAGAATCCCATTTGGTGTATGCCGGGCGGGATTCTTGTGGTATAATAAGCATAAGATTTGGAAAAAGACTGTTGTTTGAATAATTCAAACAACAGTCTTTTCGATTTTAAAATAGTCGAAAAAACGATATAAATATCGTTTTTATTATATTATAAAAATCGTATTCATACTATCATACATTTAGAGTAAAAGAACGAGAATAGAATTTGCCGAAAGGCAGAAAAGAAGAATATTCATATGCAGAGAGACGGAAAAAGCAACTGCATAAATGAGATAAAACAAACGAACGAATAAAATCAGGAAAAGGAGTATGATGGATATGAAGAATCAGGTAGTATTGGATTGGAATCAGTATGTAGCACTTGCAAGACAGACAGTAGCAGAAGGCTGTGTTCTGCTTGAGAATAAAGATCAGGCACTTCCACTTGTAAAAGATGAGAAGGTGGCAGTATTTGGAAGAATCCAGAATCACTATTATAAGAGCGGAACCGGTTCAGGAGGAATGGTAAATGTATCAAAGGTCTATGGAATCGTAGATGGTCTGCGTGAGAGTGGTCAGGTCATCCTGGATGAGGAGCTGATCAGGATCTATCAGGACTGGGAAAAGACACATCCATTTAATGAAGGCGAAGGCTGGGGAAATGAACCGTGGTGTCAGGAAGAAATGGAGCTGACCGATGAGGTTGTGGAAGCAGCCGGCAAGCGATCAGAGACAGCTATCGTGATCATCGGACGTACAGCAGGCGAGGATAAGGATGCAAGTGATACCAAGGGCTCTTATCAGCTTACAGATGTGGAAGAAGATCTGCTCACAAAAGTAAGAAAGAACTTTGATAAGATGATAGTTTTATTAAATGTCGGCGGCCTGCTCGATATGAGTTTTACAGACCGTTACCAGCCGGAAGCCGTTATGTATGTATGGCAGGGCGGCATGGTCGGCGGACTTGGAACGGCAGATGTATTAACAGGAGCTGTTTCACCATCCGGTCATCTGACAGACACGATCGCATATAAAGTTGCTGATTATCCTTCTACACCATATTTTGGTGATCCGGATAAGAATTATTACAGTGAAGATATCTATGTCGGATATCGTTATTTTGAGACTTTCGCAAAGGACAGCGTCAGATATCCGTTTGGATATGGTCTGTCCTACACAACATTTGAAAAGGCAGTCGTTGTATTTGCAAATGAGCCGGAGAAACAGCAGTTTACACTTCATGTAACTGTTTCAAATATCGGTTTAAAGAAAGGAAAAGATGTTGTTCAGGTCTATGTGGAAGCTCCGCAGGGTAAGCTTGGAAAAGCAGATAAGGTTCTTGTCGGATTTGCAAAGACGAAGGAGCTTGCACCGGGTGAATCAGAAGAACTGGATATTACCGTTCCATACAGCCGCTTTGCTTCCTATGACGACTCCGGTATTACAGGACATGCTTATGCATTTGTATTAGAAGCAGGCACATATCATGTATTTGCCGGCGAAAATGTCAGAAGTGCAGAATGTGCAGGCGCGTTTGAGCTTGCAGATGATCTTGTGATCGAACAGCTCTGCTCTGCACTTGCTCCGGTAGAAGCATTTGACAGAATGAAGGCAGCAGAGACAGAGAACGGATATCAGGTCATGATGGAAGCAGCACCACATCATGCATCAAACGAGAAGCAGAGAAGACAGGATCATCTTCCACAGGAGATCCGTCAGACGATGGGTACTCATACATTATCCGATGTGGCATATGGTTCGATCGGAATGGATAAATTTATTTCAGAATTGACAGACGATGACCTTACTTGTATCATTCGAGGAGAAGGCATGGGAAGTTCACTTGTAACACCGGGAACGGCAGCAGCATTTGGCGGTGTATCCAAGTCACTGATCAACCGTCATGGAATCCCTTCGGTATGCTGCAGTGATGGACCGTCCGGTATGCGGTTAGACTGTGGCGTGAAAGCATTCAGTCTGCCAAACGGAACGATCATCGGATGTACATTTAACACAGAGCTTGTAAAAGAGCTTTACACCTGTACCGGTTATGAGATGATCGCACAGAAGGTTGACTGTTTACTGGGACCCGGTATGAATATTCACCGTCATCCGTTAAATGGAAGAAACTTTGAATATTTCTCGGAAGACCCATATGTGACAGGATGCTTTGCCAGTGCGGTGTTAGAAGGTCTGCATGCAGCAGGTGTAACAGGGGCAGCGAAGCATTTCTGTGCAAATAATCAGGAGATGAGACGACATTTTGCAGATCCTGTTGTATCAGAACGTGCACTTCGGGAGATCTATCTGAAAGGCTTTGAGATGATCGTAAAAAGTGGTGTCTGCGATGCGATCATGACGACATACGGGCCGGTAAACGGAGTATGGACAGCCGGAAATTATGATCTCTGTACGACAATCCTCAGAGAAGAATGGGGATTTAAAGGTATCGTCATGACTGACTGGTGGGCGTCCATCAATGAGCGTGGACAGGAGCCGGATAAGATTAATTTTGCGGCAATGGCACGTGCGCAGAATGATATCTATATGGTATGTCCGGATGGATCAACAAATGCCAGCGGAGACAATACAGTCGCAGCACTCGTAGATGGACGGCTGAAGCGCGCGGAACTTCAGAGAAATGCAGCGAACATCTGTGGCTTTGTACTTGATACAGAAGCAATGCGAAGAGCAATGGGCTGCCCGACAGAGGTATCGATCATCAATCGTCCGGCGGAACCGGATGATGTTGATCTGTCAGAAGTTGAATTTGTCAGATTAGATGGCGACTATGAATTACGACTTGATACCAAGGAGTCGAAAGCCGGTGTAAATTATGTACTTCCGTTTGATGTACAAAAAAAAGGAATTTATGAGATCGAACTGATCGGAAGTTCCAATCTCTCAGAACTTGCCCAAATGCCATGTACGTTGTATTATACCAATATACCGAGCCTCAGTTTCACATTCCATGGAACAAATGGGGAAGACATGGTTATCAAAAAAGAATTTGATCTGCATACCAGATTTTCAGTTATGCGTCTGAATGTCGGTAAAAATGGTCTTCATTTAAAACAGATCAGATTCAGATATTTAAGGGAGGGCAAAATTTGGAATTAAATATTTTACTGAAGATAGCAATTATCTTTCTGTTTTTTACAGTCGTTGATATATGCGGACATTTCATCTTTAAGACAAAGAGAAATGTCCCGGAATGGCTGCTCACGATAGGGGTAGTTCTGGCTTTTGCCGGGACTACCTTTCTTGGCGTCCGGGCATATTTTACGGACGCAGATACAAATGATCAGAATATCTATATGGCGTATTGTTATATGAAAGAGGGCAATATCGATCAGGCGGCAATCCTTCTTGACGACATTGCAGGTTCTTTTGAAGAAAAAGAACTGCTCAGTGTGGCATGTGATGTCATGAACGGAGATTATATTAACGGCCATTTTAAACTTCAGGAGTTATCAGAACAAAACGGGCTCAGTAAGGCAGGAAAGGCATATCTGACGGCTCTTGATGACTATTGCTCCGGGAAACTAGGAATGATCTCCGGAGGAGAAAAGGCATATACAGATTATGAATCTTATCTGTCTGATCTGGAAAAAGAAGATGGAGTTCAGGAGACTGCATGGAGTGGGGAGTCAGATGACACGGGGAATGCATCAAATGGAACACTGACGGATTCACTGACTGCTTATATCGAAGATCTAGATTTTACCAGAAAAGAACAGCGGGAGTTTGAAGAAGCGTATGAGCTTGACAATAAGATTCATGGCGTGGCAGTTGCTGATCTTACAGAGGATGATATCAGGGATCTGAAGCATACATACGGTGAGACAGAAGAAGTACTCCGGCGGGAGATCAGTTATTATGTATATCAGAATGATTTTGATAAGGCAAAGGATATAGCTTCTGAACTGAACAAGAATTTTAAAAGTCCGGAGAATACGGTTATATATACGGATGTAATAGTCGAAGAAGTATATCGAAATACCAGAGATCAGAACTATACGGAAGACTCATTTGATATGAAGGATGATGAGATCAAGAGTCTGGTGAAGAAGGCGGAGCGCGCGAAAGAGAAGGCACAGAAGCTGATTGATGATGAAGGTTATGATGGAGCACATGCAGATGAGATAAATGAATTGCTGGAGGAAGCGGATTCCTATTATAAGGATGCAAGTTATGTACCGGTCAAGCGTGCAGTTAATTATGTTCTTGTACAGGAACCGTATCGTGGAGACGATACGGGATTTTATGAACTGCAGTTGTCCAAATTGTATCTGGCAATGGATGACAGAGATACAGCAAACGAGCATCTGCATAATGTCATTGATAACAGTGCCAAGATCAGTGATTCATCATTATTAAAAGATGCAATTGATGAAGTTGTGACACAGTACAATCAGATCTCCGATGACAGTTATAATGCAGAACTGAATGCTGCCGTTAACGATATGGTAGATAAACAGAGCAGTCAGGTTGTTCCTGTATCGGAAGAAACCATAAATGGTTCATTTAATTCGTACGTTGCAACCACATTAAAATACGACAGGATCAACATTCATATCAGCCGTATCGATACTTCGGCATATCCATCCATTCAGGCATACATTAATATCAATGGAACAAAGGACTCCAAAGAAGAACTGGCAGATCAGTTTACAAAGGAAGATTTTACGGTGATCGATACGCAGTATGAGATCACGGATTTTACACTGAACAGCGGGGCAGAGAGTGAAGCTGTCAGTATCGGTATCGTAATGGATAAGAGCGGCAGTATGGAAGGTGCGGCGATTGCAAACGCAAAGCAGGCCGCAACAGAAGCGGTAGAGCATATAACCTCAGAGAAAATGATGATTGTTTCATATGATAATGAGGCATATCTGGAGCAATCGTTGACATCCAGAAGCGGAACGCTGAAGAACTCTATAGCAGCTATTTCAGATGGTGGTGGAACCAACATATCTGCGGGTCTAAATCTTGCACTTGATAATCTGGAAGCGGAAAAAGGCAGCAGAGCAGTTATCCTGATGTCTGACGGACAGGACGGAGGTTCGGAAGAAGATATGCAGGCTGCAACTGACCGGGCAGCAAGACTTGGAATCAGTGTATATACGGTTGGATTTGGCGAATGTGATGACGCATATATGCAGGCAATCGCAGAAGCAACCGGTGGTAAATTCGTAAAGGCATCTGCATCAACGGAGCTGTCGGATATCTATTTGTATCTTCAGAAATATATCGTAAA
This sequence comes from Coprococcus ammoniilyticus, assembly GCF_025567345.1. Lineage (NCBI taxonomy): Bacteria > Bacillati > Bacillota > Clostridia > Lachnospirales > Lachnospiraceae > Coprococcus > Coprococcus ammoniilyticus. The sequence continues at coordinate 18,809 of NZ_JAOQJS010000004.1, forward strand.
TAATTACAGCATATCATATACGGTAACAAAGAATCCGGATGTAGATCCTAGATTTCTTACTGTTGATATCGCAGAATATAATGCAACAGCGACAAAGAATTACTATTTAAAAGAAGAGAATAAACCGGAGGATTCAGATGATGCAGGATTTATCCGGAAGGTAGATGAGAATACACTCGGAGTATCTTCGGTAACGCCGGGAAATGTATCTGTAAAGGATGTACAGAATGGTATCACCTTGACTGTAAATGGCGGGGGATTTTCTGATATTGCGAGTGTGACGGTTGGCAATCTGGCATTAACAGATATACAGGTAGCAGATAAAACAAGTCTTACAGGCAAATTAAATGGCGAACTGACTGCCGGTATCTATGATGTCAAAGTAAAGACAACAGATGGTCGTCTGGTTGTAGGAAAATCTCTGTTTAAGGTATTCAAAGCAGGAACAACAACCTCAATCCGACTTGGTGATATGACGATCACGGCGGATGCCATTGGTCAGACAGCAGATGATCGCCTGGCGGCCAGTGGAAATGTCATGATCAACGGATTTGTTCACAGCTCAGGTGATATGGAGATCATTGTGGACGACATGGATCCGGATCTTTCCCTTGTGGCAAATAAGACGATCAAGGTCGGTGATTCCGGTAAGGTTCAGGGAGATGGAAAACTCTATGTCAGTTACGCAGAGATGGAACAGGCCAATGGCAGCTTCGCCGGTCTGGTCATGGGAAATAAAGATTATGTAATTGGTAAAAATGGATATTATGTAACGGTCAGCGGATCTGATATATCATTTGATCAGACGATTGCCAGTCTGAATCTTTCCGTGCCGTTTATCATGGATATCGATGTTGCAGAGGTAAATCTGCACAGTAACCGGTTACAGGTAGATATTTCATCATTCCGGCTGGATGAAATTATTGATTCAACAAAGAAATCACTTCAACATAAAACCGGAGCGAATAAGGAGTCGGAGCCTGTCACGAAACGGAGCAGCTTAAAGCAGTTTGGAGCAAAAGAATTCTTTGGAGGCTTAGATGGATCCTTATCAATGGCGATCACACCGGATGGCATTCAGTTTGGTGGAGAAGTAACATTATCTGTAGATGATAAGATTAATTTTGGAACCTTTGGGATCAATGAATTGTCACTAAAATTAAATTCCCTGGATCCTGATTACGAGTATTGGAAGATCGGTGGAAAGATCGATCTGGCAACATCCATACCGGGATTCTTTGACAGTCGGATCGCCGGATTTGATGGCTCGTTTTCTTCCTATTACTGGCTGCCGGATAAAGTAACGATCGGAGCAGCATTAGATCCGGGAATAACGGTTTATAAAGTCATTGACATCAATCAGGTTGGCGGAGAATTGCAGGGTATGAGTACGATCGCCTTAAATCTGTACGAATCAGTGATCCCGGAGAAAACATATAATATTATCGGTACCGGTCTTGATAATACTTTATATGATAAGCAGGATATTATACTTGCAGGAACTGCGGGTGCAGATATCAACCTGTTTGCTTCGTTTAACGGTAATAATGCCCTGATGAAGAAGTTCAAGTCATGGGGTGAGATCGGTGAAGCAAATGGTAAGGTAGAGATTAATTTCAGTGATCCAGAATTTGCAATCTCGGCTGATCTGTCACTGCTTGGATCAGAAAAGGCGAAGGCAGCAGCAAAGATAAATAAAGATGGTCTGGATGTATCTGCTTCTGTAGAACTTGGAATCTCAGGCTTTGGCTGTGAGGTAAACGGAAGTGCTGATGCAAATCTTGGTGGCAATCTGACCGGTGGATATATCAAGCTTGGTGTAAATGGTAACGTGGATATGGCACCTGCTAATGTTCATGCAAAGGGAGCTTCGAAGCTTGCCGTTGACTGGGATTGGGACTTTAATAAAGCCAAGGTAACATTGAATTATAGTGGGAATAACGGCAAAGAGAAAGAAGCATCTATCTGGTATGAAGATAATGGAGAACTCTTCCTGTGGGATAAAGTTCATGCATCATCCAACTAAGGGGGTAACAGAAGCATATGAAAAGAGAGACAAGAATAGTAAGTAGAATATGTATATGGCTGTTAATGGTGGCTATTGTGGCAGGATGGCTGGTACTTCCGGTTCATGCAGCAGAGACAGAGGTAACGATTGATCTGGGTCGTGAATATACAGAAGCGGTCTTCTATGTGACATGGGAAAACTATGAACAGGCAGGAACCGTAAAGCTGACATCACCATCCGGTAAAGTCTACAGTAAGGATAAGACACCGGATCAGGTATATGAGGCAAATGGAGAAGCAATCGTCAATGTAGGAAAAGGAGAAGAAGGAACCTGGACGGTTGTGGTGAGCGGCGACAATATAGGAACTGTAGATGTAACAGTCGGTGAACTTCCGAATTCTTTAGTGATCAGCAAATTTGCGGTAACACAGAATACAGATGGAAGCGTTACCGCAGACTATAAGATCACGGACAGTCCGGATGAGATCTATGTAGAAATATTTGCAGATACAGATTCTGAGGGATTTGACGGAACCTGTGTTTATAGTGAATATATGGATAAGAAGGGGACTGCTTCTTTTGATCTGAACAGCCTTTCCAGTGGTGAATATCATTTTTATATCCGTGTATCTGTGGATGGAATCTATCAGCGGGCTTACGGTGATGGATTTGTCAGCTATCAGAATCCAAATGATTCACAGAAGGTAAATGGCGTAAAAGGCGGAACCTATAACGATGGTTATTATATTTCATGGACGGCAGCAGAGAATGAAGCTTATACAGTCCTTGTCTGGGATGAGAACCATAACCTGATAAAGGAAGAAGATGTTGGAACAGCAGAAACGTTTTATGGAGATTTTTCAGAAGATGCTTCCAAAGTATATCTGGCAGTTGTGAGAACAAATGAGAGCTGTATGTATGATCTGATCACTGCAGATTCTGCAGTAAAAGTATCGGCAGATGTAGCCTTTGATACGGATTCGGATACGACAAAAAACAGTTTCATAAATGCAACGATGACATTAGATACTAACAGCACATTTGATGTATATCTGGGAGAACGGAAAATTCTGGAGGGAGAAAAAGAATCCGGCATGTATCGTGTGAATCTGGAAGATGGTGATAACACGGTCTCATTTGTAGTGACAGATGAAACAGGAAATGCAGCCGAATTTTCAAAAGATATTTATGTAGATACGGTTCCTCCGCAATTATCTGTATCCGAAGATATAAATGGAAAAGTAGTAACAGAAGGAAGTATCTATTTGAACGGATATACAGAGGCCGGTGCTGTTCTTACATTAAACGGAGAACCGGTTGAATTGACACAGAATTATTTTAATAAGAAGATAACACTGGCAGGTGGTGAGAATACGATAACTTTAATTGCTGAAGATGCTGTTGGAAATCAGTCGGTATATTCAGCGACAATCACCTATGAATCGGCAAAAACAGTAAAGCGGATATTTGAATATATCGCACTTGGCGGATTAGTTCTTGTACTGTTGATCCTTTATATCATTGTATTCGCAAAGGGCAGGAAAAGGAGGAAGCAGTCATGATCGTATATACTATTATTCAGATCCTTCTTACACTTGCAGGTGCGGGTGTGATCGGTTACAGCATCTATCTGACAATACAGGTATCGGGAGATAAGCTGCTGACGCTTGACAGTGAGCTTGGTTATCGTTATGCGACGTCTTATCATCGGTGGCAGTTATATGCCGGGATCGCGATCGTTTCCCTGCTTATCTTATGGATCGTATATATTCTGATCGTTCGGGCATACAGGGTAAAACACAGAGAAGAACGTCTGGCGAAGAAAGCCGAGAAGAAAAATGAGAAGAAGATTGCCAGAGAACAGAAGAAGCAGAAAAAAACTACATCAGAATATATACAGCCTGTAAATGCTCAGAATATGCAGCAACCATATGCACAAGGCTATTATCCGGATGGCTATGCGGCAAATGTGCAGGGCTATGCTCAAAACGGCTACGAAGCAAGTGGGCAGGGCTATGTTCCGAACGGCTACGAAGCAAGTGCGCAGGGCTATGCTTTGAACGATTATGAAGCAAGTGCACAAGGCTGTTATCCGAGCGGTTACGAAGCAAATACGCAAGGTTATTATCCAAATAGCTATAATGCGGATGCGGGCTATTATCCGAATGGATATGAGGCAAATGCACAGGGCTATTATCCGAATGGCTATAATGCGGATGAACAGGGCTATGCTTCAAATGCCTATGATGTAAATACACAGATATATGATCAGATGGCTAATAGTCAAGATATATCAACAGACAAAGCAGATTCTCAAGAGATGAAACAGGAATGGAATGGGAAAGAATAGATTTAAGAGTTGCAACCAAGGATATACCCCAAAAATGCAGTCGTAGTCAGCAACCCTGCCCGAATTCTCAGGATAGTAAATAAAGAAGAAAGATAGAAAAGCGATTGTTCGATAATTAGTGGTGTTATTTTTAAGACAAAAAGGAAGATAGCATGTCTGTTATGAAGTAAACCTTATCCGAGGCCGGTACTTTGGCTGCGCCCTTTGCAGCCTTATGTACCGCTGCACGAGGATTAGAGCGAAAGCGTCTTACGGAATAACAGAGCATGCTATCTTCCTTTTTGTCCTAACAATATATTGTCTAGCCGATCTCGCCATGCTTTTCATAGCTGGTGATACGGGAGATGGAATTGTCTTCGTTTACAAAGACTACCGTTGGTCGGTATTCTTTGGCTTCTTCAGGTGTCATAGAAGCATAACACATCAGAATGATATGGTCGCCTACCTGAACCTGTCTGGCAGCGGCACCATTTAAACACATAACACCGGATCCCGGTTCTCCGGCAATCGTGTATGTCTCAAAACGATTTCCATTTTCAATATCAACAATTTGCACCATTTCATATTCAAGAATTCCTGCTTCCTTCAAAAGCTCAGAGTCTACGGTGATACTGCCGACATAATTCAGTTCAGCCTGTGTAACAACGGCTCTGTGGATCTTACTTTTTAACATGGTAATATTCATTAGAATGACACCTCTTTATTCTTTCTCACCGCACATACTATAACATAAAAAGAAAAAATGCAATATAGAAATACAAGAAAATGTAGAAAAAGGATGCAAAAAGGATGCAACTATATTGCATAAAATATGTAGTGGTCATGTACATTTAATATGTCGGGAAAAATGAAAAGAAAGCTTAAGAAAGTTTAATAAAAAAATAGACCCGTATTAATGAACAAAATCGATGGTTTGTGTTAATATTTTTACAGCGCTGAAAAAATATACATATTAATTTTGTTTGTTAAAATGTAGGATCACAGCAGGAGGTAATTATTTTGAAGAAAATAAGAAAAGAAACAGCAGGTAATAAGACAACACAGGTAAGCAGAAAAATGCACTATAAAAAGATGGCAGCACTTGCCATTGTAGGAGTTTTGGCAACAGGAACTGCACTTACAGGCTGTGGAAAGAAGAATATAGATTACAGTGTAGACGGTGAATCAGGAAACGGAGGCAGCTCGGACAGTGGAAGCCTTCAGGGTAAGTACGGAATACCGGAATCCTGTGATACTACACTGGACGCTGGAAGCAGCGGGATCAGCAAACTTGCAATAGAAGCAGATGAGGTAACAGTGCCGGATACGGTAGATCTTCCGACCGTATATGTAAAAAGAAAAGAATCATCAAATGATACCAGAAAACAGATCGTAGAAGCTGTACTTGAAAAAGACAAAGGTATTTATACATATGATTATAACAATATGACAAAAGCAGATATTCAGGACCAGATCGATGAGTATGAAAAGGAAAAGAAGGATTCTGCAGCAAATGGAGATAATTCCAGTGCATCCTGGTTTGATTCCATGATCTCCGACCTGAAAGATCAGCTTCAGAATGCACCGGATGAATATCCGGCGGCTGATGATTATTCCGGTAGTGCCTTTATCGGAGAGATCAACGGAAGAAAATATATTATGTATATGGACGATCAGGAAGGCGGAAGTGGTTCCGTAGGTCTGAAGGATTCATTGATCACCTACCGTCCAAAAGATGGAATGAACGGAGTATATTATTCAACTCCGGATAGCGGGGATGATCTGTCAGATGCAGATGTGTCAGCCTCAAATGTATGTACATTTACAAAGGAAGAGGCACAGTCCATTGCAGATGATTTTATCAGTAAGGTCGGTATTTCAGATGCTTCCCTGAATGATACACAGGATCTTTACTGGTATTACTATGGAACAGATGGGAATACCGAGGCTGTTGATGTCGATGGATATGTATTTACATACAGCAGAGCGATCAATAATCAGACTACCGATGTTCCGGAAGCCTGGAATGTTGATAATATTACGCAGGATGATGGATCGGTAAGCATTCCTGCCGAAACCTGTACGGTATATGTTGATTCTAATGGTATTATATCTGCAAGCTGGGTATCCTATCTGGAAACAACCGGAAAAACAGAGTCAAATGAACTCTTATCATTTAAGGAGCTGTTAGAAAAAGCAAATAAGAATATTGCAGAATACTATACCACATATCCAACCAGATATAAAAAAGTGGAGTTTAATTCTATGAAGCTTGGATATTATCTGGAGAAGACAGATGAAGAAGGAACATTCAAATATGTACCTGCATGGATATTGACACAGTATGAGGATATGACCGATTCAACAAATGAGACATATCCAACCCAGATGGTTGTCCTTGATGCTACAGATGGTACGGTGATCGATCTGATGGAACTATCCAAGGCACTTGGCACATATCAGAGTTATGAAACCGATACAACCGCAAGAGATGTATCTGATGACGGCAGTTCATCGATATCTACTATAGATGATGATACCAACACTTCCGGAGATTCCACAGGCAGTGAAGGAGATTCCACAGAGGGTGATGCAGATACAACCGGTGATACGACTGAAGAGTAATCGGTCGCGGAACATGGCGCAAAATAATATGTCATTTACTGGATCGGATCCAGAAGCTATAATAAATGAGAGAAGAAAAGAGGAGGTTCTTATATGCAGAACAAAACAAAGAATAATAAAGAAAGATTTCGCGTATATCGTAAAAAAATGGCAGCCTGCCTGTTAGTTGGTATGCTGGCAGTCAGCACAGCAGTTACCGGCTGTGGCAAGAAGGATATTGATTATGATGTAGAAGGAAATGGTGGTTCTGGAAGCAATGCGGACAGTGGCAGCCTGCAGGGTAAATATGGAATACCTGAAAGCTGTGATACCGAGATCGCAACAGGAGATTCCGGTATTCAGAAGATTGCAATCGATGCAGAAGAAGTGATCGTACCGGATACAGGAGATCTGTATGTTGCATCGTTTAAGAAGAAGGAAACAACAAATGATAGTAAAAAAGAAACAGTAGAGGCAGTTCTGGACAAAGATAAGGGTATCTATGAATATGATTATGATAAGCGTACCAAAGAAGATATTCAGACTGAGATCGATATGTATGAAGCCGAAAAGAAAAAAGGTGACAGTGACATGGCATCTTATTATGATTCCTGGATCAATGATCTGAAGGATGAGCTTGCGACTGCACCGGATGAATATCCTGCAGCAGGCGATTATACAGGAGATACTTTTATTGGTTCGATCGGAGATACAAGGTTTACGGTATCCACTCCGAGCGAGAAAAATGGTACAACCGGATATTCCCTGTATCTTGCGGATGATTTCTTAAAATATCGTCCAAAGGATGGAGCAAGCGGATGTTATTCAACTTCCATGGACGATTACATGCAGTATAGTGCAGACGAGTCAGACTCTGTAGATGCAAATACAAATCAGTGTACATTTTCAGAAGATGAAGCAAGACAGATGGCAGATGATTTCCTTGCAAAAGTCGGATGTACGGATGTTACCTTAAAGAATACATCAGCACTTTGCTGGGTTTATTATGATGATAATGGTGACAACCAGTCAACAGATGTGGATGGATATACATTCACATATTCAAGAGCGATCAATAACCAGCCAACCGCAACAGTAAATGCATGGAATGTCGATAACATCCAGCAGGACAATGCATCCATTGATATTCCAAAGGAGGAATGCTCCATCAGCATTGATTCCAAGGGTATCAATAGTGCAAGCTGGAGCGAATATCTGGAAGCAGATGGAGAACCACAGGCAACACAGATTCTTTCCTATAAGGATCTGTTAGATAAAATGAATGAAACCGTTCCTGAATATTACAGCAAGTACACATCTCATTACAAGAAGATTGAATTTAACGGTATGGAGCTGACCTATTTCCTGAAAGCAGGAGACAAAGAAGGAACCTTTGAATATATTCCGGCATGGATATTATCCCAGTATGAGGAATATCAGGATTATACAGATAAGGACAGCCCGACACAGATGGTTGTAGTCGATGCAAGAGACGGATCAGTGATCGATCTTCTGGAACTGGCCAAGTCACTTGGCACATATTATACATATGATGACAAAGACGATTCCGATACAGAAGACGTAGACGATACGGATACAGACACAGATACATCTTCTGAAGATACATCCGCTGAGGACACTTCTGCCGAAGATACATCTTCTGAAGAATAAAAATATTAATATAAAAGATATGCTCATGTACTGTTTCATGTAATAAGCAGTACATGAGCATTTTTAATTATTCAGAAAATATACAGCTATGATGCGAAAATGATTTTTCCCTGTGTTTTAATTAGAAAGTCGTAAGATAATTTGGAGAAAAAATACAAAAATTGGAGAAGATACGGATACTTCAGATAGTGCAGAGAAGTGACCGGGATCGGGAAAGAAATAAAATATATTTACGATATGAGGAGGAAGGAAGATGAGAAAACAGATCAGGAGAAGAGGAACCGCCTGGCTGATGTTTGGAACAATGATGATGGCGGCGGTATTTACCGGATGCGGGAAAAAAGATATCGACTATGATATCGATGGATCTGGCGGAAAAAAGGACAGCGGAAGTATTCAGGATAAGTACGATATTCCAAAGTCATATGATGACAGTATAGCAGTAGGGGATTCGGGTTTGAGTGAGATCACATTGAAGGTGGATGAGATCTCGGTTCCTGATACATCAATCATGTATACTGAGAAGTTAACAAAGAATGATACCGCAGGAGAGGCACTTAAAAAAATAGCGGAAGCGATATTTGATAAGAGCAAAGGAATCTATGCTTATGATGAGAACAATCAGACAAAGGCAGATATAGAAGAACAGATCGCATCCTATGAACAACTGAAAAAAGAGCTGGGAACCGATGCGGAACGTATTAAGGAGATAAATGATACGCTTACAGAGCTTCAGGATGAGCTGGAAAAAGCACCGGAAGATTATCCGGCTGCCGGAGATTATTCTGCAACAAAGTACCTTGGAACATGTGGTCAATATGAATTTGTTCTGAGGACACCGGATGATATGATTTTAAGCTATGATTTATCATTGAAGGAGGATGCCATGGTATATAGACCTGCAGACGGAACAGAGGATGGAACGGAGATGATCGATCATGGCGGCTATGTGTCATTAAATGACAGTATAAAATATGGTTCCGAAGGTGCAGAGGAGGCACTGAACGATAAAAACCAGTGTAAATATTCAGAAGAGGAAGCATTGGAGATAGCAGAAGAATTTCTGAAGAAGATCGACTGTAATGATATGACACTTGGAGAGTCCTCCGCACTGGCATGGACCTATGATGATGCTTTATCAACGCTTATAGAGCGTGATATTGATGGGTATTATTTTACATTTAACCGGATGATAAAGGATCAGTCTCTTGGAGAGGGCTTACAGGCATTGAATGTTGACAATATGGTGCAGCAGGAAGCAGGTGTGGATATACCTACAGATTACTGTAAGATTGCGGTGGATGATAATGGAGTGATCGGAGCTGTCTGGACGAATAATCTGTCTGTCGAAGGTGAGGCAGAGGAAACAGAACTGCTTTCTTTTAAAGAACTGATGAAGCGGGCGGATTCATCTGTTTCTGAATATTATGCAAAGTATAATACACAGTACAAGTCGATCGAATTTAATCGTATGCAGCTTACCTATTGTCTGAAACCGGGAGCACAGGACGGTGAATTTGAATATGTGCCGGCATGGATCATATCGCAGGTTGAAGTATATGAATTTGATGAAGTTACATATGAAGATCCTCAACAGATGGTCGTGCTGGATGCAACCGACGGATCCTATATTGATATCCTTGAGGTATCGAAGGCACTGGGAACATGCAGTGTAATACAGGATTAAACGGAGGCGGTATAAGGATAATAAAAGAAGTCATTTTTATCTGATATATGAGGGAAAACGGGAAAATCTTTAAGTAAGAAGGGATACAAATGATGAAAATGGACATTACAAAAAGAAGAAAAATGATGGCACTGTTTCTTGCAGGAACTCTTACAGTATCTGCGGCTGTTACAGGATGCGGAAGGAAAAATGTAGACTACAATGTAGATAATACCCAGCCGAAACAAACAGAGGCGGATCTGGGACAGACGGAGACATCTGCATCCGGAGAAGATCTGGATAGTGGAAGTCTGTGGAGTAAGTATAAGATTCCATTTACCTGTGATACGGAGATTGCGGTTGGAGATACCGGCTTATCAAAGATCCATGTAACGGATGATGATATCAGTGTTCCGGATACCTCTGACCTTCAGATCGCACAGTATAAGAAGAAAGATCCGGAGAGTAATGAAGTGAAGAAGCAGGTGGCAGAGAATCTGTTTGATAAGGATGAGGGAATCTATGTATATGATTCCATGCATCGGATAAAAAAGGACATTCAGGCAGAGATCACACAGTATCAGACAGCAAAGGAGAATTATCCGGATCCTGTATTTGCGGATTCCTATGATTCATGGATCAGCGATCTGGAAACGGAACTGGCAGATGCCCCGGACAGTTATCCGGCTGCCGGAGATTATTCCGCGGATGATTATGTTGGTACTGTGGATGGGAAGGAATATGAATTGTATTACAAAACCGACAGCGTTTATCGTTCCTTTAATATGCGGGAAGATTTTATGATGTATCGTCCGAAAGAAAAGGCAACGTATGTCACGCCATATTCAAAGGCTGACTATGAAAGAGAGACAGGAACAGAAGCGGATCAGGAGAATACAGTTCAGAATGCCTGCAGCTATTCCAAAGAGGAAGCACAGATGAAGGCAGAAGAATTTCTGTCGAAGATCGGTGCGAAGGATGTAGCCTTACAGGACAGTTCTGATCTTTACTGGGTATATACAGATGCGACAAATTCGGTTGTTGCTACGGATGTGGATGGGTATTCGTTCACCTACGTAAGAGCTGTTGATAAGCAGCCGGTGTCAACGATGGCATTTAATCAGGTTGAAAATCTGCAGAAGCAGGTGGAATATTATGATGTGCCGGTTGAACGCTATGAGATCACAATGGATTCCAATGGAATCATCAATGCGAACTGGTGTGATTATCTGGAGTCCACCGGAGAAAGTGCAAAGACTGAGATCCTTTCATTTCCGGAGCTGCTTGAAAAGGCAAATGAAACCATACCGGAATATTACAAAACCTATCCATGTAAATATAACGCGATCAATTTTAATGATGTGACCCTGACCTATTACCTGACAGCAGGCGCAGCAGATGGACAATTTGAATATAAACCTGTCTGGATCTTTTCTTCCTGTGATGATAAATCGGATCCGGATTATCCAAGTGAGATGGTGGTATTAGATGCAGCCGATGGATCTGTGATCGATATGTTGAATGTAGCAATGAAGATATCAGCAGATTAAAATTAGACTTGATATTCAATCCCGGTTATGTGAAAATGGTAGCAGGTAAAAATGGTTACATATGTATATTAAGGGATACATTATATGAGTACACAAAACAGTCTTGTTATCATAAAAGAGAAAATTGCAGGTGTCATGCTGGATGATAAGCGCATGAAAGCGGATGATATTGCTAAAAAAGTCCTGAAGGGAAGAAAACGGGAATGCAGCACGCCTCCAAAGTGGATGCAGGATGCATTTCATATTACAAAGGCAGAGTCAGAGAATGGATTATGCTATTATGTGAAACCAAAGAAGAAAGAGGTAAAGAATTTCTTCTTTTATATCCATGGCGGCGGTCATTGTATGGAAATCAACAAAAACCAGTGGGAATTTGTTGCGACTGTGGTCGAGGAAAATGGATATGGTGCGGCTGTTCCGATCTATCCGCTGGCGCCAGAGCATAATGCACAGGATACTTTTGATATGCTGATCGGGACATACAGACATCTGACCAGGCAGGAGACGATCGACCGTCTGGTTGTTGTTGGAGATTCCACAGGCGGTGGACTGGCGTTATCACTGGCAGTTCTGGCATGGAAGGAAGGTGTTCGCAGACCGGATAAGCTGGTGTTGTTATCACCTTCATTAGATACAGAATTTATGGATGGAAATCTCGCCAATCATATGCTTGATCGCAAGAAAGAGGTACGGAAGTATTATTACCGGCTGGGCATTAAGGAATTTCTTAGCAGGTACTGGATTCAGGATCTGTATCATCAGAATGAATATACCTGCCCGATCTATGCGGATCTGACTGATATCTGTGATGAGATCGCCATATTCACAGTAGAAAATGATCTGCTGAACAGCTATGCAAGATTATTATATGATAAGCTTAAGAAAGAGCAGATCCGGATTCACTATTTTGAATATTTTGGAATGCCTCATGATTATATTGAGCATCAGCATGTGCCGGAATGCCGTATGATCATCAATCGTATCAGCGACAGTATCAAGGATGAAGCAAAGCTTGTAAATCCTGAGATCAAGCGTGCAGTATGGGCACGGTCAATGGTAGCGGAACGATATCCGAAGCTGTTTCAGGATGATGAGTCGATTAAGATTGCAGCCAAATTAAATGTGTCACATAAGGATTTCAATGCGATGTATCAGGAATATGATCGCCTTGTTAAGATTGGACGGATCGTAGAGATTGACAAACGGGTAAAACAGTTTATTATGAGGTATGCAGATGGCGTTATTGTAAATGTCGGAGCTGAGTTAGATACCATGTTTTCCCGCATGGATAATGGCAGGATCCGATGGTACAATGTAGATATGCCTGAGACCATGGAACTGCGGCGCAAGATGGTGGAGAGCAGGGACCGGGAGCAGAATATCGGCAAATCAATCCTTGATTTTTCATGGCTTGACAGTGTGAAGAAGAAACCGGGTGAAGCAATCTTATTTGTATGCTGTGATGTAACGAAGTATTTTACGGATAAGAAGCTGCAGGCGTTTCTGAATGCGATATGGGAGCGGTTTCCGGGTGCTGAGGTACTGTTTGATGTCAAGAACTCCGTTGGCAGAAAACGGGCAAATCTGAAAGTATTAACAGGAAAGAAGAAAGGTTCGTTTATAAAAGTAAGTATCGATAACTGTACCAGCCTGATGTATGACTGGAATATTAAGTACAGAGTACTGTATGACAGGGCAATCCTGAATCAGGAGGATATCACAGAGATGTTTTCTTCTGATATAGCAAGAAAATATCGTCATGCGATCAGACGAAAATATGATAAGATCATACAGCTTCGGTTAGGTACGGAACGAATTGAAATATAAACGGCTTGTGACTGACATGAGAGAAGCAGACAGAAGAAAACAATTAGCAAAAAGAATGAAATATGCAGTGTGCATCTGTGCAGGAATTGTAATTGGAATCATTGCAGGAATCTGTATTGGTATTGATTATAATAAGACAACCAGGTCGACACCTGCCTTGTACACGGAAATGGAACATGGTCTTGAACTGACACCGGGAGAACTGGCAAATCTGATCTATGATAATTACTGGAATTATATCAAGAAGAGTTACATCATCGTAGGAGATGATAAAGAAACTGCACAGCTTTATAAGATCAGTAGTAAGGTAGCCAGACATAATTATGATCTGGAACGGTTTCAATTGGATGATAATGGCTATATGAGTTATTCGGATGACAAAATCAAGCATGCAAAGCTTGGAATCGATGTATCCAGTCATCAGGGATCAATCGACTGGGAGACAGTTAAAGAAGCTGGTATTAAGTTTGCAATGATCCGTTTGGGATATCGTGGATATACACAGGGTGGTCTGGCACTGGATGACGGCTATGTGACGAATATAGAAACAGCTCTGGAAGCAGAAATGCCGGTTGGGGTATATTTCTATACACAGGCAGTAAGTTATGATGAAGGAGTAGAAGAAGCACAGTATGTACTTCAGAATATCGCAGGTTATAAGATCAGTTATCCGGTTGTAATTGATACGGAGAAGATGGAAGCAGAAGGTGCCCGCGCAAATGATATTTCAAATGAAGAGCGTACCGATGCCATTGTTGGTTTTTGTGAGACGATAAAAGATGCCGGATATACACCGATGATCTATGCAAATAGAAACTGGTATGCGCAGAATCTGGATATGGATCGATTGGGTGATTATCAGCTCTGGCTGGCACAATATTCCAATGTACCCGATTTCCCATATCTGTTTACCGGCTGGCAGTATACCAGTGAGGGAAGTGTGCCGGGAATCTCAGGATCCGTTGATATTGACGTCTGGATGAAATAGAAAACATTAAGAATATGATTATAGTACAGAATCCATCTGCTTTATAACAATACAGAGCAGATGGATTCTTGTCTATGATAAAAAGATAAAATTAAAACATCCATATTTTATAATACAGATAAATGCTGTAAATAAAGGTATGGATGTTTTTTATGTGATAAATCGTCTTATTTAATTGTAAAGGTTACGTTCTGAACCTTGCCGTTCTTTGACCAAATGGTCAGGGTATGTGTTCCCTTTTTCTTAACGACTGTGTTCTTCTTAACTACCTTGCCGTCCAGTTTCATCTTTACAAGGCTCTTGCTGTTGGATACTGTGATCTTCTTGCCGGCTTTGTAGGACTTGTTGTTCTTAACGGCTGTTGTTTTTGCTGTTTTTGTAACCTTACTGGTAGATGCGTAGAAGTTTTTCTTCTTGCTGGCATCCCTGATCGTCCATGAAACGGTCTTTGATTTGTTTGAAAGCTTACCGTTTGTGGTCTTAACCTTATTCTTAAATGAAACCTTTACATTCATGTAGAATGACAGGCTGTCAGTAAGATCGTTTTTCTGAAGCTGTGCAGCGTCGGCAAGTTTTGCAATTGTAAGATTACTGCCTGCTGTAGAAGGATCAAGTGTAGCATAGAAGAAATTCTTTGTCAGACATACATTTGTGTAACCTGCAGATGAAAGTAAATTTTCGATATCACTGAGTTTTTTGTTTTTTACAGTCATGGAGAACATATGGTAGGTAACACCATCGATCTTCTTTTTTGAATATTTGGCACCGGATCCCTTAAGTTCATTAATGAGTTCTTTTTTTGTCATTTCAGACAAGCTGGCAAGTCCATCCAACATTTCATCATCATAACCCTGTTCAATCGTACAGGTTGCTTTGGTGGTAGAGGTGAGTTTTACGGTTGTGTTAATAGCAGAACCGCAGCCGGTCATCATCAGACCAAAGATACAGACACATAAAGTCAGTAATAAGTGTTTCATTTTTTTGTTCATAGATACCCTCCTATAATAAAATTTTGTCTACAGACCCAGTCTATCATCCGCGTTTCCTAAAGTAAAGGCAAATACCGGATTTTGTAGCTTAATAAATCTTATCTGTGGTATAATCCTTGAAATGGATAAATAATTTCATATATCAGAAACATGAAAAAGAGATTATTATGAATAAGCCTGCAAAGATACAGAAAATCATATAGTAGGAGGTTGTGAATTCCTTGAAGTTTTTACTGGCAGCATTAAATACAAAATATATTCATTCGAATCCGGGGATTTATTCCCTGTATTCTTATTCAGTAAAGAAACAGCCGTCTCTTGCAGAATATATTGAGATTGCAGAATATACGATCAACAATCAAAAAGGAGAGATTCTTGCGGATATCTATAAGAGAAGGCCGGATGCGGTTGGATTTTCCTGTTATATATGGAATATTGAGATGATCCGTGAGCTCATTACAGAATTAAAGAAGCTCCTTCCGGATACAGATATCTGGGTTGGCGGACCGGAAGTAACCTACGATGCCGATCAGCTTCTTGCGGAGATGCCGGAGCTTACAGGAGTTATGGTTGGAGAAGGAGAGGCAACCTTTTATGATGTGCTGAGAAGATATCTTGATATTGGAAATATCCATAATACTGCGAAGTCCTATGATATTGGGAACGCTTGTAATACTGGGAATTCCTGTGGTATTGAAAATTTCTGTGATACCGGGGGTTTTCGGGATATTGACGGCCTGGTGCTTCGGGAAGGAGAAGATATTCTTTGTACGAAGCCAAGAGGACTTACCGATCTGTCGGAGCTTCCATTTCTGTATTATGACTTGGACACTTTTAAAAATAAGATCATTTATTATGAGAGCAGCAGAGGCTGTCCGTTCCGGTGCAGTTATTGTCTGTCATCGATTGACAAACGGGTTCGGTTCCGCAATCTTGATCTGGTGAAGAAGGAGTTGCAGTTTTTTCTGGATCATCAAGTAAAACAGGTGAAGTTTGTAGACCGGACATTTAACTGTTCCCATGAACATGCGATGGCGATCTGGAGGTATATCAAAGAACATGACAATGGAATCACGAATTTTCATTTTGAGATTGCTGCAGATATTTTAAATGAGGAAGAATTGGAGTTGGTCAACAGTCTGCGGCCAGGTGCGATACAGATGGAGATCGGAGTGCAGTCGACAAATCTGCAGACGATAGAGGAGATCGATCGTGTAATGGATGTCGATAAGCTTGCAAAGATTGTTGCCCGGATCCATCAGGGACATAATGTGCATGTGCATCTGGATCTGATCGCGGGGCTTCCGTATGAGGATTATGAATCATTTGCACATTCTTTTAATGACGTATATGCGATGAAGCCGGAGCAGCTTCAGCTAGGTTTTTTAAAGGTGCTAAAGGGTTCGAAGATGCATGATAATGCAGAACGATATGGTTTACAGTATACAAGCTGTCCGCCGTATGAAGTATTATTTACAAAGTGGATATCTTATGATGAGATCCTGCGGTTAAAGCAGATCGAAGAAATGGTAGAGATTTATTATAACAGCTGTCAGTTTGAGAACACGCTGCCATTCCTGGTGGAAGAATTTGATTCCCCGTTTGATTTTTATGCGAGCCTTGCTTCTTATTATGATGAAAAGGGATATTTTATTCAGACACCGGCGAGAATCTACCGGTATCATGTACTGCTTCATTTTGCAGAAGAACACTTCCCTAAGAAGACAGAATTGATTCGGGAAATGCTGGTATTTGACTTATATCTTCGTGAGAATATGAAGACCCGACCGGATTTCGCCCCGGAACAGGAGGGTGTGAGAGATTTGTTCCGGGACTTCTACATCCGTGAGGCCAACGACCACAGATACCTTCGGGAAGAAGACTATCATGGCTGTGACTGGAAATCTATGTCCAGAATGACACACATAGAAAAGATTTATTACAACAGAGAGACGGGAAATCGTCTGTCTGAAGTATGCTATATATTATTCGATTACAAACGCCGTGATCCGCTGACCGGGGATGCAAGGTATATGATAGTAACACCTGTCGCATCCATGTGATATAAAGTTTGGCTGTCTCATGTTGCTCGGGATACTGCTATTTTACGGATGTGTATGTGTTCGGCCTCATGTTGTCCGGGATACTGCCGGTATACTTTGTATGTCTTGTTTTTTTCTATTCGTTGCAAATGTCTGATTCGATCATGCTCCTGTGCCAACTCGCCTTTCAGGCTCAAACAGGCACCCACATTCGCTGACAATTTGCATCTCATAACGAAAAAAAGCAAACGACAGTACAAAGTGTACCGGCAGTCGCCCGGACAACATGAGACAGGATACATATACACCCGCGTACCGGCAGTCGTCCGGATAACATGAGACAGGTTACATATATACCCGCGGAACAGCGCTGTTGACGAAAATCGGGTTGATCGGAAATGTAACCATATCGCCTACCGAGATATTACATCCGGTTGTATCCACGATCACGGAGTTCATACTGATTTGACCTAACACCGGAAGTCGGCAGTCTTTAAAGCTGGCAGTCGGTGATTTTTTATGGAAAGTGCCTTTTAATTTATAATAAATACGGATCGGAGAGAAGAAATTTGTCCGGAAATCGGTGTGACGCTCCATGCCAAGCCCGTGGTAATATCCGGCGGAGATAACGGCTGTCTTTGCGTTATGTGACAGCTTGAAGCTGTGGCCGTAGCCGATGTTGTGACCGGCCGGCAGTTCATAGATATCGTCCACACAGGCGGACAGATTGCAGACCTCATGAAAACCATAATCATTTGGAACCGCAAGTCTGCCAAGAAAGGCAGAGCCGATGCGGATGGCATCTAAGTTCATGGATGGATATTTTATCATCGAGGTTGAAGATGAGATATGACGGATGCCTACCGGAATGCCGTCTTTCTGGAGTGTGTCACAGAGGTGAGTGAAATCCTGAAACTGTTTCTTCACATAGTATTCATTTCTGCATGCAGCTGCATGGAAATGAGAGAAGATACCGGTGATCCGCACATGCCTTAGTGACTGTACGGTATCGGCAATCTGTTTTTCTTCGGAACATAAGAAGCCGTATCTACCAAATCCGGTGTCAATGCAGAGATGTGCATGGACTGTCGGATGGTTCATGTAGGCGGCTGTTTCATCGATCACATGCGCACAGTCGGTACTGGTGATGCTGAGCGTGATATCGTGATCGATCGCAGTCGTGATATCTTCTGAGTTATATAAAGGAGTCATCAACAGGATATTTCCCGTGATGCCGTTTCTACGTAAGGTGACAGCATCTGACAGTTCGGTTACACCATAGTTATCAATACCCTTTGATTGTAAGAACGATGCAAATTTTGTAAGTCCAAGCCCATAAGCGTTTCCCTTTAATACTGCTATGACCTTTGCGCCGTTTGCCAGACGTTTGATGATCCGTATATTGTTATCCAGTGCATTTGTTTTGATTGTAAGAGTTGTCATGTCCTCAAGTTCCTCCGGTTTCATGTAAGTATTTATCTCATTGGTCATCTACAGACACATGGTCTGTTGTCGAAACTCGCTGCCCGGGCATGAGCGGTTATTCATTTATTTGATGTATCTAGCATATATTCGAAATGCATCATTTTTGTATAAAAACCGACACAGAAATGCAATATCTTTGAACTTTTTTTGCATCGTTTGTATGCAATCCGGAAAAGTGGATGTTGTATAAGAGTAAAATGTGATAAACTATTTAGAAATAAAGACAGGATGGAAACCGTTTATGCATACACTGATAACAGAGATTCGCGATAAACAGAATATTACAAAGGAACAGCTTCAGCTTCTGCTGGAAACAGACAATCAGGAAATGATTGAAGAATTGATGGTATGTGCCAGAACGGAAGCGCAGAAGGTATACGGAAATAAAGTCTATATGCGTGGGCTGATCGAGTTCACAAATTATTGTAAAAATAACTGCATTTATTGTGGGATAAGAAGAGATAACTGCCATGTTGATCGATACCGGCTGACCAAAGATCAGATCCTTGACTGTTGTCAGAGTGGATACCGGCTCGGTTTCCGGACATTTGTGTTACAGGGAGGCGAAGATCCGTTTTATACAGATGACCTAATCTGTGAGATCGTATCAGAGATTAAACATCAGCATCCGGACTGTGCGATCACATTGTCAATCGGAGAGAAAAGCAGGCAAGCCTATGAACGGTATTTTTCTGCCGGGGCGGAACGTTATCTGCTTCGCCATGAGACTGCGGATAAGGCACATTATGAGAAGCTTCATCCGAAAGAAATGTCATTTGACAACCGGATTCGGTGCCTGCATGACCTGAAAGAGATCGGTTATCAGACTGGGTGTGGCTTTATGGTCGGTTCACCATATCAGACGGTCGATACGTTGTATGAGGATCTCTGTCTGATCAAAGAACTGGAACCGGAAATGTGCGGAATCGGACCTTTTATTCCGCAGGCAGACACACCATTTGGAAAAGAGGCTGCCGGAACACTTGAGATGACCTTACGGCTGCTGTCAATTATCCGTCTGATCCATCCTACTGTGCTGCTTCCTGCAACAACAGCACTTGGCACGATCCATCCGCTTGGCAGGGAGAAGGGGATTCTTGCCGGGGCAAATGTTGTGATGCCGAATCTGTCACCGGTCGGTGTCAGGAAAAAATATCTGTTATATGACAATAAGATCTGCACTGGGGAAGAAGCCTCGGAGTGCTGTGGCTGTATGATGCGGAGAATGCAGGGAATCGGATACGAGGTTGTGGTTGATCGCGGCGACCATCCATTGTATGACAAGAAAAGATGAATGCATATATTGGAGAAATGCAAACATGGGAGAGGCTTTTTAGCTGAAAGTGAAAATATCTTTGTTATTGCAGATTTTATGAAAGAAAGATGTTGGAAAACATTCTGATTATATTAAGAACTGCATGTTTTACATTCTGCAATACGACAGCAAATAAAATGGGCGGTTTTCTGTCACTGACTAACTATATATTGACATTAGCAAAGATTTCGTCATGCGATGTACATTGCCAGTAAATACGGGTGCCTGTCTGAGCCGAAGGCGAGTTGGAGTACATTCTGCAATAAGACAGCAAATAAAATGGGCGCTATGTTATTGTCGGTTGCTAAATTTTCGTCAGCAGAATACACATTGTCAACGAATGCGGGTGCCTGTTTGAGTCCGAAGGACGAGTTGGTACAGAAGCATGAGTGAATCAGACATGTGTATTCTGGTAGAAAATTTAGTTGCGATAATACATAGTGCCCATTATATATGCATTCGTACTAGAGAATGTCGATGTACTCATCGGCGAGAGCCTTGTTCATACTGCGGACAGCACAGAACTTGCCGCACATACTACAGGTGTCGGAGTGGTCATCCTCTGGCATACGACTGTCGCGGATCGCTTTGGCTGTAGCAGGATCAAGTGCGCAGGCATACTGTGCATCCCAGTCCAGGACACGTCTGGCATCCGCCATCTTATCATCGATATCTCTGGCACCCGGAATACCCTTTGCAATGTCGGCTGCATGAGCAGCGATCTTCGATGCGATGATACCCTGTTTTACATCATCTACATTTGGAAGTGCAAGATGCTCGGCTGGGGTAACGTAGCATAAGAAAGCAGCTCCGTTCATGGCAGCAACAGCACCACCGATCGCGCTGGTGATATGATCGTAACCGGGAGCGATATCTGTAACCAGAGGCCCGAGAACATAGAATGGTGCGCCCATGCATAAGGTCTTCTGAACTTCCATATTTGCAGCGATCTGGTTAAGTGGTACATGACCGGGACCTTCCACCATAACCTGTACATTGTGTGCCCAGGCACGCTTTGTCAGCTCGCCCAGACGTACCAGTTCTTCAATCTGGCATACGTCAGTCGCATCTGCCAGACAGCCCGGACGACATGCATCTCCGAGGGAGATCGTAACATCATATTCCTCACAGATATCTAAGATCTCATCGAAATATTCATAGAACGGGTTTTCCTGACCGGTCATACTCATCCATGCAAATACAAGGCTTCCGCCCCGGCTTACGATGTTCATTTTACGTTTATGTTTCTTGATCTGATCGATCGTCTTTCTTGTAATTCCACAGTGTAAGGTTACAAAGTCAACGCCATCTTCAGCATGAAGACGGACAACGTCGATGAAATCCTTTGCTGTCAGTTCAGCAAGATCACGCTGATAGTGGATAACACTGTCATAGATCGGAACGGTACCGATCATAGCAGGACATTCGCTTGTCAGCTTCTGACGGAATGGCTGTGTATTTCCATGACTGGACAGATCCATGATCGCTTCTGCGCCCATATTAACAGCGCTCATTACCTTTTCCATTTCAATGTTATAGTCCTTGCAGTCTCTGGATACTCCAAGGTTTACGTTAATTTTGGTACGCAGCATACTGCCGACACCTTCAGGATTTAGACAGGTATGTTTCTTATTTGCACAGATGGCAACCTGTCCCTTTGCAACTAAATCCCTGAGCGCCTCGACAGCCATATGTTCCTTTTCCGCTACGATCTTTATCTGCGGAGTGATGATTCCTTTTCTGGCTGCGTCCATTTGTGTTGTGTAATTTTCCATATTATCCTCCTACTACAACCAATGTTATTTTACGTGGCAGAAAGTGGTGCTCCCGATCTGCCACAGAGCAATAAAAAAAGATGCCGCAGGGCACCTCTAATACACATCCCTACGTTAGCATTACCTAAATCAGGTTCACAGGTCGAGAACTTCATTCTCCTCTCAGCCGGCTAATTTGTCAGCTCCCTGAATATATAAATATCTGGAAATATTATATGCCAGAATACGACATAATTCAATGATATTTTTCAAGATAAAAGTAAAATATAATTTCGCATCCGGTGCGGAGATCAGGTGCAATACCGGAAAGTACGGTCTGTCAGAATCCTTGCAAATATCAGACCGAGGGGAAGGGTAATAATGATCATGATCGCAGATGAAAACCATGAAACAGCCTCTGTTAAGGACATAATACCAAGATTGTAGAAAGCACGGTAAAGGTAAAGTCCCGGAACCATGATAACGATGGACGGAACGGTCAGAGAGATTCTTGGATATCCGTTATTTCTTTTTATAATGGAGGCAAGAAGACCAGCGGTTAATGCGCCTGCAAATGCGGCAGCAGCCGGAGGGGTGCTTGTATAATCGACAAGCTCCAGCCGGAGAGTATTTGCAACTGCTCCGATACAGGCAGCAGTTGCAGCCATCGGAACCGAGCTGTTAAACATAATGGAGAAACCGAAGACTCCGCAGAAGCTTGTAATGATCCGCAGGATAAGCTTTGTACCTACAGCCAGATTCAAAGCGGAGAAATCCTGAGGATGAAAATGTAACAGCAATGCCATGATCCAGGCGAACATAGTGGCTACTAAAACTATGATGACAGAGTAGCTCAGACGTTCAAGCCCGGACCGAAGATCCAGTTTAGCCAGGTCAATGCCGCTTGTTATGAATGGAAATCCGGGGATGATAAACAGCATTGAGCAGATATAGCCAGCTTCATGGAGTGCAGATACGTGGAAGAAGATTTCTGCAAGGTGAAAGCAGATGGCATATGTCATGCATGCGGCTGATATGGATACTGCTATGTTAAAGAAAAGGGTAAAATGGTGCTTGATCATTTTGGTACGGATGACATTTCCAACACCGGCTGCAATAAAAGCAAGGATCATTTCAACAGGACCGCCGCCTAATAGGAAGGTAAATGCACAACAGGCGAGGGCTGAAGCCAGACCCAGTTTTGCAGGTGAATAAAGTGTATGGATCTTCTCAATCTGATCAAGACGCCGGTGAATCTCTTCGCCCGTCAGATGGGCTTCTTCTTTTGGGAAATTGTCAACGAATTGTTCCATCCGATAGAGCTTCGAGGTGTTTACACCGGTATTCGCAATGCTCAGAGACTGTGAAACGCAGTCGGTTCCATCAAAACAGTTGAATTCAATGGACATCAATCCGACATCAACGGTGCAGGTTACGCCCAGTTCTTTGGACAGGCGGTTCATGGAAGTACGAACACGCCAGGCACCTGTTCCACAGGAGAGCATAATTAACCCGACCCTTCCAATAACAGAGGCTTTTTCTATCAGCCCCGCCTTGGCGATCAGGACATTGCTATCGTTTTTTACATAATCATGCCATGGAATTTCCATATGGTTTTTTTCCATGATATCTGTATAATTACTGTTCTTTGGCATAGATGATCTCCTCCGCTTTTTCAATATGATGTTCCAGATTCGTCAGGAATAATGAATTTGGAAGAAATATGCCGATTTCATCATATCGGGAATTATTTTTCACCAGAGAATCCTGCCCGTAGAAAATGTAGGACATAGGAAGCTCCTTTTCCAGTGCAATCATAAGATCCCATACAGCAGAATATGCTTCTGCTTCTGTCTCCTTTTGCTTTACAGTATCGGGAAGCTCGCAAATCAACAGTACACCGTCACTTTTTTCCAGAATCTTCTGTTCCGGTTTCATGTCATTTGCGGCATAATCGTGACTGTATCTGTATGCGCGGGCTAGATAGATATTTTTATTGTTTCTAAGTGTCTGATAGATCTTATGAAAATGACGATATTCTTTTTCCCGGATCGAAGTTTTGTATTCAGGAAGCAACTGACCATTATCATCTGTCATAATGACAGGATTTGTTTTGCCATCTGCGTTGAATCGATATGGGATCAGAAAGGAATTGCGCAGAAGATCAAACAGGGTATTGTTGCAGATCGCCATAAGAAATGCAGACAGATCCCGGTTATGATAGGAATTGAATAGTGCCTGTGCAAATTCTTCTGCCGGAAGTGGTGCGTCGTAAGCATCATCGTTATAGCACAGGTAATTTGCAAATGTTTCCTGTAATTTCTCACATGCCCATGAATCATTCAGGATTTTTTCAAATAAGAAATCTGCTTTTTTTTCTCGTGGAAAAATTGTAGTTTCGTTCATGCTTAACCGACTTCCTTTCTTTTTCTGTTATGCACAATTATACTATTGGCAGAAAGATAAGTAAAAGATATAATTGATATGATAGACATAATCATTTGACATGATAAAAGAAACGGAGAAGACAGATGAATATTAACTTTGAATATTATAAAATTTTCTATTATGTGGCAAAATATCATAATTTTACAAAGGCTGCGAAGGTTCTGGAAAGCAGCCAGCCAAATGTTACAAGAGCGATGAACTGTCTGGAACAGCAGATGCACAGTACCTTATTTGTAAGAACCAACCGGGGCGTTCAGCTTACACCGGAGGGAGAAAAACTATATATGTATGTGTCGGCAGCTATGCATCAGTTATTAACGGCAGAGGAAGAACTGGCGGACTATTCGGGCATGGTACATGGAAGTATATCGATCGGAGCCAGCGAGACAGCGTTAAATATATATTTGTTTGATAAATTAAGGTCATTTCATACTGCATATCCGGGAATTCGACTGAGAATCTATAATCATTCCACGCCGGAGGCAGTAGATGCAGTAAAGAGCGGTAAGATTGATTTTGCTGTTGTGTCGACACCGGTGGAAGCAGACTCGCTCCTTGAAACCAGAATGTTGAGATCGTTTCGGGAGATCCTGATCGGTGGACAATCCTTTAAAGAGCTGCAGGGAAAGACGTTGTCTTTAAAAGAATTAAAGAATTATCCGTTGATCAGTCTTGGAAGAGAAACGATGACATTTCGATTTTATGAACGGCTGTTTTTATCGTACGGGATAGAATTTGCACCGGATACGGAGGCTGCGACAACAGATCAGATCCTGCCGCTTGTCCGTTGTGAGCTGGGACTGGCATTTATACCGGAATCCATGGCAGGTGAGGCGCTCGAACGCGGAGAGGTAATACAGGCAGTCCTAAAGGAGAAAATTCCTGACCGGCATATCTGCATGATATATGACAGCCAGCATCCACTGAATACAGCCGCAAGATCATTTCGCAGATTATTGGAAGAAGACTGCGAAAAGGTAAACACCCTCAATCGGGGCATCGATTGAGAACAGAAAACGTCTGGTATGCAGTTATCAAGTTCAACATTCATACATTAAATATCCCCCAGGCATATTTGCAGAAAATGTATGACTGTTTTGTGAGGAGGACAGTTTGACTGTAGTCATTTTATAAGAACATATAAAAGATGGCGTGGAATCACACCAAAACAGGATAGAATGTTAAACAAAGAATCAATATAGTGGAAAAGAGGAATAAGAAATATGAAGATCAAAAGAATTGCATTGATCGGACTTGGCGCGATGGGTGTATTTTTTGCGCCAAGATTATATGAAGCATTTGGAGAGAATTTTTATATTATTGCAGGTGGTGAACGTAAAAAACGCCTGGAAAGTAGAGGAGTTACGATCAATGGCGTCAACTATAGATTCCCGATCGTGACACCCGAAGAACAGGGTGAGCCGGCGGATCTGATACTGATCGGTGTAAAGGGCTATGGATTTGCACAGGCAATAGAAGATATCCGCCATCAGGTAGGCGAACATACATTGATCCTGTCTTTGCTAAATGGTGTAGACAGTGAGGAACAGTTGATTCAGGCATTTGGCGAAAAACATGTATTGTATGCATATATGAGAATGTCCATTGTTATGAAAGACGGAAAGGCAGACTTTGATCCGTACTGGGGCAAGATTCACTTCGGAGAGAATAAAAATGATGTTCTGTCAGATCGTGTACTTGCTGTAAAAGAAGTATTTGATCATGCCGATATTCCATATGAGATCGATCCGGATATGTTAAAGGGACTCTGGTTTAAATATATGTGCAATATTGGGGAAAATATGACTTGTGCGTTGCTCGGTATCCCATTTGGATTTTTCCGTATCAGTGACAGTGCGAATTGGATCCGTGACAATGCCATGCGGGAAGTGGCTGCGATCGCGCAGAAGAAGGGAATCGATATAGGTGAAAAAGAAATAGCGGAGCAGGATGTTACAGTAAAGACAATTCCACCCGAGAACAAACCATCAACCCTGCAGGATCTGGAAGCGGAGAAGCTGACCGAGGTAGAGATGTTTGCCGGCAATGTCATAAAGATGGGAAAAGAGCTTGGCGTGCCCACTCCGATTAATGAGATGTTCTATCATGGTATCCGGGTACTGGAGGAGAAGTTTACAAAAAGATAATATTTGAATTAGCACTCAACTGTTTACAGTGCTAACAAAACGTGCTATAAATAATGGTATGAAGTAACTGCATATAATAGAGAAAGTTGTGTGAGTCTAATAAAATGCAGGAAAATGACAGTAATATATGACTGATGAAAGAGAATCAGAAATATAGATAGAAATGGGGTAATTAGGATGGATAGACCAAGTATTTTTTCAGATAATTTTGAGATGATGAATGGCTTCTTTGATGATTCCTTCTGGGGCAGCCATTCCGGACTTCGTACCATGACTACAATGGCAACTGATATATTCGAAACAAAGGACGGATATGAGATAGAGATGGATCTGCCGGGATTTCCAAAGGAAAGCATCAAGGCAGAATTAAAAGGTGGTTACCTGACAATTCTTGCCAGCTATACTGGACAAGATCGTGAAGACAGGGAAGGAAGCTATATCAAAAAGGAACGGTATTCCGGTCATTATAAGAGAAGCTTCTATGTCGGCGACAAAGTCAGTGAACAAGATATTAAAGCAAGATTTGCAAATGGTGTTCTGTATGTCTATGTACCAAAATTCGACGACCAACCGGAAGTAGAAGAAAAGAAGATTATCTCGATAGAAGGATAACGGACAAACTTCAGGGGCTGTTTATTATTATGTAGCAAGCCTGTCCGAGCGCCGGTACTTAGGTTGCGTATTTTGCAACCTTATGTACCGTTGCGTTGAGGATAGAACGAAAGTGTCTTGCGCAATAATAATAAACAGCCCCTGAAATTTGTCTGTTATTCTAAAATCCTAGATCTTCATTTACAAGGATGACCTTGATGCGTCCTTTGTGCTTGGAATAGCGGGTGGTTAAGAACTGGCAGCAGACTGTTTCCGGTGACAGACAGTTTGCGCATTCGCCGGTTGTACTGCAAGGGGTTGAAAGTCCGAAGCGCTGTGCATTGATCGGAGCTGCTTCATTTCTTGCACGGCTTAAAGCATCTTCTTCTGTCCGTACTACCTTGTTCATTCCTGTGATCACGATAACATGGGAAGGACCATAGACGATGGCAGCTACACGATTTCCATTGCCATCGATATTTACCATAATGCCGTCTTCGGTGATTGCATTACAGCTTGTTAAGAAGTAGTCAGCGAAGAAACATTCTTTGGAGATCCGGTCTTTTTCCTCCGGTGTTTTTGCTGCATCACGGTTCAGCTCTTTGTAGTTTCCCTCGATAAGAGCATCTAAAAGTCCGGTTGCTTTTACGGTCATGGAACCGCCCCAGCCGACAGAGCTTCCTTCCGGGATCAGACTCAGTGCAAGCTCCTTAGCTTCTTCCTTTG
Organism: Coprococcus ammoniilyticus; assembly: GCF_025567345.1. NCBI lineage: Bacteria > Bacillati > Bacillota > Clostridia > Lachnospirales > Lachnospiraceae > Coprococcus > Coprococcus ammoniilyticus. The sequence continues at coordinate 46,949 of NZ_JAOQJS010000004.1, forward strand.
TCTGGACATAGAAGCCTTCCATATTTCTGGCAGCCAGCTTGTTTATCATGGCTTTCGCCAGTTTGTCGTTTCTCATGTTTCTAAAAGTATCCATTTGATATACCTCCGTTTATTCAGGGAAATCCAGATTATTTTCCGCAAAGAAATTCATCACTTCAAATGCAGAAGTACAGTTCTGATTGATACATACGATCAGGGCAGCATCCTGTGGAAATTTGGGATACAACACGGCATTTCCGGAGATTGTAAGTGCACGTTGGATCTCTTTCAAATTCATTCCGGCGCATAATGCCAGAAGAACCAGCTTGTATTTTCCGGGATGTGGTTTCCTGCCGTTTAAGATCTGATAAGCATAGCCGCGGTCCAGATTGCTTCGTTTTATGACATCGGCGGTCAGAAGCTCCGGGTGATCTTTAAAGTAAAGATTAAAATAATCCTGCAGATTGTCACAGGACATATCATCTGCATGAGATGTTATATATGATTTAAAATGTATATTTGAATCATCGGTTGATAATTCATTCAGCAGATCTGTTGTTCTGGTCGTTTCCATGATTAATCCTGCATTCTTTCCCTTGATAATTTTTATCAGTACCATATAATATTTATTATACTTGTCGATAAAGCAATTTCAAGATAAACAATAGGAAAATGATATGAATTTAGAAATACAAAGTCGTCTGTCCTTTTATCGCAGACTGGAAGAAGTAGAGCATAAAAAGGGAATTTCTCTGGTGCGGCATATAGAGACCGGACAGATTTATGTAGAAAAAGTGCTGACGCAATATGATAAATCTATATATGATTGGCTGCAACAATCAAAACTCCCTTATGTTCCGCAGATTTATGAATGTATGGAAGAGGATGGTACGTTATATCTGATCGAAGAATACATACAGGGGATCACGCTGGAAACATATATTGAACAGTTTGGATGTCTGGATTTGGATGCTGCCGGAAGAGTGATCGAATATCTTTGCCGGACATTGGAAAAACTGCACAGACATATACCGCCGATCGTACACCGGGATATCAAACCGACAAATATAATGCTTCAGGGGGATTTCAAAAAGGGACATGGTATTGTATCTGTATATCTGATCGATTTCAATACTGCAAGAGTTTTTGACGCAGAAAGGAATCGGGATACCGAGTTGATCGGTACAAGAGGATTTGCAGCTCCGGAGCAATACGGTTTTTCGCAGTCAGATGCGCGGACGGATATCTACGGACTTGGCGTGTTATTAAATTATATGTTGTGTGGAAAATTGATCCGGGATGGAATTTACGCAGATCATCAGGAAGTGTCACAGATCATCCGAAAAGCAACCCAGATCGATCCGGAGAAACGATATCAGACAGCAGAGGAAATGCTCGATGCGATGCAACAGAGCATGATTTTAGATGAAGCTACAGATAAAGTATCCTTGAATGATAAATCCCGCCCGGCATGGACTCGTTTCCTGCCACCGGGATTTCGGGAAGGAAAAATCCTGAATATGGTTGTTGCAGCCATTTATTATATATTTTGGATGTATTTCTGTCTGACAGTAGAAGTAAAAGATCATGGAGAACCGCTCTCCGGAACTTGGTTATATGTAAATCGCTTTGTATATTTTATGATGTTTATTATTACTCCGTTTTTTTGGAATAATTATCTGGACGTCTGGAATTATTTCCCGCTTGTGCGCTCACCGAAGAAGATATGGAAGCTGGTTGGATTGTTTTTATATACGGTGGCATGGTTTTTTTTAGTGATGTTTGTATTCGTTATAGTAGAGGACATATTCCGATAGTGTGCTGTCAGCACACCAGCTCTTTCTGAAAATTTTATAAGATAGAATATGCAGTGGTTGTAATTATATCAAAATACCCTGAATGATGACTGATACAGGGGGATTTTAATATAATAGCAAGAACACTTATAACAGCAGAAAGAGGAGAGAATTTATTATGGAAAAGACAAAGCAACCTTTATCAACATTCAGACTCGTAGCAGGGATCATAACGATCGTGTTATCAGTCTTAGTAACATTTCAGTCCTGTGCGGCAGGATTATCAAATGCACTGGAAGAAAACGGGGAATCCGGAGGCTCTGCAGGTGTATTACTTGCAATTTGTTTCCTTGTTGCAGGAATTGTTGGAATTGTAACCAGAAAGTCAACCGGAGCAGGCGGTGCATTCACAAGTGCAGGCTTCTACATAGTCGGTGGTCTGATCGGCCTTATATGTGCAGGTTCCTATGCTGATTTAGTAATCTGGGGCGTTATCTCCGTAGCATTCGGTGTTATATTCATAATCGCAGGCGTATTAACAAAGAAGAGAAATTCTTAATTTATATAAAACACCTATAAAAAATAAGTCCATCCGGTTGTGTGTGGGGAAATATAGTCATCCCCCCCACACAACCGGATGGACTTATTTTTGATTATAGGAAGAAAAACCACGCATACTTCCGCCGGAAACCGGAAAAAATACTAAAAGAATATTGGAATATAGGGGATTTTAGGATATACTATAAAACAGTGTGTTTAAAAAATACAAACAGCGATGGAGGAACTATGTTAGAGTTAAAAAACATCTCATATATTGTAAATGAGGATGGAAAAGAGAAAGCAATATTAAAAGACATTAACCTTACAGTAAACGAACATTTCGTAGCAATTACCGGACCTAACGGTGGCGGTAAATCAACACTTGCGAAGATCATAGCCGGAATTATCAAGCCAACAACCGGACAGATTCTTTTAGATGGAGAAGATATCTCGGAATTGAATATAACGGAACGTGCAAAGAAAGGAATCAGCTATGCATTTCAGCAGCCGGTTCATTTTAAAGGGCTTACTGTAAAAGATCTGGTATCTATAGCATCCGGCAAAACACTGAATGTTTCACAGATCTGCGAGATCCTTTCCGAAGTCGGATTATGTGCAAGAGATTATGTGAACCGTGAAGTGAATGCAAGTCTTTCCGGTGGTGAGTTAAAACGTATTGAGATCGCCATGATCATTGCAAGAGGTACGAAGCTGTCATTATTTGATGAGCCAGAGGCAGGCATCGACCTGTGGAGCTTTAACAGTCTGATCAAGGTATTTGAAAAGATGCGTGAAGAGATTAACGGAACGATTCTGATCATTTCCCATCAGGAGCGGATCCTTAATATAGCAGATAAGATCGTTGTGATCGCAAATGGTCATGTTGATGCAATCGGAAGCAGAGATGTGATCATGCCAAGACTGACTGGTGAATCAGCCACTTGCAAGGTGCTGGAAGAAAAACAGAAATAAGTTGTGAGGTAACAGAACATGGATTTAATTCAGAAGAGTTTATTGCAGCAGGTAGCAGGACTTCATGATGTACCGGAGGGCGCATTTAATATTCGTGTCAACGGACAGCTTGACAGCAGAAATACAACTGCAAATATAGATATTGTAACAAAAGAGGATAAGCCGGGAATCGATATCATCATTAAACCGGGAACAAAAAATGAAAGTGTGCATATTCCGGTTCTTTTGAGTAAGAGCGGCCTGCAGGATATGGTATACAATGATTTCTATATCGGAGAGGACAGCGATGTTACGATCGTAGCCGGATGTGGTATCCATAACTGTGGTGTGGACACCTCCAAGCATGACGGCATCCATACTTTTTATATTGGTAAAAATGCAAAAGTAAAATACATCGAACGACACTATGGTGAGGGAGATGGAAATGGCGAGAATATCATGAATCCGGAAACCATCGTGCATTTGGAAGAAGGTGCTTCGATGGAGATGGAGACGACTCAGATCAAGGGAATTGATTCGACTGTCAGAAAGACCGGCGGAGATCTGAAGGATAACGCATCATTAGAGATCAGGGAGAAGATCATGACACATGGCAAACAGTATGCAAAGACTGATTTTGTTGTGGATTTGAATGGAAAAGGCTGCAGTGCAAATGTAGTATCCAGATCCGTTGCAAGAGATCAGTCCAGACAGGAATTTTTCTCCACAATCAATGGCAATAATGAATGTAAGGGTCACAGTGAATGTGATGCGATCATTATGGATAGCGCAAGCGTATCAGCAAGTCCGAAGCTGACGGCAAATAACATTGATGCAAACCTGATCCATGAAGCAGCGATCGGAAAGATTGCAGGCGAGCAGCTGATCAAGCTGATGACGCTTGGGCTGACAGAGGCAGAAGCGGAAGAGCAGATCATCAATGGATTTTTAAAATAAAAGCGTTTACAATAAATCATATAACCTATTTGACATTAAAGGTAGATAGTGATAGTTTGTAAGAGTAAAAAATACAAATCATAAAATCATAGCGAGGTATCAAAAATGCAGGAAATGAAACCGATTAAAGAGGGTAAAGTACGTGAGATTTATGATAATGGTGACAGCCTTATCATGGTAGCAACAGACCGTATCAGTTGTTTTGATGTCATTTTAAAGAACATTGTTACAAAGAAGGGTACAGTCCTGACACAGATGTCCAAATTTTGGTTTGATATGACAGAAGATATTCTTCCAAACCATATGATCTCGGTTGACGTAAAGGATATGCCTGAATTTTTCCAGCAGGAGAAATTTGACGGAAATAGTATGATGTGCAAGAAGCTGGAAATGCTCCCTGTTGAGTGTATCGTTCGTGGTTATATCACAGGAAGTGGCTGGGCAAGCTACAAAGAAAACGGTACAGTATGCGGTATCAAGCTTCCGGAAGGATTAAAAGAATCCGATAAGCTTCCGGAACCGATCTACACACCTTCCACAAAGGCAGAGATCGGAGATCATGATGAGAATATCTCATACGAGCAGAGTGTTGAATATCTGGAAAAGAGATTTCCTGGCAAGGGCGAAGAATATGGCGCAAAGCTTCGTGACTATACGATCGCTTTATATAAGAAGTGTGCAGAATATGCATTATCAAGAGGTATCATCATAGCAGATACCAAGTTCGAGTTTGGTCTGGATGAGAATGGCAATATCGTTCTCGGTGATGAGATGCTCACACCGGACAGCTCCCGTTTCTGGCCTGCGGAGGGATATGAACCGGGTCATGGTCAGCCATCCTTTGATAAGCAGTTTGCCCGTGACTGGTTAAAGGCAAATCCGGATAACAACTGGGAGCTTCCTGACGAGATCGTTCAGAAAACAATTGACAAATATCTTCAGGCATATGAGCTTCTCACAGGCAAGCCTTTAAAGTAATAAGTAATAGAAAAAGAATAGAATAGTACTTAATTTTATTAGGTGGTATAGGTACGCAGGATTGTATTTATACCGCCTGAATTAATTTTCTGAATATTTGATAAAATGTCTGTAAAATCTGACAATTATGGGTTGACGCTTGAAAAATGGCATGCTATAGTCAGCTCATAAGAAATACAACAGATAAAAAATTACCAGGGGTTTTATGGTGATTATAATAAAAAGATGGAATCTTATTACAATGGGGTAGTAAGATTCCATCTTGTTTTGGTAAAAGTTCAGATATGGCAGAAATGCTGTATCTGGACTTCTTTCCATTTTATCGGTATTGTTTATTTTATCTGAATGAATTATAAGACTGCCCGGCTTTCATTGTTACACCACGAAGCTCAGCCATTTCGCTGACAGTTACAAGCTGATAACCATTTTCAATCAGCTTCGGAATGAATGTCTGTGAGGCAATAGCGGTTGACTGGTGAAGGTCATGTATCAGAATGATCGCTCCGTCATAAGCGCCATCCACAACTCGTGTGATCGTAGTAGGAGTGCTTCTGGTTTCCCAGTCTCTGGTATCCACAGACCACATGATCATTGGAAGACCTACATTCTCACGTACAGTATCATTGACGCAGCCACCAGGCGGACGCATCAGAGTAGGAGCAACTCCGATCTCACGGATGATCGCATCTGATCCCTTTTTGATCTCTTCTTTGACTCCGTCTGCAGATAATCTGTTTAACCATGCGTGATCATAGGTATGTGTACCGATCTCGCAGCCGAGTGCATATTCCCGTTTCAGGTAAGAACTGTATGTGGAGCAGCGGTTTCAAACAACAAAGAAGGTTGCAACTGCATTATATTTTTCCAGTGTGTCCAATACCAGTGGTGTGTATGGAGAAGGACCATCATCGAAGGTCAAGGCAACCATTTTCTTATTTCCATCTACCGTTCTGTAGATAACACCCTTGTCATTTGCGACATACAGGCAGTTGCCGATCTTAACTCTGCCGGTCAGTAATGTACCATCTGATTTAAAATAATATCTGTCTTTTCCAATCGTCTGCATCCCATATGCCATGGTTCCGTTTTCTTTGTAATAATAGGTTTTGCCATTTATCTTCTGAAAACCGGTTGCCATGGTTCCGTTTGCCTTAAAATAATAATTGCTGCTGCCAACTTTCTGGACACCGACAGCCATAGTTCCATTATCATGGAAGTAATATGTTTGGCCATTCAGTTTTTTAAATCCTTTTGCCATGACACCCCGTTTGGTAAAATAATAGGTATGACCGTTTAATTTCTGGAAGCCGGTTAACATACAACCATTTTCTTTGAAGTAGAATGTTTTATTGTTTAAGGTCTGAAAACCGGTCTGCATGATACCATTCTGGTTGAAATAATACATGTTCCCTTTTATTCTGAGAAATCCGGTTGCCATAGCCCCGCCTTTTTTACGGAAATAATAGGTATGACCGTTTAATTTCTGGAAGCCTTTTTTCATGGCACCTTTGTCTGAGAACAGATAGGTATGTTTTCCAATCGTATGCTTTCCGGTGTAGGCAGCACCGCTGGAACCGAAGTACATTTTATTTTCTTTTTTTGTTGTAAACCAGGAATTGGTAAGTAATACACCTGTCTTTGGATTTAGGTAATATTTTTTTCCGGTATAAGGACTTTTGTACATGCCTTTTCGCATACGTCCGATTTTGGAAAAAATATAAGTCTTACCTTTGATCGTCTGTTTGCCCTTCACGGCTGTACCATTTTTCCGGAGATAATAGGTATTTCCCCTTTTGGTCGTATACCAGCCTTTTTTCTGCATGACACCCTTACTGTTAAAAATGTATGTATGACCATTTATAGTACAGCGCCCTTTTGCCTGTTTGCCATTTTTGTAATAATAGTGTGTGCCGTTTTTTTCCTTTACAAATCCTGTTGTATGTTTTTTTGCTGCGGCATTACTTGTGATGCCGGAAGAGAAAACTGTTGGTATCAGGATCAAAGCGGCAAGAATCAATAAAAAGAATTTTTTCATAAATCCAGACTCCTTCCATACCCAAACTGATCATAATAATATTTTTCGGGTATGGATTATACTAACACAAAAGATAATGGCTTTCTATATAAAATATCTTAAATATAGATAATAAATGCATCGTTTGTTTTTAAACAGTATTTTCTGACAAATCGTTGTGGATGCACGGTGTATAATGCTTGCAAGTACAGATGGGGAAGTTTATAATGCTATATTGGCTTGTTTGAAAGATGATAAAGATAAAAAATTCTTTTCGTTAGAAATGAGAGAGAAGTATAATGTTATTACATAAGAAAAAACGGGATACAAGTACATATTTATTTTCAAATAAAGATCTGGTCAGATTATATGTGCCATTGATCATTGAACAGATGCTTGCGATGTTAGTCGGACTTGCAGATTCGATCATGGTATCTTCGGTAGGGGAATCGGCTGTTTCAGGTGTATCGCTGGTAGACAGTTGTTTTCAGTTAATCATCAACCTTTTTGCAGCACTTGCGACCGGGGGTGCGGTTACGGTCGGACAGTATCTTGGACAGAAGAATAAAGAAAAGGCGGGAGAGGCAGCTACACAGCTTGTGTGGTTTTCGATGCTCCTGTCGCTCGGAGTCATGGCGCTCATGTATGCGGGCAAGGGACTGATCCTAAATCATGTGTTTGGTCAGATCGAAGCAGATGTATATGGTCATGCAGATACTTATATGATGATCGTAAATGCATCGATTCCGTTTCTGGCACTTTATAATGCCGGTGCGGCTATTTTCCGTTCCATCGGTAATTCTAATATATCCATGCGGGTATCTTTGATCATGAACGGGATCAATGTAGTGGGAAATGCCATTTTGATCTATGTATGCAAATGCGGAACGGAAGGCGTTGCGATTCCTACTCTGGTTTCCAGACTGGCAGCAGCGGTTATCATGATCATATTGCTGATCCCGAAGAAAAGTGCACAGGCGAAGCAGGACAGTACACGTATTTATATAAAGAAAAGTCTGCATTATCGGGCGAACTGGCATATGTTGAAAAGCATTCTGTTGGTAGGTATTCCAAACGGACTGGAAAACAGTATGTTCCAGCTTGGTAAGATCCTTGTGCTCAGCCTGGTCTCAACATTTGGCACATATGCGATCGCTGCAAATGCAGTCGGTAATGTGATTGCCGGATTCCAGTTGATGGCTGGTATGGCGGCTTCCCTTGCCATGGTCACAGTAGTATCAAGATGCGTGGGAGCAGGAGATTACGAGCAGGCAAAATATTATACGATCAAAGTTCTGGTCATGGCATATATGTGTATCATAGTTACGGTATTGTTTACATTTGCGGTTCTTCCTCTGGTCATGAAAGCGTATGGACTATCTTACGAAGCGCAGTCTGCTGCCGAGAAGATCCTGATGCTTCATGGTATTGCGGCATCTACGATCTGGCCGGTAGCATTTACGCTTCCATGTACATTCCGTGCAGCCGGTGATGTTAAGTATAGCATGATCGTATCCATCTGTACGATGTGGATCTGCCGTATCGTGTTCAGTTATGTGCTCGGCAAATATATGGGTATGGGTGTATTTGGTGTCTGGGTCGCTATGATCATGGATCAGTTCGTACGTGGCGTGCTGTTCATCCGGCGGTACCTAAGCGGCAGATGGATCGGCAAAAAGGTAATCTGACCGTATGCGGCACAATATGAGTAAGTTCGTAAAAAAGTAGAATTTTTCAGATGACAGAAGATTGTTTGGTATGCTATATTAAAAAGGTGTTTGTTCTATGAGAGAATTTGGAGAAGCTTCCATAGAATCTAAGAGGATAACAAATAAATTAGAAAGAGTCTGTGATATACAGACAGGGGTAAACAAAATATGGAAAAGAAACGTAATACTTTTTCAGGCTCGCTTGGATTTGTCCTTGCGGCCGCGGGAAGCGCAGTAGGACTTGGAAATATCTGGCGTTTTCCATATCTTGCAGCAAAGGATGGCGGTGGACTGTTCCTGGTCATATACCTGATCCTTGCACTGACATTTGGATATACACTTTTGGTGACAGAAGTATCAATCGGTCGGAAGACCAAGCAGAGTCCGCTTACCGCTTATAAGAAGCTGAATAAGAAATGGGGATTCCTTGGAATCATTGCAAGTCTGGTTCCGGTTATTATTTTCCCATATTACATAACGATCGGCGGCTGGGTTGTCAAATACTTCCTCGCATTTTTAACCGGTAAGGGTACAGAGGCAGCGCAGGACGGTTATTTTACAGGTTTTATTACATCAGATATCGAACCGGTCATTTTGATGTTGATATTTCTTGCTGTTACGGCATTTATCGTATTTCGTGGTGTTAATAAAGGAATTGAATCTTTTTCCAAGATCATCATGCCGTTGCTGATCCTTCTGGTTATAGGAATCGCGATCTTCTCCATAACGATCAAAAAGACCGGAGATGATGGAATTGTCAGAACCGGTGTAGAAGGTTTGAAATTATATCTGATTCCGAATCTGGACGGACTTACTGTGAAAAGCTTCTTTACGGTATTATTGGATGCAATGGGACAGTTATTCTTCAGTCTGTCTGTTGCCATGGGTATTATGATCGCTTACGGTTCTTATGTAAAAGATGATGCAGCTCTGAATAAATCAGTTGGACAGATTGAGATTTTTGATACGGTTGTAGCATTTCTTGCAGGCGTTATGATCATTCCTGCTGTATATGTATTCTCAGGAACAGAGGGAATGGCACAGGGTCCAAGTTTGATGTTCGTATCACTTCCGAAAGTATTTGCCCAGATGGGTAAGGTGGGAAATGTGATCGGTTGTCTGTTCTTCGCAATGGTATTATTTGCGGCATTTACCAGTGCAGTGTCTGTCATGGAAGCAATCGTGGCAAGTATCATGGATGAATTCCATACAAGCAGAGCAAAGGCCGGTATTATTGAGTTGATTGTCGCGATCATTGTTGGAACGATCGTATGTCTTGGATATAACAAGCTGTACTTTGAAGTAAAGCTTCCAAACGGATCGATCGCACAGATCCTTGATATCATGGATTACATCAGTAATAACATTATGATGCCGATCGTAGCAATCGGAACCTGTATCCTGATCGGATGGATCTCCAAACCGCAGACGGTTATCGAAGAAGTGCAGAAGAACGGAGAAAAATTCAGCAGAAAAGGTATGTATGTGGTTATGGTGAAATTCATAACACCGATCCTGTTGTTTATCCTGTTCTTAAAGTCGATAGGTTTATTGACATTTATTTAAAACTGTAAAATATAAATAATTTGTCAGCAATATTAAGTTTTCAAATGAATATTATCTAATATAGACCGATCGTCGGAAGCCGGATATTAAATCTTGCATCGACGGTCGGTTTTGCAATATGAAATATATTGAAGAATCTGTGGCAGACAGACCTCAAATGATAGAAAAATACAGATAAGAAAAAAACAGGTCATGGCATAAATAACAGTATTCCGCTATAATAAGGAAACAGAGGAGAGATGATTCATATAATAAATGGAAATAATTTATGGAGCGTGAATATATATGATATTAAGTTTAATTGTTGGTCTGGGACTGCCGCTTCTTGGAACGACGGCAGGAGCAGCCTGTGTATTTTTTATGAAGAAACAGATGAATCTGTTATTGCAGAAAGCATTGTCCGGATTTGCGGCGGGTGTTATGGTGGCTGCATCTATCTGGAGCCTGCTGATCCCGGCGATGGAGCAGTCGGAAGCAATGGGGAAGCTTGCATTTCTTCCGGCAACTATCGGTTTCTGGCTGGGAATTATATTTTTATTACTGATCGATACTCTGATGCCACATTTGCATATTGACAGTAAGGAGGCAGAGGGGGTCAAGAGCAATTTCAAACGTACGACTATGATGGTATTTGCGATCATCATACATAATATTCCGGAAGGAATGGCAGTCGGTGTTGTCTATGCCGGATGGATCAGTGGCAGCACGAACATTACGTTGACGGCGGCACTTGCATTATCCATCGGTATTGCGATCCAGAATCTTCCGGAGGGAGCGATCGTGTCAATGCCGCTTTGTTCGGAAGGCTGCAGTAAACCGAAAGCATTTGGCTATGGATTCTTTTCCGGTATCGTAGAGCCAATCGCAGCGCTGTTTACGATCGCACTTTCTTCGATCATGGTACCGGTGCTTCCGTATTTTCTGGGATTTGCGGCAGGAGCTATGCTATATGTTGTAGTTGAGGAATTGATACCGGAGATGGCAGAGGGTGAGCATACGAATCTTGGTACGATCATGTTTGCGGTAGGATTTTCATTGATGATGGTGCTTGATGTAGCACTTGGATAAGAGAACAGTCAGAACGTGAAAATGCAGGTTATGGTTATTGTAAAAGGATAACTATATGCTGCATTTTTATGATTTGTATAACTATATAACTGCATTTTTATGGCAGTTGATATTTTCGGAGTGTTCCACTATACTGTTATTAGGTATAGCTTGAAGCATAACAAAGGTCTGCTCACAGATATATTGATTTTATAGAACGCGCGAGGCAGACCGGATGATTGTACAGGAAGAAGAATTATATAGCAGAAGAAAAGAGGCAGATACAAGTGTATGATGTAAAATCATTAAAAGCAGAAGAATTTATTTCAGATGAAGAGATCAGAGAGACATTGGCATATGCCGATGCGAATAAAGATAACGTACAGATGGTTGATGAGATCCTTGCAAAAGCCAGATTAAAAAAGGGCTTGACGCACAGAGAAGCGTCTGTGCTGCTGGCCTGTGAGATGCCGGATAAGATCCGGGAGATGTATGATCTGGCAAGGGAGATCAAGGAAGATTATTATGGAAATCGTATCGTGTTATTTGCGCCGCTGTATCTGTCCAATTATTGTGTGAATGGATGTGTCTATTGTCCATATCACAGCAAGAATAAACATATTGCAAGAAAGAAGCTGACACAGGAGGATATCGTAAGAGAGGTTACCGCACTTCAGGATATGGGACACAAGCGTCTGGCGATCGAAGCCGGTGAAGATCCTGTGAATAATCCGATCGAATATATTCTGGAATGTATTAATACAATCTACAGTATCAAACATAAGAACGGCGCAATCCGCCGTGTCAATGTCAATATAGCAGCGACAACAGTTGAGAATTATACGAAGTTAAAGGATGCAGGCATCGGAACCTATATCCTGTTTCAGGAGACTTATCATAAGGAAAGCTATCTGAAATTACATCCGACAGGTCCGAAGCATGATTACGATTACCACACCGAAGCTATGGATCGTGCCATGGAAGGTGGTATCGATGATGTAGGACTTGGTGTACTGTTCGGATTGGAAATGTACCGGTATGAATTTGCAGGGTTACTGATGCATGCAGAACATCTGGAAGCGGTTCATGGGGTAGGGCCGCATACGATCAGTGTTCCGAGGATCAAACGTGCAGATGATATCGATCCTGATGTATTCGATAACGGAATCAGTGACGATACATTTGCAAAGATCTGCGCACTGATCCGTATTGCAGTACCATATACGGGAATGATCATATCAACCAGAGAGAGTCAGGCAGTTCGTGAGAAAGTGCTGCCGCTTGGTGTTTCACAGATCAGTGGAGGTTCGAGAACAAGTGTAGGCGGATATGATATCCCGGAGACATCAGAAGATATCACATCGGCTCAGTTCGATGTCAGCGATACCAGAACGCTGGATCAGGTTGTGAACTGGCTGATGAAGATGGATTATATACCAAGCTTCTGTACAGCATGTTACAGAGCAGGAAGAACAGGAGACCGGTTTATGGCACTCTGTAAGAGTATGCAGATCTTAAACTGCTGTCATCCAAATGCTCTTATGACGCTGAAGGAATATCTGGAAGATTATGCAAGTCCTGAGACGAAGCAGATCGGTCTGGAGCTGATCGAACGTGAGCTTGCGCGGATCCCGAATGAGAAGGTCAGACAGATCACGGCAGATCATATACATGATATTGCAGAAGGACAGAGAGACTTCCGGTTCTAACAGATGATAGGAAGAAGCGATCTTAACAGATGAAAGGATTGCAGATAACAGAGATTGCAGATAAATGCTGAAGCAGACAGCGTATAACAACAGGGAGGGCAACACATGGCAGGGTTAAATGAGACACCATCGGGCAATCGACTTCATATCGGAGTATTTGGAAAGACAAACAGCGGAAAATCTTCTTTTATCAACCGATTTTCCGGTCAGAATATATCAATCGTAGCGAATGTTGCAGGGACAACCACTGATCCTGTGTACAAAGCAATGGAAGTTTATCCGCTTGGCCCTTGTACCCTGATCGATACAGCGGGCTTTGACGATGCGACAGAGCTTGGGGAGGAACGCTTGGAAAAGACAAGGATTGCAGCCGAGAAAACAGATATAGCGATCATTCTGCTTGTAGATACTGACATGGACGAGGAACTTCACTGGTATGAACAGTTTAAGGAAAAGAAGACACCTGTTATATGGGTGATCGGTAAGGCAGATATCCGGAATGATACAGAAAAGATAAATGAAACGCTGTATCAACAGACAGGACAGCGTGCGATTGTTATCAGTGCCGCGACTGGAGACGGTATGGATCAGGTAAGAAAAGAGCTTGTACGGAACCTGCCGGAGCAATATGGTGCTTCTTCGATCCTTAGAGAGCTGGTAACAAAGGGAGATCTGGTCATGCTTGTTATGCCGCAGGATATTCAGGCACCGAAGGGCAGACTGATCCTGCCACAGGTGCAGACACTGAGAGAATTGTTAGATAAAAAATGCCTTGTTATGAGCGTGACGACAGATCAGTATGTGGAAGCCTTATCCCATCTGACAGAGGCACCGAAGCTGATTATAACGGATTCACAGGTATTTGCCTATGTCTATGAGCATAAGCCTAAGAAATCTATGTTGACTTCCTTTTCTGTGTTATTTGCCGCACATAAGGGAGATATCGAATATTATATAGAGGGTGCAAATGCGATAGGAAAGCTGAATGGGGAATCCCATGTGCTGATTGCAGAGTGCTGTACACATGCACCGTTAAAAGAAGATATCGGACGGGAAAAGATTCCTAAGATGCTGCGGAAACGGTATGGAGAAAATATGACGATCGATATAGTCAGTGGAACGGATTTCCCGGATGATCTGCAGGGGTATGATCTTGTCATACAGTGTGGGGGCTGTATGTTTAATCGCAAATATATTATGTCAAGGATCGATCATGCAAAGGAGCAACAGATCCCGATGACCAATTATGGTGTGGTGATCGCGTATCTGACCGGGATATTAGATAAGGTTGTAATACCTGACTAAAAAGCCGGAAAAGACAGAAGCCACTGATCATATTAATGGGCTTCAGGAAAAGATAACAACAAATGCTGCAGAAAGTAAGTAATATAATATATAATATAAAACAAAATCAGGAGGCAAAGTTTATGAAGAAATACGAAACGCCACAGATGAATATTGTAGAATTTGAAACAGAGGATATCATTTGTACGAGTGGAGACGTTATAACCGGAGATAATGAAACGCCTATTATTCCCGGGAAATAGGGAAATTAGGCTATAAGCCGGTAAACAGATGATGCCGGATATCAAAGAACAAATGATACGAAAATATACAGATAATTCAGGAGAACGATGATGAAACATTTAGTAAGAATCGCGTCCGTATCACCAAGAGTACATCTTGGTAATGTAACAAAGAACTGTAAGGAGCTTGAAACAGTTTATAGAACCTATGCAGAACAGGTAGACGTTATTGTGACGCCGGAACTGTCACTGACCGGATACACCTGCGGGGATCTGTTTGTGAACCGTCATCTGATCGACAGGGCAGAAGAAGGACTGTTACAATTGGCGGAAATGACAGCAGAATATGGCAAAAAGGGCGCAGCACTTGTTGTCGGTGTGCCATATGAAGTAGACGGAGAATTATTTAACTGTGGAGCTTTTTTATGGAACGGAATGGTGCTCGCACTCGTTCCGAAGATCTACCTGCCGAATTACGGAGAGTTTTATGAGAAACGGTGGTTTAGTGGAAGACGTGTAGAGAACCGGACAGTTGAACTGGCAGATGGATCGGAAACTTTATTTGGCAATTCCATCCTGATCGAGATGACGGATCCGAATCAGCAGGAGGAGCATGTTACATTTGGCATGGAGATCTGCGAGGATCTCTGGACACCGATCGCACCGGGAAGACTGCTGACACTTCAGGGAGCAGAGATCCTGCTCAATCTGTCGGCATCCAATGAAGTGATCGGAAAGGAACAGTACAGAAGAACACTGACAGGAAGTATGTCATCCTCCTGTATCTGTGGATATGTCTATACATCAGCCGGAGCCTATGAATCAACCTCGGATATGGTATTTTCCGGACACAATCTGATGTATGAAAACGGAAAATTATTAGGCGAGATCAAGCCATTTGAAGATGGGATCCTGATCCGTGATTTTAATATGACAAAGATCCGCCATGATCGTCTGGCAAATAAATCCTTTGCGGAGTGTAAACGGAATTTTGAAGCCGGAGAATACATGACAGTAAACTGCGAGAAGGTATTTGCAGAGAAAAAAGAAGTATGCGCAAAGGTTTCCATGACACCATTTGTTCCATCAAAGAACAGACTGGAACGATGCCGGTCGATCTTTGCAATGCAGGTTGCAGGTCTGCAAAGGAGAATCGAAGCCACACATGCGTCATGTATCGTTGTTGGCGTATCCGGTGGACTGGATTCTACGCTGGCACTTCTGGTATCCGCACAGGCAGTAAAGAATCTCGGACTGCCACCGGAGACAGTAACCGGTATCACGATGCCGGGATTTGGAACGACGAAACGCACAAAAAGCAATTCAACAACGCTTATGGAACTGCTTGGATGTGACATCCGGGAGATCAGCATCGTAGATTCTGTCCGTCAGCATTTTGCAGATATCGGGCAGGATGAAACAGTACATGATATTACATATGAGAACTGTCAGGCGAGAGAGCGGACACAGATCTTGATGGATGTAGCCAATAAAGAGGGCGGATTTGTGATCGGAACCGGTGATTTGTCAGAACTTGCACTTGGCTGGTGTACCTATAACGGAGACCACATGAGCATGTATGCGGTGAATACCAGCATCCCGAAGACTCTGGTCCGGACTCTGGTAGATGAAGTTGGACATGATATGGATCGAAATGGATTCCCGGGAATCAAGGACGTGATCGAGGATATCATTGATACGCCGGTAAGTCCTGAACTGCTTCCGCCGAATGCGGATGGAACGATCGCACAGAAGACAGAGGATACTGTTGGATCCTATATCCTGCATGATTTCTTCTTGTATTACACACTGCGTTATGGCATGGAGCCGGAAGATGTCTATGACCTTTGTAAAGAAGCGGTAAGACAGAGCGTAGAAGCTTCGGAAGATGGGGAAATAGAAGCATATACATTTACAGATGAAGAGATAAAGAAATGGCAGAAGGTATTCTATACCAGATTTTTCCGTCAGCAGTTTAAACGTAACTGTATGCCGGATGGCGTAAAGGTCGGTACGGTATCGGTAAGCCCAAGAGGGGATCTGAGACTGCCATCCGAGATAGAATTTGAGGATTTCCTTACTTTCGAATAGAACTGGAATAGAGGAAAATATGAACCGTTACAAACGATAATTAAGCTTATTAAAGATTGTTTCAGAGTTGAATTATGATATAGTAGATGGAAATTGCAACCTGAAACTGATCGTACATTCATAACAGGGATATGAATGTCGGTTCATAAAAAGGAGAGAGATATGAAATTAGAATTACAGGGCATCAAAAAGAGCTTTGATGGCACAGAGATCCTGCATGGGATCAATTTCTCGGTAGAGGGTGGAAGCGCACTCGGACTGTTGGGAAGAAATGGCGCAGGAAAGACCACAACGATCCGGATCATCATGGATGTTTTCCATGCAGATGAAGGTCAGGTCTTATTAGATGGAGCCCCCTTTGTCTATCAGCCGGGGCAGGTCGGATACCTGCCGGAGGAACGTGGCTTATATCCGAAACGTCTGAT
This sequence comes from Coprococcus ammoniilyticus, assembly GCF_025567345.1. NCBI lineage: Bacteria > Bacillati > Bacillota > Clostridia > Lachnospirales > Lachnospiraceae > Coprococcus > Coprococcus ammoniilyticus. Next base: position 64,237 of record NZ_JAOQJS010000004.1, read on the forward strand.
CAGTGAGCAGTTAGTATATCTGGCAAAGCTTCGTGGGATGAATAAAAAGCAGGCGGAAGAGAATATGCGGAAGTGGCTGACCCGTCTGGATGTGATCCAGTACGAGAACCGGAAACTGGATACGTTATCGAAAGGTAATCAGCAGAAGGTACAGCTTGCAGCAACATTAGTAGCAGATCCTGACATCGTGATCTTAGATGAGCCGTTTTCCGGTTTAGATCCTGTGAATTCCCAGATCTTAAAGGATGTTATAAATGAACTGATCGCAGACGGAAAGATCGTTATCTTCTCCAGCCACCAGATGAGCTATGTGGAAGAATTCTGTGAAGATATCGTAGTGATCAATCATGGTGAAGTGGCACTGGCAGGCAACCTTGACAAGATCAAGGAAGAATACGGAAAAGGACATAAAGCAGTTGCGGCTGTTGGAATGGAGTCGGAAGAACTGGAACAGATTCTTCGTGATAAGTTTGCAGATCAGGTGCAGGTGATCAGCCATAACAAGCATCATGTTGTGACACAGATTCTGCCGGAACAGGATGAATGGCAGGTGCTTTCCCGTTTTAAAGAGTTGGGAATCAGGCTTAGGAGCTATGGAGTTTATGAGCCTTCCCTGAATGATATATTTGTATCGGCAGTCGGAGATGAGGAGACACCGGAAGATATAAAAGAAAAAAATAATATCGGAACTTCTTTTTCTGAATTTGAACCAAAGCAGAAAAAGGGTCTGTTTGGAAAGAGAGGTTAAGATATATGAAAAAGATTGGTACAATATTAAGGTTTGAACTCGGTAATTATTTTGGCAGTAAATCCTATCTGATTTCAACGATCTTACTGGCACTTCTTTGCGTAGGCATCATGTTCGCACCGAGAATTAAGGAATCGTTTACAAGTGGAAGTCCTTCGTCTGATAAAGAGACAGATGCAGAGGATGAATCGGATCAGGAGAATGAATCCGTATATGCATATTATGATGCATCCGGTATTATGGATGAAGGATTGCTGGCGCAGGTATATCCGGATGTTAAGCTGCAGAAATGTAAGGATGCAGCAGAAGTAGAGTCGCTGGTTAAAAGTGAAGATGCGGAACTTGGTTATGTAGTTTATAGTACATCAGAATATACCTATTATGTTTATAATAAAGGCATGTTTGATGATTACACCAGTACCTTTGACAGTTATCTGTCCATGCTGTCCAAGAAACAGTACAGTGAAGCACATGATCTGGATTTTGATGAACTTATGAGTCTTGATTATGCAGATATCCAGGCAAAAGAAGTTATCCTCGGTAAGGACAGCACAAGCAATTACTGGTATTGTTATATTCTGGTTATCGTGATCTTCATGCTGATCGTTATGTATGGAATGTCGATCGCAACCGGTGTGGCAAATGAAAAGAGCAACCGCTCGATCGAGATTCTGGTAACAACAACGAACTCCAGAGATATTTTATTTGGAAAGGTATTTGCCGGAACAGTTGCTACGTTCTTTCAGGTTGGATTGATCATGGCAGCCCTGTTGATCTCATACAACTTTAATAAAGACTACTGGGGCGGCTTTATGGGTTCTGTATTAAATATCCCATCTGATGTTCTGATCGCATTTGCGGTATTCGGCCTTGGTGGATTCCTGTTCTATGCATTTATGTATGGAGCACTTGGGGCACTGGTATCTAAGATCGAGGATTTGAACAAATCAGCCGGTACGGCGCAGATGATCGTAATGATCGTGTATTTTGTCGTACTGATGAACCTGACAAATGTAGATGGACTGGTCATCAGGATCTGTTCTTATCTACCGATCAGTTCTTACAGTGCAATGTTTGCAAGAGTTGCGATGGGAGATGTAGCAACATGGGAAGTTGTTATATCAGCAATAATTTTATATATATCGGTGATCGGTATGGGTGTTCTGGGAGGTAAGATCTTCCGTAATTCAACACTTCGGTATGGCAATCCAATCAGGTTATCCAGAGCATTAAAAGAATTAAAAAGAGAAAAATAAGATATAAAAATAAGACAATAAAAAGGCCACATGCGTGCTGTGTTGATGTAAAAATGTAGAAAATATTCCTTATACCTTTACATTAAAAGGCGGATGTGGCATAATTTCATGTGAAATTATTGAACGCACTTGGTGCGGGTATACAGGGGAGACAGGGTAAAATAAAATAGAAATGAAAGCAATTTCTAAATTCGCAGTGCAAAAAGAGTGGCTGTGATATCTGTTCGCTTCTGGAATATAATTTCAATGGCTTAAAAAGAAAGGTTACAGTAAAATATGGAAGTAATCGATTTCCATTCCCATGTTCTTCCGGGAATTGACGATGGAAGCAGAAATATAGAAACATCCATAGAGATGCTTCGGCTCAGTCGGAATGCCGGTGTAGACAGAATGATCGCGACACCGCACTTTTATGCGGACGAGGATCGGATCGAACATTTTCTTGAAAAACGGGAACATGCATATCAAAGTCTGATAGAGGCAGTAACGACTGAAAACATATCGGATACCCCACAGCTTCTGCTTGGAGCGGAAGTTGCTTTTTTTGATGGGATCGGAGATGCAGATAAGGTTGACCGGCTGACAATCCAGGGAACAGAGCTTCTTCTGCTTGAGATGCCGTTCCGGACGTGGACGGATGAAGATCTTTTACAGGTAAAAAAGCTGATCCATGAGAGACAGCTCCGGATCATTATCGCTCATCTGGAACGCTTTATGAAGATTTCAGGGAATAAGCCGTACATAAAAAAGCTGATGGAGCTTCCGGTTACCATACAGATCAATGCAGAAAGTTTGTCAGACTGGAAACAGGGCGGGATGTTGATTCGCATGTTTCAAAAGAGGCAGGCACATATTCTGGGAAGTGACTGTCATGGAGTTCATCATCGTCCTCCGAATCTGATGGAGGGACGACAGAGACTGGAAAAGAAAGCAGGTGCAGACATTCTTGCAGAGATTGATGCATATGGATGTCAGCTTCTTGGTTTGAGATAAAAGGTTGGAGGATAGACAGATGTCAAAAAAAGTAGCGATCATAATCAGTATTATACTGTTTATTATATTGACAGCACTTATCATATGTGAAAAAACATGGCCGACAGGAGGATCTGATCTGATAGGGAACCTGTTCTGATCAGAGAAAGAAAGATGGCACACAGGATACATTCCAGACAGGAAAAACTGAAATTATATAAAAAACTGACAATTACTATTGCAGCAGTTATCATATTTTGTTTAGCGGCAGTTATTGTGTTCCGGGCAATTGACCGGCAGAAGCTCCGGAAGCAGGAGGCATATGAGGCAGAGCAGGGAGTTGTCCGTATAAATGGCAAGAAATATCTTCCGAAGAAGAATATAGAGACCTATTTGTTCATGGGTATCGATTCACTGGATAAAGTAAAAAAAGCAGAGGACTATGGAGAATCCGGGCAGAGTGATGTGCTTTTGCTGATGGTCAGAGATATCAGTGAAGGGACATTTAAGACTCTGGCGATCAACAGAAATACACTGACAAATGTAAAATCCCTGGATCTCGACAATTCTTATCTGGGCGATTCTGTTGTACAGATTGCACTTGCACATGCAAGCGGAGATGGACTGGAAGCCAGTTGCGAGAATACCGTGGATGCTGTATCAGAGCTGCTTGGTGGTCAGAAGATTGACGGATATGCTGCTGTAAATATGGGAGCAATTTCTATCATCAATCATATGGCAGGAGGAGTAACAGTTACGATTGAGGATGATTTTTCCAAAGTGGATCCATCCCTTAAGATTGGAGATACGGTTCAGCTCAGTGATGAGCAGGCGGTACATTATGTACATGACCGGTGGGATGTCGCTGATGAAACAAATGAAAACAGAATGAAACGTCAGTCCGTATATATGGAAGGGCTTAAGAAAAATATAAAAGAGAAATGTCAGACAGACAGTACCTATCCGTTGGATCTGTACAATGCACTGGGAGATTATATGGTGACGAATATATCGGCAAATAAATTCAGCAAGCTGGCACTTCTTGTTGTGAAAGAGAAGGATGAGGGCGAGGTATCTATTTCCGGAACAGAAGGGCTGGATGAACTTGATTTCGCTACCTTTGAGGCAGATGAGGAAAGTCTGAATGCAGCGATCGCAGAGCTGTTTTATAAAGAATATACAGAATAGAGATACTTTGGATGGAGGAGAACATGAGCGCAGAAAATAAAAAAGTACCGATGTCGGACAATGGAAAAGAAGAAAAGATCAATAAGGTGACGATGGTGACCGTTGATGATGACGATAAAGAGATAGATCTGGTCGATCTGGGATATGCACTGATGGATAAGTTGCATTTTATCATACTTGCATTTTTGCTTGGTGCAGTCCTGTTAAATGCATATGCATATTTTATGATCAAACCGACGTACCAGTCGACCGCAAAACTGTATGTCGTATCTGCATCGGAGGATTCCGTTGTAAATCTGTCCGATCTGAATATTGGTATGTCGCTGACAAAGGATTATGAGGAATTAATGCTCAGTTATCCTGTATTGGATCAGGTAATCTCCAAATTGAATTTGTCAATGGATTCGGCAGAGCTTGCACAGATGATCGTACTTGAGAATCCGGCGGATACAAGAGTACTGAAGATAACAGTTACAAGCACAGATCCGGAGCAGGCAAAAGACATAGCAAACACACTGGCTGAGATCGCGGTAGAATATCTTCCGGATACAATGAGTACCAATGCACCGAATATTGCTCAGGTTGCAAGAATACCGGATCAGAAGGCAGGACCAAGTTATCTGAAATATACACTGATCGGAGCATTGGCGGGCGCATTTATTTACTGTCTGATCCTGATCATACGATATCTCCTGGATGATACGATCCATACAGCATCCGATATGGAAAAATACTTTGGAATTGTTCCGCTTACTTCAATTCCAGACAGTGAGTCACTGGGACAGAATGAGGACGGCTCTGAATATGGAGAAACAAAATCTGGATTGAAAGGGAGACGAAGCAAATGAAAAAGATAAATATTGATTTTAAAGAAATGCCGTATGCTGTCGAAGAAGCAATGAACAGGCTTCGTATAAATATCAAGTTTTGTGGAAAAAATACAAAGAAGTTGTTGATCACAAGTAGTCTGCCAAATGAAGGCAAAAGTACCATTTCCATGAATCTGTGGAAGATGATGGCAGAAGCCGGATTTCCGACTGTATTTCTTGATGTGGATTTGAGAAAATCAGTGATCAAGAGCAGACATAATATCCAGACAGAAGGCGAGATCAAGGATCTGGGTTATTATCTGTCCGGGCAGGCAGAATATGAGGATGTTGTATATGAAACAAATATCCCAAATGGTTATATCGTGCCATGTTGCAATCTGTTAGAGAATCCATCTGCATTATTGGAGGATGATCGTTTTGCAGAACTGCTTAATAAACTGGCAGAGCAGTATAGATATGTGATTATAGATTCGCCGCCACTTGGCAGTGTCGCAGATGCTGCACAGGTTGCTTCCTTATGTGATGGTGCAGTACTTGTTGTCCGTAGTGGTGAAACGTCCAGAAACGTGATAAAACAATCCATGCAGCAGTTGGAACAGGTTCGCTGTAAACTGCTGGGTGTGATCCTGAACCGGGTAGAAGTATCCGGACGTGCATACAAGAGTTATTATGGAAAATATAAATCCTATGGCTATGGATACGGCTATGGAAAAGACCAGAAAAGCGGAAAATAGAACAGATCCAGATAGATAGCGGATCCGTTCAACAGGATCTGGCAGATGGACACAGGTTGGATGATTCGGCCGATACGTGGCAGACGGCTGTTTTATCATAGATGTTCTGGTTAAAGTGGTGAGAGAACTTCAGTTTTCAAAATGATCAGAACGATTTTTATCCGAAAATGTGCTAGGAAGGAGAAAACTCAATATGAAGAATTTAAAGAAGCTGATTGCTATTATCATGGTTATCGCTCTTATGATTCCATGTACAGCAATGGCTGCAACAGAGTCAGTTACTTCACAGGAGTTAACAAAGAAGAACACAACAATTACATGTTCTACACTTACTTATACAGGTAAGAAACAGACTCCTAAGACGATCAAGGTTCAGTATAAAACCAAGAGCGGCAAGAAAGTAACATTAAAGGCTGGTACAGACTATACTGTTAAGGTTACAAGCGGCAAAAATGCTGGTACTTACTCAGTAAAGATCACTGGTAAGGGCAAGTATGCCGGAAAAGTGTCATCTTCATACACAATTAAGAAGGCAACTCAGAAGAAGCTGACAGTTAAAAACGGTTATAAGACCAAGAAAGCTTCAACATTTAAGAAGAAAGCTAAATCTTATACATTCAAGGTTTCTGGTGTAAAGGATAAGGCTAAAGTAACTTATCAGAGAAGCTCAAAGAAGATTGTTGTAAAGAATGGCAAGATCACTCTGGCTAAGGGTATCAAGAAAGGTACTTACAGAGTAACTGTTAAGGTTGCTGCAACAAAGAACTACAAAGCAACAACAAAGACAATCAAGATCAAAGTTAAATAATATTTAACACAATACATTAAATTGCTATAGCGTTGAAGGCACCCTGGCCACGAGGGTGTCTTTTTTCTTATTGCACGCTGTCCTTACTGTGTGGTAAACTAAGGCAGTATTTTAAATGATGGTGGTATGTGGAACATGAAAAATGAAAAGATGGGATTTGAAAATGAAAAATTTATATTCTGGATTCGGCTTGCGGATGTAACGATAAAAATCTATGCGAATTACAGAAGCACAAGAGAATATTGCCGGGACTACCTGACAACGGGACCGGAGGCATTTTCGGTAATGATCACACAGAGGGATATCGCAGCGGAACGGGATCGGTCGGAGAAGCAGGAACAGGCCGGTGGAAGGAAAGGACCGGGAAGACCGTGGTTTGGATACTACAGTGATGCATATCTGGAAACGCTGGCGTTATACCGGAAGATCGCAGATCAGATGATCGCATACAGTACCTTGTTATTTCATGGTTCGGTGATAGCGGTGGATGGAGAAGCGTATCTGTTCACGGCGAAGAGTGGAACCGGAAAATCTACACATACCAAGCTGTGGCGCAAATATTTTGGAAATCGTGCTGTGATGGTAAATGACGATAAGCCATTGTTGAAAGTAACCGGCAAAGGTGTGTTGGCATGCGGAACCCCATGGGCGGGCAAGGATCATCTGCAGAACAACATCATGGTTCCATTAAAGGCAGTATGTATTCTGGAACGGGATACGGTCAATCATATCGAACAGATCAGGAAGCGGGATGCATGGAAGATGATATTACAGCAGAGTTATCGTTCAGATCAGCCGGCGGTATTATCATCGACAATCCGTCTGGCGGAGCAGATCATGGATAAAACAAAGCTGTACCGGCTAGGCTGCAATATGTCCATGCGGGCAGTGGAGACTTCCTACAATGGAATGAATACAGATATAGATTATGCAGATTAAAAACATATAAAACAACAAAACGAAAATATACAGAAATAATGGAGCGGTAAATGAAATTAAAAGATGAATTTATTACATATGAAACAGATGGAGAACAGATCATGGTAGCTGCCGGAACCGACAGCTTTTCCGGTTTGGTCAGAAGCAATGAGACAGCAGGCTTTATCGTAGAATGTCTGAAAAAAACTGTGACAGAGGATGATATCGTTCATGCAATGACAGATGCATATGATGCATCGGAGGCTGTTGTCCGCAGGGATGTGAAGGGAATATTGAAGAAGCTGGATTCCATTGGTGCGATCGAATATTAAGAAGCCGGAACAGCAAAAAGAGAGAAAATGAAAACGGAGAAACAGGGATATGATAGCTGTTCTACTTATGAGGAACAGTTAAACAAATATGGAACCATTATATATACCAATGTAGGACGCAGTATGATGCCTCTCCTTCGGGAACATCGTGATATTATGATCATAAAGGCCAGACCGGAAGGACGGCTTAAAAAGTATGATGCGGTGCTTTATAAAAGGGGAGATCATTATATCCTGCACAGGATACTTTCTGTAAGAAATGATGGTTATGTGATCTGTGGGGATCACAATTACAGGAGAGAATATGATATTACGGATCCGGATATTATCGGAGTGCTTACCGGGGTGATACGGGATGGAAAAGAGATTCCGGTTACGGATAAGCGATACAGATGGTATGTGCATATATGGTGTGATCTTTTTTATATCCGGGCAGGTATTTTATTTGTAAAGGCAAGAGCTGCCCGGCTGCGCAGGAAAATGGGTAAGAGCAGATGAAGAAACAAAGCAGGATGATGCAGGGTGAACAGAACAGGAAAACATTTGTATGGATGTGGCAGGGTATAGCAGGAAAGCGGTATTATATCGTTTTCCTGCTTATAATATCTGTCCTTCTTGGTATGTCCGGCGGCCTGCTCGCATTGTTGCTCCGGAATCTGATCGATCATGCGGTGGAAGGAGAACGTTCCGGTTTTGTGGCAGCGGGAACAGGACTTGTACTGCTTGTGATCCTGCAGATCACGTTCCGGGCGGTTGACCGTTATCTGGAAGAAAAAACACGGTCAACTTATGAAAATATCTGGAAGAAACGATTGTTTTCGGAACTTATGGGAAGAAGTTACCGCGAAGTCACACAGATCCATTCCGGAGAATGGATGAACCGCCTGACTTCAGATACCGTGATCGTGGCGGATGGACTGGCGCAGATCGTTCCCGGTGTATGCGGGATGCTGACACGGATCCTGATCGCGGTTGTTCTGCTGATCGGTATTATGCCGGAACTTGCTTATGTATTGATACCGGGAGGTCTTCTGCTTGTCTTTCTGACCTGGATATTCCGACGGGTGTTGAAACGTCTGCATAAAAAAGTGCAGGAGGCAGATGGCAGATTACGGATTTTTTTATCGGAACGGTTATCCGGTCTGGTGATCCTTCACACATTCGTAAAAGAACAGGAAACGGCAGATGAAGCAGACCGGTATATGAATGCACATCAGGGCAGCCGGATGAAGAAAAACAGATTTTCCAATATCTGTAATATCGGGTTCGGTGCAGCAATGAATGGAGCTTATATTCTGGGAGCCATATATTGTGGGTATGGAATATTGAAAGGACAGGTTTCCTATGGAACCTTTATAGCAGTGCTTCAGCTTGTCGCACAGATCCAGACACCGTTTGCGAATCTGTCTGGGTATTTCCCAAAATATTTTGCCTGCCTTGCCAGTGCAGAACGGCTGATGCAGGCAGAAACCTTTGAACCGGATAGAGCCGGATCAGAGATGAGCCCTTCCGGTTTTCAGGAATCATTTACGGCACTTGAGATCACAGACGGCTCCTTTTCTTATCGGAGAGATACGGATCTGCTGGGAGTTCAAGCATTGGCAGATTCAGATCACTGTGAAAGAAAGGTTCTGGAGCATTTTAATATGCATATCGCAAAAGGAGAATTTCTGGCACTGACCGGACCCTCCGGGTGTGGAAAGAGTACAGTGCTTAAAATATTAATGAGTCTGTATGCACTGGATTCCGGAGACTGCAGCGTAATACTTGGCAGTGAAAGGTATAAGATGCATGCAGGCTTCCGCTCGCTGTTTGCTTATGTGCCGCAGGGAAATCATCTGATGAGTGGAACAATAAAAGAAGCGGTGGCATTTGGTGAGCATATCGACACGGAGAAGCTGACACAGGCACTCAAAGCTGCCTGTGCAGAATTTGTTTATCAGCTTCCGGAACAAATGGAAACTTCACTTGGAGAACAGGGACATGGATTATCGGAGGGGCAGATCCAGCGTCTGGCAGTTGCAAGGGCGGTTTATTCCGGACATCCGGTTCTGATCCTTGATGAAGCGACAAGTGCACTGGATGAACAGACAGAGAAACGGCTGCTTTCCAATCTCCGTGCAATGACAGATCGGACTGTCCTGATCGTTACACACCGGCCGGCAGCTTTGCAGGTGTGTGACCGTACGATAGCAATGGTGACGAACAGGGAAGAATGAGGAATGAGATAATATGATTCAGTATAACATCAGGACACTTGGAAAAAATGAATGGGATTTTCTGGAGTTAGTGACGTTTGGACTTCATATGAAAGCGGTATCAACGGAACGGCTACATCAGATGAATCTGCAGGCTGTCCGGAAGTGGAGCAAATATCATATGTTAGGTGCTCTGGTTTATGATGCCATTGAACCTGCGTTAAAGGTAGACCAGACATTTGCGGAAGCGTATCCACAGCTTCTTACGGCATGGCGGGAGAAAAGGGATAAGGCGTTACGCAAGAATATGCTGTTAGATGCTGCCAGGAAGCAGTTATTTAGATATATGGAAGCCGAAGGTATCTGGTATATGCCATTAAAGGGGAGCATCATAAAGGATCTGTATAAGAAGCCCGGAATGAGGGAAATGTCAGATAATGATATTTTGTTTGATCCGGCATACAGCCGGAAGATCCGGTTTTATATGGAAGAACATGGATATCAGACGGAATCATATGGCGTTGGAGCACATGATACTTATCTGAAAGAACCGGTCTATAATTTCGAGATGCACCGGGTATTGTTTTCAGAGAAGCCGGGAGCAGAATGGAATCAATATTATCAGGATGTGAAGGACAGACTGATAAAAGATGGAAGTAATTCCTTTGGTTATCATTTTGAAGAAAATGATCTGTATATTTATGTGATTGCCCATGCGTATAAGCATCATAAAGGTTCAGGAACCGGAATACGGACACTTACAGATTGCTATATTCTGAATGAAGCATATGTCGATCATTTTGATTATGAATATATCGGGCAGGAGTTAGCTGTGTTCGGAGCATCGGAATTTGAGCAGACACTGCGGAGTCTTGCACATAAGATATTTGCATCGGAGGATATGGGGCAGAAGAACCGGTTTACAGAACAGGAGCGGGAGCTTCTTACCGAACTGATGTATTCCGGCACATACGGAACGGTCGCCGGCATGGTGGAACGGTCACTGAAAGAACTTCAGGCAGATGGAGGCACGATCACAACCGGAACAAAATGGCGGTACATGTGGCGGAGACTTTTCCCGGATATGGGATTTTATAAAGAGTATGTACCGGTGGTATATCATCATAAGATCCTGTTGCCGTTTTATACTGTTTTCCGTTGGGGGCGTGGATTGATAAAGAACCGGAAAAAGATTACGGAAGAGATTAAAGCAATAAGAAAAAAATAAACACAAAACAAATATAAATGGAAGAGAATAACAGTATCGGAATGAAACAGATCTGAATATAAAAACAGAAAGGCGGACATGGATATGAGTAAATACAAGTTGATTGCTTTTGATATGGATGGAACCTTATTAAATTCCGAAAAACGGATATCAGAGCGGACACTGGAAGCTGTGAACCGTGCATTTGATGCAGGAAAGGAAGTGATCCTTTCGACCGGAAGATGTGTGGCAGAGCTTCGGGAATATTTTAAGCGGATTCCGAGGCTGCGTTATGTTGTCTGCTCTAGCGGCGCGATCCTGTATGATGTAAAAGAGGAAAAGATCCTGTATTCGAATTCAATCTCTATTGAACTGGCAGAAAAGATTCTGACAGAAAGTAAAAAAGAAGATCTTATGGTGCATCTGCTTGCAATCGAATCCATAGTGCAGAAAAAGGACATACCCCAGATGGAACGCTTTGGGATGGGCGTCTATCGGCCAATGTATGAGAAGGTTACAACACAGGTCGATGATATCTATGAATATTATAAGGAACATCCATTTGAGGTCCCGAAGCTGAATCTGTATCATGCGACAACAGAAGGCAGGGAGAAAACCAGAAAGAGACTTGCCGGACTGAATCTTGTTCTTGCGGATGCAGAGAAGACCGCTTTGGAATGTTCGGCGACAGGAGTTACCAAAGGAACCGGGCTGCTCCGGCTGTGTGAGTACCTGGGTGTTGAACCTGAAGAGACGATCGCGGTCGGTGATGCAGACAACGATCTGAATATATTGGAAACTGCAGGATTAGCGATTGCGGTCGGAAATGCAAATGAACATGTAAAAGCAGTTGCTGCGGTTGTTGTCAATGACTGTGACCATGATGGATGTGCAGAAGCAATTGATAAATATTTATTATAAAGAGTTAAGAGGCGATACAAATGACGATCAAAGATTTGAAAGAGGGACAGTCCGCAACCATCTGTACAGTTGGCGGTGATGGAGCACTGAGACAGCATTTCCTTGACATGGGCGTGATACCCGGTATTGAGGTTAAACTGATCAAATATGCACCAATGGGCGATCCTCTTGAAATTCGTATTCATGATTATGAACTGACGCTCCGACTGGCGGATGCTGAGCAGATCGAGGTATCAGATAAAAAATCAGATGAAGACGAACATAGGAAAGATAACAAAAAGGATAAAGCTTTAGTAGAGCATCCGGGACTTGGCGAAGGCGGAAAATATCATGTGAAAGCAGATGAACATCCGCTGCCGAAGGATGAGATCCTGACCTTTGCTCTGGTTGGTAACCAGAACTGTGGCAAGACGACATTATTTAACCAGTTGACAGGCTCGAATCAGCATGTAGGTAATTTTCCCGGAGTAACGGTTGATCGGAAAGAGGGAATGATCAAAGGATATCCGGACACAAGAGTAACCGACCTTCCGGGTGTATATTCTCTCTCGCCGTACAGCAGCGAAGAAATTGTAACCAGACAGTTTGTATTCGATGAAAAACCAAAGGGCATAATCAATATCGTGGATGCAACCAATATTGAGAGAAATCTCTATCTGACGATGCAACTGATGGAGCTTGATATACCGATGGTGCTGGCACTGAATATGATGGATGAAGTCCGTGAGAACGGAGGATCAATCCGTATTAACCAGCTGGAAAGTATGCTTGGAATTCCGGTTATTCCAATCTCTGCGATCAAGAATCAGGGTGTAGATGAATTGATCGAACATGCAGTTCATGTCGCCAGATATCAGGAGAGACCGGGCAGACAGGATTTTTGTGATCCGGAAGATCATGGTGGTTCGGTGCACCGGTGCCTGCATGGAATCATGCATCTGATCGAAGACCATGCAGAGAATGCGGGAATCCCGGTTCGTTTTGCTGCGGCGAAGGTGGCAGAAGGGGATGCAGAGATGGAAAAATCTCTACATCTTGAACAGAATGAGACAGAGATGATAGAACACATTGTAAGCCAGATGGAAGAAGAACGTGGAATTGATCGTGCGGCAGCAATTGCAGACATGCGGTTTGATTTTATACAGCGGATCTGCAGACAGACGGTTGTCAAACCGGCAGAGAGTAAGGAACGTATCAGAAGCCGGAGGATCGATGCGGTTCTTACGGGAAAGTATACCGCCATACCGACCTTTATATTGATCATGGGAGCGGTCTTCTTTCTGACCTTTAATGTGATCGGAGCGGTACTTCAGAATCTGCTGGGGAAAGGGATTGATTATCTGACAGCGCAGATGGATCAGCTTCTGACTGCATGGTCGGTGAACACGGTGCTTCATTCACTTGTGATTGATGGTATCTTTAAGGGGGTTGGAAGTGTGCTGAGTTTTCTTCCGATCATAGTGGTGCTGTTTTTATTTCTTTCGTTATTGGAAGACAGTGGATATATGGCTCGTGTTGCTTTCGTCATGGACAAACCACTCAGAAAGATTGGGTTATCCGGAAGAAGTATTGTGCCGATGCTGGTTGGCTTCGGCTGTACGGTTCCCGGCATTATGGCGAGCCGTACCCTTCCGTCGGAGCGTGATCGTAAGATGACGATCCTGTTGACCCCGTTTATGAGCTGTTCTGCAAAGCTTCCGATCTATGCATTCTTTGCAACAGCGTTTTTCCCAAAGTATAAAGCACTTGTTATGGTCGGGTTGTATGTTGTGGGAATACTGATAGGAATCCTTGTGGCGCTTATTATCAGAAAGACATTATTCAAGGGTGAGGCAGTTCCGTTTGTTATGGAGCTTCCAAACTACAGAATGCCGGCATTGAAAAATGTATTGCAGTTATTATGGGAAAAGGCAAAGGATTTCTTACAGCGGGCATTTACGGTTATCTTTGTGGCAACGATCGTGATCTGGTTCTTACAGAGCTTTGATCTGCACTTTAACCTGACGGCAGATTCACAGAACAGTATCCTTGCAGTTGTCGCAGGATTGATCGCACCGGTATTTGCACCGCTTGGTTTCGGAGACTGGCGGATATCGACGGCACTGATATCCGGATTTATGGCCAAGGAGAGTGTAGTATCAACATTGTCTGTGCTGACCGGAAGCATGGATGTTATCCATAAGATCCTGACACCGGCATCCGCTCTGTCATTGTTGATATTCTGTCTGCTGTATACTCCATGTGTAGCAGCCGTTTCTTCCGTAAAACGGGAACTTGGAAGCAAATGGGCACTGGTAGTTGTGGTCGGACAGTGTGTTGTTGCATGGATCATGGCGGCACTTGTCTATGCAATCTGTCTGTGTTTCTAAAACAAATATAAATTATAAAATACAGGCGTGATGATTATAAAAAAAATGTAAAAAAGTCATATCCGGTAAAGATTTTCTTTACTTTTTGATTAGGGATGGCTATAATACAAATTGACTGTGGAAGTTGGTAGTACAAACTAACCTCCATAGAATAATACTTAGAAAGAAAAGAGGATTTGTGTACAATGAAAAATATTGATTTAAGCAAGTATGGCATTACCGGAACTACAGAGATCGTTTACAACCCTTCATATGAAACACTTTTCGAGGAAGAGACTAAATCTACTCTTGAAGGATATGAAAAAGGACAGGAAACAGAGCTTGGCGCTGTTAATGTAATGACAGGTATTTATACAGGACGTTCACCTAAAGATAAGTATATTGTTGTTGATGAGAATTCAAAGGGCACTGTATGGTGGACAACAGATGGTTACAAGAACGACAATCATCCAATGACAGAAGAGACATGGGCATCCGTTAAGGATATTGCAAAGAAGGAACTTTCAAATAAGAAATTATTTGTAGTTGATGCTTTCTGTGGAGCAAACGCTGATACTCGTATGGCTATCCGTTTTATCGTAGAAGTAGCTTGGCAGGCACATTTCGTAACAAATATGTTCATCAAGCCAACTGCTGAAGAACTTGAGAACTTCGAGCCAGATTTCGTTGTTTACAACGCATCAAAGGCTAAAGTAGAAAACTATAAAGAACTTGGTCTTAACTCAGAGACATGTGTAGCATTCAACATCACAAGCCATGAGCAGGTTATCATCAATACATGGTACGGCGGAGAGATGAAGAAGGGTATGTTCTCAATGATGAACTACTACCTTCCACTTAAGGGAATGGCAGCTATGCACTGTTCAGCAAACACAGATATGAACGGTGAGAACACAGCTATCTTCTTCGGCCTTTCAGGAACAGGTAAGACAACACTTTCAACAGATCCTAAGCGTCTCCTGATCGGTGATGATGAGCACGGCTGGGATGACAACGGCGTATTCAACTTCGAAGGTGGTTGCTACGCAAAGGTTATCGACCTTGATAAGGATTCAGAGCCAGATATCTATAATGCGATCAGAAGAGATGCTCTTCTTGAGAACGTAACAGTAGATGCAAATGGTAAGATCGACTTCACAGATAAGAGCGTTACAGAGAATACTCGTGTATCTTATCCAATCGATCATATTAAGAACATCGTTCGTCCTATTTCATCAGCTCCTGCAGCAAAGAATGTTATCTTCCTTTCAGCAGATGCATTCGGAGTACTTCCTCCGGTATCTATTCTGACACCAGAGCAGACACAGTACTACTTCCTGTCAGGCTTCACAGCTAAGCTTGCCGGTACAGAGCGTGGAATCACAGAGCCGACACCTACATTCTCAGCATGTTTCGGACAGGCATTCCTTGAGTTACATCCTACAAAGTATGCTGAAGAGCTTGTTAAGAAGATGGAGAAGAGCGGAGCTAAGGCTTATCTTGTAAATACAGGATGGAACGGAACAGGCAAGCGTATCTCAATCAAGGATACAAGAGGTATCATCGATGCTATCCTTAGCGGTGCTATCCTTTCAGCTCCTACAAAGAAGATCCCTTACTTCAACTTTGAAGTACCTACAGAGCTTCCGGGTGTTGATCCGGCAATCCTTGATCCTCGTGACACATATGCAGATGCTTCTGCATGGGAGACAAAGGCATTAGATCTTGCTGACAGATTCATCAAGAACTTTGCTAAGTACGAGAGCAACGAAGCCGGTAAGGCATTAGTTGCAGCAGGTCCTCAGAAATAATATCTGAATGATCAGAATACAATATATGTTCGTGAGATACACCTGAGACACTATAACGTCAGGATATACTTCGGACAAAGAAGAACCGGGTGTGGGTTTCACATCCGGTTTTTCTTTGTAGCAGGGCATATCGTTCTTGCTAACTATATTGTGTCTGATATTATTTGAAGAAGAACGGAGAGTTGATTGAGATGAAAGTTAGGCAGAACAGACAGGCAGAACGGCAGATGTCGGAAGCATTTATTACCAGTGTGTTTCTGGCGTTATCCGGTGGATTTCAGGATGCTTATACATATTTTACAAGAGATGAAGTGTTTTCAAATGCGCAGACAGGAAATGTAGTGCTGATGAGTCAGCATTTTATGATGGGTGAATGGCAGGCAGGACTTCGTTATCTGTATCCATTGTTTGCATTTGCATTTGGGGTGTTCTTTGCAGAACAGGTACAGGGACGGTTCAAATACGCAAAGAAGCTTCATTGGAGACAATCCATTTTATTGATGGAGATTTTAATTTTGTTTTTTGTTGGATTTTTAACAGAAGGATGGAACATGCTGGCAACGGTATTGGTATCTTTTTCCTGTGCAATGCAGGTTCAGACATTCCGGAAAGTCAACGGACATTCTTATGCGAGTACGATGTGTATCGGAAATCTCAGAAGTGGTACAGCGGCCTTATCTGTATATTTAAGAGAAAAGAAGCCGGAGCAGTTAGAAATGTCACTGTATTATTTCGGTGTGATCCTGTTCTTTGCGGTCGGAGCCGGAATCGGAGGTGTTTTGTCGGTACATCTGGGCTTCCATGCTATCTGGGTATCCAGCGGATTGCTTCTTATCAGTTTCCTTCTGATGTTTAAGGATCGTCTTGAAAAAGATGTGCATGAGCTGGAGGGTGATCTGGAAGAAGATATTCAGAAACTTGGAACACAGCTCCGCGAAGAAATTAAGAAATAGATAAGAATAAAATAAAGAATATTCATTTTGTTATATTTATGAGATAATGAACGCAGAATTATTCGTTCTCAAGTGTGTTGATTATGTGGCATGCAGTAAGTATAGGATATGCAGAAAGAAATCTACAGAAAGTGAGGTGGCAACTATGCTTCAACAACAGAAGAAACAAATATGTGTGATATATTGTATCATATTGATATTAGCTGCCACCGTTTTTGGCATAGGTGATATAGAAAGTTCCAGAATGGAGCGGGGGCTTGAACAGAATAAATCTGTGCTTCGTGAAGTCCGGACGACATCAATTAATGAAATAGGGATACTTCCGACAGGAAGCGTTCTTCGTACAGTGTTTGAAACGCAGAGCCTGAAATCGTTTCAATCGGAGAAAACAGTTGATCTGTGGATCCTGGTTTTACCGTTTCTGTTTACCTTATCCGGGTTCGTTTGTGATACCAGAAAATGGTGGGTGAAGATCGGCACACTGGTGCATGCATCTCAATGGTATCGAAGGCTTGAGTATATACATAAAAAGGACGGAAAGAAACTCCTGACTTCTTACATTTGAAAACTGAATATGTAAGAAGAAAAGGAGAATAATAAAATGGGTATGGATATATTTGCTATTGTTTTTGGCGTTGTTGCAATCGGTCTCGGAGGATTCTTTTTCATTAATGAGACATTTATTAAAAAAGAATCGGATAGCGATAAGATATCTGCAGATGCAGAGAAGAACAGCAGAGAATCATAAGCAGTATACTATTATATGGGATATTATAAGAAACAATAGCTGAGACAAAAAGCTGTCGGAATTGGTCATTTATTAACCGGTTTTGCCTGATATAATGCAGGTGAAAAGGGAGATATATGATGGATTCCGGCAGCTTTTTTCACGTATGCGGTTATTTGCCGTAATTAACGCATTCCTGATATAAAATACTGGATTTTCTGTTTACAATATGTTAAAATATTCATTACATATACTTAAAAATCGACAAAAATCAGGATGGGAGATAAAGTATAGATTCGTCTGTTCAGAATGAACGATATATAAAGAAGAAAGTAAGGGATAAAATGGCAGGAACGATAGATATAAAGCCGGCGACCAAGCTGCGGTTGGCACTGGATGTGCCGGCAGGAAAACAACCGGTATTCAATATGATAAGCACACGTTGGCATTTTCAACGATTCGATATGGTGTTACTGATTTTGCCGGATTTATACAAATATGTCATGGCGTTCCATGTATCGCAATTCCACTTTCGGAAATCCCTTTGCCAACGCTGATTTCATTTCCATATCTGATGCATGGAATTGATACTCTATTTTTCAGTTCAAATGTGTCTGATAATTTATTCATTTGACGATCCTTCTTGTCTTTGATAATTAAATGATAGTCCTTGGAGTTCACTCTGTGTCAAGCTTTTTTCAGAGATTAAAAAAATTTGTAAAAATTATGCGAATGTACGAAAAGAAATACAATAAAAATGATAAGGATTGTTGAATTATAAAAAAAGATTCTGTATAATACCATTAGAGTGTTTTATATATTCACATAATATAAAATTGAAAGGAGAAAAAATTATTATGTTACAGAACCAGGAATGGGATTCATTCACAGGTAGACTCTGGAAAGAAGAATGTAATGTCAGAGACTTCATCCAGAACAACTACACAATGTACGACGGAGACGAGAGCTTCCTTGCTGGACCAACAGATGCTACTAACAAGCTCTGGGACAAGCTTCAGGCTCTTCAGAAAGCAGAAAGAGATAACGGCGGTGTATTAAAGGAGGATGCTGATGTTGTATCAAGCATCACAGCATACGGCCCTGGATATATTGATCCTGAGACAAAGGACCTTGAGCAGGTTGTTGGTCTTCAGACAGATGAACCACTTAAGAGAGCATTCATGCCTTATGGTGGTATTAAGATGGCTGAGGAAGCTCTTGAGATGTATGGTTACAAGCCAAACGAGAACTTCCATAAGATCTTTACAGAGTATCACAAGACACATAACCAGGCAGTATTTGATGCCTATACACCAGAGATGAAAGCTGCACGTCATACACATATCGTAACAGGTCTTCCTGATACTTATGGACGTGGACGTATCGTAGGTGACTACAGAAGAGTTGCTCTTTACGGTATCGATCAGCTGATCGCTTGGAAAGAGGAAGATAAGGCAAACTGTGGCGATGGTAATATGTTTGATGATGTTATCCGTCAGAGAGAAGAGCTTGCAGAGCAGATCAGACGTCTGCAGGAGATGAAGGTTATGGCTCAGTCATATGGTTATGATATTTCTAAGCCTGCTTCAAACGCTAAGGAAGCTGTTCAGTGGTTATACTTCGGATACCTTTCAGCTATCAAGACTCAGAATGGTGCTGCTATGTCAGTAGGACGTGTATCAACATTCCTTGATATTTATATTGAGAGAGATATTAAGGCCGGAAAGCTTACAGAGGCTGAGGCTCAGGAGCTTATCGATCATTTCACAATGAAGCTTCGTATGGTTAAGTTCGCAAGAATTAAGTCATACAACGAACTGTTCTCAGGTGACCCTGTATGGGCTACACTTGAAGTTGGTGGTATCGGTGTTGACGGACGTTCAATGGTTACAAAGAACGACTACAGATTCCTTCATACTCTTGAGAACATGGGACCGGCTCCAGAACCAAACCTTACAGTTCTTTATTCTTCAGCTCTTCAGGATACATTCAAGAAGTATGCTGCTAAGATCTCAGTAAGAACAAGCTCAATCCAGTACGAGAATGATGATGTTATGAAGCCTATCTGGGGTGATGACTATTCAATTTGCTGCTGTGTATCAGCTACACAGACAGGTAAAGAGATGCAGTTCTTCGGAGCTCGTGCAAACCTTGCTAAGTGTCTCCTTTACGCTATCAACGGTGGTAAAGATGAGAAGTTCTTAGACAAGAAGACAGGTAAGCCAATGCAGGTTGGTCCTGAGTATGCTCCAATTACTGCAGAGTATCTTGACTATGATGAAGTTCTTGCTAAGTACAAGAAGATGCTTGATTGGTTAGCAGGACTTTATGTAAATATCCTGAACCTGATTCAGTACATGCATGATAAGTATTACTATGAGTCAGCAGAGATGGCACTTATCGATACAGATGTACGTCGTACATTTGCAACAGGTATTGCCGGATTCTCACACGTAATCGACTCACTGTCAGCTATCAAGTATGCTAAGGTTAAGGTTATTCGTAACGCAGAAACAGGTCTTGCAGAAGACTTTGAGATCGAGGGAGAATTCCCTAAATATGGTAATGATGATGACAGAGCTGATAACATCGGTGTATGGCTTCTTCATGAGTTCCTTACAGACATCAAGAAGAGACACACATATCGTAATTCAGAGCCTACAACATCTATCCTGACAATTACATCAAACGTAGTATATGGTAAGTACACAGGTAACCTTCCGGATGGAAGACGTGCTTGGACACCATTCGCACCAGGTGCTAACCCAAGTTACGGTGCAGAGACATCAGGACTTCTTGCTTCACTGAACTCAGTAGCTAAGATTCCTTATGAGTGGTCATTAGATGGTATCTCAAATACTCAGACAATGAACCCATCAGCACTCGGACATGACGAGGAAGAAAGAGCTGAGAAGCTTGTAAGCGCTATGGACGGATACTTCGATCAGGGTGCTCACCACTTAAATGTAAACGTATTCGGTAAGGATAAGCTCCTTGATGCAATGGAGAATCCGGATAAGCCAGAGTACGCTAACTTCACAATCCGTGTATCAGGATATGCTGTTAAGTTTATCTCACTTACACGTGAGCAGCAGCTCGACGTTATCAACAGAACATTCCATGACTCACTGTAAATCTTACACAGTCTGAATGTTTTAACAGATAAGTAAAAGATTGGAGTCCCGGGGAGTCTATCTCCGGGACTTTTTTACAGCATAAGGCAGACGGATTTTTATCCGTATATCATGTGCTTCGCACATTCTATGCATTTCGCAAAATCAGCATTCTTGCGAGCAAATAATTTTGCGTTCATTATATCATGTGCTTCGCACATTCTATGCATTTCGCAAAATCAGCATCCTTGCGAGCAAATAATTTTGCGTTCATTATATCATGTATGAAAATTGTGTATCAGAGAGAAAATAGAAAGAGGCTATGAAGCTGTGAGTGGTGGAAACAGATGCATAGTCGTGGTTGTTTAATGTGTAATTGTGTAAAATAATAGAAAGAACTTAGAGGTGGAACATGCCGGAAAAGAAACAGATTTTAGGATATATTCATTCAACAGAAAGCTTTGGAGCAGTCGATGGTCCGGGAATTCGATTTGTTGTATTTTTACAGGGATGCAAGATGAGATGCAAATATTGTCATAACCCAGAGACATGGAATCTTGTAACAGATTACAGCAGACTGTATGCTGACGATGTCAGCGATGATGAAAGAGAAGCACTTGAGAAAAAAATTGAAGAGAATACAAAACTGCTCAAAGATAAAGGTGTTAAGATCGAGGCCAGAACTCCGGAAGATCTGTTAAAGCAGGCACTTCGTTATAAGCCATACTGGAAAGGTCAGGGTGGTATCACTGTAAGCGGTGGTGAAGCTTTACTTCAGATGGATTTCCTGATCGAATTTTTTAAGCTTGCGAAGGCGCAGGGTATCCATACTACGATCGATACGGCCGGAAATCCATTTACCAGAGAAGAACCGTTCTTCTCAAAGTTCAATGAACTGATGAGCCTTACAGATCTTTTTCTGCTTGATATTAAGCAGATTCATGATGATAAGCATCGTGAATTAACAGGGTTCTCAAATCAGAATATTCTGGAGCTTGCACAGTATCTGTCCGATCATGGCAAGCATATGTGGATCAGACATGTACTTGTTCCGGGAATTACGACAGATGAGGATGATCTGAAGAAGACAAAAGAATTTATAGATACTCTTAAAACAGTGGATAAGGTAGAGGTACTTCCATATCATAAGCTGGGTATTCAGGAGTGGGAGAGACTTGGAATTCCTTATAAATTAGAGGGAATCGATCCTCCAACAGAGGAGCAGCAGAAGCTTGCAAAGAGCATTCTTGAAAATTAGGCTGTGAATAAAAATGGAAGATGAAATTACTTATTATTTCGCAAGACGCTTTCGCTCTATTCCTCGGCGCAGCGGTACGTAAAGTTACGAAAGACGTAACTTAAGTACCGGCGCTCGGAAAGGCTTGCTGCATAATAATAATTCATCTTCCATTTTTATGCCATAAACTTATATAGTAAGGTATGCTCTTTGCAAGCATGTTTTTAGAGTAGGCGGAAGGTTGACTTTTGAGTGTCAATGATTCCGTCTTTTTTTAGTTTGCTGATTTCAGCGGACATGGCGGAGCGTTCTACACCGAGATAGTCTGCGAGTGCCTGACGATTGAAAGGAATCGTGAAGGTATCCGAATGATTCTGTTTTGCCTGATCGGAGAGGTATGCCATTAATTTATCACGGGTTGTTTTCTCTGACATATAGCGTATTTTTTGATTTAACGCAAGGTTTTTCCGGGCAATTTCATGCAGCAGATTCCGGATCAGGGTATTGTGAAAATCACAGGAATTCGAACATGAGGTCAGAAGATGATGGCAGTCCAGAAGCAGAATATCACTGTCAGTCATGGCAAAGACGCTGACTGGTACAGTAGAAAGACCTGCGCAGGAGAAGGCTTCTGCAAACAGATCACTGGGTTGTAAATTTGTCATAACGCTTCGGTTTCCATAATAATCTTCTCGGATCACCTGCGCTGTTCCGGTAAGGATGATTCCGATAAAGCGAGCTGGATCGCCCTCTACGAATATGGGATTCCCTTTTTTTACATGAATATGGTTTCCATCCAGACATGTAAGCATGGCCGGCAGATTCTGTTCATCGATGCCGGTAAACAGGCGACAGGCTGACAGGGTATCAATATAGGATGTAAGATCAGATTTGTTCATAAAATTTCCATTTCCTTAAATGTTATTTTGTTGGAAATCCAACATACATTTTGAAATAAGTATATTAGAATAAGCACATAAAATCAAGAACCTGATTGACAGTTAAGTGATGAAAGAAAGCTATGATGTATATTGTCCATCAATGAAGCGACAAATATAACAGCAAATATCATAGAATGATCAGGTATCGGGTATTCAGGAGGAAAAATGATGATTCGCAGGATTATAGAAATTAATGAAGAAAAGTGTAACGGCTGTGGGGCATGTGCATCGGCATGCCATGAGGGCGCGATCGGGATGGTGAATGGTAAGGCAAAGCTGCTTCGGGATGACTATTGTGACGGACTGGGAGACTGTCTTCCAACCTGCCCGACCGGGGCTATTACATTTGTTGAGCGTGAAGCAGCAGACTATGATGAGGCGGCGGTATTGGCGGCAAAAGCTGAGAAGATGGCAAATGAAGCAGGCAATCCATCAGGAGAACCTCTGCCATGTGGTTGTCCGGGTACGGCTATGAAAACATTTAACAGAGACCAGTATGACAAAAAGACAAGAGCTGTTGAAGCTGGGAGTAAGACTGCGCAGAATGGTGCAATATCACCTGAGCTTGCACAGCAGTTAGCATCGATGATGGGACAGCAGGAGTCAGAGCTGCGCCAGTGGCCGGTACAGATTAAGCTTGTTCCGGTGACAGCCCCTTGGTTTGATGGAGCAAAGCTGCTTGTTGCGGCGGATTGTACAGCGTATGCATATGCGAATTTCCACCGGGATTTTATTAAGGGACATATCACTTTGGTGGGCTGCCCGAAGCTTGACATGATAGATTATTCTGCAAAGCTGACAGAGATCATCCGGAATAATAATATCCGGAGCATTACGGTTGTAAGAATGGAGGTTCCGTGTTGTGGTGGTATTGAGATGGCTGTAAAGAATGCGCTTCAGAACAGCGGAAAATTCCTTCCGTGGAATGTAGTTACAATTTCAACAGATGGAAAGATTATGTAAGTAAAATAAATGTATATTGTTTTACTGTTGCTAATGTAAGATCATGTGGGATAGAGGACACAGATTTTGCAGGAAAATATGTCGGGTGACAGAAAAATAAAAGAGAAGAAGGCTTCGGGTGTCAGAAATTATAAGGTAAAGGGCGTGACCGGAAAATAATACTTGACATTTTGGTTAGAAGTATCTAACATAACATGTGTTATGATGAATGATCAGGAAAACACAATAGAGAAAATTAAACAGACAGCATTAGACGAATTCTTCATGCATGGCTATAACAAAGCAAGTCTTCGAACGATCTGCAGTCGGGCAGGAGTTACGACCGGTGCAATGTATTTTTATTTTAAGAATAAAGAAGCATTGTTTCGGGAGATATTTGAACCATTGGTCGTTCAATATGAAGAATTGCTTGTCAGATATATGAAGTTAGAGCTTGCAGAACCGGAGCTTGGCACACAGTTGGATGTCCAGATGATGCAGTTTATTCTGGAACATCGGAAGGAAGCGGTGATCATTCTGGAAAAGGCGCAGGGAAGCTGTTATGAGATGTATCGCTCCAAGGTAGAACAACTGATGGAGCAGTCCATATATACATTTTATAAGAGCCGGATGGATTACGAGCCGGATGAAAAGCTTGTAAAGATACTGGCAAAGATCCGTTTGGATGGATGTCTGGAGATTATTAAAGGAAATTATAGTATGGAAGATAGTTTGTATTTGGTTGAGAAGATCGGGATCTACTCAATGGGTGGAACAGACAAATTAATACAGAATCTAAGAGAGCCTCACAGCATATAGCTGTGGGGTTCTTTTTTTACAACATAACAAAAAATAACATTTGTTATGCAAACACAGAAAAGGAGAATTAGCTATGAGTGAAGGAAAAGTAATGCAGACAGGAACAACAGGAGAACAGGCTAAAACAAAGGTAGGAGTACAGGGAGTACCGGAGACGATGCTGCAGACTTTATTTGCAAGAGCGGCAGAATCCGAAAAAGAGAATCACCATATCTATGATAAGAAAGCGATCGAGATCGTATCACAGTTAGATTATGATTTCTCAAAAGCAGAATCCGATAAGCTGATGAGCAGCGGTGTAATTGCGAGAACGATCGTGCTGGATCGTCTGGTAAATGATTATCTGACCAAACACCCGGATGCCATTGTTGTAAATATTGCCTGCGGACTGGATACCCGTTGCTACCGGATGAAGGGAAAATATCAGCGTTGGTACAATATCGATCTTCCGGAGACCATGGATATCCGAAGCCGTTTCCTTGAGGAGAATGGTCCGGTTTACCAGATCGCAAAGTCTGCAACTGATCCATCTTATACGGTGGATATCGAGTATCATGGAGAACCGGTTCTGGTGGTGATCGAAGGTCTTACGATGTATTTAACGGAGCAGGATGTGCGGAAGATGTTTGAGATCATTGATCAGACATTTACACAGGCAAAGGTTCTGGTTGAGGTAATGGCACCATTTGTTGTGAAGCATATGAAAGAGAAGTCCATAGAGGGAAGCCGGGCGAAATTCATCTGGGGTGTGAAAAGTGGAAAAGCATTTCAGAGTGTTACACCTTCTTTCCGGAGCGAAAGAGATATCAGTCTGGTAGAGGGGATGAAAGAATTTGCTTCCATATATAAAGTGCTTGGAAAGATTCCGTCTGTAAGGAATTTTTCAAACAAGATTCTGGTACTGAATAAACGATAATTTATAAACAATAGGAGCTTGGAAAAAACTTGACAATATCTTTTTTGTTGATGTATTTTTGAAAAAAGCGAGACATCTCTCTTTTTTTAAATAAAAAGACAGAAGGCAGTTATGAGATTTGACGAAAAAGGGCTTGAGATCGGTAAGACTTTGATGTTGTTGCCGGGACCTTGTTGTAATCGATGAATGGATGGAGCAGCCGGTTTAATCGCAATACGAAGCGGAACCGGCTGCTTTGATTGCATTTATGGAGTGCTGGAAAATTCGGTGGGGGAGAGATAAAGAATATTGTAAGATTTTTGTTGAAAAGTCGTGTATATAGATAGAAGGAGGTATTTGAATGGATGACAAGGTGATTGTTCAGATGTATCTGGATAGAGATGAAAATGCGATTTTGAAAACAAAGGAAAAATATGAGGCGTACTGTTATGCAATATCAAATAATATTCTGGGAAATTATGAGGATGCACAGGAATGTGTAAATGATACTTATTTACGGGTATGGAATTCAATACCACCGCAAAAACCGGTTAGGTTGTCAACTTATCTAGGGAAAATTGTAAGAAATCTTTCATTTGACAGATATAAGAAAAACACGGCGACCAAAAGGGGTGGAGGACAAACGAAATTGATCTTAGATGAATTAGAAGATATCATTTCAGAGAGAAATACTCCTGTGGATGAAGTAGAACGGAAAGAATTAATTAGAACTATAAATGAGTATCTGGCAAATGTATCCCAAAGAAAGAGGCAATTATTTGTATGCAGATACTGGTATGCGGATAGCATTAGAAATATTGCTGACAGGTATAATATGACGGAGAATTATGTATCGGTGATATTAAATCGAATGCGGGCAGAATTACGCATATATTTGTCAGAAAGGGGGTTCGAATTATGAACAGAGAAGATATGTTTGAGCTGTTGCAGGATTTGGATGGCCGATATATAACTGAAGTAGATAGAAAGAAAAAACATGGCTGGATTAAGTGGTTATCGGTTGCGGCAGTAATAGTTATATTTATTTTTGCCGGATGTTTTATATTGATAAGCAATCGAAAAGAAAATGCGTATAAGGTGATCGCATCTGAAGTGGGAAAAGAATATATGCAGCTCGGGGCAACGATGCCACAGATCCTATATTGTAATGACAAGAAAATAATTATGTATGACTACATAGGAATATGGGTATATGATTTTTCAAAAAATAACTTGGTTGGATATTGTGATTTTCGTCCGCTTGATATGACACAGATTCAGGGATATCCATATGTTTGTGTGAAAGCTGTAGAAAATGGAAAATTTGTCGAATTTTATATGTCAGATAACAGTAAAAGATATCTTTATGATGTAAATAAGGATGAATTTAAAGAAGTAGCAACATATGATGAAATGCAGAAGGCATCAGATACGATGCCGGATGTATCGGCAGACCACTCTCTTTCAGAGTATGCATCTACCTATCAGATAGCAGATAAGACTTATATTTCTTATACATTAAATATAGAAGATAGTGCAAATGAGGTGCAGTATAAGGATCTGATAATCTTAAAAGAAACAAATGGGAAACTGGAAAAATTTTTGCCATTTGCGACAGGTGGCGAAAAGTGATAGCCGACAAGAATTTTTACATTTCAACTAAACTGCCGGCGCTTGTGATACGCATAGGTGTTGCCATACTGCCTCAAAAATAGTAAAATAAACTCAGATTTTGCCTGAATATGGGAGGCTTTCTATGAATGAGACAGTTATGATCAATGCATATATAGTCATATCAATTATTATTGCTGCTACAGATATATTATTAGCGGTAAAATCTTTTAAAAAGAATAAAACAACAGGTAGATTTCTGGGGTTTGCCTGTATGGGTGCGGCTATTGTAGATATTAGTTATCTGATCAGTATCATAAGTGATTCCTATATGTGCATGGCGGCTATGTCGAGTATATATTTTATAAGTATAGATTTTATGCTTGTCTCTCTTTTAATTTTCACGGTTTATTTCACAAAAGGAAAGTTTTCCGGATATGGGAAATGGATGTTAGCATTCTGCTTTTTATATTGTATATATGAATTGATCGTGTTTGCAGTTAATCCATTTATGGAAATTGCAATTGAATATAAACCACGGGATACGCTGATTGCAAAGTATAGCTATCAGATGAAGCCCTTGTATGAGCTCCATCTGATATTTTCGTATGTAATGGTGTTATTGGTGGTAGGTTTATTGATTCGGAAGATTTGCAAGATTCCGCAAGAATATCGTTGGCAGTATTTAAGTGTTATCATAGGAATTCTTATTATTGTAGGGTCAAATGCGATCTTTTTATTTTTACCGGGCGAATCTGTAGTGAATTTACTGGACTATTCGATCGGAGGATACAGTGTAGTATCATTTATTATTTATTGGAGCTGCTTTGATTATTCCACACATGGGATGTTGAATAAATTGAAGACAAGTATATTTGAAAATATAGGGCAGGGCATCGTTTTGTTTGATGATGACGAGCGCTTGATTCTGCATAATGAAAGAGCTGATTTTTTCCTGGGAGAAGAACTGTTGACCGGATGTAAAGATCTTCAGAGCTTTCTGGATGTATATGGATTGTCGTTTGATCCGGAATCAGATGACGACAGCTTTTCCCTGCAATGCTATGTTAAATTGGAAACGGAAGAAAAGACATTGCGGTGTGATGTAAAGAAGCTTGAAAATAAAAACGGCCATAAGATTGGTCAGATGTTTGTATTTACAGATATCGCACTTGAGACGGATATGCTTACAGGATTTCAGAAATGGGAAAATTTCAAACAGCTTGCATTGGAAAAAAATGATCATTTTACGTTCCCGGTAGGAATTGCTGTATGTGATATTAATAGTTTGTCTGTTATCAACAGCACACTTGGGAAAAAAGCAGGGGATCAGAAGATCCGGTTGTTGTCGGAAAATATGAGAACCTGTTTTCCTGAAAGGGCATATTATGTCAGAGGAACCGAGGCACATCTTATAGCATTGTGTAGCCGAAGCAGTGAAGATGAGATGGCAGTATGTGCCGGAAAACTTAAGGAGAAGTTCGACGGAAGTATTCAGTACGCAGTCAGTGTAGTAGAAGATGAGACACACAGTATAGTTGAAAGCATTCGAAATACAACTAAAGCTATGCGTACAAAGAAATTAGTAGACAGCAAATCCATTCATTCGGATATGCTGGCATCTCTGATACGGGCACTTGAGGAATGTGACAGTGATACGGAGCATCACGTTCGCCGTACACAGATTATGGGTGCAGAGCTTGGTAAACGTATAGAGTTATCCGATATACAGCAAAGCCGCTTGTCCCTTCTCTGTCTGCTTCATGATATCGGAAAGATCGGTGTTCCGATGGAGATATTGAACAAACCGGGAAAACTTACCGATGAAGAATGGAAGATCATGCGTTCACATGTTGAAAAGGGCTACGATATTGCAAACAGTAATGTAGAATTGAAGCAGATCGCAGAGGAAATCAGACATCATCATGAAAGATGGGATGGAAAGGGCTATCCGGACGGACTGAGCAGGGAGAGTATACCGGTACTGTCACGTGTAATTGCTGTTGTTGATGCATTTGATGCGATGGTAAGTGACCGCCCATATAGAAATGGAATGCCTGTATCCGATGCACTTGAAGAATTAAAAAAATGCGCCGGAACACAATTTGATCCGTTTATTGTTTCCGAGTTTATTCAAATGATATCAGAGAATTATTCTGATACCGTAAAGGGAGTTCATAAGTTCAGGCAGGAGAAGGAAAAGCCTCAACACAAACAAGTGGCAAAACCGGAGGATAACAGTACACTTCAGGAAGCATTCTGTGTACATACAGTGCAATGCAGCAGATATTTGCTGGATGGTTCATGGAATATTTTGTCTGTGGATGATAATTTCGAGAAGCTGACAGGTTATTCCGGTGAGGATGTAGAAAAAAATTCCATGAATCAGATGGACCTGATCCCAGAAGCTGATCGGACAGAATATTTGTGCCGGACAAATGCCAATCTGGCTAAGAGTACATATGTATTGCAGGAACACAGACTCCATCGAAAGGATGGAAAGGATATTTATGTCTTTTGCTATGGACGTGTCTTTTACGATTCGGCAGTTAAACAGGATCGTGCAGAGATTATTATTTCAGATGTATCGAGTACTTATTCCATGAAGATCCTGACAGATGCAGAGCAGAATAAGGCAGAAGTCAGATTGCGGAATTGGGAGAATACATATCGTACAGATTCCCTGACGGGCCTTTTGAATCATGCGGCTTTTCGGAATGATATGGAGATGAAGCTGTTATCAGGTGATTTTAATGCAATGATGATCATGATAGATGTTGATAAATTTAAGCAATATAATGATACCTATGGTCATCATAATGGTGATAAATATCTGATCTTAGTCGCCCAGACATTGCTTGCGTCTTTACGAAATGAAGATTTTGCCAGTCGTATGGGTGGGGACGAATTTGCGGTAATGATGTTCTTTAATAAGAGTGTGCCGGAGAAGGCGATCAAAGAACATGCCCAGCAGATATTTGACAAAGTAAATCTGACAGTAAAATCTGCAGAGGGAGGTACCGGCATCTCTATGGGCGCAGTCATCGCTAAGTCAGAAGCAACCTTTAACCGGTTATATGAGGAAGCAGATAATGCATTATACGAGGCGAAGGAAAGCGGAAGAGGCAGACTGGTCGTGAAGGAGCATGGGGAAAAATAATATAGTATTTATGTTTATAGATGGCATTCTAACAGGAAGTGTTAGGATGCCATAAGAAGTTTGGAGAATTTTAATGACAAAAGAGGAATGGTATAAGCAGCTATTTGAGAGACTTGGTAATTCCAAGTTCCGAAGCAGCTTTCATTTAAAGCAGAAGGACATTGATTACATAAATGAAAAAGGACTGGATACTATAAGGCAGCATGCGCAGGATTTCATTGCAAAGCGGGAAGCTCCGGCGGTTATTCCAAACGATGGAAAACAGACGCCGATGAAAGGGCATCCGGTATTTATCGCACAGCATGCAACTGCAACCTGCTGCAGGGAGTGCATCCGAAAATGGCATAAGATACAGCCGGGCAGGAAATTGAGCCAGATACAGCAGGAGTATCTTGTGGATGTGATCATGACCTGGATTCAGAGAGAGATGGAGAGAAATAAGGATTAGATAGGTAAAAATAATATTTCTTTAATTGGGATAGAATACTATGAGATAATTCGCTTAATTTGTTGACTATTCCCTTAATTAACACTATTATTTAAGGAAAAGAAAGGAGAAGTAAGGGAATGCGAAACTTCAATTATTCTGCAATTAAATATCAGAAATGGGATTCAGAGATTTTAGGGTTAATTGCTGCTATTTATAAAGAAGCTGGAAAACAGGAGATGTATTTGAAGCAGCGTCCAGAGGAACTTGATAAACTTGTAGAGATTGCAAAAATACAAAGTACCGAGGCATCTAATGCTATTGAAGGCATTGTTACGACGAGTACCAGAATTCGTCAGCTTGTTGAAGAAAAGACAACACCTAAGAACCGGGATGAGCAGGAAATTGCGGGTTATCGTGATGTGCTGAATGTTATTCATGATAGCTTTGATGCGATTCCTATTACAAAAAATTATATTTTGCAACTGCACAAGATGTTATATAGCCATATGAACAATCCGCTTGCAGGGCAAACAAAGAATGTACAGAATTATATTAGTGCTACTTATCCAGATGGACATGTTGAAGTGCTGTTTACACCACTTGCTCCATTTGAAACACAGGAGGCACTCGACAGAATCTGTGAGGAATACAATCGTGTCATAGGAAATATGGAATTGGAGCCACTTATTGCCATTTCTGTTTTTATACATGATTTTCTATGCATTCATCCTTTCAATGACGGAAATGGAAGAATGAGCCGTCTGCTCACTGCATTACTGCTGTATCGGAGTGGATTCTATGTTGGAAAGTATGTCTCATTGGAAGCAAAGATTGCCAAGAATAAAGACCTGTACTATGAGGCTCTTGTTGCGGCTCAGCCGGGCTGGCATGATGGAACAGAAGATGTAGTGCCATTTATCAAATATTTACTTGGAACCATCCTTGCTGCCTATAAAGATTTTGAAGACAGAATGGCGTTGGTTGAAATAAAACTACCTGCACTTGAAATGGTACGGAGAGCAAGTCATAATAAAATTGGACGTTTCAATAAGCAGGATATACGGGAGCTATGCCCTACACTCAGTGACAGTTCTATTGAAGGTGCACTGCGAAAATTGGTTGCATCAGGAGAATTGAGGAAAGAAGGAAAAGGAAAAAATACCTGCTATTTTGGGGTGAGGTAGGTGGTTGATTTTTTGTAAATATGAATTGGGGTAAGGGGTGGATTCATAACAGGATTTTGTCTGAATACTTATCCAGATGACCAAAACTAAAATATAATTACCAACCGTCAAATTCGATGGTTGGTAATTTTTTAGAGTTTTCTGCATCGGCAAAAACAACAGAAGGATAGAAACAAAATATGGATTTGTTGCCGATAATGTGGTATACTAACTATAGTAAACGTGATTTTTGAAATCATGATAATAAAAGGCTCACAGAATATGCTTTTTATCGTGTGAAAGGAGGAGAGCGGTAGATGCGATATCTTTCAGTTGCTGAAATGGCAAAAAAATGGGATGTATCTGAACGTAGTGTAAGAAATTATTGTGCCCATGGTCGTGTGCCGGGAGCATTTCTTACCGGAAAGACATGGAATATTCCGGAAAATGCAGAAAAGCCGGAGCGCACTAACAAGAAGAAAGAAAAACCAACGACCTTATTGGATGTTTTGCAGGATGAGAAGGCGAATAAATATGCTGGAGGCATTTATCATAAGACACAGATTGATTTAACATATAATTCAAACCATATGGAAGGCAGTCGGCTGACCCACGATCAGACCCGATATATTTTTGAAACCAATACTATTGGCGTAGAAAAAGAAGTGCTAAATGTGGATGATGTGATCGAAACGGCAAATCACTTCCGTTGCATTGACATGATTATTGATCATGCGAAAGCAACTTTGACAGAGAAATTTATCAAAGAACTTCACTTGGTTTTGAAGAATGGCACCAGCGATTCTAGAAAAGAATGGTTTGCTGTTGGAGATTATAAGAAACTTCCGAATGAAGTCGGCGGCAGGGATACAGCCCTTCCGGAAGAAGTTGCCGATAAAATGAAGACCTTACTGGCGGAATACAACGCCAAAGAAGAAAAGACCTTTGAGGATATTCTGGACTTCCATGTGAAGTTTGAGAGGATTCACCCGTTCCAGGATGGAAACGGTCGTGTGGGAAGATTGATTATGTTTAAGGAGTGCTTGAAATACAATATTGTTCCATTTATTATCGAGGATAATTTGAAAATGTTTTATTATCGAGGATTGAAAGAATGGGACAATGAAAAAGGGTATCTGACTGATACTTGCCTGACAGCACAAAATAGATATAAAGCATACCTGGATTATTTTAGAATTGCATATTAAAAGTGAAAATACTGCGGCACAATATCGTGCGACAGTTCCTGTGAATGCGGATATGCTACTTCTGGAAGATCGGATCGGTAGACAAGATGTATGGAATGACAAGAGATATGTTTTGAAAATTAGGAATTGATGAATGATAACACAACTTCAAGAAATAAAAAGGCTGCTGATTTTTTTACAAAAGAAATCTTGACAGTAACATTGAATGCTGTACAGTAATATTAACAGAACCCACCACGCCTCTGATTTTTATGCGCAACCCGGTGGGACTTTTTTACTTATGGGGTATTTTACGTATCAGTATCCAAAACAAATATTAACAATGATAAATGAAAAATGTCCGGGTGTTGCTATTAATACTGAAGAATATACAACGTATGGTTTTAGAAATTGTTTGGGTTGTATTTTAAAGAATAGTTTTTCTTTTAATGGACCGATAATAAGTGAGTTAGGAAAAGAAATTAGCACTGTAGATGTGTATGCAGAGTATTGTGAGGAAAGAGAAAAAGTTACACTTGATGATTTAAAAAATATCCTCGGATATGAATACAAGCATTATATATTGGGCGTCTGTAAGGGAGAAAACTATACGCTTAAAAAAACTTCGCCCGATAGAGCGCCAGATGACAACACCCTTATTTCTTCTAAGATGTGTACAGATTGGCTTATCTATCCGTGATCTAGATCTTCTGACAATAGGTATGGTTAATGACATGTATGCTGAAAGCAGTAATGATGATTATAAGTATTCAGAAGTTGCCACGCAGGAGGACTTTGATAGGTTCTAGGAAAATATCTTGGGTTACAGGTTGACACTTGCTGTCAACCAAAGCTACAATTCATATTGTTGAAAGCGCTTATCAATAAAATCAAGATAAGGAAGGAACCAACAGTATGAATGGATTAAAATTTATAAGAACAAGGTGCAATATTTCTTTAAGTGAGCTGGCAAGTGTTTTATCTGTTAGTAGACAGCAGATAAGCACTTGGGAGAATGGTGTAAAACCAATTTCACAAAATAGATTAAGTCAACTATCGAAATATTTTGGTGTTGATGAGAAATATTTCTTAAATATATCAGAAGAAGATAAAGAGTATATTGTTTCCAAGGCACTTTATCGTCGTCAAGATAATGAAAAGGAAGTCTATTGTTTTATAAAACAAGGAGAGATGAAGGATGATTTTAAGTATAGATCATTTTCTTATCCTAATTTTGAGGAATCATTAGATGAACAAATGATTCATGCGAAGAAAAAGAAAAAAGAGACAATGGAAGGCATTCAAGAGGCAATGGGGTATTTTGGTAAGCCTGATAAAATTGTTGAAGATGTTTCGGCAATCAATCGTGGCTGTAAGGTTTACGATGCACTAACAAAGTATCTAAGACAAATGCCGAATGAGAAGCCTGGAACAACAATTTTGTATTACAATACGGCTAGGAATGTTCTTTTTTCGCTTCTGATTGCGAATGGACTAATGAGTAAGGAAGAACTCGAAAAGGAATTTGAACACAACATAGGGAGTAAATTATATGACGATATTGAATGGATATACGAACAGGCAGACATTTTCAAAAATAGATATGATTATAAATTGAGACTGGTTGAAGAAGAAAATATCAAATTCCGAGAAAAAATGAAGAAATTACATGATAAGGAATAACTATATTATATTGTGTTCTTTTATATTTGGAGGGAAACAAATATAAAATAGAATACATAATTGTTAAGATAACACCTGTCAGGAATGGCGGGTGTTTTTCTTTGTTACGGAGCAGAGATGCTCCTTTTTTTGTACACATTTTTAGGAGGAAGTGAGAATTCATGGCAAGCCGTATTCAGGGAATTACCGTAGAAATTGGCGGAGATACAACCAAACTGCAGAATGGGTAATGAATGACGAGACGGCACTTGTTCTTCGTAAGCTTAAGGATGCAGATGGTAATTATATCTGGAACCACAATGCTGATACTATCTTCGGAAAGTCAGTATTTATTTCAGAGTTCATGTCAAATGTGAATAATGGAAATAAGCCGATTGCGTTTGGTGATTTCAGCTATTACTGGATTGTAAATCGAAGTGGAATTTTGGTTAGAACACTTGCTGAGAAGTTTGCTCTTTCTCAGCAGACAGGATATTTAGCTTGTGAATATCTTGATGCAAGACTTCTTCGTTCTGAGGCGATTAAGGTTCTCAAGCTTTCATAACACATAAATCTATATTAGCCGGAGGAGAGTAATCTGATCCGGTTGGGAGGTGGGCATAATGCATTTAGTTGAAACTAAAAAGGATGATGCTGTGCCTGTTAGTGAGAAGTATATGCTCACCATCAAGGAGGCAGCAGCTTATTTTAATATTGGTATAAAGAAACTGAGAAGAATTGCAGAGGATAACCTTGGAACAGTGGCGGTGTACTGCGGAAACAGATTCCTGATCATCCGCCCGAAGTTCGAAGGATTTATCCTTAATTCTTCAGAAATATAGTTCCTTTTATCTGCCAAAAGTAGTTGCTATTACAGGGCATAAGAGCGAACATAGGATGACCCCGAAAACTCTTGAAAACAGCCACTTTTGGAAGAAAGGAAGTACTTTTATGGCAAGACCAGATTTAGCAGAAAAGGATATTTTAAATCCTTCTGAGGCAATTGAATATTTTGTTTTGAGCCGGAGAAAATTTTATGATTTATTGAATAATACGGATGGAGAAGATTTTCTGGCATATTACGGAGAACGCAAGCTGATTCTTCGTGTAGCCTTTGAAAGGTATCTGTGTAACCATCCAGAACTGAGGAGGCGGATATAATGGCAAAGGCAGGAAGAGGACAGACACGGCTGGATTCCAAAAGAAGAGTCCTCAGACCGGGAGAGAGCGTAAGGGCAGACGGGAAATATCAATATAAGTATCACATTGATGGAAAACCACATTTTGTATACAGTTGGAAACTGGAGTCAACGGACAAACTTCCAAAGGGAAAAAAGCCATGCCTTTCCCTTCGTGAATTGGGAAAACAGGTAAACACAGATTTGGATTTACCTGTAAATATCGTGGACGGACAGATGACTGTCTGTGAACTGGTAGACCGATATTTAAAAACAAAGACTGGAGTAAGGCAAAGCACGAAACAGAGATATGTTACAGTACAGAGATTACTTGCGAAGGAAGCATTTGGCAAAAAGACGATACGAAGTGTGAAAACTTCCGATGCAAAGCTATTCCTTATCAAATTACAGCAGGAAGATGGAAAAAGTTACAGTTCTATTCATACCATCCGGGGAGTGTTGCGACCAGCCTTTCAGATGGCGGTGGATGATGACATTCTGGTAAAGAATCCATTTGGATTTCAGCTTGCCGGAGTATTGGTAAATGATGCAGTTACAAGAGAGGCAATCACAAAAGACCAGATGCGAAAGTTCTTAAAATTTGTGCATGACGATGTGGTGTACTGTAAATACTATGAAGTGGTGTACATACTTTTTCATACGGGAATGCGAATATCAGAATTTTGTGGCTTGACGCTGAGGGACATTGATCTTGAGAATAGAACTGTGAACATCGACCATCAGTTGCAGAGAACATCGGATATGCGATATATCATAGAAACCACAAAGACGGATGTCGGAACAAGAGTATTGCCAATCACAGAGGATGTGGCACAGATGTTTCAGGCAATCATTGAGGACAGAAATGCACCTAAAGTGGAGAAAGCTATAGACGGATATAGCGGATTCCTGTTTTACGATGATAATGGAATGCCACTTGTGGCAATGCACTGGCAGCACCGATTCAACCATATGGTTGGCAGATACAATGACATCTACCGGGTGCAGATGCCAAACATTACGCCTCATGTATGCAGGCATACTTACTGCTCGAATATGGCAAAATCGGGAATGGATCCAAAGACACTACAGTACCTCATGGGGCATTCGGATATATCAGTCACAATGAATGTGCACACGCATATCGGATTCGATGATGCAGAGGAAGAGCTGAAATGGATGGAAGAGTTTAGGAAGGCACAGGCGGAGGTTGAGCAGAAGAAGGAGAAACCGATGTCACAGAAGATGTTTAAGGTAGTTTAATATGGAAGATAGGTGGCGCTCCGGCTTAGGCTGGGGCGTTTTTTCTATGGAAAAAAGTAGGTTCAGAGGATATAATATAATCAGGGTGATTTGGGAAGATGGGGAAAAGCGGTTTTGATTTTATATGAAAGGAATGGTTGTGAAATGTATTACGAGGAAGAAACAGCAGAGAAGCCAGAAAAATGGCCTGCGAATGCTCGTGAACAGATTTTAGATACATTATGTGAATGTGTAGAAGAATTTAAGAACAATCCGTCTTATAAGACAAGAGAAGTCCTTTTGTCTTTAACGTGTGAGCATGATTTGAATTTGAATGAAAATTCTGGATTGGTTCGTGTAACCGAGTATGAAGTTGGAATACTGAATTTTCTCTATTTAGTTGGTAATGCATATCAAATATCTTCATTAAAAACATATATATACAATATTATAACGCAGGTAACTAGACTACAGAAAATTACTTCTTGGTTTAATCCTGTGATTAATTGTGATGAAGAAAATACATATCGTGTAATACCATATGAACAGGGGCTTATGTTCCCACTGAGATTGTATCACATAGCGTATCAAAAGTTCACAATAGAAAAGAATAAGTCATTTGCAGAACAATTAATAGAAATTGTAGAGGAAACGTTAAAAAGCTGCCAAACGGAAGAAGAGATTGATACCTTGACTCATTCATATACATCTATGTTACTGGATATTAGTAATATGCATGGAAGTAAAAGAGAAAAGTTATGGGAATTTACAAGAGAAGAATTATACAAATTATTAGCAATAGAAGCAAAGCTACTTAGAATGAATAAGCAGCCTGCCAACATTCGACCAGTTAAGGGTGTGCTTATGATGATGATAAGCAATTTCATTTTAAAATCGAGAAATGGGTATAACAATGATTATATTTGTAAATATCTGCCAATAGAAGTTGCAAAGAGTAGTATTAGTAATCATCAAATTTGGATGAAGAAAACAGAGCTGCTTAATGATGAGCGAGAGAAAAAAGTTATTCCAGAATTGTTTGAAGATATGTCATGGATTCATTATGACTGGATAAAAGACATTGATTTTTCTGAGACACGAAACTATTATGTGTCATGTTTCAGTAAGTCAATAAATAATAGCCATATGCAAGACGGTTATGGAGAATGTTTGTATGGATATAAAAATGATAGAATTGTGGACCTGATTGGACCTATTGGATTATATACATTGACAAAAAAGGCTGACGCTGACGCAGATTTGCCAGATACTATGAAAAGACCATATATAGCTCAAGTAATAACATTTGATGTATTATATGACATTGAAGAAGCAAAAACGGAATTACAATATTTATTTAGTGTTATAGACATGTTTGATTTATCTGACAATAATAAGAAAATGTTTTTACAGGAGATATTGCAATATTGGATTCTTTCTGTTAAAGATAGCAAATGGAAAGCTGAAAGAGAAAGAAGATATGTTATTTTTTTATATGACGATTATGAATATATTGAAACAGAATTGGATGATACATTCTTGAAAGTTAAAACATCACTTTTTATTACGCCTGATTTTATTATAGGGAAAAATCCTAGCAAATGGGAAATAATGCGACAACTTGCGGCAAAAAGAAAAGCATTGTTTAGTAAAGAATATCTGTTTTGTGAAAATTGTTTAATGCAAGATCGTGATGTGGCAATACATGAGAAACCAGAAAAATGTCCGATATGTGGTTCTAAAAATATAAGGATGATATATCACGAGAATGCTTAGTAGTAAGAAGCTTCATTTTACTACCAACTTTACTACTAACAGGTAGTAACAACTTGCTCAATTCTGCTCTGATTTGCCACAATCTGTATTTTCAGAGCATATCACCATAACCCCGGAAACCCTTGCAAAACAGGGCATTCCGGGGCAAAACAAGGAGAAATAAAATAATGATAAAAGTACTTTTTATCTGCCACGGCAACATCTGCCGTTCCCCCATGGCAGAATTCATATTAAAAGATATAGTAACAAAACGTGGTATTGCCGATCAGTTTGAGATCGCATCGGCAGCCACCAGCACAGAAGAGATTTGGAATGGTGTTGGGAATCCGGTGTATCCGCCGGCAAGAGGAGAACTTGCCAGACATGGGATAAGCTGCAAAGGTAAAAGAGCCGTGCAGCTTACAGCCTCAGATTATGATCATTACGATTATCTGATCGGTATGGATTCTATGAATATGAGGAATATTGAACGAATGACCGGACACAGACGTGGGGATAAGATCTATAAGATGCTGGAGTTTGCCGGGCGGGATGCAGATGTCAGAGATCCGTGGTACAGTAGAAATTTCCGGGAGACTTATGAAGATGTTGTAGAAGGCTGTCAGGCGTTTCTTGACTGGTTGACAATTAACAAGAAATTAAGTAATTGATTAACTAAAATTTCACTTAATTTCCGAATGATTAAGTTGGATGCAAACTTTCTTTTTGCTAAAGAACATGTTAATATATATATAATAGCAAGTTCCTGTGGGAACAGAACATGTAAAATTAGGTAAGTATTCATTGTTGGGAGAAGATATTATTATGGCATTTGAATCATGGAGAGAGATTAACAGAATAAGGAAAAATCACCGCGACGCCATATATTTTTACGCTAATCTGCAAGAGCGGTTTTACACGATTGAGGAAAATGATATTCTGCCTGATGAGTTGGATCCGGATGATAAAAATTTACTAAAAGCATTTTGCGACTGTACATGTATAGAAGAAACAGAGAAGAATAAAATGTGCAATTTGTATAGACAGATTGAGCAGGGAACAAAAGAGCCGATCAAGATGGATGATTTGGAGACATGGGTGCATCTTGAGACCAGATTCGGGAAGAAAGTTCTGATGGCAGTCCTTTGTTATCTTGAGAAAGATGAAAAAGGATTGATTCGGGAGTATGTGGGCATGATACGGATCATGCGCAAACAGGAATTAGAGAATCGGGAGATTGTGACATCGTTTAGCAATGATAAGAATCCGGCATTCTTGCTCAAGAAGATTGCGCGTTTTCAGGCAGAGCATCCGGAGCGGGAGTATGCATATATTCAGTTTGATGTCCGTAGATTTAAGTATATCAATGAGAAGTATGGCAGTGATACAGGAGATAATATTCTTCGGTATATATATGACACGCTGGATGTGATGTGTGATAAGGAACATCTGCATTGTAGATTGTCAGCGGATGTATTCCAGATCGTGACCTATTATAATTCCAGAGAAGAAATCATGGAATTTATTGATAAACTTGATGAAAAAATTCGGAGATATGGTGATATCAAGTTAAGCATTACATATGGAGTGAATATCGTACCGGGCAGCTCAACGGCATATCGCAAGCATGGAGATGAAGCAGGACTTGCCCGTGCAGAGGGTAAGCGGACGATTTTGAATAAGGTTGTATTCTATGAGGATACGCTGATGAATCATGTGAAACAGACGGGAGCAATCGAGGAAGTTGAGGAGGAGGCTCTGAGACGGGAAGAATTTCAGGTTTATCTTCAGCCGAAGTACCAGTATGACAGAAGCCATGCGAAGATTGTCGGAGCAGAGGCGCTTGTGCGCTGGATTGATGCAAATGGAAAATGCAAGTCGCCGATGGAATTTATTCCGGTATTTGAGGCAAATGGATTTATATACAAATTAGACTGTTTCATGTGGGAGATGGTATGTAAAGTTATCAGAAGATGGCTGGATACCGGAAGGCAACCACTTCCAATCTCGGTGAATGTGTCGAGAACCTATCTTCAGAAAGAAGATGTTGCAGGATATATCAAGAATCTGATCGACAAATATCAGATTCCGATGGAGCTGTTCCAGTTAGAGATCACGGAGACAACGGAGAATGCAGAATCATTGTCTTATATCAATAGTTTGAAACAGGCGGGATTTACATTGTTAATGGATGATTTCGGATCAGGTTATTCTTCCCTTTGTATGTTGAAGAATACACCATTTGACGTATTGAAGATGGATCGGCAGTTTTTGGATGAATGTTTGGACAGTAAACAGGGTAAGACGATCATTTCTCATGTGATATCCATGTCAAATGATTTGGGCTTAAGTATTATAGCAGAAGGCGTAGAGAATCGAGGAACGGCAGATTTCCTTTATGATAATGGATGTAGCGTATCTCAGGGATTTTATTTTTCCAAGCCTGTTTCGATTCCGGAGTTTGAGCATATGTTGGATGAACAGCAGACAGAGCAGCAGAGGTAGATATAAGGAACGGGAGGACAAAGTACTGTTGGAACTTTTGGATGGAAGACCGGAGAATACGGAAGGAAGACTGGAGAAGGAGATTCGGGTATATGATTTTCTTGACCATCTTGGAATAGAATATAAGAGAGTCGACCATGAACCGGCATTTACGATGGAAGTATGTGAGGAGATTGATAAGATGTTGCAGGCGACAATCTGTAAGAATCTTTTCCTGTGCAATCGTCAGAAGACACAGTTTTATCTGTTGATGATGCCGGGCGACAAGCCGTTTAAAACGAAGGAGATCACTTCACAGATCGGGAGCGCAAGACTGTCATTTGCATCGGCTGAGGACATGGAGAAATATCTGGATATCGAACCGGGGGCTGTCAGTGTCATGGGACTGATGAATGATACGGAGCATCATGTACGGCTGCTGGTGGATGAAGACATATTAAAAGGCGAGTATCTTGGCTGCCATCCATGTGTGAATACATCCAGTCTGCAGATGCGCACGGCAGATGTATTCGGATTGTATCTGGATGCGGTCGGACACGATATGACAAAAGTCGTCCTGACAGGTGAAGCATAGAGCAAAGAAAAAACCAGGCCATAAGTCATATACATTCAGGGAAATGTTGTTGACCATGTGTTTGGTTTTTGCTATGTTTAGACGAGAGATTTGAAAGGAAATAAAATATGAAAGAAAATATAAAGGGACGGCCGGGAAATAGAAAACCGGATGGCAGAAAAGTCCAGTCTCCAAATAAGAAACCCAACCCCGTGGCATACGAATATACAGACGAAGAATACCGGAGATTACTTGTAAAGAAGCAGACAGAGATGGAAAAGCTGCTTTCAGGATTTGCACCGGTCGATCCAATCGTGGGAATGGAAAATCCGTATTATTACAGGAACAAAGTATGTGCGGAATTCAGAAAACTGAAGAATGGTACGATCATCTCCGGCCGATATCAGGAGGGTACTCATAATGTCATAGAGACAAAAGGCTGCAAGATCGAAGATCAGCGGGCGGATGCGATCATTCAGGATATCACAGGACTGTTCCGGTCATTTAAAATGATGATCTATAATGAAGACAGCGGATATGGACTGATCCGTCATGTGCTGATCCGGACAGCACATCAGACCGGACAGATCATGGTGATCATTGTGACGGCATCTCCGGTATTTCCGTCGAAGAAGAATTTTGCAAATGCACTTTTGAAGCTTCATCCGGAGATCACAACGATCGTTCAGAATATAAATACAAAGGATACGAATATGGTGTTAGGTGACCGAAATCAGGTCATCTATGGCAAAGGCTATATAGAAGATGTTCTCTGTGGCAAACGGTTTCGGCTGTCGCCGGGAAGCTTTTACCAGATCAATTCTGTTCAGACGGAGAAATTATATAACAAGGCGATCAAATATGCGGATCTGAAAAAGAAAGAGACGGTGATAGATGCATACTGCGGAATCGGAACGATCGGTATCGTTGCAAGCGACCGGGCAAAACGAGTGATCGGTGTGGAACTGAATGCAGAAGCAATCCGTGATGCGAAGATTAACAGCAGGATGAACAAGATAGAAAATATCGAGTTCTATGCAAATGATGCAGGCAGGTTTATGGTAGAACTGGCAGACGCAGATGAGCATATTGATGTTGTGTTTATGGATCCGCCTCGTTCAGGAAGCACAGAAGAATTTCTTTCTTCTGTTGTGACTCTGTCTCCGCGTAAGGTAGTTTATATTTCCTGTGGACCGGATACCCTTGCGAGGGATCTGAAGTATCTGACCACACATGGCTATCAGGTGTTAAAGATCACACCATTTGATCTCTTCCCATTTACTGAGCATACAGAGGTTGTTACGCTATTGACGAGAGACAGAGTTATTTTTAAGTAGGAGAGGAACGTTATTAAAGATGAAAGAAAAGATAAAATTATTATCCGGTGCACAACTGAAATATATAGCATTTGCTTCAATGTTGATCGATCATGTTAATAAAACATTTTTCATATATTTTAACAGTAAGGCTTTAATAGTTATGAGTGAACTGTTTGATATATTAGGCAGGATCGCATTTCCTATCTTTATTTCCCTGTTGGTGGAGGGATATTTTAAAACGAGAAATCGATGGAGATATTTGGGAACACTCCTGGTATTTGGAATTATATCAGAGGTTCCGTTTGATATGTGTACATCTAATGTATTTTTTGAACCAAACTGGAATAATATCATGTTTACGCTTGCGCTGGTGTTGGCGATGATCTGGATTATTGATGCCCTGAAAAAGAAGATGCAGACGCTGCCCAAGTTCTTGTGGTATCTTGTATCTTTTATAATTGTAGCAGTAACTTGTCTGATAGCC
This sequence comes from Coprococcus ammoniilyticus, assembly GCF_025567345.1. Classification (NCBI taxonomy): domain Bacteria; kingdom Bacillati; phylum Bacillota; class Clostridia; order Lachnospirales; family Lachnospiraceae; genus Coprococcus; species Coprococcus ammoniilyticus. Next base: position 108,384 of record NZ_JAOQJS010000004.1, read on the forward strand.
ATGAATCTGAGTCTGGATTATGATTCCCATGCGGTGTTGATCGGTTATTTTCTGTATCTTTTTCATGACAGACCGATTATTGCTATTCCGTTTAATTTTGCATCGATGTATAAGGAACCATGGGCACTTCTGGGTTTTGGCCTGATGCTTACTTATAATGGAAAGCGTGGAAAGCAGAATAAGCTTGTGAACTATTTGTTTTATCCGGTGCATCTTCTGATATTGGGAATTCTGAGAATGTGTCTTGGAATTTGACAGTAATTTGACGGCAACCGGCTGATAATCATTGAATTTTATGCCCCAATGTAGTATAATCATCGTGCTATTTTGGGGCTTTTTTGCGCCATTATACAGGTAAAGAACAAGAATACAGAGAAAAATTACCTTGTGGCATCAACTTTGAACGGCCATCTGACATAACGTAATATGGCTGAATGGTATGAGTTGTATGACCTTATAAATCAAGGTTTTAAGGAGGAATTATAACCATGAAGCTCGGCATAGTTGGACTTCCCAATGTTGGAAAAAGTACATTATTTAACTCTCTGACAAAAGCAGGTGCAGAATCAGCAAACTATCCATTCTGTACCATCGACCCCAATGTAGGTGTCGTTGCAGTACCGGATGAGAGGTTAGACAAGCTGACAGAGATGTATCACTCGGCAAAGACCACTCCTGCAGTTATTGAATTCGTAGATATCGCAGGACTCGTAAAGGGCGCATCCAAAGGCGAAGGTCTGGGAAACCAGTTCCTTGCAAATATCAGAGAGGTAGATGCGATCGTTCATGTTGTCAGATGCTTTGAAGATACAAATGTTATTCATGTAGATGGTTCGGTTGATCCGATCCGTGATATTGAAACGATTAATCTGGAGCTGATCTTTTCCGATATTGAAGTTCTGGATCGTAGAATAGCAAAGACGATACGAGGTGCAAGAAATGATAAGATGCTTGCAAAGGAGCTGGATTTCCAGCAGCGTATCAAAGCACATTTGGAGGAAGGCAAGCTTGCAAAGACTCTTGAGGTAACAGACGAGGACGAACAGGGTTGGATCGAGGAATACAACCTTCTTACATGGAAACCGGTTATTTTCGCAGCAAATGTAAGCGAAGACGATGTAGCAGATGATGGAGCATCAAATGAGTATGTTCAGAAAGTAAAAGAATATGCAAAAGAATTTGATTCAGAAGTATTTGTTGTCTGTGCACAGATCGAGCAGGAGCTGGCAGAACTGGATGACGAAGAAAAGAAAATGTTTTTGGAAGATCTTGGAGTAAAAGAATCCGGTCTTGATAAACTGATAAAGGCAAGCTATTCACTGCTTGGACTGATCAGTTATCTGACAGCCGGTGAGACAGAATCCAGAGCATGGACGATCAAGAAGGGAACAAAAGCGCCGGGAGCAGCCGGCAAGATCCATTCTGATTTTGAGCGTGGATTCATCAAGGCAGAGGTTGTAAGCTATAAAGATCTTATGGAATGTGGCAATATGGTAGCTGCCAAAGAAAAAGGTCTGGTAAGACAGGAAGGTAAAGAATATGTGGTAGAGGACGGAGATGTCATCCTCTTTAAGTTCAACGTATAAAACAGCTTCCTTTAGGAGATAACAAGAAAATGGAAACTATTTCAGAATATTTTAACAGTATTATCTTTCCGCATTTGGGAATCTTCCTGAAGCATGTAGGTGATCATATATCCATTGGCAGCTTTGAGATCCGGTTTTACGGTATCATCATTATGTGTGGATTTATCCTTGCCTACTTCCTTGTGACAAATGAAGCGAAACGAACAGGGCAGGATCCGGAAATGTATCTGGACTTTATCCTGATCCTGATCATTCCGGTAATCTTAGGCGCAAGAATTTATTATATATTGTTCCGGCTGGATCAGTATATAGTGGCGGGAAATGTAAAAGAAACCATCCTTGGTATGTTAAATATCAGAGGTGGCGGACTTGCAATCTATGGTGGTGTAATTGCTGGTATTATTACCGGATGCATCTTTGCGAAGAGGCGGAAGGTAAATGTGCTTCGGCTTGCCGACACAGCAGCGTTTGGTCTGCTGATCGGACAGATTCTTGGACGCTGGGGCAATTTCTTCAACAGGGAGGCGTTTGGTGCGTATACAGATTCTGTATTTGCGATGGGAATCCCTCTTGATTATTACAGACATGAAGGAACACTAAACAGTCTGATCAGCAGTGGAGTGATCTCAGATACCATGCTTGCAAATACACAGATGCTTCATGGTATGGAATGTATAACAGTACATCCTACGTTCCTGTATGAGTCACTCTGGAATCTGATGTTGCTGATCTTTCTTCTTATATATAGAAAGCATCAGAAGTTTACAGGTGAATTCGCATTTATCTATGTAGCAGGCTATGGACTTGGAAGATGTATCATTGAAGGACTTCGTACAGATTCCTTAATGATCGGCAATTCCGGTATCCGTGTATCACAGCTCCTTGGATTTGCATGCTTTTTAGTTGGTGCAGTTGTGCTCATCGTTGGCTATGTTCGCAGAGCAAAAGGGCAGTTGCAGACCATTGAAAATGAGTCTGTTCAAGCGCCTTCAGAGGATGAAAACAACTAGGCTCAATGCGGTAATTCATTGCGTGAAAAAAATATTTAAAAAAGTTGAAAAAAGTTGTTGACAGATACAACGTCTTATGATAACATATCCATTGTTGTGAGGCAAATAAATCACAACAATGGAAAATGCGCGAGTGGCTCAGCGGTGGAGCACCTCCTTGCCAAGGAGGGGGTCGCGGGTTCGATCCCCGTCTCGCGCTCTTATTTTTTAGAAGTCTTAAGATTTAAGGCTTCTTTTTTTGTGGTTGATACTTTGAACCTCAATGAGCCACTGCTATTTATCAGAAAAACAGTAGCATAGACGACTGACTTTCGATGATCCGATGCTGGAACAAAGGGCTTCTTCTTAATAATCCTAAAGAAGATTTAATAATTGTTTTATTGTAGTTTCCTCCGAAATATGATATTTTCCCATCATATAAAGCATTCCCAAAGATATAGATAGAAGAAAAGTAAGTAAAAATTACGCAAAAAATGAAAAAATGAGGTAATTATTTGTAAAATTTGCGGATTGAATAAAAAGAAAGGGATGCTATAATGAAACCGATTTAATCTTATTCTGAAATTACCGGTTTATGAATAAGATAACAGGATTGCATTAAGTATTTGGTTAGTGGTTGCCGAATCACGGCAGAATGGAGTTTTAGATGAAAGACAAATTGAAGAAATTGTGTAGTACAGCTATATTCCAGTGTGTTGCGATTGCAATTGTGCTGGATATTATTTTGGAGATATTGGGAAGACACTCATTTATCAATACGATGAAATATATTGTGAATGAACCATTGGTGTTCCTGTATAACTGTTCCATTATCTTTTTTACTCTGACATTGGCACTGCTGATGCGTAAGAGAGTGTTTGGTTATGGTATTATTTCATTTGCATGGCTGCTTTGTGGTGTAACGAACTGTATTGTTTTAGGCTTTCGTATCACTCCGTTTTCAGCGATCGATATGCTGATGGCGAGAAATACAATCACCATCATTGATAAGTATTTCTCAGTATGGCAGGTTGTATTCATTGGTGTAGCGTTATTTGTTGCACTGGCAGCGGTTATCATATTGTTCTTAAAGTCCCCGACAATCCAGGGAAATATTTACAGAATCCGTACAACGGTTCTGATCGTTGCATCTTTCTGTATGGTTATGCTGTTTACAAAGATTGCATTAAATGCGCAGGCAATCTCGGATAACTTTGCAAATCTGGCAACAGCATATGATAAATATGGTTTTGTATATTGCTTTTCAAACAGTGTAGTGGATGTCGGAATCAGTGAACCGTCAGATTACAGTGAAGAAAAGATGCTTGAGATCAAGGATGAACTGGATACGGTGAAAGCTTCGGGAGCAAAATTTGCAAAGAGAAAGCCAAACGTAATTGTAGTTCAGTTGGAATCCTTCATGGATCCGTCATATGTAAAAGAATTATCTTTTAATATGAATCCGATTCCGAATTTCACAAAATTAAAAGAAGAATGTTCGTCAGGTTTCCTTACGATGCCTGCAATCGGAGCGGGAACGGCAAATTCAGAATTTGAGGTGCTTTCCGGATTTGATGTGGCATACTTCGGTGCCGGTGAATATCCATATAAGACGGTACTTGGAAGTACAACCTGTGAGACGATGGCGACACAGTTTAAAAAGCTTGGTTATTCTACTCATGCGATGCATAACCATGACGGTACATTCTATGACCGTTATATCGTATACAAGAATCTTGGCTTTGATACATTTACCCCTATGGAATACATGTATGACGTAGAGCATACCCAGAAAAACTGGGAAAAGGATAATGTACTGACCGGAGAGATCATGAAGACCCTGAAATCTACAGAGGACAAGGATTTTATCTTCACGGTCAGCGTTCAGGGACATGGAAGATATCCGAGTGAATTAGATTATGAGAATTATTCCTATCCGGTAAAAGTAACAGGTACGGGAAGTGAAGAACTGGACAATGAATGGACATATTATTGCAATCAGCTTCATGAGATGGATGAATTTATCAAGGATTTAATTGAAGAACTGAAGAATTATGATGAAGATGTAGTACTGGTAATGTATGGTGATCATTTACCGGGATTTGAACTGACAAATGATGATGTAGAGAATGGAAATCTGTACCAGACGGAATATTTCATATGGAGCAATATGAAGCATTTCATTGATAAAGATGAAGACATTCCGGCTTATGATCTAAGTACGAAGCTGTTTGATGTGATCGGACTTGAAAAGAGTGCCATGCAGAAGGTGCATACACTTTACAGCGAAGATGATCCTGAATACAGCGATGTAATGTGGAATGTAGAATATGATATGTTATACGGTAAGCGATATATGTATCCGGATGGCTGGCCATATGAGCCTACCGATATGCAGTATGGTGTAGAACCAATCTATATTACGGATATAAAAGAAGGCGATTATCAGAAATTGTCCGATGACCCGGAGAAAGCACCGGAGCAGCTCCATGGATATTATATCAAGGGTGAGAATTTCAATGAATGCAGTTTTGTTTGGATCAACAACGGATTCAAGAAGGAAACAATCTATATAGACCGGAATACTCTGTTTATTCCTGATATCACGTTTGACGATGGTGAGGAAGTCTATGTTGCTCAGGTTGGTGATGACAGCATTGATATCGGAAAGTCGGAAGCGTTTATTTATCAGGCTCCGGTAGCAGAAAATTAAAGATAACTGATAATTCCTCATAAAAAAGAAATTTTTTGGTAATAAATAATCTTGACATTAAATAGGTTATTTGATAGCATAGCATCATATATTTTGGATATAACAGGAGCGTTCGTTTGAATGCTCCTGTTATATCAACTTACAAATAAAAAAAAGAAAGTGAGAGAAAAAAATGGGTAAGATCATAGGCGAAGGAATTACATTTGATGACGTATTATTAGTACCTGCATATTCTGAGGTGCTTCCAAATGACGTGGATTTAACAACTAACTTAACAAAGAAAATACAGCTTCAGATTCCTCTTATGAGTGCCGGTATGGATACCGTAACAGAGCACAGAATGGCTATCGCTATGGCTCGTCAGGGTGGTATCGGTGTTATTCACAAAAATATGTCAATCGAGGAGCAGGCAGAGGAAGTAGATAAGGTTAAGCGTTCTGAGAATGGTGTAATTTCTGACCCATTTTATTTATCTCCTGAGCATACACTTGCCGATGCAAATGCACTTATGGCAAAGTTCAGAATTTCAGGTGTGCCTATCACAGAGGATGGCAAATTAGTCGGTATCATTACAAACCGTGACCTGATGTTTGAAGAAGATTATTCCAAGAAGATCAGCGAGTCAATGACTTCAGAAGGTCTGATCACAGCAAAGGAAGGCATTACATTACCGGAAGCAAAGAAGATTCTTGCAAAGGCTCGCAAAGAAAAGCTTCCGATCGTTGACGATGATTTCAGATTAAAAGGACTTATCACAATTAAGGATATCGAGAAGACGATCAAATATCCACATTCTGCTAAGGATCCACAGGGAAGACTTCTCTGTGCAGCAGCCGTTGGATGTACAGCAAATATTCTGGATCGTGTTGCTGAACTTGTATCAGCAAAGGTTGATGCGATCGTTATTGATACAGCACATGGACATTCAGCAAACGTACTTCGTACTTTCAAGATGGTAAAGGAGAAGTATCCGGATCTTCAGGTTATCGCCGGTAACGTAGCTACTAAGGCCGGTACACAGGCAATGATCGATATGGGCGTAGATGCAGTTAAGATCGGTATCGGACCTGGTTCTATCTGTACAACCCGTGTTGTTGCAGGTATCGGTGTACCACAGATCACAGCTATTATGGAAGCATATGATGCAGCTATGAATGCAGGTATTCCTGTTATCGCTGATGGTGGTATCAAGTACTCAGGAGATATCACAAAGGCAATTGCAGCAGGTGCAAATGTATGTATGATGGGTAGCTTATTTGCAGGTACAGATGAAGCTCCTGGTGACTTCGAATTATATCAGGGACGTAAGTACAAGGTATACAGAGGTATGGGTTCTATCGCAGCTATGGAGAATGGAAGCAAGGACAGATACTTCCAGGAGAATGCAAAGAAGCTTGTTCCGGAAGGTGTAGAAGGACGTGTTGCATACAAGGGTTCTGTTGAAGATACTGTATTCCAGTTGATCGGCGGACTTCGTTCCGGTATGGGATACTGTGGAGCTCACAACATTCCTGAATTACATGAGAAAGCAGAGTTTGTTAAGATCTCAGCAGCATCATTAAAAGAGAGCCATCCACATGATATTCATATCACAAAGGAAGCTCCAAACTACAGCGTAGAGTAATAACAGTATAATAGAAATATAAGTCAGAATATAGCCGGTGAGAATATGCAGATAACATATATCACTGGCTATATTTGAGTACTGAGTTTGGCGACTGCTGTGATGACATAAAAGTATAAGAAGTCTGTGTCTGCGATTATCATGATGACATATGTTTTAATAATTGGAAGGAGAATTATGATGCTCTATCTGGCACCTTTAGAGGGGATAACCGGATATATATACAGAAATGCATATCAGAAATATTTTGGAGGAATCGATCGGTATTTTACGCCTTTTATAGCTCCTGCAAAGGGGAAACCGTTCAGACATCGTGAGCTGGCGGATGTTCGCCCTGAACATAATACGGGCATAACGGTGATCCCGCAGATTCTGACGAATCATTCAGAAGGCTTTATAAAAGCGGCAAAAGCTTTAGCTGATATGGGATATGATGAGATCAATATAAACATGGGCTGTCCTTCCGGTACGGTTGTTTCAAAAGGAAAAGGTTCAGGGATGTTGGCAGATCCCGTAAAGCTGGATCATTTCCTTGAGGAGATATTTGCAGCCGATATCTGCAAAATATCGGTAAAGACCAGACTGGGAATGGAATTTGCAGATGAATTCCCGGATATTCTGGATGTATTAATGAAATATCCATTTACCGAAGTGATCATTCATCCGAGAACCAGAGAAGATTATTATGGTGGCAGCGTAGATCTTGCTATGTTCGATCTGGCAGTAGAACGATATGGAGAGCAGACAGAAAGTGTCCTTTGCTATAATGGTGATATTACCGATGCTGCCGGCTATAAAAATATTCAGGAACGATATCCACAGGTTGATAAGATCATGATCGGACGTGGAATCATAGGAAATCCGTTTCTTCCACAGGAGATTGCAGAACAGAGGTGCTGCTATAACGCAGGAATCCTTCTGGCATTCCACGATGAACTGTTTGCCGGTTATATGGAAGCAGGGCTTGGGGCGAGAAATGTCATGTTTAAGATGAAAGAGTTGTGGTCGTTTATGGAATGTCTTTTTGAAGCTCCCGACCAGCAGAAGATATTAAAAAAGATCCGCAAAGCCAACGATCCGGATACCTACAACACTGAAGTCCGGAAGCTGTTGCGGTGATGAAGAAAACAGAATAAAAATGAGAAAAAGATATTAGTATGAAGTATATCCTATATGTTGATACTAGAAAAAGGAAACTGACAATAATATGTATTGCCAGCTTCCTTTTTTATAGGGGAAGTTTAGAACTCATTTCCGGGAAAATGAGGGATTCCGTCAAAACCTGCCTTCAGATCGTCGTCGGTAGGAATATAATCGCTCATCTCACCATCGTTATATTTGCCATAAGCAACCATATCGAAATATCCGGTTCCGGTCAGACCAAAGACGATCGTCTTTTCTTCCCCGGTTTCTTTACATTTCAGTGCCTCGTCGATAGCAACACGGATCGCGTGGCTGCTTTCAGGAGCAGGAAGAATACCTTCCACTCTTGCAAATTGGGTTGCTGCTTCAAATACTGCTGTCTGTTCAACGCTTCTGGCTTCGATGATGCCATCATGATAGAGCTGGGATACAACAGGGCTCATACCGTGATAACGAAGTCCGCCTGCATGGTTTGGTGAAGGAATGAATCCGCTTCCGAGGGTGTACATCTTTGCCAGTGGACATACCTTGCCGGTATCACAGAAATCATAGGCATAGACACCCCTTGTCAGACTTGGGCAGGATGCCGGTTCTACAGCGATGATCTGGTAGTTCTTCTCGCCACGGAGAACCTCGCCTGCAAATGGGGAGATCAGACCACCGAGGTTTGAACCGCCGCCGGCACATCCGATGATGATATCCGGTGTGATGTTATATTTGTCAAGTGCTGCTTTTGTTTCAAGACCGATAACAGTCTGGTGAAGTAATACCTGATTCAGTACACTTCCGAGTACATAACGATAGCCTTCCTGCTTGGACTCTGCTTCAACAGCTTCTGAGATGGCACAGCCAAGGCTTCCGGTTGTTCCAGGATGCTCAGCAAGGATCTTACGGCCAACCTCTGTTGTGGTACTAGGAGATGGAGTTACGGTTGCACCGTAGGTACGCATAACTTCACGACGGAATGGCTTCTGTTCATAGGAAACCTTAACCATATATACCTGACAGTCCAGACCAAAGTAGGAGCATGCCATAGAGAGGGCGGTTCCCCACTGACCGGCACCGGTCTCGGTTGTAACACCCTTTAAACCCTGCTGTTTAGCATAATAAGCCTGAGCGATAGCGGAGTTTAATTTGTGGCTGCCGCTTGTGTTGTTCCCTTCAAATTTGTAGTAGATCTTAGCCGGTGTCTGCAGCTTTTCTTCCAGACAGTATGCACGAACCAGTGGAGCAGGACGGTACATTTTATAGAAGTCCTGAATTTCCTGTGGAATCGGGATGTATGGAGTGGTGTCATCCAGCTCCTGCGCGATCAGTTCGTCACAGAATACAGGACGAAGATCATCGGCTGTCATTGGCTGAAGTGTTCCCGGATTTAACAGAGGTGCCGGCTTGTTCTTCATATCGGCACGTACGTTATACCACTCTTTTGGGATCTCGTTTTCACTTAAATAGATTTTGTAAGGAATGTTTGCATCTTTTTTCATAATCATAACCCTCCAATGCTTGATTCATTTGTATAAATAGTTTCAGTTATCCCGGTTATCTTTGATGGGATATATAAATATGTTCCGGGGAATTTTATAATGTCATGCATTTTGCAAAATCATCATCCTTGTGGGCAAAGAATTTTGCATGGATTTGTGATAGATATTAAGACATAAAAAAACTGCCCCAGTATAAAAATGCTGGGACAGGAGATTGTTCATTAGAAACTGTTTCCTGCGGTGCCACCCGGCTTGACGTATCAGATACGCCCGCTCATTGTCTGCAAATACATACATTACAGATATCTCGTTCTTAACGGAGTATCATCTCCGGCTTACATACAGAATGCATATACAGGAATCGTACCACATCGTTCAGCTTGCCCTCGGGAGTCCATTCCATCATGGAAAACATACTGCCTTCCACCGGCGGCAGCTCTCTGGGATGTTTGTCACATCATGTACTTACTCTCCTTCAACGGTTTAAAGCAATACTAGCATAATTGTTTTTATGTGGCAAGTATTTTTTTATGAATGGGGTTGTATTTTTAAGAAAAGTCCGTTGACAAGCCATTTTCCCTGCTATATAATTGACACATTGAAAAGGCGAAGACGGAGAGAAGTAGCGCTTTTTATCGCTCCCAGAGAGCCGGTGGTGGTGAGAATCCGGCAGAATGAATAAGCGTGAATAACACTCTAACAGCTGCAAGCTGAACCCGTGAAGAAGACATTTGCAGAGATGACCGGAAAATGCGAGATGGTTGTTCTGCGAAATGGACCTCACAGTAGTAGGTGCGCCGCAATTGTGCGTGAAACAAGGAAAGGGACTGTCAGATAAGAGACAGTAAATCAGGTGGTACCGCGGATATGAATTATGTTCGTCCTGGATGCAGGGCAGGCATAGTTCTTTTTTTATGCAACCTGTGAAATATAAAAATCAGTCAAAGGAGATAATGCAGACAATGACCATTTCAAACATTTATCGTAACAGAACCTTAAATGAGATCAGCGAAGGCGACGTTGGCGCAGAGCTGAAGGTGGCAGGATGGATCGAGAACATCCGTGACCATGGTGGTGTATCCTTCATCGACCTGAGAGATATGTATGGTGTTCTTCAGGTAGTTATGAGAGACACTTCATTATTAGATGGACTTACAAAAGAGGATTGTGTATCCATCTCAGGTGTGATCGAGCACAGAGATGAGGAGACATACAATCCAAAGATCCCGACAGGAACGATCGAACTGGAGGCACATTCCGTAGAAGTGCTTGGAAGAGTATACAAGCAGGTTCCGTTTGAGATCATGACATCCAAGGAGACAAGAGAAGATGTCCGACTCAAATACAGATATCTGGATCTTAGAAATAAAAAAGTAAAGGATAATATGATCTTCCGTTCACAGGTGATCAGCTTCCTTCGTCAGAAGATGACAGAGATGGGATTCTTAGAGATCCAGACACCGATTCTGTGTGCTTCATCACCGGAAGGTGCAAGAGACTATATTGTTCCATCCAGAAAATTTAAAGGCAAGTTCTATGCTCTGCCACAGGCTCCACAGCAGTACAAGCAGCTGCTGATGGTTGCAGGATTTGACAAATATTTCCAGATCGCACCATGCTTCCGTGACGAGGATGCAAGAGCAGACCGTTCACCGGGTGAGTTCTATCAGCTCGATTTTGAGATGAGCTTTGCAACACAGGAAGATGTATTCAAAGTAGGAGAGGAAGTTCTTTCAGCAACATTTGAGAAATTCGCACCGGAAGGCTCTGTTGTAACACAGGCTCCTTATCCGATAATCAGCTATAAGCAGGCAATGTTAGAATTCGGTACGGATAAGCCGGATCTTCGTAATCCGCTTCGTATCATCGATCTGACAGATTTCTTCCAGAGATGTACATTTAAGCCATTCCATGGCAAGACTGTACGTGCGATCAATGTACCGAAGAAACTGTCAAAGGGACAGCATGAGAAGCTCTTAAAGTATGCTCAGTCTATCGGTATGGGAGGTCTTGGATATCTGGAAGTTCTGGACGATATGACATACAAGGGACCGATCGATAAGTTCATTCCGGATGATATGAAGAGTGAGATCGCAGAGCTTGCAAATCTGAAAGCAGGTGATACTATCTTCTTCATTGCCGATGTAGAAGAACTGGCAGCTTCCTTTGCAGGACAGCTTCGTAATGAGATCGGTGCAAGACTTGATATGATCGAGAAGAATGCATACAGATTCTGCTATATTAATGATTTCCCTATGTACGAGTACGATAAGGAAACAAAGAAGATCATCTTTACACATAATCCGTTCTCCATGCCACAGGGTGGTCTGGAAGCTTTAAATGAGAAGAATCCGTTAGATGTTCTGGCATACCAGTATGATATCGTATGTAATGGTATCGAGCTTTCATCCGGTGCTGTCAGAAATCACGATATGCAGATCATGGTAAAAGCATTTGAGATCGCAGGATACACAGAAGAAGATCTGAAGACAAAGTTTGGAGCACTTTACAATGCATTCCAGTTCGGTGCACCACCACATGCCGGTATGGCTCCCGGTGTTGATCGTATGATCATGCTCCTTCGTAATGAAGAAAATATTCGTGAGATTATTCCGTTCCCTATGAACGGAAATGCACAGGATCTGATGTGTGGCGCCCCTAGTGAGGTTACAGAGCAGCAGCTCCGTGAGGTTCATATCAAGGTAAGACAGTAACAGAGAAAATCAGGTATTTATGTATAGATTACCGGATAGAAGATTATTTTGATATACACCCAAGATTTTATGTTAGAAAGGTGCATAAGATATGCAGGGCTCGCATAATAACCAGAAAAAGATAGCAGTTATAAATGATTACTCAGGATTTGGACGCTGTTCCATAGCAGTAGCAATGCCGATTATTTCTGTAATGAAGGTTCAGTGCTGTCCGGTTCCGACGTCGATTTTTTCCAATCATACGGGGTTTGACAGCTTCTATTATGAAGATTTTACAGATCATATGCAGAGGTATATCGATGAATGGAAGAAGCTGGATCTGCAGTTTTCCGGTGTCTGTACCGGATTCCTGGGTTCCAGTGAACAGATCAGTATAGTGGAACGGTTCCTTACGGATTTTAAAAGACCGGAGACAAAGGTGATCGTGGATCCGGTAATGGGTGACTATGGCAAACCATATCCGACCTATACAGACGAACTGTGCCAGCAGATGAAAAAGCTGGTGCGGTTTGCTGATATCCTTACTCCAAATACCACAGAGGCATGTGTTCTGACGGATACACCATATAAGGATGACTGGCATATGGATGAACTGAAAGCTATGGCGGAGAAGCTGGCAGCACAGTCAGAGAGCAGACAGGTAAAAGTTGTGATAACAGGAATCAGGCGGGGAAGCTTCCTTGCTAACTTCTGCTATGAAAATGGAAAAGTAACCGTTGTGAAGACGAAGAAGATCGGAGAGTCGCGCTCCGGTACCGGAGATGTCTTTTCGGCGATTCTTGCGGCGGATGCCGTAAATAATGTAGATTTTACAGAATCAGTTAAGAAGGCAAGTGTATTTATTAAAGAATGTATCAAACGTTCCGTTGAGATGGAGCTTCCATTGACCGATGGAGTGTGTTTTGAGGAATGTCTGTACAAGCTTGCCAGATAACAGGAGGCGAATAGTATGGAGATATTATATAAAGTTCATAATAATCTGTATGTAAATCTGACAAATAAATGCCCATGTGCATGTACATTCTGTCTCAGACAGAACATGGATCATGTTGGTGAATCAAAGAGTCTGTGGTTAGAGCGAGAACCATCAGCAGAAGAAGTGATTGCTGAATTTGCAAAATTCGATATGAGCCGGTTTAATGAGGTTGTGTTCTGTGGATTCGGAGAACCGACGGAAGCCTTTGAGGTGTTGAAGAAGGTTGCGGCATTTGTAAAGGAGACTTATCATATGCCGATACGTTTGAATACGAATGGGCTGGGAAATCTTGTAAATGGCAGAGATATCACACCGGAGATGGAAGGCCTGATCGACACGGTATCGATCAGCTTGAATACGCCGAATGCAGATCGGTATCATGAACTGGTCAGAAGTAAGTTCGGAGATAAATCCTTTGATGCGATGCTTGACTTTGCAAGAAGTTCTACAAAGTATGTATCCAATGTAGTTATGACGACTGTAGATACCACGATTACAAAAGAGGAAGAGGAAGAATGCCGGAGAATCTGTGATTCAATCGGTGCAAAATACAGAATCCGCCCATGGGAGGATTAATAAATCTGATAAGAAAAGCTCTGTATGAAAATACAGGGCTTTTCTTGTTATCCTACAAATAAAGACCGCAGGTAGCGATCAGGCTGCCTGCGGTCTTACTGTAATATTTATTATTATAACATAAATGCTTATTTATTTCCGGCATCTCTCTTAGCACGGAAACGAAGTGTAGGATCAAGGATTTTCTTACGGATACGGAAGCTCTTAGGAGTGATCTCAAGAAGCTCATCTGTATCGATGAAGTCAAGTGCCTGCTCCAGACTGAGTACCTTAGGAGGTGTCAGCTTTAATGCATCATCAGCACCGGAAGAACGGGTGTTGGTCAACTGTTTCTTCTTGCAGACATTTACTTCGATATCATCGGTACGTCCATTTTCACCGATAACCATTCCGGCATATACAGGTTCACCTGGTCCGATGAACAGTGTACCTCTTTCCTGTGCATTGAACAGACCATAAGTGATAGAAGTACCGGTCTCGTATGCGATCAGAGAACCCTGTGAACGATAGTTCATATCACCCTTATATGGGAGATATTCATCAAAGATCGTATTGATAACACCATTTCCCTTTGTAGCGGTCATGAAGTCACCACGGAAACCGATCAGTCCACGGGAAGGTACAAGGAACTCCAATCGGGTTGTACCGTTTCCGGTAGGAGCCATACCCTGAAGCTCACCCTTTCTGGAATTTAACATATTAATAACTGTTCCGGTAAATTCATCCGGAACATCGATATATGCAATCTCAAATGGTTCAAGCTTCTTACCGCGTTCGTCTGTCTTATAGATAACTTCGGCTTTGCTGACTGCAAATTCATATCCTTCACGTCTCATGTTCTCGATCAGGACGGATAAGTGAAGTTCGCCACGACCGGATACCTTGAAAGCTTCTGTTGTCTCTGTTTCTTCTACACGGAGACTGACATCTGTATTTAATTCACGGAACAATCTGTCACGTAAATGTCTGGAGGTTACAAACTTTCCTTCCTTACCGGCGAAAGGAGAATCATTTACCATGAATGTCATGGAAATAGTTGGCTCTGAAATTTTCTGGAATGGGATTGGTTCCGGATTTTCAGGAGAACAGATCGTATCACCGATATTAACATCTGCAATACCGGAGATGGCTACGATCGATCCGATGTCTGCTTCATTTACTTCTACTTTATTCAGACCCTCGTAAACATAGAGCTTACCGATCTTAACCTTTAACATTCTGTCAGGGTCGTGTTCATTAACAATAACAACAGGCTCATTTACAACGACCTTACCGTTGTCAACCTTGCCAACACCGATACGGCCTACATATTCATTGTAGTCGATCGTGCTGATCAGAACCTGTGTACCTGCATCCGGATCACCGGTAGGAGCAGGAATATAATCAACGATGGTATCAAACAGTGGCTTCATATCTGTACCCGGTTCATCTGGATCAAGAGAAGCAACACCTGTCTTTGCTGATGCAAATACAAATGGGCAGTCAAGCTGATCGTCATTTGCATCCAATTCGATCAGAAGCTCAAGAACTTCATCTACAACCTCTTTAGGACGAGCTTCAGGACGGTCACATTTGTTTACACATACAATAACACTGAGGTTCAGCTCCAATGCTTTCTTCAGAACGAATTTGGTCTGTGGCATGGCACCTTCGAAAGCATCAACAACAAGAATAACACCATTTACCATCTTCAGGACACGTTCTACTTCACCGCCGAAATCAGCATGTCCCGGAGTGTCGATAATGTTGATCTTTGTCTTACCATAACGGACGGCAGTGTTCTTGGAAAGAATCGTGATACCACGTTCACGTTCAATATCATTTGAGTCCATGACACGTTCGGTAACTTCCTGATTATCACGGAATACACCACTCTGTTTCAAAAGTTCATCCACTAATGTTGTTTTGCCATGGTCAACATGGGCAATAATCGCAACATTTCTGATATCATCTCTGGTAATCTTCATTTTTTTCACTCTTTCTTTATGATATTAAAATTACTTACAATACAACGTTTACCATTCTAGCATACGAAAAAAAGCATTTCAATGGAAATGATAGCCGAAAATTATACCAAAATATTCGGTAAAATGCGCCGAACTGTACAAAAATATGTTATTATTAGAAAGTATGACAGGCGGGAACGGTTCCTGCTAAATAAGTGATTTGGAGAGGTATTAAAATGAATGAGAAAAAGGGCAGAGCGATCGCACTGTTGCCGATCGGTGTATTTCTGTTATTGTATCTGGGACTTGGGATTATATTTGAATATGTGATGAAAATTCCGATGGGCTTTTATAATGTGCCTATCATCGTGGCATTTCTTGCAGCTATCCTGGTCGCATGTATCCAGAACCGGGAATTGGTATTTGATAAGAAGCTTGAGATTATGGCACAGGGAGTTGGGGATAAGAATATTATAACGATGCTGTTGATCTTCCTGGCAGCGGGTTCGTTTGTCGGGGTAGTCGGAAGAAGCAGCGCAGAGAGTGTAGCATATTTTATGCTGACACTGATCCCGGCAAGATTTTCAGTAGCGGTTTTGTTTGTTGTTGCTTGCTTTGTATCAGTTGCTATGGGCACTTCGGTTGGAACAATCACATTGTTAACACCGATTGCTGTAGCAGTGTCGAGAGCGTCTGGCTTTGATATGGCATTTTGTGTTGCATCGGTTATGGGTGGAGCAATGTTTGGGGATAATCTTTCTTTTATCTCAGATACGACGATTGCGGCATGTAATGGACAGGGATGTGAGATGAAAGACAAATTCCGGGAGAATTTCTGGATTGCGTTTCCGGCAGCGGTTATAACGCTGATATTAATTCTTGTACTTTCATTTCAGACCGACATACAGGGTCAGGTCAGCCAGACTTATAATCTGGTGCAGATCATACCGTATGTTCTGGTGTTGATCGGTGGAATTATAGGGCTGAATGTATTTATCGTATTACTTACGGGAATTGTATCCGGAGCATTTATTATGCTGATATGGGGACATACTGCACCTGTTGATCTTCTGACAAATATGGGCTCCGGTGTTTCCGGAATGTTTGAAACCTGTATGGTAGCAATATTAGTAGCGGCGTTATGTGCACTGATTCGGGAATATGGCGGTTTCGATGCACTTCTCAGTTGGATACACAGGATCTTTCGCGGAAAGAAAGGCGGACAGCTCGGAATGGGGTTGTTAGTCGGAACAATGGATATTGCAACTGCAAACAATACGGTAGCGATCGTTATGGCAAATCCGATTGCTGGAGAAATGGCACAGGAATATGGAATCTCTCCGAAGAAGACTGCCTCTTTGCTTGATACTTTTTCCTGTATCTTTCAAGGGATGATCCCATATGGTGCGCAGATGTTAGTTGCAATTGCCGCGGTAGGAGAACTGGGTGATTCCATTTCTGCTTTTCAGATCATGCCGAAGCTTTTTTATCCGATGTTCTTGCTGCTGACATCACTCGTTACCATAATAAGAAGTGATAAATAATAGAGACAATTCAAAGAATATAGAAAACGCTGATCTGTTCACATTGTCAATAAACTCTTTGGTAGTATTCACATAGGAACAGATCAGCGTTTTCTGTTTTATTTGCCAAGTAACATATTTTCCAGTTCCTCTGGTGAGAAGGTGTAAGAGGAGTTGCAGAACTGGCAGTTTACCTCGATCGGCTTATTGTCTGCGAGCAGATTTGCAATCTCCTTTTTACCGAGACTGATAACAGCCTGTGAGAAACGTTCCTTGCTGCAGTTGCAGTGCCACTTCGTAGGAATGGTATCGGTAACTTCTACATTATAGCCTTCAAAGATCTGCTTCACGATATCAAGCGGTTCCATACCCTGGTCGAGGAGAGCGGTAATGGATGTGAATTCACCCAGACGTTTTTCCAGATCAGAGATCAGTTCCTCGGATGCAAATGGCATAAGCTGAATGATAAAGCCACCGGCTTGTTTTACTGTGTTGTTCTTCTCCATCAGAACACCTAAAGCTACAGAAGTTGGAATCTGTTCTGAGGTTGCAAAATAATACGTCAGGTCTTCTGCAATCTCACCCGAAACAAGCTGGGTCTGACCGATATAAGGCTTTTTTAAGCCGATATCCTTGATCACGGAGAGCACGCCCATATCAAGAGCTTTAGCGACATCCAGTTTTCCCTTATCATTTGCATGCAGGATAACTTCCGGATTGTTGACATAGCCTTTGACATTGCAGTGCGCATCAGCAGTCACTGTCAGTCCGCCGATCGGACCGCTGCACTGGATCTGGAGCGTTAGAAGATCGGAGTCATTCTTACATGCAGCCCCCATCAATGCACCTGCGGTCAGCAGACGACCGAGGGCAGCAGTGGCAACCGGACTGGTATTGTGAATACTTCTTGCTGTTTCAACGATTTCCTTTGTGGTGCCGGCAAAGAAACGAACCTGTCCATCTGCCGCCATACCTCTGATAATATAATCACTCATATGTTATTCCTCGTTCTTTCTATATATAATGTAAAATATTGCACTTTTAAGGTGCCTTTTTAAAAATAATACCTGCATTTATAAAGTGCTGATTAATAACAAAATAATACTTGTACTTATAAAAGTAGTGCTTAATAATAAATTGATGACTAAAATCACTACGGCAGGAGATCAGATATATAATTTGCCTTCGTGATGTTTTTCTCTGGCTATCACATAGACACGTTCACTGTCATCGGTTGCTGGCGTGTGTGTAAATGCATCATACATGGCAAGAAGCTCCATACCTGCCTGTTCTACACAACGAATCATGTCCTCACAGGTCAGTCCGATCTGGTAATGGAATTCCTGCGTTTTTCGGTACAGGTCGTCCTCCTCTTTCAGAAACAGGCTGAGTGCAAGCTCGTTGACATTCTGTTCCTCATCATAATAATTATCCCAAATGAAGCTGACATCATCCCGATCCTCAGCAATCACTGAATCTGCAACGACATCCCGGAAATAGTGTTTGGTCTTAAAATCACAGATAAAGATACCCCCTGCTTCCAGATAATTATTTGCAAGAGAAAAAACGGTAGTGATCTGATCTGTATTTGACAGATAGTTGATGCTGTCGCAGACACAGACGATGGCATTTACTGTTCCGAATAATTCAAAGGAACACATATCCTGCTGGAGATACATAATGGATGAGAAACCATTCGCAATCTTTTTTTCATTTGCAATCTCTAACATATCAGGAGATACATCAATTCCGATCATATCATAGCCAGCGGTGGCAAGTCCTTCCGTGATTGTTCCCGTTCCGCAGCCAAGCTCGGCAACCAGACCTTCGGTGATATTGTATTCATGGAGCAGGCTGGTGATATAAGATATCCATTCGTCATAAGGAATGTTATCCATCAGCTCATCGTATACCTGCGCGAAGCTTGTATAGGCATCCATAGAAAAACCTCATTTCATAAAATCTCAATGCCATCATTATATACATCTCAGAAAGGAAAAACAACCGTTTCTTTTGGAGCAGTTTTCTATTTGCTGCGGCAGACAGAATGTAAAAAATAAGGTTTGAGATTGAACATGGTGGGCTTTTGTGTTAATATAAATTCGGTTAGAAATCCTCATATGGAAGAAACCATATATGAAAGTGGGTAGTTTGGCATGATAAAGTTCTATAGAACAGATCATAAGGTTTTGTCAGAGATAACAGAATATGAAGACAATATGTGGGTTTGTATGACGAAACCTACAGTAGATGAGACCAAACTGATTGCAGAAGATTTTGAGATTGATCTGGCAGATGTCAGAGCTGCATTGGATGATGAGGAGAGCTCCCGTGTGGAGGTCGAAGATGGTTATACACTGATCCTTGTCGATATTCCGTCGATCGAGATGAGAAATGAACGCGAAGCATATACAACTATTCCTTTGGGTATTATCCTCGTAAAGGACATTCTGATCACGGTATGCGCGGAGGATACGCCTGTTCTGGATGCATTTATTGAGTCAAAGGTAAAGGAATTCAGTACAAAGAAACGGATGCGCTTCATGTACCAGATTTTATATAGAAACTGCATGACCTATCAGTATTATCTGCGAGTTATGGATCGCAGAAGAAATCTGATCGAGCAACGAATCCAGGATGAGACAGAGGATGCGGATCTGATTGATCTTCACGAACTGGAATCTAACCTTGTATACTTTGCAACATCACTTCGTGCAAACGGAGTTGTATTAGATAAGCTTGCAAGATACAGCAGTATCAAGCAGTACCCGGAGGATCAGGAGCTTCTGGATGATGTTATGGTCGAGAACAAACAGGCTATCGAGATGACCGGAATCTATCGAGATATCATAAGCGGTACAAGAGAACTGATGACGACGATTATCAATAACCGCCTGAACAATATCATGAAGTTCTTAGCGGCTATCACTATCGTAATGGCGATCCCGACGATCATATCCGGTATCTATGGAATGAACGTATCAGGTAAGTGGATGCCTCTCGCAGAAACCCCATACGGCTTCTACATTGTATGTGGCATCATCGTTCTGATCTGTATTATCATAGCCCTAATCCTCAAGAAAAAGAAAATGTTCAAGATGTAAAAATAAATCCGTCAAGCAAATAAGCAGCGCGTCTGTGTACAGACAACGCTGCTTATTTATTTGACGGATAAACACACATAAGCATGAAGGATGATAGTCCGGAATGCGCATGTGTGTAGCGATTTCGAAAGTTCGAAGAACGGAGAAATCGTATTATTTTTACAGGTAGAGGGAGGGGGACACATAAGCATGAAGGACGATAGTCCGGAATGCGCATGTGTGTAGCGATTTCGAAAGTTCGAAGAATATTGACCCCCTTGCTTCATAATGCTAAACTTAACTTATTTAAAAAACAACATTCATTTCAAAGACAGAAAGTTTCTATCCTTTGAACTTATGGAACAAACCTGTTTGAATGCCGGTACTTAGCGATCCACGAAGTGGGAGCTTAGAACCGCTGCATGAAAACAGAGCGAGAGCGATTTGCGTAATAAGTTACTAAGGATAGAAACTTTCGTCCGGGAAACATGGAAAACATGTATGGGAAAGGAGATAACAACGATGAAGCTGTTTCATTTGTCGGATCTGCACATTGGCAAGATCGTAAATGGATATGAGATGTGGGAAGACCAGCGCTATGTGTTTGACCAGATCCTTGCATATGTAAGAGAAGAACAGCCGGATGCCGTGATGATCGCAGGAGATATCTATGACAAAGCAGTTCCATCCGCAAAAGCAGTAACAGAATTTGATGAATTCCTGACTGAACTTGCAGACAGCGGAACGATCATCCTCATTATCAGTGGCAATCATGATTCGGCAGAACGTCTGGATTTTGCCAGCAGTATCATGAAAAAGCAGAATATATATATGAAAGGAACCTATGGTGGAGAAGCCATGAAGGTGACGATGCAGGATAAATGGGGAGATGTGAATTTTTATCTGATGCCGTTTGTAAAGCCGGCAAACGTAAAAAATACATTATCGGATTTAACAGAAGAACCGGAGAAAGAGTCAGCAGCCTTAACATATACAGAAGCCATGCAGCAGGCAGTTGCAGCCATGCAAGTTGATCCGGGGAAAAGAAATGTACTGATCACCCATCAGAACGTAACAAATAGTGGAGTGAACCGGCGGTCGGATTCGGAGACAATATCGATCGGTGGACTGGATAATATTGACCGTACGGTATTTGATATATTTGACTATGTGGCACTTGGACATCTTCATTCTCCACAGCAGATCGGAAAGCCGGAGATTCGGTATTGTGGCACACCGGTTATCTATTCTATGTCGGAAGCCGACGATCAGAAATCTGTCACAGTGGTAGAACTTGGAGAAAAAGGAAAGCTTTCGATCCGTGAACTGCCCCTGCACCAGCTTCATGCGTGGTACAATTTTACGGGTACACTTGATGAAGCCATGAGCCGGGAAGCAAATGAAGATTATGCGAGAATTGTGCTAACGGATAAGGAAACGATCATTGATGTTCAGGCGAGACTTCGGACCGTGTATAAGAACCTGATGTCAGTAGAATTCCAGATGGCAGATGGCAGCAGAACGGAACAGGAACGGACACTTGAGGACGTGAAGAATCTTGCACCTGATGAGGCATTTGCGGATTTCTATAACAGAAAGATGAAACGGGAGCTGTCCGATGAAAATGCAGTTTATATCAGACAGTTGATCCGGGATTATTATGAACAGAGACAGGGGTGAAGATGATGCGGCCACTGGTACTTACAATGGAAGCGTTTGGAACGTATATAGAAAAAACGGAGATTGACTTTCGAAAATTTGGGAAACAGGGGCTTTTTCTGATCTCGGGAGATACCGGATCGGGAAAGACAACGATATTTGACGGAATCATGTATGCCCTTTACGGAGAGACCAGCGCAGGAAGCGGGAAGAATAACACCGGACGAAACGGTGAAATGCTCCGAAGTGATTTTGCAGATCCAAAGCAGCTTACCTATGCAGAGCTGTTATTTGAAAGCGGCGGTCATGAATATAAGGTCTGGCGAAGTCCAGCGTATGAGAGACCGGGATACAAATCCATGAAGCAGGCAGAAGTGCGCTGGATGGAGGATGGACAGGAGACAGAGCTGAAAGCGGCAGATATTGATGGTAAGCGGACAGCAGGGGTGATCGGCAGGGTAAGAGAAGTGTTGGGACTTACGGCCGATCAGTTCCGACAGGTTGCGATGATCGCACAGGGAGATTTTAAGAAGCTGTTAGTTGCGGATACGAAGACCCGAAGCGATATCTTTAAGACGATATTTGATACGAAGATTTATGAATATATCCAGAACAGGATCGCACAGGACTGTAAAGAGGCAGAGGGGGTCTATACAGAGCTTGTTGCAAAGGTAGATCGTACGATAGAGGGAGTAGAGCTGCCGGATGAAACGGAGCTTTATAAAACAGGACTTCAGGATCTGCCGGAGCATCTGGAAAACCGTCATCTTGCATTTGATGATATTCTGGAAGAGCTGCACAGTCTGAATCAGATCGAAGAAAAGCAGGCGAAAGATCTGCATCATCAGATTGAGAGTTATACACAGACCAATAACCAATATGACAACTGGTATACAGCAATCGAGAAAAATAAGAGAATCATCGGTCAGACCTATGATGGCTATGTGGCACATCTCGATGCATACAGACAGGTGAAGCAGGAATTTGTCAGTGCAGAAGCACAGAATCATAGTATGGAAGCACAGTCTACAGAACCGCTTATGCTGAGACAGGCGGAGCTTCAGAAACAGGCAGATTCTTTTGTGCGGTTAAATGAGATGGAGAAAGAATTGCTGCTTGTGGAGCAGGTATGCCATCAGGCAGGAAAGAAAAGACAGGATATTCTTGAAACAAAGAAGAAACTTCAGAAGCAGACCGAGGAGCTGGAACAGATCGTGAATCCGGGTGACACTTCACAGGTGAAGCTTGAGAAGGTTCAGACAGAAAAGAAACAGATTGCAGAACGTATGCAGCGGTTACAGGAGCTTGAAAAAGAATGTCTGGAGATTGATCATCTGGAAATTAAGAAACAGCAGATGGTGGTTGATAATCGGAGTGCATTTGAGAAGCGGAATCAGGCAAATGCGAATTACGAGGAAGCTATCAGAAATCGGAATGATCAGATCTGTGGAGAACTGGCAGCAAACCTACAGGAGGGAACACCGTGTCCGGTCTGTGGAAGTAAGACACATCCGGAAAAGGCACATTGTGACGGAGCTGTTGTAACAGAAGAAATGGTAAAGAAGCTCCGGGCTGCATTTGATCAGGCGGATGCTTCATTCAGACGAAAAGAAAATGAGCTTGGAAGCCTGAATGGTCGTCTGGAAGAAAAACGGAATCAGACAACAGCAGCGGTTATGGAGATGGCAGCCTTTACCATACCGGATCAGACAGTACAGGCTGATGTTCTGATAGATGAGGTCAGAAAACTGCATGTAATCTGGGAGAAAAGGACAGAGGAAACAGAAGCCAGACTGCGGACACTTGAGAAAGAGCACAGAAGTTATCAAGAACATAAAAGGCAGCTTGGCGAGCTTCGTTTGCAGATAAAAGAACTGGAAGAAACGGAAGTGCGGGTAACAGAGGAATATCAGGAGGCAGACCGGAGTTACACGGCAAAGCAGGCAGCCGCGGCACAGATGCGACAGGAGATCCGGGGGGATGAGTCGGATATCCTGAAGCAACTGCAACAGGTGAGAAATGAGATTGCCGAGGTGAACCGGAAGAAGACAGAGGCAAGAGATACTTATAATAAACTTGCAAAGGAACTCTCTGCACTGGAAACAAATCTGAAGCGTGATGCAGAAGATCAGAATATGCAATACAGACAGGAATGGCAGTTGGAGAAAGATGTTCTTTCTGCACTTGAAACGGACAGCGGAGAAATGAACACATCTGTAAATGACGAAAGTGTGATACAGAAGCTTCCTGACAGCAATCAAGAAAATGATTTTGCAGATGAACAGGAACTGGAAAAGCAGGCAGGCGGCTACGGAGAATGTTATACACATTTCTGTACGGCATCAACGGTTCTGCTTGAACAGATATCCGGGCAGATAGAACGCACGATCCGGAAGAAAAACAGTGTTGCCATCAGGCATGATGCGATCGCGGAACGATTAGTTAAGAATAAGGCAGCATACAGCAAATTAAAGAAGGATTATGGAGCATATCTGAATATCTATAAGAGATACAGTAAGCTTCAGGATCTTTCACAGGCTGCACTTGGTAATTATAAGCTGGAAACCTATATACAGGAGGTCTATTTTGACCGCATTATAGACAATGCGAATCACAGACTGCGCCAGATCGTATGCAACCAGTTTGAGCTGAAACGCGGACAGAAGACTGCAGGAAACAGAGGGCTTGATCTGTTCGTGCTGGATCATCGGACAGGAAAAGAAAGAGATGTCAAAACACTGTCCGGCGGGGAAGCATTTGTAGCATCTCTGTCTATGGCACTTGGACTTGCCGATATTGTATCTGCAAATGCGGCAGGTGTAAGAATTGATACATTATTTATCGATGAAGGCTTTGGCTCTCTGGATTCTGATATTCTGGAGCAGGCATTAAATGTACTGGCTGAGTTGTCCGAGTCCGATCATCTGGTTGGTATCATATCTCATGTGGAAGAGCTGAAGCATCGTATCGACCGCCAGATCCTGGTTACTAAGGATCATCAGGGCGGCAGTCATGTGGAGATACAGGTGTAAAAAAATATACCCCACTGATCATAGGAAGATATCTGCTTACAGGCATTTGTATGATCAGTGGGGCATTTTTTAATATTTTACAGGAATTCCGTTTACGGATACTTCATCTGTGATCTCGATTACGATACATTTCCGTCCATCGATCTCACGGGTCTCTACGAGATCGGCGCGGTCAGGATTGACCTTGATCACAACCTCCGGAGTCTTTATCTCAAATGATTTTGTACTGGCGATATTATTTGCATAGAGCTGTACTTTTCCCGGAGCCGGTGCAGGCAGAGTCTCTTCGGAACCTTCGGCAACCGGACGCTGGTTCATGGAAGCAGCAGCGGCGCGATCAAAGTTTGCATCAAAGGTCTGCAGTTTTTCTTCGGATACTCCCGAGGTTTCCAGAAGATTCTTTAATGAATTCCTGGATAAGGTCAGTGGTTCCGGACTATCCTTTTGTTCCTCGATCATTTCATTCAGATTCTCATGGATATTTCGTATCACTTCATAATCACAGTCCATTCCGAGTGTATCGGTGATGATCGTCTGGAACGCCTCTTTCTGATTACCGGCAGTTACAGGCATTCCCGTTCCGAGAATATAGCGGATAAATTCCTCATGGATTTCCTCCGGCTTCTTCGTATAGTAGAGGACATTATGGATATCGGCTGTCCGGTCGATAAATGCAGGGAACAGGAAACCGATATCAGGAACATCCACGATCCAGTCACGGATACGGTTGTGGAAGGTGTTCTCCGAATCAAAATAACTAAGTCCTGCCTTTGACAGATTTACATGGCAGATACAGCACATGATGTATTCGTAGATCTCATCCGAGGCATCATCCATTGTCAGTCCGTCTGTTGTCTTTCCGGGTACGTCATATGTATCATGGATCAGCAGGATCAGATAGTTTCCGGTATAGTCATAATTCTCGATTACCTTATCATAGAACTGGTCGATCAGTTCATCATCTTCTAATTTGCTGTTACGCAGCTTTAACAGAAATTCCTGCGTACCGCCGTCAAATTCCGAATCTGTGGGAAACGGCATCGTGATCAGATTCTTTCCGATCGAGCCGGACAAGTTCTTCTTAAAAATCTCAAAATATTTAAAAGCTTCCTCCTTCGGCAGAGAGAGAAACGCTTCCTTCATTGTCGCAATTTTACGTCTGTCACCATCCACATAGCAGCCGCAGATCTTATCGATCGAACAGGTAGCCTGCGCAAACTGATGCCGGATTTCCAGAACCTCTTTCTTTGTCATATGTATCAAACTCCTTTATAAAAAACTTTAATAGTGCATTATGTGTTTCATGCATTCTATGCATTTGAAAAATCTTAAATAAGCCTAATAAGTGTATCACCTAAAAAAAACAAAGACAAGAATTGACATCTATAACTTTTAATATTTTACATGGTTAACAATGATATTTAGATTTGTAAAAACAAATGTGTAATAATTATATTGCCATACCAATATACAGATAGAAGTGTGGAATGATATATTTCATGTAGCAAACCTATCCGAGTGCCGGTACTTAAGTTGCGTCTTTTGCAACTTTATGTACCGCTGCATCGAGGATAGAACGAGAGTGATTTGCGAAATGAAGATATATCATTCCACACTTCTATTGTCCCCACATCTTAATAAATCTTAAGGATATCCCAAATTGTATCTTAATGGTAGAAAGCCTTACAATGATACCGTCAAAGAAAGATATGGAAAATATCAGCGGTTTGCTGTATCCTAAAAAGGAATGCGTGGTGCGCACACGTACCCGATAAGATACAGACAACGATCATATTTTCGGACGAGGAGAAAAGAAATGTATAATATACTAATTTGCGATGATGAGAAAGATATCGTATCAGCTTTAAAGATTTACCTGAAAACATCCGGTTATAATATTTATGAAGCTTACAACGGAAAAGAAGCGTTAGAGCAGATCAAAGAGCATGACATCCATTTGGTGTTAATGGATATCATGATGCCGGAGATGGATGGGATCACAGCGATGTTAAAGATCCGCGAGGAGACGAATCTGCCGGTTATCCTTCTGACCGCAAAGAGTGAAGATACAGATAAGATCCTTGGACTGGAAGTGGGTGCAGATGATTACATTACCAAGCCGTTTAATCCGGTAGAGGTGATCGCCAGAGTGAAATCGCAGCTTCGAAGATATATGCAGCTTGGAAGCGGACAGATCAAGAAAGATGCAATCGTGATCGGGGGAATTGAGTTGAATGATAATTCCAAGCAGGTTACGGTCGATGGCGAACTGGTCAGTCTGACACCGACAGAATATGATATTTTAAGACTTCTGATGGAACATCCGGGACAGGTATTTTCACCGAGAGATATTTACAAGGAAGTCTGGAAAGAAACACCGCTCGGAGCCGAAGGTTCGGTAGCTGTCCATATCCGTCATTTGCGTGAAAAGATAGAGATCAATCCCGGAGAACCAAGATATATCAAGGTGATCTGGGGCAGAGGTTATAAGATGGAATATCAGTAAACCTCTATACAGTCTGACAGGAATGGAGAATGCGAAACATGAATAAGTTAAAAAATAACAATCCTTTTAAATTACTGATTTATACGTTATTTTTTATCACCTGTAGCGTTGGATTTATATTGGGTTATGTACTGCTTGATATGTATGAAGCCGGAATATTTCAGGGCAGATCGGAATCGGAGCTGCGGGCAGAACTGGAAGCGGATTATCAGAGCGAGATGTTGACTACCTGTGTGAATCGTGGTGCCGAGTATATTAGAAATACTCTGGATATCAGTTACAGTGATGATGAATGGGGAGACTATGAATACGATCCCGATGCTTTGCAGAAAAAGGATATGAATCATGATAATGTTGTCGATGCAAGTGATTTTCTGATGCTGTTGTCGGAAAAGGAAAATGCATTTGATAAATATGATCGTACCTATAAAGAGGATTTGGAGAAAATATATGGATATGCGAAAACAGATCTGTATGTGAGTGTTGGTGATGATTGGGATTCTTCAAAAACGGGTGAATCAAATTCCATTATGCTGGCGCAGACAGATAATCTGCCGGAAAAAGCATTAGTATATGGAGTTTTAGGAGAGAAAGCAGTTGTCAGTACGACGACCGGTATTCCTACAGGAAAGATTCTGAGATATGATACCTATAAGGAAGCACAGAGTATCGGTGTGGAAAAAGAAGGAAACAATTATAATTATGTTAACCTGCGTATGCCGGATGAAGCAGCTCTTTCCAGGTCAGAGGTGTCTGATGATTATGGAATTGATCTGAGTGATCTGGAGGGAAATACCACAGATACGGAAGCAGAGACGGAAGCCGAAACCAAGAATTCAGGAATATCGGAAGAGTCTGCAACATCAGAAGATTCAACAACAATGGAGGAGGAAATAGAGAGTTCCGGTTCATACAATACGCCGGAGGGAGTAACGATTTCTTATAATAGAAATCAGATAGCGATCACAGCAAACGGAACGACAAAGCAGTACGAGTATTATGCGGAGGATGATATGTATTATCCGATCATAAAAGATGGATATACCGTAATCGTTGGCAATTATGCAGGAGACGATATTACGATATATGCTTCCGGTAATTTATATATCGACGGCACATCTGACGTTTCTTCACGTATGAATAAGAGCCTACAGGCGATCAGCAAGGCTGCTTCGGGAAAGAACAGAATCCTGCTCTTCTTTGGACTTGATTTTGTTTTGTGTATCATATTCATGATCACAAGTATGGTATTATCCGGTAAAGACGGTGTTGTAAGAAAAACAGAAAAGGTTCCGGTTGAAATTATATTGACTGGAATAGTCGTTTTGATAAGTCTGTTGATTGCTTTTGCACAGAATATCAGTTATTCCTTATCATATGCTTATTATAGTTACAGCGGTACAGACCGGCTTCATTATTTTATTGATAGCAATATTACAGGACATGATATTGAGACTATTGTATGTCTGATCGGTTTGGGTTGTATCTGTACGGTCGGACTTTTACTGATCAACAATCTGATCGCAAGAGTCAAACAGTCGAATCTGCTTAATACATCATGGATTGTCAGACTGGGTCGCAAACTATTTGGAAAATCGGGAAAGATAACCGCATTTTTCCGGTATGTATTCAGCAAGGTTCCATTTATAATAAAAGCGTTCCTTTTGTATATCGTAATTACGATCGTTGAAATTATAGTAGCATTGCTTGTTTTTAATGCTGTATATATAAATGAAGCTGGATTTATTGTATTAATGCTGTTGAAGATCATCTGTGCAATTGCCTATATGGCATTTGTCTGTATGATGCAGGAGCTTTTCCAGGGTGGTGACAAGCTTGCAAAGGGCGAGTATGGTCATAAGGTAAATACAAGATTCATGTTTGGAAAGTTCAAAGAACATGGCGAGAATCTGAATCATATCAATGAAGGTGTCCAGCTTGCGGTAGATGACCGGATGAAAAGTGAACGGATGAAGACGGAGCTTATCACGAATGTATCGCATGATATCAAGACACCGCTTACTTCTATTATTAACTATGTCGATCTGCTTCAGAAGGAGGATATTGAAAAAGAACCTGAGGCTTCTTATATAGAAGTAATAGCAAGGCAGTCAGCAAGGTTAAAAAAACTGATCGTGGATCTTGTGGATGCTTCTAAGGCATCGACCGGAAATGTAAAGGTAGAGCTTGTAAACATGGATGCGAATATGATCGCAGAACAGGCATCCGGTGAATATATTGACAAATTGATGCAGAAGAACATCACGCTGGTAACGAATCTCGCAAAGGATCGCGCAGGGATCGAAGCAGATGGCAGACACCTCTGGAGAGTATTTGATAATCTATTAAATAATGCATTCAAATATACGATGCCGGGGACTCGGTTATATGTAAATACTTATATAACCGATGAAGATGGAAATGTGATCCGTGATCTTAAAAAGAGCATCAAAGAACCTGCGAAGGTATGTATAGAGTTCAAGAACATATCAGAAGCACCGCTGAATATTTCAAGTGATGAACTGATGGAACGCTTTGTAAGAGGTGACAGTTCCAGAAATACAGAGGGAAGCGGACTCGGCTTATCCATTACAAGAAGCCTGTGTCAGCTTCAACATGCGGATTTTAACATTGTGATCGATGGAGATCTGTTTAAGGCTGTGATTACATTTGCATACTGTAAAGAACCACAGGAAGATCAGGATGTGGATCAGACAGAAGCTGCAGAAGCCATAGATATTGAACAGTAGTCACCGGGATTCGGAAAAAACAGTTATTTGTTCACAAAATATATAAATAATTATTGACAACTAACGAATGTTAGAATATACTAACCAACATAAGAACGTAGTAGTTATATTTATTGATATAAAAATGGAGGAATAAAATGATTGTTCAGGAAATCCGTAATGACAATGTGTTTGGTTATGTAAGATATCAGGGAGAACCAAACCGGAAGGATGCAGTGATCGAGAAGCTTAGAAAACAGGGATTTCGCATTACAAAACAGAGATGCATTCTGTTAGATATTATTCTGGATGAAGACTGTTCTTCTTGTAAGGAAATATATTACAAGGCTGTCAAAAGAGATGACAGCATAGGAATCGCAACGGTATACAGAATGGTGAACACTCTGGAAGACATAGGTGTGATCAGCAGAAAGAATATGTACAAGGTTGCGTGTTTCTAAAAATGGGATCATCCCCCACCGGAATGTACACTCAGGTGTAAAAACACATACAAACATACAAACGGGACATCCACAATGGCGTGGATGTCCTTTTTATATGGTAAAGATAAAATTAAGGGGTACGTTGCTTGTTTTTTTAAAAGTCTGGAATTTCAGAATGGTATGGCGCTGTATATAAACAACATCGACGTTTGTGTAGTTTCGTTTATGAGACTTGCACTAGCTGTCAGCACCAAGCCCTTGTTTGAACCCATAAGGGTGAGTTAGGGCGACTGCTGACAAATCGGCGTGCGAGTCGAATAGAAACGCAGCAGGTCGTGTGTTTATATACAGCGCCATACCATCTTGAAGTTCCAGACATTACATGAAAAATTAAGGCAATCGCAAATGTGAATTTTTCATATTTGTGGTTGCTTTTTTTAGTTAAGTAGTATAGAATTACCCTATAAGTGGAGTGAAGTGGTGGATTAGTGCCACAAAGTGGAGGAAATGAGTCGAAAGAAGGTGGAATAAGTGTCCAAGTGTTTAACAGGTGAATATGAACACAGATTAGATACCAAAGGGCGACTTATCATGCCATCCAAGCTTAGAGAGGAACTCGGCTGCACCTTCATGATCACAAAAGGTCTGGACAATTGTCTGTACGTTTATCCAAATGATGAATGGCAGCAGTTTGCGGACAAGTTGAACCAGCTTCCGATGACGAATAAGAGTGCAAGACAGTTCAAGCGTTTCTTCAACTCAGGAGCAGTAAAGTGCGAAACAGATGCACAAGGACGAGTGATCATTCCACAGACACTTCGTACATTTGCCAACATCGAAAAAGATGTTGTCATTATAGGTAACGGAGAGAAAGCAGAAATCTGGAATAAGGAAGCATGGGACGAGATCAATAATGAAGAATCCCTGAACATGGATGAGATTGCAGACAAGCTGGATGAACTGGATTTCAGAATATAAGGACAGAAGTGGTAGTTATGGAATTTAAACATACATCGGTTTTACTGGATGAAACCATTGAAAATCTGAATATCAGACCGGATGGTGTTTATATGGATGGAACTCTTGGAGGAGCCGGACATTCGAAAGAGATAGCCAAAAGACTTGGACCGGATGGACATCTGATCGGTATTGATCAGGATGGTGAGGCGATTATAACAGCAAAAGAACGACTGGCGGAGTACGGTGACCGCATTACAGTCGTAAGAGATAACTATCAGAATTTTAAAAGCATACTAGACGAGCTAAATATACTTCAAGTGGACGGGATATTGCTGGATCTTGGCGTATCTTCATATCAACTCGACAATGCGGATAGAGGATTCACATATCGGGTTGATGCGCCCCTTGATATGCGGATGGACGACCGCCAGACAAAGACTGCAAAGGATATCGTAAATGGATATACCGAGCAGGAACTCTTTCATATACTCAAAGAATATGGCGAAGAACGATTTGCAAAAAGTATTGCATACCATATTGTGAAGTATCGTGAGAAAAAAGAGATTGAAACAACAGAAGAATTAAACGATATCATCCGTGGATCAATTCCTGCAAAAGTACGAAATGCACAGGGACATCCATCCAAGCAGACATTTCAGGCAATTCGTATTGAATTAAATCATGAGCTTGAAGTACTAACGAATTCCATTGATGGAATGATTGACTGTTTGAAACCAGGCGGAAGATTATGTATCATCACATTCCATTCGTTAGAAGACAGAATCGTAAAAAATGCATTTCGTAAAAATGAAAATCCGTGTATCTGCCCACCGAATTTTCCGGTGTGCACATGCGGAAGAAAATCAAAAGGAAAAGTGATAACAAGAAAACCAATTCTTCCAACAGAAGAAGAAATGGAAGCAAATTCAAGATCCAAGAGCGCAAAACTCCGGGTATTTGAAAAAGGTATGAATATATAAAAGGGGTGTTTTAAAATGTCAGAAAGACGGAATCACTACTACATAGATGGAAGTACAGTCCGGAAGCTGGATTATTCAGCAGAACCGGTCAGAAGAAAATATGAACCGGCAAGAAGAACAGAGATGCCGGCAGAACGCCCTGCCAGAAGAAGACAGGAGAAACAGACAGCAACACCTGCAAGAAAGCAGATGCCACAGAGAAAGAAACAGGTAAGAACCAAACAGGCGCCGGCTGTCAGACAGAGAGACAGAAGATGGGTCGATGAATTAAGACATGGATTATTCTTATCATTTGCTGTAATATGTGCAGTAGGCTTGTGCTTTGTAATGCTGAAATTAATGGCAGATGTAAAAGAAGGAAAAAATGAAGTTAGTACACTGCAGAGCCAGTTGAATGAACAGTTAAATGTAAATGCAGAATACAGTTCAGGACTTGACAGCATGACAGATCTGGATGAAATATATAAGATTGCAACAACTGAGCTTGGTATGGTATATTCGAAGCCGGGACAGACTGTGTACTATCCACAGAACAGTGACGATTATGTTATACAGTACAAAAATGTTCCTGAGACCAAATAAGTCTCAGGAAATTTTGCGTTATACCCGAACCTGTTAAGATACAGAATATAAAAATAAAATCAAAGGTGGGAAAATATGTCGACAAAAGCAAAGAATTTTCTTAGGAGAATGAAACAGAGACTGGTTATAATATTTGGTATCGCATTACTCTTTTTTGTTGTGCTTATCGGACGTGTGATCTATATCAGCCTTGCAAAAGGACAGGAGTATCAGGAAGAGGTACTGGATCAGAAGACCTACGACAGTCTGGATATTCCGTTTGAACGGGGAGACATTGTGGATCGAAATGGAAATATTCTTGCCACCAGTGAGAAAGTGTACAATCTGATTTTGGAGCCCAAAAATATCCTGCGTACGGATAAGGGAAAAGAGGCAACAAAGGCAGCGCTGATCAAATATTTTGGAATGGAAGATGCAAAGTTCGATGAATGTATGCAGAACACAGATTCCTTTTATAAGGTAGCCATGAAAGGGCTTGAATATGCAGATGTAAAAGCATTTCAGGAATATTGCGATACAAGAGATGGTGCAGATGTCGTTGGTGTACGGTTTGAGGAGGAATACAAAAGAAAATATCCAAATGGCAGCCTTGCCTGTCACCTGCTTGGATATACCGTAAGCGGAAATGTCGGACAGGGTGGAATCGAAGGCTATTATAACAGTTACCTGAATGGTGTAAATGGAAAGACATATGGATATCTGACAAATGATAATACCGTAGAATCCGTTACAGTACCTGCACAGAATGGTTATACTGTAGTGTCTACGATCGATTTGAATATCCAGAAGATCATTGAAG
Source organism: Coprococcus ammoniilyticus (assembly GCF_025567345.1). NCBI lineage: Bacteria > Bacillati > Bacillota > Clostridia > Lachnospirales > Lachnospiraceae > Coprococcus > Coprococcus ammoniilyticus. The sequence goes on from NZ_JAOQJS010000004.1 coordinate 142,434, forward strand.
ATAATATAAAAGAATATATGCAGACGACCGGTGCAAAGAAGATCGGTGTTATCGCAATGGATCCGGATACGGCAGAGGTCCTTGGCATGAGTACCTCTTATGGATATGATCCGAACGAACCGATGAATACGGATGCACTTCGTAATATGAAGGTTACCGTTACAGAAAGTACGGAAGAACCATCAACAGAAGAAGACAGTAGCGAGGAAGGTTCTTCTGAAGATACGATAGAAACAACAACCGAGGAACAGAAAGACCCGGAAAAGATCACATATGATTTTTCATCTATGACAGATGATGAATTCCAGAAAGCAATTGATGGTCTGACAAGTGATCAGACGTATGAAGCATTAGATGCTGTATGGAGAAATTATTGCATTAGTGATATCTTGGAGCCGGGTTCTACATTTAAGCCTTTTACGATTGCAGGGGCCCTTGAGGACGGAGTTGTGAAAGACAGCGATACATTCTTCTGTAAAGGCTATGAGATCGTTGCAGAGGGAACATCTCCAATCTATTGTCATAACCGAAGTGGTGATGGCACGCTTACATTAAAGCAGGCACTAGAGCAGTCCTGTAATGTCGCTTTGATGCAGATCGCAAAATCAGAAGGAAGAGAAACATTTTCCAAATATCAGGATATATTTAATTTTGGTAATCAGACCGGAATTGATCTTTCCGGTGAGGGAAGCGGTCTGGTGTATGATGAAGAAGGACTGAATCCGGTCGAGCTTGCAACTTCATCCTTTGGACAGGGTATTAATGTAACAATGATCCAGATGGCAGCAGCGTTCTGTTCACTGATCAATGGAGGAAATTATTATACGCCTCACACCGTCAGACAGATTTTAGATGAAAATGGAAGTATTATAGAGAATAATGAACCGGAACTTGTCCGCAAGACGATTTCAAAGACAACTTCAGATCTGATGAAGCAGTATATGGCAGGTGTTGTTACAGAAGGTACCGGTTCCAGAGCAGCCGTTGATGGATATACGATCGGCGGTAAGACAGGTACAGCAGAAAAGATTCCTAGAAATCAGGGCAATTATGTATTATCCTTTATCGGTTTCTCACCGGTAGAGAATCCACAGATCATGCTGTATGTTGCAGTTGACGAACCAAATGTAGAAAGTCAGTCTACATCCGGTGCCGGAGCACTGTTATTCCATGCGATCATGGAAGATCTGCTCCCATATATGAATGTATATCAGAGCAGTGATGAAGATGTAACGTATAATGGAAAAGATGAGCCGATCAGCTCTCCATTTGAAGGCAATGTAGAAGATTCAACAGGCGAGGGAACAACAGAAGAAGGAAGCACTGCAGAGGGAGATACAACAGCGGAAGATACCGGTTCAGAGAATGTAACCTCTGAGGGAACAACAGAAGCAGTATCTGAAAATGGCACTTCAGAAGAAACAACCTCCGAAGAAACAACAGAAGCCAAAGTTCAGGATGAATAAACAAGGGAATATCTGGCAGACTGACAGAAAAGGCATATTTGTCCGGAAAAAGTAATAAGATATAAGGATAAATAAATCCGGCGGGCAGAATGAAGCTTTATAGTTATAATCGGAGAAAGATATATTTTACATGTATAGCGATCGTAATGACTGCGGTTTTCCTGATGGGAAGACTTGCTTATCTGATGGTTGCAAAAGCGGATTATTATAATCGTGCAGCAACCGGGCTTCATGAAAGAGAACGAAGCATCAAAGCACCAAGAGGAAGGATATACGACAGAAATGGAAATATCCTGGCTGATAATAAAGCAGTCTGTTCCGTATCGGTCATCCACAGCCAGATTGAGGATGAAGAAGCAGTCATACAGGTTCTGAATGAATATCTGGATAAGGGAGAAGCGGAGATACGCAAAAAAGTAACCAAGGTATCATCCCGTGAATTGATCGCAACAAACGTTGCGAAGGAAACCGGAGATCAGATCCGGGAATTAAATGTTGCCGGAATTAAGGTTGACGAGGACTATAAAAGGTATTATCCTTATGGAAGCCTTGCATCCAAGGTTCTTGGCTTTACAGGAGCAGACAATCAGGGAATCGTTGGCCTTGAGGTCTGGTATAATGAGATCCTGGCAGGAGAGGACGGAAGCATTCATACAGTAACGGATGCAAAGGGAATCGAACTGCCGAATGTAAAAGAAACGAGAGTAAGTCCTGTACCGGGAGATGACCTGGTACTTTCACTGGACTTGACAATACAAAAATATGCAACACAGGCGGCTCTTTCCGTTATGGAAGAGAAGCAGGCAAAACGGGTGGCAATGATCATTATGAATCCGCAGAATGGAGAGATCTATGCCATGGTCGATGTGCCGGAATATGATCTGAACCAGCCATTTCAGTTGAACATGGATCTGGCTGGATACGAGAGTGTGGCTGACGGTGAGAAGATGGATGCGTTAAACAATATGTGGCGTAATTTTACAGTCAGTGATACGTACGAACCGGGATCTACCTTTAAGATCGTGACAGCGACAGCAGCCCTTGAGGCTGGAACCGTATCCTTATCGGATACCTTTTACTGTCCGGGATATAAGATCGTGGAGGATCGCAGGATCCGGTGCCATAAGACGACAGGACATGGTTCGGAGGACTTCCGGCATGCACTGATGAATTCCTGCAATCCGGCATTTATGACGATCGGAGAACGGACAGGAGCCACGAATCTGTATCAGACCTATCAGAAGCTTGGATTGTTTCAGAAAACCGGGATCGATCTTCCGGGTGAGGCAAATTCCATTATGCATAAGCTTTCCGATATCGGACCGGTAGAACTGGCAACGATGTCATTTGGACAGTCCTTTCAGATATCACCGATCCAGTTTGTGACTGCTGCAGCAACCGTTATAAATGGTGGGAATAAGATCACACCACATATCGGTATGAAGGTGGTGGATGCGGAGAGCCAGGTTATGACGGAGCTTCAATATCCGGTCACCCAGGGGGCGGTCGGTAGTGAAACATCGGCGACAATGCGTGATCTGTTGGAGTCTGTTGTGGCAGAAGGCGGAGGCAGCAAGGCGCAGATCGAGGGATACCGGATTGGCGGCAAGACAGCAACCAGTGAGAAGTATCCGAGAGGAACCGGAAAATACATATCATCTTTCCTAGGATTTGCACCGGCAAATGATCCGCAGGTCATGGCATTTGTTATGATCGATGAACCGACAGGAGTATATTATGGAGGAACGATAGCAGCCCCTGTCATACAGGAGGTATTTTCCAATATCCTTCCATATCTGGGAATACCAAAAGAGGAATAAGAAAATTACCTCATACGTGAGGAAAAATATAGCCATTTCAAAATGAAATGACGGGTAAGGAGTACAAAGAAATGAACTTGGATTTTTCAATTATTTTACCGATACTTATAGCGTTTGGAATCAGCGTGGTGTTAAGCCCGATCGTGATCCCATTTTTAAAGAAACTGAAATTCGGACAGTTTGTACGAGATGATGGACCGGAAACACATCTGAAGAAATCAGGAACACCGACAATGGGCGGACTGATCATTCTGTTGAGTCTGGTGATTACCTCGTTATTTTATATGAAGGATTATCCGGATATCCTTCCGGTATTGTTTGTAACACTTGGTTTTGGCCTGATCGGATTTCTGGATGATTATATCAAAGTCGTTATGAAGCGTTCCCTGGGACTTCGTGCATGGCAGAAGATGCTCGGACAGTTCGTTGTAACAGCAGTTTTTGCATATTATATTGAGAAATATACCGAGATCAACAACGAGATCATTATTCCATTTGTCGGTAAGACAGTTGTTCTTGATAAATGGGTTTATATCGTTTTGTTATTCTTTGTTGTACTTGGAACAGTAAATGGTGCAAACTTCACAGATGGTCTGGATGGCCTTGCTTCTTCCGTAACAGCATTGATCGCTACATTCTTTACAGTTGTTGCGATCGGAACCGGATCCGGTCTTGCGCCTATCTCCTGTGCAGCAATGGGAAGCTTGTTAGGATTCCTTGTATATAATGTATACCCTGCAAGAGTGTTTATGGGTGACACCGGTTCTCTTGCACTTGGCGGATTTGTAGCATCGATCGCATACATGCTGAAGATGCCATTATTTATTCTGATCGTGGCATTCATTTATTTTATAGAAGTATTATCGGTTATCATCCAGGTAGTTTCATTCAAACTGACTGGAAAACGAGTGTTCAAAATGGCACCGATCCATCATCATTTTGAGCTTTCCGGATGGCCTGAGACAAAGGTTGTATCAATATTTGCGATAGTAACAGCCGTACTTTGTGTTGTAGGTTTACTGGCTGTTTAATACGGAGGATATGAAGATGAATTTTAAAAATGCTTTAGTGGCTGGTACAGGTAAGAGCGGCATCAGTGCAGCAAAGCTGCTGATCGCTCATGGCGTAAAGGTTACGCTGTTTGACGAAAATGAAAAAAGAGATAAAAATGATCTGATGGAGAAACTCTCCCAGTCAGAACTTGTTACGATTCTGCTTGGAAAATTAACGGATGAAGTATTAAAGCAGACAGACATTATGGTTATAAGCCCAGGTATTCCGGTTGATTCTGCATTTGTAGAGGATATAAAGAAAGCAGGCATTCCGGTATGGAGTGAGATTGAGCTTGCATATTATTTTGGTAAAGGAAAGATCGCTGCGATCACAGGAACAAATGGCAAGACAACGACGACGGCACTTGTTGGCGAGATCGTAAAGGCGTGGAATCCGAAGACGATCGTAGTTGGAAATATCGGTATTCCATATACCGAGCTTTGTGATACAACCGATGATGACAGTGCAACAGTGGCAGAGATCAGCAGCTTCCAGTTAGAGACGATCGTGGATTTTCATCCGAATGTCAGTGCAATCTTAAATCTGACACCGGATCATTTGAACCGTCATTATACATTTGAAAATTACGGAAATGTCAAGAAGTCGATCACAAAGAATCAGACAGAAGATGATGTGGTTGTATTAAACTATGATGATGATCATACAAGAGCAATGGCAGAGGGAATCCGTCCAAGAGTTGTATATTTCAGCAGACTGGAGAAGCCTGCAGGCGGTGTATATGTAGAGGATGGTCACATTGTGATCGAGGCAAATGGAGAAAAGATCGATGTCCTTGCATTAAAGGATCTGATCCTGCTCGGTTCCCACAATGTTGAAAATGTGCTCGCTGCAGTTGGTATCTCTTATTATATGGGAGTGCCGGTCAATGTCATTCGTGATGTTGCAGTCAGTTTTAAAGCCGTAGAGCATAGAATAGAGTATGTAAAGACAGTGGCTGGTGTGGATTATTACAATGATTCCAAGGGAACCAATCCGGATGCAGCCATCAAGGGAATTCAGGCAATGGTAAAACCGACTTATCTGATCGGTGGAGGCTATGATAAAGGCTCTACCTATGATGAATGGATCGATGCATTTGACGGAAAAGTCAGATGTTTGGTTCTGATCGGTCAGACGGCGAAGAAAATCGCAGAGACTGCCAAGAAACACGGATTCCATAATATTGTATTTGAAGACGATCTGTTAGGAGCGGTAAAATATTGTCATGAGAATGCAAAGGATGGAGAAGCAGTTCTTCTTTCTCCAGCATGTGCAAGCTGGGGAATGTTTGATAATTACGAGCAAAGAGGAAGAATGTTCAAAGAATATGTCCGCGATTTTAAGGAGTGAAATATTTGAATGACAGAAACAGGAACACAGATACAAATGAGATAGATAGCAGAAGAAAGCCGTTATGGTACAGCGGACGTTACTTTGACTATCCGCTGCTTGGCATTGTACTGGGGCTTGTTCTGTTTGGACTGGTCATGGTTTACAGCACCAGCTCCTACCGGGCAGATGAACTGTATGGTGACAGTACATATTTTGCAAAACGACAGCTTGTTTTTGAACTTGTTGCATTGTTTGGAATGTTTCTGGTATCGAAGATCGATTATCGCAGATATGCAAGATATTCCAAATATTTTCTGTATGTGGCAATGGCACTTTTAGTGCTGGTCTACATTATAGGAAGTGCGAGCCATGGATCGACCAGATGGATCTATATTGGTGCATTTGGATTCCAGCCGTCAGAATTTGCAAAGCTTGCGCTGATCGTATATACCGCAGATATCTGTACCAGAAAACCCAGAAGCCTGAATACACTGAAGGGTCTGGCGAAGATGCTTCTGCTTCCGTTTGTAACGATCATACTGATCGCGATCGAGAACTTAAGTACCGCGATCATATGCTTTGGCATTGTTGTGATCATTGTATTTGTCGCCAGTCCGAAAAAATGGCCGTTTGTGCTGATGGGGCTGATCGGAATCCTGATGTGCGTGATATTTATTGCAACAGCAGGCTATCGTGCAGATCGTATCCGTATCTGGCTTGCACCGGAAAAATACGATGATGGATACCAGACGATGCAGTCCCTTTATGCGATCGGATCCGGAGGCTTTTTTGGAAGAGGCATTGGGAACAGTATCCAGAAGATGGGATTTATACCAGAGTCCCATAATGACATGATTTTTTCCGTTATCTGTGAAGAGCTTGGTTTATTTGGTGCGGCACTTGTAATCGCAATGTTTGTGGTCCTGATATACAGATGCGCACTGATCGCAATCAATTCCGGTGAACGGTTTGGAGGTCTGATCGCAACCGGTGTTATGGCACATGTTGCTGTTCAGGTATTGATCAATATCAGTGTTGTAACAAATACGATACCACCGACCGGTGTACCGCTTCCATTTATCAGTTATGGTGGAAGCTCGATATGTTTCATGCTTCTTGAGATGGGACTGGTGCTTGCTGTTGCCAGACAGATGAAGCCGGGAAGATAAAATGGATAGGAAGATATAAAAGATGCAGAACAGGAGAACAGAGAGCGAAACTGAAAAGAAAAAGGGAAGAAAGGCAGGTAAGATTCTGCTGATCATTCTTGGCGCGCTGCTGCTTATATGCCTTAGTGCCTATGTCTATATCCTGAAATGCTACAGTCTGACCAAGATACAGGTGTCCGGCAATGTGCATTATACAGAGGATGAGATCATAGATATTGTAACAAAAGGGAAAAAAGCGGATAATACCCTGTTTTTCTATCTGGACAACAGAATGCATCCGGTAGAGGATGTAACCTTTATTGATAAATTTCAGATCGAAGTGATTGGAAGACATACCATAACGATCACAGTATATGAGAAGTCCATGGCTGGTTGTGTGAGCTATATGGATCAGTACATTTATTTTGATAATGATGGCCGCGTGCTTGAAACGTCTTCCGAAAAACTGGAGGATGTTCCGTGTATTCAGGGATTGAAATTTGACCGTATCGTTGTGGGTGAAAAACTCCCTGTAACGGACGAGGATATGTTTCAGGAGATCTTGACGATGACACAGTTGATCGATAAGAACAAGCTGTTGATCGATGAAATCCGGTTTAATAATGACAATGAGATCATCTTGTATAAGGACAAGATCAAAATAGAGCTTGGAAGCGGATCCGGGCTGGAGGACAAGCTTATGAATCTGGAAAGCATTCTTTCCAAACTGGAAGGGAAAAGTGGAACCCTGGATCTGTCGGATTATTCGGCAAGCAGTGGAAACGCAATATTTAAGGAAAATAAGTAAAATTTAAAACAAAAAGTTGTTGCGTTATTTATGAAAAAATCGTATTATTAAGATATTAATGCGATTATATAGATGTACACTCCCTGTACTTTGGGTTGCGGGTGCCAGATCTGCAGCCTGTGACTTGCTTACAGAATGAAGACAACCGGGGGAGGGAGCTGTACAGGAATTATAAAGAAATATATAGAAGGAGGAAACAACCTTGCTCGAAATAAAGTCTAACGATGAGAGAACACCAGCTAGAATACTGGTAATAGGAGTAGGTGGCGCTGGTAACAATGCAGTAAACAGAATGATTGATGAAAATGTAGAAGGTGTGGAGCTGATAGCGATCAACACGGATAAACAGGCACTTTCATTAAGCAGAGCTACAACAAAGATTCAGATTGGTGAGAAGCTGACAAAGGGACTTGGTGCAGGTGCAAAGCCTGAGATCGGTGCCAGTGCAGTTGAAGAGAATAGAGAAGAGATAGCAGATATTATCAAAGATGCCAACATGGTATTCGTAACATGTGGTATGGGTGGTGGTACCGGAACCGGTGCAGCACCTGTTGTTGCGGAGATGGCAAGAAATCTTGGTATCCTGACAGTTGGTGTTGTAACAAAGCCATTTGGTTTTGAAGGAAAGCCTCGTATGAAGAATGCGATGGAAGGAATTGCAAGATTAAAAGAGAATGTTGATACACTGATCGTTATTCCAAATGATAAGTTATTACAGATCTGTGATAAGAGAACCAGTATTCCGGATGCTTTAAAGAAAGCAGACCAGGTTCTTCAGCAGGGTGTTCAGGGTGTAACAGACCTGATCAATAAACCGGGTCTTATCAACCTCGACTTTGCAGACATCCAGACTGTTATGAGAGACAAGGGTATTGCACATATCGGTATCGGTTCTGCAAGCGGTGAGAACAAGGCTGTTGATGCGATCAAGGAAGCTATGGATTCACCATTACTGGAGACAACAGTATCCGGTGCAACCGATATTATTGTAAACTTCTCAGGAAATATTGGTATCGTGGAAGCATACGATGCAGTTACTTACCTGACTGAACAGGCCGGTGATGGTGTAAATATCATCTTCGGTACAGTTGACAATGATAACATGGGTGAAGAGATCAGCATTACGATCATTGCTACAGGCCTTGAGAAAGCAGAGACAACTACACCTGTCAGCAGATTCGCAGGAACTGCAGCTCCAAAGCTTGATACAGTTAATACAACATCATTTGGAGAAGCAAGAAAGACAACACCTACTTATGGTGGACAGGCACTTGGTGGATCATCTTCCATCCGTCCTACTTTCCTGTCAGATGCAGGAGCAGCATCACAGACAGCAAAGCCGGTAGTTCCAAATACAACAAGAACAGCCGCTCCGGTTGAGCCGCATGTAGCTCCGTCTCCAAAACCGGCAAGACCGACTGTACAGTCAAATGACAGTATCAGAATACCGGAATTTTTAAAGAAAAGATAAATAGCAGAGATGCGGACAGATATGTATATGTACGGATGCCATGGCGATATTGCCATGGCATTTGTGCAATAAGCTGTTATGTAGAAATAATATCTGCATCAGTTAATGGATATAAAAATCATAACATGGAAGGAGACAGATATGAGATTCCTGGCAACCGGAGAGGAAATGCAGAAGATCGATCAGATCTCCATTGAACAGATTGGAATTCCCGGTCTGGTGTTGATGGAACGTGCAGCACTTGCTGTAACAGAAGAAATAGAAAAAAGATTTTCACGGATAAAAACAGGAGAACATGATACCGGACGGACAGCATATACCAGGATCCTTGTTGTAACAGAATGCGGCAATAATGGAGGGGACGGTCTGGCTGTAGCAAGGATGCTGGCAGAAAAAGGATATCTGGTAGATGTGTACTGTATCGGACAGGTTAGCAGAGCAACAGAGAGTTATAAGGTTCAGGAGAGTATACTTGGACAGCTTGGGATTAAGATTACAGAGGATTTCCCGAATGGAGAATATGATGTAATCGTAGATGCAATCTTTGGAGTTGGATTAAAGCGTGATATAGAAGGAATCCATAAAGAGGTCATTGATCATATCAATGATATGCCGGCATATGTGGTAGCAGTAGATATCCCATCCGGTATATCGGCTACGACCGGACGGGTAATGAATGTTGCGGTAAAAGCAGATCTCACTGTAACTATGGGACTCATGAAGGTCGGTATGACCGTTTATCCGGGACATGGATATTGTGGAGAGATCCTTGTAAAAGATATCGGATTTCCGGATAAGGCAGTTGATATGGTGATGCCGGAGATATTTACATATAATGAAGGGGATCTGAATCGGCTGAATAAACGAAGACCGGATGGAAATAAAGGAACCTTTGGAAAAGTTGCAGTCATAGCCGGCAGTCGGGAGATATCGGGAGCGGCCTGTCTTGCGGCATCAGCAGCCTACCGGGTTGGAAGTGGTATGGTAAAGGTATATACCCATAAGGATAACAGAGTGATTGTCGGGGGATATCTGCCGGAAGCATTGATGATGACATATCAGGATGAGAAAACAGCAGTTATCTGTGCGGAGAATGCATGTGTATGGGCAAATATCATTCTGATCGGACCGGGTATCGGAACCGGAAAAGAAGCGGAATGTATGCTTAAGACAGTGCTGGAGAATTTCAAAGGAACGATCGTTGTTGATGCAGATGGACTTAATCTTTTGTCAGCACATAAGGAGCTGCTTGCAGCAGGGAAAATCAGCAGACAGACAGGGAATATAGCACTTGTTATCACCCCTCATGTAAAAGAAATGTCCAGACTGACAGGAAAGACAGTGACTGAATTAAAAGAAGCACCGGTTCGTGAGTGCAGGACATTTGCGGAAGCAGAAACACTCGTGTGTGTATTAAAAGATGCAAGAACCTGTGTCAGTGACGGAGGCGTGCATACTTACATGAACACTTCGGGAAATGATGGTATGGCAACAGCAGGTTCAGGGGATGTTCTTGCCGGAATGATTGCAGGGCTATCTGCCGGTGGAATATCTCCGTCAGAGGCAGCAAGACTTGGGGTGTATATACACGGGCTTGCAGGGGATCGTGCAAAGAAACGGTATGGAAAGGCGGCTATAACCGCCGGCAGTCTGATCGATGAGATCGGTCCGATCATGAGTTCTTATGTATAAAATATAATAGGCAGAGGCGCAGACAAATGAATAAATATAGAAGAATAGAAGCAGATATCAATCTGGATAATATCAGAGAAAATATAAAAATGATGAAGGCATGTGTGCCGGAGAGTATGAAGATGCTTGCCGTGATCAAGGCAGATGCCTATGGCCACGGAGCAGTAGAGGTTTCAAGAGCCCTTTCTGATCTGGCAGACTTTTATGCGGTTGCCTGTATTGATGAGGCGGTAGAGCTACGTCATGCAGGATGTGAGAAGCCGTTGTTGATACTTGGATATACAGACCCATCAGAGTATGATGAACTGATCACATACGATGTAAGACCTGCGATGTATGATAAAGCTGAATGTACCATTCTCTCAGATGATGCGGTAAAGAAAGGGTCAAAAGCAAAGATCCATATCAAGATGGATACCGGTATGAGCCGGATCGGCTTTCAGTGTGATGATGCAGGTATCAATGATATCGTGGAGATCGCGCATATGCCGGGAATTGAGATCGAGGGAATATTTACACATTATTCAAAGGCGGACGAATACGATAAAACAGCTGCAAATGGACAGCTTGCGTTATTCCGGTCTGTGATCCGCAGATTAGAAGAACGGGGTATATCGATTCCTGTAAAGCATATATCAAACAGCGCAGGAATCATGGAGATGGATAATGAAGGCTTTGATATGGTAAGATCCGGTATCGTAACATACGGACTATATCCATCGGATGAAGTCGATCATTCGATCGCGGCACTTAAGCCGGCAATGGAACTACTTGCCAAGGTAGTTCATGTGAAGAATGTGAAAGCAGGAACAGGTATCGGCTATGGATGGACATTTGTCGCACCGCATGATATGAGAATAGCAACCGTGTCTGCCGGTTATGCTGACGGATATCCAAGAGCACAGTCCAATATCGGGCGTGTGATCATTCATGGTAAGTATGCACCGATCACCGGACGTGTCTGTATGGATCAGTTTATGATCGATGTAAGTGATATACCGGAGACGTCAGTCGGTGATACAGTTGTTCTGATCGGAAAATGCGGAGATAAAGAGATCACGGTGGAAGAAGTTGCGGAACCGGCAAACAGCTTCAACTATGAACTGATCTGTAATATCGGAAGACGTGTACCAAGAGTCTATATTAGGGATGGAAAAGAAGTCGGGGAAGTGAATTATCTACGTCGGAACTGAATATCATAGAATAGAATTGGAAATACTTTTCACAACAGAAGATATTAATAAATAAATGGAGTGAAAAGAATTGGTAATCAGAAGAGGCGATATATTTTATGCTGATTTACGGCCTGTCGTTGGTTCGGAACAGGGAGGAGTCAGACCGGTACTTATCATACAAAATGAAGCGGGAAATAAACACAGTTCTACTGTGATCTGTGCAGCGATCACCAGCAAGATGAACAAGGCGAAGCTGCCTACACATGTTGAGATTGATTCCAGTCGGTATGATCTGGCAAAGGATTCGGTTGTGCTGTTGGAACAGGTGCGTACGATCGATAAACAGAGATTAAAAGAAAAAGTATGCCATATGGGAGATGACATTCTGAAAAAGGTAGATATTGCATTAAAGATCAGTCTGGATCTGTATTGATCTTTGTGGCATGGTAATTATAGACATAGTATAATCATACAGTTATACAGATTTCCATATGAATACGGATTATGCAGATTCTCATATGAAAAAATTGACGAATGTTGGAATTAATGATATATTTCCATTATATTTGCATTCGTGTGGAACTAAGAGTGAATGCAGAATGAAACGAACAGGAGAGGTGATTTGTAGACAGAGACTGTCTGGTATATGAAATTATTTAATAACAGAAAAGCTGATGAAGAAAAAGTTGAGGAAGAGATTATTTCCATGGTCAATGAGGGTAATGAACAGGGGCTCATTCATGATGACGAAGTAGAGATGATCACAAATATTTTTGAATTCAGTGAGAAAGAAGTCCGGGATGTTATGACGCCGCGTTCCGATGTAGTTGGAATCGACAAACATACTACAATGGATGAAACGATCAAGATCATGCTGGAGAATAATTATTCCAGATATCCGGTGTTTGATGATGATCTGGACAATATAGTCGGAATCCTTTATTTTAAGGATTTCGTAAAAGCGTATTTAAAGGATAAGAACCAGACGATCGAACAGATCATGGTTGAGCCGATATTTGTGCATCCGACAAAGAATATATCGGAATTATTCAAACGGATGCAGAAAGAGAAAATCCATATGGTTATTGTGGTGGATGAGTATGGTCAGACAGAAGGCATCATAGCGATGGAAGATATTCTGGAAGAAATTGTCGGCAATATTTTTGATGAATACGACGATGATGACGATGATATTGCACTTGCGGGTCATGGATATATCGTGGGCGGCAGAGCAGAACTGGATGAATTGTCGGAACATCTGGGAATTGAGTTTCCGGATGAGGATTTTCAGACACTGAACGGGTTTATGCTGTATGAACTGGGAAGGCTCCCTTATGAGAACGAAAAAATAGATATTACATATAAGGGATATAATTTTGAGACCATTGGGATCAAGGATAAGATGATCGATAAGGTGCGGATAACCAAGGTTGAAAATGAAAATCAGGTATGATATTATGAACCAGTTGGGCTTATAAAGCTTCAAAAAAGAAACCGATATCCGAAAATGGATATTCAAAAGATAGAATTACAGAGTTAAGGAGTAAAAAAATGTCAGGACATTCAAAATTTGCAAATATTAAACATAAGAAAGAAAAGAACGATGCTGCAAAGGGTAAGATCTTTACCATTATCGGTAAGGAAATTGCGATCGCTGTAAAAGAAGGTGGTGCAAACCCTGATAACAACAGTAAGCTTCGTGATGTAATCGCAAAGGCAAAGGCAAACAATATGCCAAACGATACGATCAAGCGTGGTATCGACAGAGCAGCAGGTGATGCAAACTCAGTAAATTATGTTGCTAATACATACGAAGGATATGGTCCGAACGGTACAGCGATCATCGTTGATACTCTTACAGATAATAAGAACAGAACGGCTGCAAATGTAAGAAATGCATTTACAAAGGGCGGCGGAAACGTAGGAACGACCGGTTGTGTATCTTATATGTTTGATAATAAAGGACAGATCATTATCGATAAAGAAGAATGTGATATGGATGCAGATGATCTTATGATGATGGCACTGGATGCCGGAGCTGAGGATTTCAGTGAAGAGGAAGACAGCTTTGAGATCATCACAACACCGGATGATTTCTCAGCAGTCAGAGAGGCTCTTGAAAAAGAGGGAATCAAGATGGCAGAAGCAGAGCTTACCATGATCCCACAGAACTATGTAGATCTGACAGATCCTGAGGTTGTAAAGAAGTTTACAAGAATTCTGGATCTCTTAGATGAAGATGATGATGTACAGGCCGTATATCACAATGCAAATCTTCCGGATGAGGAATAATTATATCGTTCATGCCATTTGTGCATGAAAGAATTTCCACAGAATCCACATGCAATTTTATGTAAGGGGGTGTGGGGATTCTACCATATATGTATGCCAGGCAGGCAGCAGGACGGCAGAAAGCCGTTTGGCAGCACGCCTGGCATATGGTATGTTAAAAACAAATGCAGAGAGCATATATACATTTTACAACAAGAGTAGGAGCGTAGAATGAAGGGAATATTAAGATATTTACGGGACTATAAAAAAGAATCGGTTCTGGCACCATTATTTAAAATGCTGGAAGCCTGTTTCGAACTGCTGATCCCGATCGTAATGGCACATATTATTGATACCGGTATTAAGAATCAGGACATGGGATATGTTCTTCGGATGTGTCTCGTTATGATCGCACTTGGTATCATCGGCCTGAGCTGTTCTCTGACAGCACAGTATTTTTCCGCAAAAGCAGCAACCGGATTCGGAACGGCACTTCGAAGTGATCTGTTCCGTCATATCACAAGTCTTTCTTATAATGAGATCGATACGATCGGAACATCGACACTGCTTACTCGAATGACCAGTGATATCAACCAGATCCAGACAGGTGTCAATCTGGTGCTCCGTTTGTTCTTACGTTCTCCGTTTATCGTATTCGGTGCGATGATCATGTCATTTACGATCGATGTCAAATCAGCCATGACCTTTGTGGTTACAATACCGGCATTGTCGATCGTTGTATTCGGAATTATGCTTGTCAGCATTCCATTGTTTAAGAAGGTACAGGCAAGACTGGATAAGGTCATGCTTCTGACCCGAGAGAATCTGGAAGGTGCCCGTGTGATCCGGGCATTTAACAGACAGCAAAAAGAGGTTGATGAATTCGATAAGTCAACCGATGATCTGATGGATATTCAGTTGTATGTCGGAAGAATCTCGGCATTCTTAAATCCTGTCACATATGTGATCATCAATCTTGCAACTGTTGCGATCATCTGGATCGCAGCCGGACAGACCGATATCGGTATCCTGTCACAGGGTAAGGTTGTTGCACTGATCAACTACATGTCACAGATCTTAGTTGAGCTTGTAAAGCTTGCCAATCTGATCATTAACATCACAAAGTCGATCGCATGTGCAAAGAGAATCAATGTTGTGTTTGATACGAAGCCATCGATCACAGAGGTTGAAGAAGATTCTGCTTTATCAGAAGCACAGAAGGCAGCCGGCCAGGATGTTCCTAAGGTGGTATTTGACAACGTAGCCTTACGGTATGGTAAAGCATCGGAAGATTCACTGACCGGTATATCCTTTACGGCAAAAGCAGGAGAAACGATCGGTATTATCGGTGGTACGGGTTCCGGTAAGAGTTCTCTGGTCAACCTGATTCCGAGATTCTATGATGCAACCGGTGGTGTGGTTAAGATCGATGGTGTGGATGTAAAGGACTATGATCTCCGTTCCCTTCGAATGAAGGTAGGTGTGGTTCCTCAGAAGGCAGTTCTGTTCCAGGGAACGATCGCCGAGAATATCCGCTGGGGTAAAAATGACGCAACGGAAGAAGAGATCAATGAGGCACTTACAATCGCACAGGCAAAAGAATTCGTTGATCAGAAACCAGATGGCATGAACTTTAAGATCACACAGGGTGGTAAGAATTTATCCGGTGGGCAGAAGCAGCGTCTTACGATCGCAAGAGCAGTTGTAAGAAAGCCTGAGATCCTGATCATGGATGACAGTGCATCGGCACTTGACTTTGCAACAGATGCAGCCCTTCGTCGTGCGATCAAAGAGCAGACAAAGGGTATGACAGTATTTATTGTTTCCCAGCGTGCATCGACGATCATGGGAGCCGATCAGATCATCGTATTAGATGATGGACAGGTTGCAGGTATCGGAACCCATGAAGAATTGTTACAGTCCTGTGAGGTATATCAGGAGATCTGTCAGTCACAGTTATCGGCAAATGAAGTATCCGGTAAAATGACTTCTGCCGGAAATGCAATGGCATAGGAAGGAGGAAGCGACGATGAGTAAAAAAGAAAAAAGTACGTCTGTCAATAAGAAAACACTTGGCAGAATATTAAAGTATATCAAACGATACAGTTTCTTAGTTGTCCTTTCCCTGATCTGTGCAGCGATATCCGTTGTTCTGACCTTATATGCACCGATCATTACCGGACATATGGTAGATAAGATCGTCGGAAAAGGAGCCGTTGATTTCGGAGCATTAAAGACACTGGCAATCCGTTTTGTGATTGTAGTTGCGGTTACGGCAGTCTGCCAGTGGATCATGAATATATTGAATAATAAAGTTACCTATCATGTTGTAAATGATGTCCGTACATCTGCATATAAGAAGTTAGAACAGCTTCCGTTATCCTATGTGGATTCTCACACCCATGGTGATATCGTAAGTCGTGTGATCGCAGATGTAGACCAGTTTTCAGATGGTCTGCTGATGGGCTTTACACAGTTATTTACCGGGGTTATGACTATCGTTGGAACGCTTTGTTTCATGTTATCGATTAACGCTGTGATCACGGTTGCGGTTGTTGTGATCACTCCGGTTTCTCTGTTTGTTGCGGCATTTATCGCAAAGAAAACCTACCATATGTTCAGAAAGCAGGCAGAGATCAAGGGTGAGATGACATCACTTGTTAATGAGATGGTAGAAAACCAGAAGGTTGTAACAGCCTTTTCCATGGAAGAAAATGTAAATGGCAGCTTTAACGAAGTAAATAAGAGATTGAATAAGGCCGGACTGGATGCGACCTTCTTCTCATCCATTACCAATCCGTGTACCCGTTTTGTAAACAGCTTAGTATATACCGGCGTTGGCATCATCGGTGCGGTCATGGCGATCAAGGGAAGAATATCCGTTGGTCAGCTTACCAGCTTTTTAAGCTATGCAAACCAGTATACAAAGCCATTTAATGAGATCTCAGGCGTCGTAACGGAGCTTCAGAATGCACTTGCATCCGCAGCCAGAGTATTTGAGCTGATCGATGAAGAACCGGAGATCGCGGAGCCTGCGGATGCCTATGTGATCGAGAAAGCAGATGGACAGGTGGATCTGTCTCATGTGGATTTCTCTTATAATAAAGATGTAGAACTGATCAAGAATCTGAATCTGAAGGTTGAACCGGGTAAGCGTGTAGCGATCGTCGGACCGACCGGATGTGGTAAGAGTACCGTTATCAATCTTTTAATGCGTTTCTATGATGTAGATGCCGGAGCCATTTCTGTAGATGACCATGATATCCGTCAGGTAACGAGAGAGAGCCTTCGTGATAACTATGGTATGGTTCTTCAGGAGACCTGGTTAAAGACCGGAACGATCAAGGAGAATATCGCATACGGAAGACCGGATGCGACGGATGAGGAGATTATAGAAGCAGCAAAACAGTCCCACGCACACAGCTTTATCAAGCGTTTGCCGGAGGGGTATGATACCATGATATCAGAGGATGGCGGCGGACTGTCACAGGGACAGAAACAGCTCTTATGTATTACCAGAGTTATGCTTGATCTGCCACCGATGCTGATCCTTGATGAAGCAACATCATCGATCGATACAAGAACCGAGATCCGGATCCAGCGTGCATTTGCGAAGATGATGAAGGGAAGAACGAGCTTTGTCGTAGCGCATCGTTTGTCAACGATCAAAGAATCTGATATTATACTGGTTATGAAGGATGGACATATCATAGAGCAGGGTAATCATGAATCACTTTTAGCACAGAAAGGGTTCTATTACACCCTTTACAATTCACAGTTTGCACATTAGTAGGAACTAAAAATTTGTATTTATATAAAGGAGACAGGAAGATGAAAGTTAGTGAAAGCGGATATACAAAAGACGAATTACTTGACATAGTAGACAAATACCTCGCTGAGCAGTCCAGAAGATGGAATTTTATTGAAGAAAAGGGAGACGGCATGTATGTGTATGATGAGGAAGGAAATGAATATCTTGACTTCTTCGGCGGCATCGCAGTAAACAGTACCGGTAACTGTAACAAGAAAGTTGCGGCAGCAATCGCAGACCAGTGCCAGAATGTGATCCATGCATCCAATTACGCATATACACTTCCTATGATCCTGCTTGCAAAGAAGATTTGTGAGACGATCGGTATGGAGAAGGTTCTGTTTCAGAATTCAGGAACAGAGACAAATGAAGCAATGATCAAGATGGCAAGAAAATACGGAACCGATCATTACGGACCGGAGCATTATCATATCGTTACAGCCATTAACAGCTTCCATGGCAGAACCTATGGAGCGTTATCAGCAACCGGACAGCCGGACAATGCATGTCAGATCGGTTTCAAGCCGATGCTTCCGGGCTTCACATATGCAGAGTTCAATAATCTTGAGGATTTCAAGAACAAATGTACCAAAGACACAGTTGCAATCATGGTAGAGCCTGTTCAGGGCGAGGGTGGTGTATATCCGGCAACGGAGGAATTCTTAAAAGGACTTCGTGCTTACTGTGACGAGACCGGCATCCTGTTGTTATTCGATGAGGTACAGACCGGATGGGGCAGATGCGGAGATACGATGGCATTTATGACCTATGGAGTGAAGCCTGATATGGTATCTATGGCAAAAGCGATCGGCGGCGGTATGCCGATCGGCGCACTTTGTACATCAGCAGAGCTTGCAAGTGCATTTACACCGGGGGCACACGGTTCTACTTATGCAGCCAATCCTGTATGCTGTGCAGCCGCACTTGCAGAGATCGATGAGATCTTAGACAATCATCTTGCAGAGAATGCAAAAGAGACAGGAGCTTATTTTGCAGAACAGCTTTATTCCCTTCCGTATGTGAAGGAAGTACGCGGACGCGGACTTCTGGTTGGCGTTGAATTCACCAAACCAATCGCAAACGAAGTAAAGCATCTGGCTGTTGAGAACAGACTGTTGATCACAGCGGTAAGACCAAATGTGATCCGTATGGCACCGCCACTGATCGTAACAAAGGAACAGTGCGATAAGGCTGTTCAGATCCTGATCAAATGTGTGTCAAAGGCAGCAGAAGAAGCAGATGCATAAGGAGGTAACAGAAGATGGGAAGAACCGCAGAAGAAATGGAAGATGTAACACTTCTCGGCAATAAGAATGTAAAATACAGCATGGACTATGCACCGGAGATGTTACAGACCTTTATTAATAAACATCAGGACAATGATTATTTTGTCAAGTTCAATTGTCCGGAATTTACCAGCTTATGTCCGATCACGGGACAGCCGGATTTTGCAACCGTATATATATCCTATGTTCCGGATGTGAAGATGGTAGAGAGCAAGTCTTTAAAATTATATTTGTTCAGTTTCAGAAATCACGGAGATTTCCATGAGGACTGCATGAACATTATCATGAAGGATCTGATCAAATTGATGGATCCGAAATATATTGAAGTCTGGGGCAAATTCACTCCGAGAGGCGGTATCTCGATCGATCCATATTGTAATTACGGAAGACCGGGAACAAAATGGGAAGAAGTTGCATGGAACAGAATGTCAAATCATGACCTGTATCCGGAAAAGATAGATAACAGATAGGCGGAATGTCAGATGAATTACAGGGAAACAGTTGAGTATATCCTAAGCATTCCACTGTTCGCACAGAAGATTGGCACAGAGAATCTTGCCAGTCTTCTTGAACGTTTAGGGAATCCGCAGGATAAGAGCAAAGTGATCCATATAGCAGGAACAAACGGTAAGGGATCAACGGCAAAGGCGCTTGCTACGATACTGATGCATGCAGGCTTTCATGTAGGATTGTTTACATCACCGCATCTTGTCTCGATCAATGAGCGGATCCGATATGATGATGAAATGATATCGGATGAAGATTTTACATGGGCGTTTGAGCAGGTGCGGAAGAAGTTCATCGTTCATCCATCTTTCTTTGAAGTGATGTTTGCGATGGCGGCTGTTTATTATGAGAAGAAGCAGCCGGATTATGTGATTTATGAGACCGGAATGGGTGGCAGGCTGGATGCAACTAATGTCGTAAGACCGGAGCTTTGCATCATCACATCGGTAGGACTTGATCATATGGAATATCTTGGAGATACGATCGCTAAGATCGCAGGAGAGAAAGCAGGGATCATCAAACCGTCAGTTCCGGTCGTATATTTCAAGCGGGATGCGGTTTCGTCTGGAATCATAGAGACTCATGCAAAAGAATTGGATTCTGCCGTAACAGTGGTCGAAAAATCAAACTATATAATAAATGAAATAGATGATAAAACCATTGATTTTTCATTTCATAATCGGTATTATAATTATGACCATTTGAGGATACCGAAAACGTCTCTTTATCAGGTCGAAAATACCTGCCTTGCAGTTGCTTCTTTTGATATCCTGATGCAGATCAGGGATATAGAATATGGGAAAAATGCAGGTGCTGATGTCAGGATAGAGCAGGCAGTCAGAAGCGGATTACTTGATTTTTCATGGGAAGGCAGGATGGAGGAGATCGCACCGGATCTGTTTGTAGATGGTGCACATAATCCGGAAGCAGTCGAATGTTATTGCAGAACACTTCGGACGCTTTATACGAAGAAAAAGAAGATCCTGGTCTTTGCAGCAGTAAAGGACAAGGACTATGATACGATGATACGGGATCTGACAGAAGCACTTTCGTTTGAGAAGATCATAGTTACAAGTGTAGATAATAAACGGAAGGCGCCGGTCTCTCTGATCGCAGACAGGTTCCGGAATTACACAGGACATACGGTGGAGGCATATGAGGATATTGCAGAAGCAATGGATGTCGCCATCCGCTATAAAGAACAGATCACAGATTCAGCAGTCTATTGTGTGGGTTCTCTTTATCTGGTGGGAGAAGTCAAACGCTGGCTTCAGAAGATAAAAGAGAAATCTGCGAATATGGAGGAATAGTATGATAAACTTTGATGAAGAAGTAAAAAAATTCAGACCGACTCTGGAAGTAGACCAGGCAGAAGATGCCATTTATCATAATGATCTGAAGGATATCTCAGATATTATGCAGGAGATGCTTCGTGTAGCAAAGGAAACGGAGAAATAATATGGCAGACGTACTGAATTGTAAGCATTGTGGCGGTAAGATCCTTGTTACCGGATATTGCAGCCAATGTGGGTTAAAGAGTGAATTTGTAAATAAGGCACTGAACACATCCAAATATTATTATAATATTGGTCTGGATAAAGCCAGGGTTCGTGATATGAGTGGTGCAGAAGATGCATTAAAGACAGCCCTTAAATATGACAAGTTGAATATTGATGCCAGAAATCTGCTGGGGCTTGTATATTATGAAACCGGTGAAGTTGTTCTGGCATTAAGCCACTGGGTCATCAGTGTGAATTATTTCAGCGGACGAAATGTTGCAAAACGTTATATCAAAGAGGTGAAGGGCAATCCACACAAGCTTGAAACAACGAACAATGCAGCAAGAAAATACAATCAGGCAGTAAACTATGCCAGACAGGGCAGTAAGGATCTTGCATTTATCCAGCTTCGAAAAGTCTTATCGGATAATCCGAAGTTTGTAAATGGTTATCTGCTGATGGCACTTCTACTGATCGATGATAACAAATATGATAAGGCAAGAAAAGCATTAAAACGTGTCATCAAGATCGACAGAACCAATCCCCTGGCTGTCCGCTATTTCAATGAGATGGGGCATACGGATGAGGAGATCATGAGCTTTCGTGATTATCCGGATGATGATTATGATGCGGATCTGCTGTTTGTGGAAGACCAGCCACGGGCATATGTGGAATCCGATAATGTTGACCGGAATGGAAGACCGACTCCGGTTGGCAGATATAAGGATATTAATTTCTACAAATATTCGCTTGCCTATGTTCTGGCAGGACTGGTATTGGGACTGACTGTCATGTGGTTCCTTGTTATGCCACAGCATAATAAGAATGCAGATGATGAGAGCAGAAATGTTAAGATTGCCTACAGCGAAGAGATTGCCAATAAGAATACCAAGCTTTCCTCTCTGCAGGATGAGGTTGATTCCTTGACAACAAAGAATAAAGATCTTACGAAGCAGGTCGCAGATTATGAGGAAAAAAGCAAGGCAGATATATCAGATACGGATAAGGTTACGATGCAGCTTGCCATGAAGTATTATAATGATACCCAATATGATAAGGCAATGACAGAGATCGACAAGGTGCTGGAGACCAGCCCGGATTATGATGTTGCTCTGTATTATAAAGCTCTGTGCTATCTGGGTACGGAGGATGAGGATAAGGCCAAAGAATCCTTTGATACATTTATCCAGAAATGTCCAAATTCTATTTATTATACAGTTGCAGTAGCATTGTCTGGTGCAGACACAACGAGTGGAAAAACAGATGATGGAGGCAGCACGACAGAAGGCAGTTCGGAAGGAACAACGGAATCCGATATGGATCCGACAAATGAATAAAAAGAAATCAAGATTATACAAAAGACAAATAAGCAATATTGCTTATTTGTCTTTTTTTGTAAAAAAGAGGTGGCGTATGAATAATTATGAGAAAATAGGGGATACTGTGTTAATAGAGCTTCCGGAAGAAGTTGATGATTACCGGGCATCGATACTGGTGAACGAAACGGAAGAGGTATTTCAGGATGGCAGGATCCGGTACGTGATATTCGATTTCCGGCATACAAGCGTGATGGACAGCTCCGGGATCGGTCTGATCACGAGAAGATTCCGGAATGTATATGACAGAGGCGGAAAGGTGTTTGTGATCCATGCAAATGACAGAATGCAGCGGCTTCTTAAAATGTCCGGAATATTTAAGATCGCAGAGCAGACAGAGGATTTTGAGACTGCGTACAAGCAAGTACATATGTCATAAAATGAAAAGGAGAAGAAAAGAATGAACAGAAATGAAATGAAAATAGAGTTTGGAAGTGATCCAAGAAATGAGAGCTTTGCAAGGGTTGTCGTAGCATCCTTTATGACCCGTACGAATCCGACGCTGGAGGAGGTCGCTGATGTTAAGACAGCCGTGTCGGAAGCAGTTACGAATTCGATCATTCATGGTTATGGGCAAAAAGAGGGAACAATCGAGATACGGGCATACATAGAAGAGCGGAAGCTGTACATAGAGATCACCGATTATGGCTGTGGTATCGAGGATGTGGAAAAGGCAATGGAGCCAATGTTTACAACCGGAAAGGATGGACGGTCGGGAATGGGATTTTCCTTTATGGAAGCCTTTATGGATGAGCTTACGGTAGAGTCGGAGCCGGGAAAAGGAACGACAGTAAAGATGGCAAAAAAAATAGGGGCTGGGTGTGCAGTATAAATGGAAAATAATCTGGATCTTCTTTTACAGGCGAAGAAGGGTGATGACAGTGCAAAAGAAAAACTGGTAGAACAGAACCTTGGACTTGTATGGAGCGTAGCCAGAAGATTTACAGGACGTGGATATGATATCGAGGATCTGTTTCAGATCGGCTGCATCGGATTGATCAAAAGTATTGATAAATTTGATTTTGACTATGATGTGAAGTTTTCGACCTATGCAGTTCCGCTGATCCAAGGGGAAATCCGCCGCTTTTTGCGGGATTACGGCGCAATCAAGGTCAGCCGTAGTCTGAAGGAGATGAATAGTAAGGTAGAGCAATACCGGCAGCGGGTGATCAAGGAAAAGGGCTATGAGCCTGAGATTGAAGAGATCGCTGCTGCCCTTTCTTATGATGCAGGGGAGATCGTAATGGCAATGGAGGCTTCGTTGGAGCCGGAGTCTCTGGATGCTCCGGGTGTATATTCAAAAACGGAGGAATATAGCCAGGAGATTGTTGATCATTTGTCGTTGATGCAGATGTTGGAACGGTTGGAGCCGGAGGAACAGCGTTTGATCCAGCTTCGGTATTTTGAAGACAAAACGCAGTCGGAGACCGGAAAACTGCTTGGTATCAGCCAGGTTCAGGTGAGCCGGCAGGAAAAACGGATCCTTGAGAAATTAAAAGAAAGTGTATAAAAAGAACGGATGCGGATATCCTAATCCTGTAAGAATATGGGAAAGCAGGTTTCGTAATATGGCAGAAATGGTATATTTGCAGTTGGCAGAAAGTGTTCTGGCGGAAAAACGAAAGGTATTGATCCGGGATGTATCGAAGGTCGTATCCGACAATCTGGATCTGAAAAATAAAATCGAAAAAATTGAACTGATGAATTTTTCTACCAGTTCAAAGGGACAGCAGGTCATATCCATGTTGGATATCATAGAGGAGATCAGAAAAAACTGCGATGGGGAGCTGTGTATCCAGAATCTTGGACAGCCTGATGTCGTTGTATATTATAAGGCATTCGATCCGTCGGACCGGATAAAGCAGAAGTTCAAATTTATATTTCTATGCCTGATCGCATTCTTTGGTGCTGGATTTTCAATTATATCCTATAACTCGGATGTGAATCTGGTCGGACAGCTTGATCTGCTTCAGAATGTATTTACCGGAGGCAGTGAATCAGGAGCCATGATTGGCGGTGTTGCCTATTCACTGGGCTTGTTCATTGGAATCATTGTATTCTTTAATCATGGAGCCAATAAGAAATTTACCGATGATCCGACCCCGCTTCAGGTGCAGATGCGGCAGTATGAACAGGAGATCAATCAGACAGTGATCACGGATTCTGTAAGAAAGAAGGATGTGCGGGATGCTGATTAGACATATTTGTTATGCACTGGTTGCATTTATCGGAGGGGCAGCTATATCCAGTGGTTATTTTGCATTTATATCCCTGATCGGAGTATTCCCCAAGTTGGCGGAAAAGGTGAAAGGCAATCGGCACTATATGCTGGTGGAATGTCTGCTGGCATATGGTGCTGTGGCAGGAAATATCGTATATATATTTAATATCCGGATCCCGCTTGCAATTCCTGGGCTGGCTTTTGTAACCCTGCTTGGCGGTATCTTTACAGGCTGTCTGGTTGGTGCGCTCGCAGAGGTGCTGAATGTATTTCCGATCATATCCAGACGGTTTTCAATCCGGCGTTATATTCCTTACATCATATACATGGTTGCAGCAGGGAAACTCGTGGGTTCTGTTCTTGGTCTGATATCAACCGGACTGGTCTAGGAATGCGATTTATATGCATAGTTTTCATGCAAATGGAAAATACTGAAGAATAGAACCCGGTAAGACAGGAGGAAAGTATATGCAGTTTGAACCAAAAGAAAAGGAATACAATCAGTATGTTGAAACGATTACTCCGGTATCCAATTCGGCAAGAAACTGCCTGTGGGCGTTTCTCATCGGAGGACTGATCTGCACGATCGGACAGGTGTTATTTAATTTGTTTGAATATGCGGGACTGGATAAGGATGACAGTTCGTCTTATGTATCGATCGTTCTTGTACTCATCAGTGTGGTACTCACAGGTCTGAATGTCTATAAGAAGATCGCAAAATATGGTGGAGCCGGAACTCTGGTACCGATCACGGGCTTTGCTAATGGTGTCTGTGCTCCGATCATAGAGTTTCAGACCGAAGGTGAGGTCTTCGGTAAAGGTGTAAAATGTTTTACGATTGCAGGCCCGGTTATCATGTACGGTATCTTTACATCATGGGTGCTGGGACTGATATACTGGATCTGTAAGCTGGCAGGCTGGGTATGATTCCCGGCCTGTTTTTTCAAAAATGTTACATATGTTTTAAGGTAAAATGATGGTTTTGTGAAATATTAGATTTAAGGGGAATCTGTATTGACAGATAAAAATACCTATGATAACTTTAACAAATGGTTAAGTTAATAATAGTAGGTATCTGTATCCTTTAGCAGGATGCGTATACTCGCATGTGTAGTAAATGGAGATACATCATGAAAAAAGCAAAAAGAAGTGTTACTACAACAGTATGTGTTATTGTTGCATTGTGTGTGTGTTATCTGATATTTTGCGGAATTATTGGTAAGAAAAAGTTTTTTCCAAATACCAGTATAAATGGAATTGATGTCAGTAACATGACGGTGAAGGAAGCTGCAGCGGCTGTAGAAGATCAGTTTGCAACGGAGTACAATAACGCCGGGATCGACGTAACGTTGGAAGGTAAAACATATTGCATTGCGATCGAAGAAGCTCTGGATCTGAATGTGATCGATGCGGTACAACAGGCAAACGATGAAAGCCATGGATTTTTAACAAGAGGTTTTAATTTTATCAGGGCATTATTTGGTGAGGCAGAATATACTGCACGACCATCGCTGAAGGATAAGAAGCCGTTGTATACTGCGATCGAACAGTCCGGGCTGACGAAGCTGGAAGGGGTAGAAGATTCCTCTTACACCGTGAAGGATGACAAGGTTATTGTTACAAAGGGCCGCGGAGGTTATACGGTAGATTCGGATAAGCTGGTAGATGAGATTGCTTCCTGCATCAGCAAGGGAGAATTTGATGCGCAGCTTGAATGTCCGCTTACATACAGTGATGTCGATCTGGATCTGGTATATGATCAGATTTATGTAGCACCGGCGGATGCAACACTGGATCCGGAAAATGATTACAGCGTAACAGATTCTGTGGTAGGAATCAGCTTTGATAAAGATGCTGCCAGGAAGAAGCTGGATGCGGCAGCCGATGGAGAAGAAGTCAGCTTTGATCTGGTTTATACAGAACCGGAGCTGTCGAAGGAGACATTACAGGCCTATCTCTTCCGTGATACGCTGGGATCCTTCAGTACCAATGTAGGTGGAACGGATGCAAGAAAAGGAAATGTTGCAAAGGCGGCAGAGAATTGTAACGGCACGATACTGATGCCGGGGGAAGAGTTTTCATTCAATAATGTGGTAGGACAGAGAACCATCGAGAATGGGTTTCAGGCAGCTCCATCTTATGTCAATGGGGAATCAGTAGATGAGGTCGGCGGAGGTATCTGTCAGGTATCATCCACTCTTTATGATGCCTGTCTGTATGCGAATCTGGAAATTGCAGAACGTCATTGCCATCCGCATCCATCTACTTATGTAGATGCAGGCTTTGATGCAACGGTATCCTGGGGCGGACCGGATTACCGTTTTATAAATAATACGGATTATCCGCTCAAGGTGACCGCCTCCTATAGTGGTGGTGTTGTGTCATGTGCGATTTATGGAACGAAGCTAAAGGACTTCAGAGTGTCACTGTCCAGTGAACTTGTAGCAACTTATGATTATGATACGGAATATGAGGACGACGATACACTGGAGGAAGGTGAAGAGGAAGTTTCCGTTACAGGTATTACAGGAACCAAATATCAGACCTACCGGACGGTATATGACGGAAATGGAGAGGTAATCTCTTCTGAACCGGAATCTGTCAGTGTGTATGATAAACGGGATAAAGTAGTTCTTCGTGGAACCAAAGAGAAGGAAGATACCTCAGAAGAGGATAGCTCAGAGGAGAATTCGACTGAGGAGAAGAAGACGGAGGAAAAAACAACCGAGGAAAAGACAACTGAGGATACGACAGAAAAGAAGGACGACAAGAAAGACGATTCCAAGAAGGATGATAAGAAATCGGATAAAAAGTCAGACAATAAGAAAAAGAATGATACAAAGACAGATGATTAAATAAAGAAACAAAGAAAAGCTCATATGGAAGCCGGTTCGTAAGGATCAGGCAGCCATATGAGCTTTCTTTTGTGTTATTGATAGTATATTATTCCGCTTCACTGTGGTCGTTTGTTTTGACCTCCTGATTGGTATACAGGTTTACATAGTGAGGACGAAGCTTGGAATATATGATTTTCTGTTCACTGTATAAGCTGTAATAACCGGATAACATATAGCTGACACTGCAACCGATCGCGAACAGCAGGATACCGCTTGCACCGAATAATTCGATGCTTAAGACCAGAGATGCCAGCGGACAGTTTACAACGCCGCAGAAGAGACATACAAGCCCCATAGCAGCTCCAAATCCTGGATCCAGTCCAATCCAGCCTCCAAGGGTACATCCGAAGGTTGCACCGATGAAGAACGATGGAACGATCTCTCCGCCACGGAATCCGCAGCCAATCGTGATGCAGGTAAACAGGAGCTTTAGAATGAAGGCTTCCGGTTTTGCTGTTCCATGGATCGCCTGTTCAATAATGTTCATACCGGCACCATTGTAGTCATTGCAGCGGACGGCAAGCGTCAGGAGAACCAGCAGTACACCGCCGACCAGTATACGAAGATATTGGTTTTTCAGATATTTCTTAAATGTTTTTCCGATGACCTGCATGGACATACAGAAAAGGATGCTGAGTACGGCAGCAGCGACCGAGAGAATGATCACCCGGATCCCGGTTGCCAGTGACATTTCAGGAACCTGATTCAGAATGAAATAGGTAGGGGTGATGTGAAATTTTTCTGTGATCGCATAGGAAATGGTTGCTGACAGGATACATGGTACCAGAGCACTATAATACAGAATTCCGATGCTGATAACCTCTACACTGAAAAGTGCGGCCGTAACAGGAGTTCCAAACAGGGCAGCGAATACGGCACTCATACCACACAAGGTCATAATATGTTTATCGTTGTCATCCATTTTGATCAATTTGCCGATCGATGCCCCCAGACTTCCGCCAATCTGCAGGGCGGCACCTTCCCGGCCGGCAGATCCGCCAAACAAATGCGTGATAACGGTTGTTATAAAGATCAGAGGTGCCATACGGAAAGGCACATTGTATTCCGGATTCCGAATCGAACCGATAACAAGGTTGGTTCCCTTGTCATGCTTGATGCCGCCTGCACGGTACAGGAATACGATCAACAGACCGGCTGCCGGGAGCAGGAAGATGATCCAGCTGTGCCCGGAACGGAACTGTGTGACATATTCAACGCTGTAATGAAAGGCTGTTCCGACAGCCCCGCAGGTGATTCCGATAATGGCAGAACAGATCAGCCATTTAATAAATGTTTTTGCGTATCGTTTTGTACGATCGATACAATTTAACCAGTATTCTTTTGTAAATATCATAATTTATACCTATCCAGATCGTTTTTATTCTTTCATAGATTACCCCGAATCAGCGGATTTGTCCAGAACATATTAAATATGAATAAAATAAAGAAAAGAAGCAAATGACTATCAACAGAAGAACATATGGAAATAAGGAGGCAGAAAATGAATAAAATGGTTGGAAAACAAAGTGTCAGTTTTTCAGATCCTCCATGTATTCTGGGAGCGGCTTCTATCTGTGGACCAAAGGAAGCTGAAGGACCTCTGGCGGATTACTTTGATATCCGTTCCGAGGATCCGACATTTGGCAAGGATTCCTGGGAAGAGGGCGAAAGTGAGATGATCCGGCAGGCGGTCGAGTTTGCGATCAAAAAGGCGGATAAAAAGAAAGAGGAGATCCGGTATATATTTGCGGGGGATCTGCTGGGACAATTGATCGCAACCACATTTGGTATTAAGGATCTTGATATACCGGTATTTGGGTTGTATGGAGCCTGCTCCACCTGTGGAGAGGGATTGTCGCTGGCATCCATGACAGTTGCTGCCGGTTATGCGGACTGTGTAGTGGCGGCAACGTCCAGTCATTTTGGAAGTGCAGAGAAGCAGTTCCGTTTTCCACTGGAATATGGAAATCAGAGACCGTTATCTGCGACCTGGACGGTAACCGGAAGTGGAGCGTTTGTTGTTGGTAAGGCAGAGCCGGAAGAAGGAGCCATTCAGATTACCGGGGTTACAACGGGACGGATCGTGGATTATGGGGTAAAGGACTCCTTTAATATGGGAGCCTGTATGGCACCGGCAGCGGCAGATGTGATCTATCAGAACCTGAAGGACTTTGACCGGAAGCCAACGTATTATGACCGTATCATCACCGGGGATCTGGGGAAAATCGGGCAGAAGATACTGTTTGATCTTTTAAAGGACAATGGAATAGATATCAGCAAACAGCATATGGATTGTGGTATCGAGATCTTTGATAATGAGGAACAGGATACACATTCCGGTGGCTCCGGTTGCGGATGCTCGGCTATTACGCTGGCTGGCTATGTATTAAAGCAGTTACGGGACGGAACCTGGAAGAGGGTATTGTTTGTACCGACCGGAGCACTTCTTTCCACAGTAAGCTATAATGAAGGACAGAATATACCGGGCGTGGCACATGCAGTTATAATAGAACGGAGGTAAAGTTATTTATGGATTATATAAAGGCATTTGTGATCGGAGGTGCTGTCTGTGTGCTTGTTCAGATACTGATGGACAAGACGAAGCTGCTTCCGGGACGGATCATGGTGATCCTGGTATGTACCGGTGCTGTTCTTGGAGCAATCGGGATATATGAACCATTTCTTGAATTTGCCGGCTGCGGAGCTTCGGTTCCTCTTTCCGGATTTGGTTATAATCTCTGGAAGGGAATAAAAGAAGCAGTTGATCAGGATGGATTTATCGGGCTGTTCCGGGGAGGATTCAAGATGGCGGCAGTAGGAACATCGGCAGCGCTGATCTTTTCCTATCTGGCATCCCTGATCTTTAAACCCAAGATGGTAAAATAGCATAAAGTATACTTTTTTATATAGATCCCAGGGAATAAAAAAGGAGCCATGAGAATGATCTCTCATGGCTCCCTTTTACATATATCGTTTTTATTCTTCTGTATTTTTATGTTTGTTCTCTTTTGAGGAAGGTTCATCAGAAGATGGTTCATCGGTAGGTTTCTCTGTTGTCGGTTCTTCTGTTGTAGGAACTTCCGTTGTCGGTTCTTCTGTTGTAGGAGTTTCCGTTGTCGGTTCCTCTGTTGTAGGCTTCTCGGTTGTCGGTTCTTCTGTCTTGTCCTTTTTGAACTTAACAGTGATCGTATGATTGCCTTTTACCTTTGAGAACTTATACTGTGAAACCGGTCCGACGGAGCTTCCGTCTACATATACATCCGAGATCACATAACCCTTATCCGGTGTGATATAGAAGGTTGTGCTCTTGCCGGATTTTACGGTTGTACTTGGTGAGATAGAACCACCGGATCCATCTACACCGGAAGTGATCTTGAAGCTGTCCTTCTTGTTGTCCTCTGTAGTCTTATTTGGATCTTCAGAATCAGAAGAGTCTTCGGTTTCTTCTTCCTCCGGATGAAGCGGACATTTCTCTTTCAGGATGTTCTGATCGTATTCAAAGTCTGCATCAATGATCTCAATCTTGCCGTCATCATCTTCAGTATAATAATAGGTTGTTGTTTCCTTACAGGTATTGGTTGCTACCTTATGGGAATCATTACAGATCACAACCTTCTTGTTTCCACCACATCGTTTGGTAGGAACGGTTCCTTCTGCAAAATAGTCTGTTATCGTTGAACAGCCTTCAACAGGGAGAAGACCGGTATCCTTACATACGGTTGCCCGGATGATTCCGCTTGGCATTTCAAAGGTTTTGGAGGTATCCAGACCCTTTGCTTCCACGATCTGATCCATGATCTTACGCCACATGTTCTTATGATAGCTTCCAGCAGCAAAATTAGTATTTACATCAAAACCGATCCAGATCGAAGCGGTGTAATATGGAGTATATCCACAGAACCATGCATCGTAGTTGCTGGAGGTTGTACCTGTTTTACCTGCTGTATAAAGGCCACATGAAAGGTTTGCAGCAGTACCGGTACCGATCGTAACTACATCATGCATGGCACTTGTTAATAACCATGCATTCTGAGGAGAGATGACCGGGGATTCTTCCGGTGTTCTGTTATCGATCAGAAGCTTGCCGTCATGATCATATACCTCGGTGTAGAAGATAGGTTTGATATAATTGCCTTCATTTGCAATTGTTGCATAAGCAGCGGTGATCTCAAGGTTTGTGATACCATCGGTCAGCCCACCAAGTGCGAGGGACTGGTTGATATCCGATTCAATTCCTCCGCTTGAATTTGTACGTTCTTTTACAAGGGTTGTAAATCCAAGCTTTAACAGATATTCGTAAGCAAGCTCCGGAGTAACATCTGTGATCGTCTTAACAGCAATGATATTCATGGAATTCTGAATAGCCTGTCGGATCGTGCTTGGACCACGGTAGCCACTGTACCAGTTTCTGACTTCGCCGCCATTTGTATAGGTGTATGCTTCATCTTTGTATACAGTTGCAAGGCTCATGCCGCAGCCGTCCAGTGCAGGAAGGAAAGATGCTACAACCTTAAAGGTTGATCCAGGCTGTCTGGTTGCTTCCGTAGCACGGTTAAAGGAACGATCCTCTGTCTTTTCTCCACGACCACCAACGATCGCTTTTACCTGACCGGTCTCCTGATCCATCAGAGTGAAGGAGATCTGTGGTTCCACTGTGACCTTATAGCTTTCAAGCTGTTCCTTGTAACCGGTTGTCTCGATCAGGTGTGCTTTGTATTCGTCAGCAGCGGCACGGGCATCTTCTTCACTGGAGAAGATCAGGTCGAAAGAGGATTGTCCCATTTCTTCCTGGAACCAGGTTACCATCATATTCTGGCTGTAGTTGTACTGTTCACCGTTGTCATCTACCAGTGTCAGTGCATAGGATAACTGATAGCTGTCAGCCGGGTAGTTGTCTTCATCATTTAAAACATCATCACAGATATTCTGGATCTGTGTATCCTGACAGGTACGGACATCCAGACCACCGGAGTAGATCAGGCTGTCTGCCTCTGACTTGGAATAGCCCATAGCCATGAAATCATCTTCAAGCTGGCTGATGACCTCATCAATGTAATAAGAGTTGACCTTGGTTGGGGATGATTTCTTGATCGATGATACCTGTTCAATCTCGCTGTATACATCATCAGCGAGTGCAGTATCGTAATCGGACTGGGAGATCATGTTCTGATCCAGCATATTTTCAAGAACCATCAGTCGTCTTTTGGCATTTTCCTCCGGGAAAACGATAGGGTCAAATTTACTTGGGTTCTGAGGGATGGCTGCCAGTACCGCACATTCGGATATGGACAGATCCTTCAGTTCTTTATTGAAATAGTATTTTGCAGCGGTTTCTACGCCGTAACGTCCCTGACCGAGATAGATCGTATTCAGGTAATACTCGGCAATGCTCTTTTTCGGAAGCACCTTTTCGATCTCAACTGCCAGATACTGCTCCTGAACCTTACGTTCGATCTTGTCAAACATGGTTTTTTCATCCAGACCGACATTGAAGATCTGGTTTTTGATCAGCTGCTGGGTCAGTGTGCTGGCACCCTGATCAAAGTCACCGGACTGGAGACCGTGGGCGAAGGCACGCATGATACCCTGGACATCGATACCGTTATGCTCCCAGAAACGTTTATCTTCAATCGCAATGAAGGAATTTACAAGTGTTTCCGGTATATCATCGTAGTAAACATACTCACGGTTGGCATCAAAGCTCGCAAGGACCATAAGCTCTTTGCCGTCCTGATCATACAGGGTTGTCTGATATCCTTTCGGGATCAGATCCTTGGCATTCACCTCTGGTGTGTCGTCCAATATGCCTTTTAACATACCAAAACCGGAACCGATTCCCAGTACGACGATCGCAAGGAATATGACCAGTAGTGTTTTGAACAGCGAAACCGATAGTTTTCGTTTATTTCGGGGTAGTTTGGAAACAAGTGCTTTTTGTTTCTTTTCCACGCCCTTTTTGCTAAAATCCATGGAAAATCCTCCTTAAATTAAGTTCAATCATAAATACAACTCATTATAGCAGAGATTTACATAATAATAAAGTAAAACTTCTGATGTGAAATAAAATTAAGACATATAAAAATGCGGATAAATCCCAAATATTTTATAGTTTTTTTGTTACACTATAGGTGGATTTTGTAGTATGATGGTTACAGAAATAAACAGAGAGGAAACAGAACAGCGATGTTTGAGTCAATTGAAGAAGCAATTTCCGTATGGAAAGAGGAGTTTTCCTTTATTGAGGATGCGAAGGTCACAGGATATGACGGTGGGTATCCGGTTGTTGATTTTACGATCCATGAAGCTGCCTTCAGTCTGGTAAAGAGTGAGAGTAAATTCAAGCGTATCATACGATCTGCCGAGATGGAAGGCGGTATAGAAGTAGGCGTATCGACCTGTTTTTATAATACAGCATATGTCAGATGGAATCCGCCGGTCATGACGATCTGTGGTTATCCTGAGGTGATCAGCCGTATATTAAAAAAGATCATGTAAACTGCCCGGGTGAATAAAAAGAAATTCACCCGGGTATTTTATATGTATTGGGATAACAGATAGGAGGCGTATACATGAACCGGGCAATACGAACCGATCTTGCCATTGAGCTGCGGGAGGATATCAAGGATCGCGGGAAGATAGACGGGATCGAAATTGAAACAAGGATCAGCCAGGAAAAAATAAAGACGACTATTATACATGTAAATGACCAGACAGGAGCCGATACGTTGGGAAAACCGGTTGGCACTTATATCACCATTGAATGTCCGGAAATCCGGGAATTTGATGAGGATATCCATAAGCCACTCTGTAAAGAGCTGGCACATGATCTGAAAAAAATGCTGGGAGAAGCCCGTTCCATCCTGGTCGTGGGACTGGGAAACCGGGAGGTAACACCGGATTCGCTGGGACCATTGGTGACCGATCATTTATTTATAACCAGACATTTGCAGATGGAGCATATACACCTGCAGGAAGAGCCGGAATATGAAATCTCTGCGATCTGTCCGGGTGTCATGGCCCAGACGGGGATCGAGACGGTGGAGATCATCCGTGGAATCTGTGACAATATTGATGTCGATGCAGTGGTTGTAGTCGATGCACTTGCCGCCCGGAGCAGCAGACGTTTAAATAAAACGATACAGCTTGCGGATACCGGTATCAGTCCGGGATCCGGTGTTGGGAATCATCGTACGGAGATCAATTCACAGACGATCGGAGCAAAGGTGATCGCTCTCGGTGTTCCAACCGTTATTTCAGTTCCGTCCATTATAGATGGTTCTCTGGATGTTATTGCAGATACATTTAACCAGTCTTATGGAAAAAAGCTGATGGAATCTTTTTCCGAACAGCAGCGATATGAGCTGGCATATCATCTGGCTGAACCGGAGCTTGCGGATATGTTTGTAACACCGAAAAATATCGATGAACTGGTAAAACGAATAAGCTTCACAATATCCGAAGCAATAAACAGCATGATTTTCACATAACCAACATATACTGGTAAATAACTAAAATAAGAGTATTTACTGGATGAAGAACAGACGGATCATAAGAAAAACAAAATACTGCCTTTTATGGGCCGGATTGTCGATACTGATCTGGTTCGCAAATTGTGACGCAACATATCGGATGGAATTGGTAAACCGGATGGTGAACTGGCTGTTTTTTGGAAATGGATACGAAACACAGACCGAAAATATGGAAACCGTGTCGGCATCCGGGAAATATCTGGAGGATATGCTGCAGGAATATTGTCTGGCAGGAGAACTGGTACAGGGAAGTGGACAGAAGGATCAGACTGTGTCGGCGGGACAGATGACGGATGAAAAAGGAACGGACAATCTGCCGGCGCAGACTGTGATCGCACTGGATCACCGGGCGGAAGCCATAGTTGCCGCCATGTCAGACAAATATGGATATATGCGGGAGAAATTGACGGATTATGATTATATGAGATCAAATTTTTATGTTATAGACAGTACAACAAGTGTATCCAGAGAAGAATTAAATGGCCAGGATCTTGCTTCCATGGATCTGACGATCGATACAGAAGAAAAGAATTATAAGGTACTGATCTACCATACACACGGAACGGAGAGCTTTAAAGATTCCGAGCCGGGAAAGGTTGAGGATACCGTAATCGGACTTGGAGACTATCTGACTGAGCTTCTTGAAGAAAATTACGGGGTAGCAGTCTATCATGATACAACGGCCTATGATATGACAGGTGGAGAGTTAGATCGAAGTGCTGCTTATGATTATGCAAGAGAAGGGGTCCAGAAGATCCTTGCGGAGTATCCGTCCATTGAGGTCGTGATCGATCTTCACAGGGATGGGGTATCCGAAGATACATATCTGATCACGGAAATAGATGGCAAAAAAACAGCACAGGTCATGTTCTTAAACGGAGTGAGCCGTCTTAATAAGAATGGTGATATCGCATATCTTGCCAATCCGTACAAAACAGAGAATCTTGCATTCAGTCTGCAGATGTATCTGACAGCGCAGGCCAATTATGATTCCTATGTAAGAAAGATATTTGTTAAGGGTTACCGGTATAATCTGGATTTGAAACCACGGTCGTTGTTAGTAGAAGTCGGAAGTCAGACGAACACAGTTGAAGAAGCAAAAAATGCCATGGAGCCGCTGGCTGCAATTCTCTACAAAGTATTGAGCGGAAAGTGAGATTGTGTTATGATAATGAACACGAAATTATTTGCCTGCAGGAATGCATGCTTAAAATAAAAAAGAGAAAAGAAATTCAGATACCGGAGGAAAACAGGATGGCTCATATAGATCAGTCAAAGATACGAAATTTTTGCATTATAGCGCATATCGATCATGGTAAATCGACACTTGCGGACAGAATTATAGAAAAGACAGGATTATTGACTGAACGTGAGATGCAGAATCAGGTGCTTGATAATATGGATCTGGAGCGGGAGCGTGGAATCACGATCAAGGCACAGTGCGTCCGTACGATCTATAAAGCACAGGATGGAGAGGAATATATCTTCAATCTGATCGATACTCCGGGACATGTGGATTTTAATTATGAAGTATCAAGAAGTCTGGCTGCCTGTGAGGGCGCGATCCTGGTTGTGGATGCTGCACAGGGAATCGAGGCACAGACACTTGCAAATGTATATCTTGCGATCGATCACGATCTGGATGTTATGCCGGTTATCAATAAGATCGATCTTCCTTCGGCAGAACCGGAGCGTGTGGTAAATGAAATTGAAGATGTGATCGGAATTGAAGCACAGGATGCTCCAAGGATATCGGCAAAGAACGGAATCAATATCGATCAGGTCTTAGAGCAGATCGTTACGAAGATACCGGCACCAGCAGGAGATCCGGAAAAGCCGCTTCAGGCGCTTATATTTGATAGTATTTATGATTCTTATAAAGGTGTTATCATATTTTGCCGTTTATTCGACGGTGTGGTAAAACGTGGAACATCCATTCGGATGATGGCAACCGGAGCAGTTGCAGAGGTAGTGGAAGTAGGAATCTTCGGGGCTGGCAGATTCGTTCCATGTGATGAGTTATCCGCAGGAATGGTAGGTTATATTACTGCCAGCTTAAAGAATGTCAGAGATACCACGGTCGGTGATACCGTTACAGATAACGACAATCCATGTGCAGAGGCTCTTCCGGGATATAAGAAGGCACAGCCTATGGTCTATTGCGGACTTTATCCGGCAGATGGAGCCAAATATCCGGATCTTCGTGATGCATTAGAGAAGCTGCAGTTAAATGATGCATCCTTAAGCTTTGAGCCGGAGACTTCGATCGCACTTGGTTTTGGTTTCCGATGTGGTTTCCTGGGACTTCTCCATTTGGAGATCATACAGGAGCGGTTGGAGCGAGAGTTTAATCTGGATCTGGTTACGACTGCACCGGGCGTTGTTTACCGTGTGCATACAACAGACGGCAAGATGATCGAACTGACGAATCCATCCAATCTGCCGGATCCATCGAATATCGAATATATGGAAGAACCATTTGTATCCGCAGAGATCATGGTCACTACAGAATATGTGGGTGCAATCATGCAGCTTTGTCAGGAACGACGTGGCGTATATCAGGGAATGGAATATATGGAAGAAACCAGAGCACTGCTTCGATATGACCTTCCGTTAAATGAGATCATTTATGATTTCTTTGATGCTTTAAAATCAAGATCCAGAGGATATGCATCCTTTGATTATGAGATGAAGGGCTATGTACGAAGTGAGCTGGTGAAGCTGGATATTCTGATCAATAAAGAAGAGGTCGATGCGTTATCTTTCATTCTTCATCAGGACACTGCTTATGAACGCGGAAGAAAGATGTGTGAGAAATTAAAGCAGGAGATTCCAAGACATTTATTTGAGATTCCGATCCAGGCTGCAATCGGCAATAAGGTCATTGCCAGAGAGACAGTAAGAGCAGTCAGAAAGGATGTCCTTGCAAAATGTTACGGTGGAGATATCTCCCGTAAGAAGAAGCTTCTGGAGAAACAGAAGGAAGGAAAGAAACGTATGCGTCAGATCGGAAATGTAGAGATCCCGCAGCAGGCGTTTATGAGCGTATTAAAACTTGATGAGGAATAAATATAAAATAATTGCAGGTTATATCGGGACATTTAGAATGAAATAAATCAAATGTGATTTTGATATAAGAAGAAAGCAAATTACAGAAAAATGAGAAGGCAGGAAAAACACATGAGAAAAAATCTGAGTATTTATATACATATTCCGTTTTGCGTTAAGAAGTGTGTATATTGTGATTTCCTGTCTTTTGGTGCGGATGATCCGCAGATCAACCGGAGTGGGGCAGTCAGAAAAGCATATGTCCAGAGTATTTGCAGAGAATTATTGAGCTATAAAAGTATATCAAAGGACTATATTGTAAGAACGATATTTATAGGCGGAGGCACTCCGTCTATACTTTTGCCGGGCGAGATCATGAATATTCTGGCAACGCTTCGAAGCATCTTTAAGGTAGATGAAGCAGCAGAGATCACGATAGAGGTGAATCCGGGAACCCTGACCGCGATCAAGGCGGCAGAATATCTGGATGCAGGGATCAACCGTATGAGTATCGGACTGCAGTCTGCACACAATGATGAGCTTGCCATGCTTGGCAGGATCCATACATATGAGCAGTTCCTGGCTTCCTATCAGACGGCACGGGAGGCGGGCTTTCGGAATATCAACATTGATCTGATCTCTGCCATTCCTGGACAGACACTTCATTCCTATCTGGATACACTGGAACGGGTATTGAAGTGCAGACCAGAGCATATCTCCTCCTACAGTCTGATCGTGGAAGATGGTACGCCGCTCGCAGAGGATACGGAGCTTCTTGCAAAGCTCCCGGATGAGGAGACTGACCGCGAAATGTATGAGGCAACCAGAAAGGTGCTTGAGATGTCAGGGTATAAGCGGTATGAGATTTCCAATTATGCAAAGCCCGGATATGAATGCCGGCATAATATTGTATACTGGACGATGGATGAATACATCGGACTTGGTATCGGTGCGGCTTCTTTTTTTAATGGAAGAAGATACTCAAATACATTGGATATGAAGCAGTATATTCGGACGATGGAGGATGTATTTGATAAACGGTCGGCCGATGAGATTTATCAGAGTCAGGCACTGGATACGATCCGTCACATTGATGAAACGGTTGATGTTGATACCCTGATGGAGGAATATGTGATCTTTGGACTGCGGATGACAAGAGGGATCAGTGCGGCAGATTTCTATGACCGGTTTGGACATTCCTTATATGATGTCTATGGGGATGTTATAAGAAGTTATGTGGCGAGCGGACATATGAAGGATGAGAAAGGAATGGTCTTTCTAACGAGAAAGGGAATCGATGTAAGCAACAGGATCCTTGTAGATTTTCTGCATGATGAAAACAAATGAGAGACGAAGGACAGGTTCGGATATGAAAAAAGAGACAGATGGGCAGCGAGAGACTGTCATAGAAGGGAAGGAACTGAATTATACCTATCCTGGAACGAAAACTCCGGTATGGGAGAAGAATCTGACATTTACGATCGATAAAGGAGAAATCGTCGGGTTGGCAGGGCAAAATGGAAGCGGGAAGAGCACGTTGCTCCGGCTACTGGCAGGATTTATTCCATGGGAAATCAACAGGTGTTCGGGGCAGA
The DNA here is from genome assembly GCF_025567345.1 of Coprococcus ammoniilyticus. NCBI lineage: Bacteria > Bacillati > Bacillota > Clostridia > Lachnospirales > Lachnospiraceae > Coprococcus > Coprococcus ammoniilyticus. The sequence goes on from NZ_JAOQJS010000004.1 coordinate 182,439, forward strand.
TGATTACCGGAATACCAGAACGGGATATGGCATGTGTGATCGACAGACCTTCTTTTTTTTCCGATCTTTCTGTGCGGGATAATCTGAGACTGATGGATCGTATGAATGGAGAAAAAGGGCTTATGGATGAGGAGCTGGCAGAACTTCTGGGAATCCATGAATTTGATCGGATCAAAGCATCTAAGCTGTCACTAGGTAATAAACAGAAGCTGGCGCTGTGTCTTGCAATTCATAGGGAAACAAAGCTGGCACTACTGGATGAACCTTTAAACGGACTGGATCCATTTACCAAAGCTTCCGTTCTTTTCTGTCTGAGAAAATGGAGAAAGCAGGGGATGGCTGTTATCCTTACCAGCCATATACCAGGGAATCTGGAACAGATCTGTGACCGGATATTGTATCTTTAAAACAAAAGAAATTCGATTCGGATATCAATATAGAAGAAACCATCAGAGAAACAGAAGGCAACTTTGGTTATTTCTTAATTAACAGGAGCAGGCAACAGTATGAATATTTACGGAGCAGAAGTATTTCGGTATAGCAAAAGCTTTTATGGCAGGATGATCATGATCCTGGTAGTGCCATTTGCATGTCTTACAGCAGCATTTCTTTATTATATAAGTAATGGGATAAGCAGTGACTTTCTGGCGGCGGCAGGCTTCTCAGAACAGACGGTCGAAGCGATCAAAGGCCAGATGAGCGGAATTGCTTATATTGCCTCTTCCTTTTCTGCATCCGAACTTCTGATCCTTCTTATGATGTTTCCTGTTATCCTTCATATATCTGAAGATTATGAACAGAATACATTGCGCTGTGAATTACAGAGAAGCAAGAGCAGAACAGCCTGTTATATTGCAAGAATGCTGGCAGCAGTTACTTATGCCTGGGGCATTTTATTGGAATATATTCTGATTTCCGGGGTGATAGCTGCTTTATTTTTCAGAAGTTCCCATGAAATGTCAGTAGCTTCCCGAACTGGAAAAACAGTGCTTGCGATCGTGCTGCAGTTTATAGTGACCGGAGCGTGTGTGATGTTTGTATTTATGCTGACATCCCTGATCCGTCATTCCGTCTTGTCTATGACAACGATAGTCCTTCTGGTATTCTTATTTACACCGGGATATCGTGTTCTTGTGGATCTGTTTGAGCTTCCGTCCGGAGTAAAACAGATCTGGATCATAGAACTTTTGAGTACCACAAGTGATCTTGCATTTAATAGAACAGATGTATTGATCATGCTGGTGGTCGGTCTTTTATATGCTGTGATTTCTACAAGTCTCGGCATTCATTTTTTCAAAGTTCAAAAGTTATAAATTTTCTTGATTTTTTTCAAAATAAATGTTGACAAACAAGGGAGTGGGTGTTAGATTAATTTTAGTGGTTAGCACTCGGAGTATTTGAGTGCTAACAAAACGAAAGGGATGAGCAGATGGAACTTGACGAGAGAAAAGTCAAAATTCTGAAAGCTATCGTTTCCAACTATTTAGAGACCGGAGAACCTGTAGGATCGCGGACGATTTCAAAGTATACAGATTTGAATCTGAGTTCAGCGACGATCAGGAATGAGATGTCTGATCTGGAGGACATGGGTTATATATGTCAGCCGCACACATCTGCAGGAAGAATTCCAACGGACAAAGGATATCGGTTCTACGTTGACAGCCTTATGAATGAGAAGATAGAGGCTGAGACAGAGAAGGGAAATCTTCTTGAACGAGTTGATAAGATGGAGAAGATGCTGAAGCAGGTTGCCCGGGTATTAGCGGCAAATACGAATTATGCCACACTGGTTACCACACCTCAGTATAATAATACCGTGAAGTTTATACAGCTTTCCAAGGTTGCTGAATCAAAGCTTCTTGCGGTGATCATGGTGGATGGGAATATCGTAAAGAATAAGCTGATCGATACCACGTACGATCTGAAGAATGATGAGATTTTAAAATTCAATATTTTATTAAACACATTCCTTCAGGGAGCTGCATTAGAAGATATTAATCTGGAACTGATACAGACGATGAAGACGCAGGCAGGTGAGTATGCAGATATTTTAGAAACCATATTCCAGGGGATTATGGAAGCCATTCATGAAGCAGATGATCTGAAGGTTTACACAAGCGGAATGACCAACATGTTAAAGTATCCGGAATTAATGGATTCTGCGACAGCAGAGAAGCTGCTTGGAACTTTTGAAGACATAGAAGACAAAGAAGACTTTGTAAAATATGTAGAAGAAGTTATCAATAAAGATAACTCTGATATAGAGATCCGAATCGGTGATGAGAATTCCAGTGAGGATCTGAAAGATTGCTCCCTTGTAACGGCAACTTATAAGATGCCGGAAGGCGCAAAAGGAACTATAGGTATCATCGGTCCGAAACGTATGGACTATAAGAAAGTCGTTACGATGTTAAAAAATCTGACCGATGAATTGGATGATATATTTAATAATAACGAATAGGGGGTCCGATAATGGCAGACACCAAGAAAGATACTAAGAAAGTAAAGACAGATGAAAAGGCAGCAGAAACAATTGTAGATGAAGTTACAGCAGAGTCAGCAGATACTGCAGAAACAACAACTACAGATGTGAATGTTACAGAAACCGTGGATGTCCCTGAAGAGCAGGCGGAAGCAGCAAAACCGAAGCCGGTTGCAAAAGAGAACAGACGCGGCAGTAAGGCTTTAAGAGAAGAAAATGATAAATTAAAAGAGCGCTGTCAGGATGCAGAAGACAAATATAAACGTCTTCTTGCAGAGTGCGAGAATATCCGCCAGAGAAATGAAAAGGAGTCATCCAAAATGTATGATTTCGGAGCGAAGGATGTTCTTGGAAAATTACTTCCGGTAGTTGACAACTTTGAAAGAGCGATTGCAGCAATTCCGGAAGAGGATAAAGACAGACCGTTTGAAGCAGGAGTTGATAAAATCTACAAATCACTTATGACTTCACTGGAATCCATCGGCGTTACCCCGATGAACTGCGAGGGTGAACAGTTTGATCCGGCGTTCCACAATGCAGTAATGCATGTAGAGGATGAGAATTACGGAGAGAACGTGATCGTCGAAGAGATGCAGCGTGGTTACATGTATAAGGATCAGGTATTACGATTCAGCATGGTAAAGGTTGCAAACTAATAGTCAAATGACTATAGCATATAAATTTTATTAAATTAAGAAAACAGAATTTTATTTAGGAGGAATATAATCATGGGTAAGATAATTGGTATTGACTTAGGAACAACAAATTCATGTGTAGCAGTAATGGAAGGTGGTAAGCCTGTTGTTATTGCGAATACAGAAGGTATGAGAACTACACCATCTGTAGTAGGTTTCTTAAAGACAGGTGAGAGAGTAGTCGGTGAGCCTGCAAAACGTCAGGCAGTTACAAATGCAGATAAGACAATTTCATCCATCAAGCGTCATATGGGTACAGATTACAGAGTAGAGATCGATGGCAAGAAGTATTCACCGGAAGAGATTTCAGCTATGATTCTTCAGAAACTGAAATCCGATGCAGAAGGATATCTCGGTGAGAAGGTTACAGAGGCCGTTATCACAGTACCTGCTTACTTCTCAGATGCACAGAGACAGGCAACAAAGGATGCCGGTAAAATTGCAGGACTTGATGTAAAGCGTATCATCAACGAGCCTACAGCAGCAGCTCTTTCCTATGGCCTTGATAATGAACAGGAACAGAAGATTATGGTATACGATTTAGGTGGTGGTACATTCGATGTATCTATCATTGAGATCGGTGAAGGCGTTATTGAAGTATTGGCAACAGCCGGTGATAATAAGCTTGGTGGTGATGACTTTGATAATGCTGTTACACAGTATATGTTAGATGAATTCAAGAAAGCAGAGGGTATCGACCTTTCCGGCGATAAGATGGCTATGCAGAGATTGAAGGAAGCAGCAGAGAAGGCAAAGAAAGAGCTTTCATCTGCTATGACAACAAATATCAATCTTCCTTTCATCACAGCAAACCAGGATGGTCCAAAGCATTTTGATATGAACCTGACAAGAGCAAAATTTGATGAATTAACAGCAGGTCTGGTTGACAGAACAAAGATACCTGTTCAGACAGCACTTGAAGATGCAGGACTTACTGCAGCAGATCTTGATAAGGTATTATTAGTCGGTGGTTCTACACGTATCATCGCTGTACAGGAAGAAGTTAAGAGATTAACAGGTAAAGAGCCGTTCAAGGGTATCAACCCTGATGAGTGTGTTGCAATCGGTGCATCTATCCAGGGCGGTAAGCTTGCAGGTGATGCCGGTGCCGGTGAGATTCTTCTTCTTGATGTTACACCACTTACACTTTCTATCGAAACAATGGGTGGTATCGCAACACATCTGATCGAGAGAAACACTACAATTCCTACAAAGAAGAGCCAGATTTTCTCAACAGCACAGGATAATCAGGATGCCGTCGATATCAACGTAGTACAGGGTGAAAGACAGTTTGCAAAAGATAATAAGAGTCTTGGACGTTTCAGACTGGATGGTATCGCTCCTGCAAGAAGAGGCGTTCCTCAGATCGAAGTATCATTCGATATCGATGCGAATGGTATCGTAAATGTATCTGCTAAGGATCTCGGAACAGGAAGAGAACAGCACATTACAATTACTTCCGGTACATCACTTTCAGATGATGATATCGAGAGAGCAGTAAAAGAAGCTGCAGAATACGAAGCACAGGATAAGAAACGTAAGGAAGGCATTGAAGCAAGAAATGAAGCAGATGCACTTGCATTCCAGACAGAAAAAGCACTGAATGAAGTCGGAGATAAGCTTTCAGATGCAGATAAGTCTGCCGTACAGGCTGACTTAGATTCATTAAAGTCAACAATTGAAAGCACGGATGCAGAGAATATGACAGATCTTGATGTGGATAAGATCAAGGCTGCTAAGGATAAGCTTATGGAAAGTGCTCAGAATCTGTTCGCTAAGCTTTATGAGCAGAATGGTCCCGGAGCAAACGCAGGAACAGGAACAGGTACACCGGACTTTTCAGAGGGTGATGTAGTAGATGGAGATTTCACAGAGGTTTAAGCCTTGAAATAATATGAAATGTAGTCTATAGTAAATATCTGACAGTAAAACAGGAAAAAGGTTTCCTGTTTTACTGTGGATATGAATGTATATCGCAGATGAAAGGTTAAAAGTTATGGCAGAAACAAAAACTGATTACTATGAGGTCCTTGGTGTAACCAAGAATGCCTCAGAGGCAGAGATAAAAAAAGCATATCGTGTCGTAGCCAAGAAATATCATCCTGATATGAACCCGGGCGATGCGGAGGCTGAAAGAAAATTTAAAGAAGCAGCGGAAGCTTATGCAGTACTTAGTGACCCGGAGAAGCGAGCAAAATATGATCAGTATGGTCATGCGGCATTTGATCCAAATGCCGGCGGCAGTGGCTTTGGTGGCTTCGGCGGCTTTGATTTTGCTGATATGGGAGATATTTTCGGAGATATTTTCGGAGATATGTTCGGTGGTGGAAGCAGACAGAGAAATTCAAACGGACCTGTAAAGGGTGCTAACATCAAGACAACGATCAGAGTTGCTTTTGAGGAAGCAATATTTGGTACACAGAAAGAACTGGATCTTCCGTTAAAGGATGAATGTGAAGTATGTAAGGGAACCGGTTCACAGCCGGGACATCAGCCGGAGGTTTGTGGCAAATGCGGCGGAAAAGGTCAGATCGTTACAACACAGCAGTCCTTGTTTGGCGTAGTAAGAAATGTATCGACTTGTCCGGACTGTGGCGGATCCGGTAAGATCATTAGATATAAATGTAGCAACTGTGCGGGAACCGGTTATGTAAAGAGCAGAAAGAAGATTCAGATCGCTGTTCCGCCTGGAGTAGATAACGGAACCAATATCCGTATCAAAGGAAAAGGTGAACCTGGATTTAATGGTGGTGAAAGAGGAGATCTTCATGTTACGATCCTTGTTGATCGTCATCCGAAGTTTCAGAGACAGGAATACAATCTTTACTCCTCCGAACCGATCTCATTCACACAGGCAGCACTGGGTGGAAATATTAAGATCCATACGATCGAGGGAGAGATTGATTACACGATTCCACCAGGAACACAGACCGATACCAAGGTTAAGCTGAAGGGAAAAGGTGTGCCAAACCTGAAGAATCCTACTCAGCGTGGTGATCATTATGTAACACTGGTTGTACAGGTCCCTGAGAAGCTGACTGCAGAACAGAAGCGTATCTTGAATGAATACGAGCAGGCAACATTGGTTGAGACCAGACCTGCAACAGATTCGGTAGGAACATCATTCTCGTTTGGAGATCACAAAAAAAGAAAGAAGAAATAGGTAAATAGATTATGAAATGGACACAAATCACGATTGAAACAACGTGTGAGGCTGTCGATTTACTCAGCGCCTTCCTCGATGAGGAAGGCGTTTTGGGTATAGAAGTCGATGACAATGTGCCTCTGACAGATGAAGAAATGGCAGCGATGTTTGTAGATCTTCTGCCGGATGAGATGCCGACGGATGACGGAACAGCAAAGGTTTCCTGCTATCTGGATGATTCCTTTGACAAGGAAGAGATAAAGACCAAGATAAAAAACGAACTGGAACGGTTGTCAGAATTTATTCCGGTTGGAGTCTGTAATATCATAGAATCCGAGACGGAAGATGTGGACTGGATGAATAACTGGAAAGCATATTTTAAACCGTTTCGTCTGTATGATAATATCGTTATCAAACCAACCTGGGAGGATGCACCTTCTGACGTAACAGATGATGATATTGTGATCGATATTGATCCGGGTGCAGCATTCGGAACCGGTTCCCATGAGACAACCAGATTATGTATCGGACAGTTGAAGAAATATATGAAAGAAGGAGATCTGGTTCTTGACTGTGGAAGCGGAAGCGGGATTCTTTCCTTTGTATGCAGTAATCTTGGCGCAAAAGAGGTCCTTGGAATTGATATAGATGAAACTGCGGTTCATGTCAGCATCGAGAACAGGGAGATCAACCATATTACTGAAGATCAGGTTCAGTTCCTCTGTGGTAATGTGCTCGCAGATAAAAAGCTTGTCCAGTCGATTGAGCCGAAATATGATATCGTAGTTGCGAATATTCTTGCAGATGTAATCATCCCACTTTCCGGTGTTGTACAGCAGTTTATGAAGGATGATGCGAAGTTTATCTGTTCCGGAATTATTAATACAAAAGAAGATGAGGTCAGACAGGCACTTCTTGACAATCACTTCAGAATAGTGGATACTGTCTCTATGAAAGACTGGATCAGTTTTGTAGCTGAGAAGGATAATTAGTCATAAAGAGACAGGATTGGGAAGATGAATCGTTTTTTTGTAGATTTTGATGGACGGGAATTTGATAAGAGCATTGATATTACCGGTGAGGATGTCAATCATATTAAGAATGTTCTTCGTTTAAAAGTAAATGATGAGATCATAATAAGTGATGGCAGGGGTAGAGATTACCGCTGCCAGATTTCAGTTATGGATCATGAAAAAGTGGTTGCAGATATTCTGGATGTATGTGATAATTTTGCAGAACTTGAAACAGGGATTACGTTGTTTCAGGGATTTCCAAAGGCAGATAAAATGGAATGGATCATCCAGAAGACGGTAGAACTTGGTGTGACCAGGATCGTACCGGTTATGACGAAACGGACGGTTGTCAAGCTGGATGCGAAGAAAGCAGGAAAGAAGACGGAACGTTATCAGGCAATCGCACTTGCGGCGGCGAAGCAGTCGGGCAGAGGCATAATCCCGGAGGTGACGGCTCCCGTAACATGGAAAGAGGCTCTTGCTATGGCAAAGGAGCTTGATATGAATATGATCCCATATGAGGAAGCAGAAGGAGTCGCATATTCGAAAGAGGTCTTTGCATCGATCAAAGGAAAGAAAAGTCTTGGTATATTTATAGGTCCGGAAGGTGGATTTGCCAGAGAAGAAGTTGAGACAGCGGTAGCTATGGGTGCGAAGATGGTCACACTTGGACACAGGATTTTGCGTACAGAGACGGCAGGAATGGCGGTTATGTCGATCATAATGTTTGAACTGGAAGAGGATAGATAGAGATGGAAGCATATTTTGATAATGCAGCAACAACAAAGGTATTTCCGGAAGTGAAAGATCTGGTAGTAAAATTAATGGAAGAAGATTATGGAAATCCTTCTTCCCTGCATCAGAAAGGTCTGGATGCAGGACACTATATCAAGGAGACGAAAGAGATTCTTGCAAAAGAATGGAAGGTAGACAGCAAAGAGATCGTGCTGACTTCCGGTGGAACGGAATCCAATAATCTTGCGTTGATCGGAGCAGCACTTGCGAATAAAAGAAGTGGTAACCGGATTATAACTTCTAAGGTGGAACATGCATCTGTATCAAGTACGATGGCATTTTTGGAGAGCCTTGGATTTGAAGTTGTATATCTGAATGTAGATCACCAGGGAATCGTGGATCTGGAACAATTAGAACAGGAAGTGAACGAGGAAACGATTCTTGTATCTGTTATGTATGTAAATAATGAGATCGGTGCAGTAGAGCCGATTCAGAAGATTGCAGAGATCATCAAAGAGAAGAATCCGAAGACGCTTTTTCATGTAGATGCGATTCAGGCATTTGGCAAATATCACATTTACCCGAAACGGATGGGTATCGATCTGATGTCTGTAAGTGGTCATAAGATACATGGACCAAAAGGAACCGGAGCATTGTTTATCAAGAACCGTACGAAGGTGAAGCCGATCATATACGGCGGCGGACAGCAGGACGGAATGCGATCCGGCACAGAGAATGTTCCGGGTTTTGCAGGATTTGGACTGGCAACAAAGATGGTTTATGAAGATCTGGAAGCCAGAACTGTTCGTATGCGGGCGGTAAAAGACCGTTTGACCGAACGGCTAAAGGCACTTCCGGATGTATATATCAATGAAGGGGAAGCGCCACATATCCTAAGTGTATCATTTGTTGGTGTTCGAAGCGAAGTGATGCTGCATGCATTAGAAGAGCGGCAGATTTATGTTTCTTCCGGATCGGCATGTTCGTCGAATAAACCGGCAGTCAGCCATGTATTGTCCTCGATCGGCTTGCAGAAGGATCGGTTGGAATCCACGATCCGTTTCAGTTTTTCAGCAGAGAACACAGTGGAACAGGCAGACTATGCAGCAGATGTGATAGAGGAGATCCTGCCGGTTTATAGAAAATATGTCAGAAAAAAGTAGTATCAAACAAATGGAAAGTTCGTTAATAATAGTAAAAACAGGTGAAGAACAAATAAACAGGATGAAAATTGGAGGTTGAGAGAAGTATATGCAGTATAAGGCATTTATGATCAAATATGCTGAGATCGGTACAAAAGGAAAAAACCGGTATATATTTGAAGATATCCTTGTAAAAAACATTAATCGTAAGATCAAAAATTATGGTGATTTTTATATCCGCAAGGAACAGGGAAGGATCTTTATTGAAGCAAAATCAGACTATGATTATGAAGATGTAGTGAATGCACTGACCAAGGTATTCGGTATCGTTGGAATCTGCCCGATCGTGGTAGAGGAGGATACATCGTTTGAAGCAATCAAAGGAAAGGTGATCGCATATGTGGATCAGGCATATCGTAAGAAGAACTTTACCTTTAAAGTAAATACAAGAAGAAATGATAAAAGCTATCCTATGACCTCAATGGAGGTAAATGCGGAGCTTGGTCATTATCTGTTAGAGGCATTTCCGGATACTTCCGTTGATGTTCATGAACCGGATGAGATCATAAATGTAGAGATCCGAAAGACGGTATATATTTATTCGATCACGATTCCAGGCCCGGGAGGACTTCCGGTTGGTACAAATGGCAAGGGAATGGCATTATTATCCGGTGGAATTGACAGCCCGGTTGCAACTTATATGATCGCAAAACGTGGAGTTCAGATGGAAGCGGTATATTTTCATGCACCGCCATTTACCAGTGAACGTGCCAAAGAAAAGGTAATTGATCTGGCATGTCTGGTTGCGGATTATGCAGGTGCGATCAAGCTGCATGTTGTAAACTTTGCAGATGTTCAGATGGCAATCTATGATAACTGTCCGCACGAGGAACTTACGATCATTATGAAGCGTTATATGATCAAGATAGCAGAAGAGCTGGCAAAGAGAAATGACTGTCAGTGTACGGTGACGGGAGAAAGTATCGGGCAGGTATCCAGCCAGACGGTATTCAGTCTTGCTGTTATCAATGATGTCAGTACTTTGCCGGTATTTCGTCCATGCATCGGACTGGATAAGCAGGAGATCGTTGACATATCAGAGAAAATCGGAACCTATGAGACTTCGATCCTTCCTTATGAGGACTGCTGTACAACATTTGTAGCAAAGCACCCGGTAACAAAACCGATATTATCTGCGATCGAGAAATCGGAAGCAAAGCTTGCCGGTATTATCGAACCGTTATATGAAAAAGCGTTAGAGTCTGTAGAAACTGTAATGTGCAGATCACAGAGATAATAAGATGAAAAAAGCTTGCCACTACAAAGGCGGCAAGCTTTTTTATGCAGAATGACTGTCGGAACGGGCATTCTGTATGTATGCAAATAGTCGGTTATGATTATTCAACAACGTAAGGCTTGATTGCTGCAAGAATATCAGCAAGATCCTTGTCATCAGCGTGAATGTTTAATTCAATTGGCTTTGAAATATCAAGGCTGAATATACCCATAATTGATTTTGCATCAATAACATAACGTCCTGAGATGAGGTCGAACTCTGCGTCGAATTTTGCAATTTCATTGCAGAATGCTTTTACCTTATCGATTGAATTTAAAGAAACCATTAATGCTTTCATGATTGCCCTCCTAAAAGTTAGATTATCCGGAGCCATAATGACCGCGGATGTTTATATATTTATAATATCTTTTGGAGAGGGAAAAGTCAATAATAAGAAAGGAAAAATAAGGAATGCTGAAGGGAAAAACAGTAGCCCCTCTGACACTGGGCTGCAAGGTAAATCAATACGAGACAGATGGTATGATCGAACTCTTAAAAGAGGCTGGTATGACGGCTGTTTCCTTCGAAGAAAAAGCAGATGTGTATCTGATAAATACATGCTCTGTTACCAATATGGCAGATAAAAAGTCCAGACAGATGATACACAGAGCCAAGAAGCTGAATCCGGATGCGGTTGTAATAGCAACGGGCTGTTATGTGCAGGCGGCAAAAGATAAGCTGATGGAAGATGACAGGATATCTATTATCATCGGAAATAATAAAAAGAAGGACATTGTGCAGATCCTTGAAGATTATCTGGAGATCGGAGTGACGGACGAAGGCATGCTCGATATTGCGGCAGAAAAGGAATATGAACCGCTTACGATCAACAGTACCTTAGAACATACACGGGCATATGTGAAGATTCAGGATGGATGTAACCAGTTCTGCTCTTATTGTATTATTCCGTACGTTAGAGGAAGAATCCGGAGCCGGGAGCTTGCATCGATTACAGAAGAAGTAGAACGTCTGGCACAGACCGGAGTAAAAGAGATTGTTCTGACGGGTATCCATATCTCATCTTATGGCAAGGATAAGGAAAATGAGGTAGGACTCGCAGATGTAATTGACGCAATCTCAAAAATTGAATCAATTGAACGGATACGCCTTGGTTCTCTGGAACCGGGTATCATTACAGATACATTTATAGATCGTATTGTGGATAATAAAAAGGTATGTCCGCATTTCCATTTAAGCCTGCAAAGTGGCTGCAATACAGTATTGAAACGGATGAACCGGAAATATACTTGTGAAGAATACTTTGAAAAATGTGAGATGCTTCGTAAGGCATTTGACCGCCCGGCTTTGACAACAGATGTGATCGTAGGCTTTCCGGGAGAAACGGATGAAGAATTTCAGGAAACGGTTGACTACCTGACGAAACTTAATCTGTATGAAATGCATATATTTAAATTTTCACCGAGACAGGGAACGGTTGCAGCCGGTATGAGGGATCAGATCGGACCGGAGATCAAGAATCAGAGGAGCGATGTGCTGCTGGCATTATCTGAAAAGAACAAACATGCATATGAAGCTTCTTTTCGGGGAGAAACTCTGGAGGTTCTGATTGAAGAAAAAGTCCGGAGAAATGGAAAAGACGGATACCGTGGACATACAGAACGCTATATAGATATTTTTGTAGAGGAAGAATGTATGCACAGGATTTGTGGACGAGAAGTGGATATCATCAATCATATAGTGCAGATTCCATATGGCATGGAATAGACAGCCGGTGTGGGAAAATTATGCATGAATTGCGTTGGAACATATACAAATATGCGGCTTTAGGTTGAATTTTGCGTGATTTTATATTATTATAGGATAAGATTTTTTTGCAAAGATGCCGATGGCACTTGATAAAAGTAAGGATGTGAGTATATGAATAATAGAGAAAATACACAACATATTGCACAACTGAAAGATAATACAATAGATGTAACACAGATCATTGGACAGGTTTATGAGGCTTTGACAGAAAAAGGATATAATCCGGTCAGCCAGCTTGTTGGTTATATTATGAGTGGAGATCCTACATATATCACCAGCTATAAGAATGCAAGAAGTCTGATCATGAAGGCAGAACGGGATGAGATCATTGAAGTTCTGTTTGAAGATTACATCAAGAATAATCTGATCAAGTAGATGAAGAGTGTATCAGAATAATCGAATCAGGCAGAGAGAAGAACAGGATAAGAGTATGCGGATAATTGGATTGGACTACGGAACAAAGACAGTAGGAGTTGCGGTCAGTGATGCGCTGATGATCACGGCACAGCCACTTGAAACAATAGAAAGAAAATCAGCAAACAAGCTTCGACAGACACTTGCGAGGATAGAGAGTATCATTGAAGAATATCAGGCGGAACGGATCGTTCTCGGATATCCGAAGAATATGAATAATACGATTGGAGAACGGGCAGAAGCGGCCGAACAGTTTAAAGAAGATCTGGAACGCAGGACAGGCCTGGAAGTGATCCTGTGGGATGAAAGACTCTCTACGGTAGAAGCAGAACGGATTTTAATGGATACTGGAGTCAGAAGAGAAAACCGGAAGCAGTATGTGGACAAGATGGCTGCTGCGGTTATTTTGCAGAATTATCTTGACAGTCAGGCTCATGAAGGGCAGACAGAATAGTCGAAAGGATTAAACAGAATGGAAAACGACAGCATAGTATTTACAGATGAAGATGGCAATGAGGTTGCTTTTTCTGTTATGGAGCAGACAACTCTTGGCGGAGTGAATTACCTGCTTGTTACAGAAGATGGAGACGATGAGGATGATGGTTCTTTCCTGATCCTGAAGGAGAATGCTTTAGACAGTGAAGGTGAGATGGCAGCGTTTGATATCGTTGAAGATGACAAAGAATTAGAAGCAGTTATGAAGATATTTGAAGAACTGCTAGAGGACGTAGATTTGGAGGTATAGAACATTGAAAAAATTGAATAGTGATGCAGTAAAGATCATTCCATTGGGCGGATTGGAACAGATTGGAATGAACATTACTGCAATAGAGTATGAGGACTCTATTATAGTCATTGACTGCGGTCTGGCATTCCCTGAGGACGATATGTTAGGAATCGATCTTGTAATACCGGATGTCACTTACCTTAAGGAAAACGCGGACAAAGTCAAAGGACTTGTGGTTACCCATGGTCATGAGGATCATATCGGAGCCATTCCTTACATTGAGAAAGAACTCAATATGCCGATTTACGCAACAAAGCTTACGATGGGACTGATCGAGAATAAACTGAAAGAACATAATCTGATGAACAACACCAGACGTAAGGTTGTAAAATATGGACAGAATATCATTCTTGGAAAATTCCGGATAGAATTTATTAAGACGAACCATTCGATTGCTGATTCCGCAGCATTGGCGATCTATACGCCGGCAGGACTGCTTGTCCATACCGGAGATTTCAAGATTGATTATACACCGGTATTTGGAGACATGATCGATCTCCAACGTTTTGCGGAACTTGGAAAAAAAGGCGTTCTGGCACTGATGGCAGATTCCACAAATGCAGAACGTGAGGGCTTTACAAAGTCAGAAAAGACAGTAGGAAGAACCTTTGATAATCTGTTCAATGATAATCAGAATCATCGTATTATTATTGCTACATTTGCATCGAATGTAGATCGTGTGCAGCAGATTATCAATTCGGCATATAAATATGGCAGAAAAGTAATCATCGAAGGAAGAAGTATGGTGAATATCATCAGCACAGCTTCTGAACTCGGATATATTGATATACCGGACAACACGCTGATCGATATCAGCCAGATCAAGAATTATCCGGATGAGAAGCTGGTTCTGATCACGACAGGAAGCCAAGGTGAAAACATGGCTGCCTTATCAAGGATCGCAGCATCGATCCATAATAAGATTTCTATCATGCCGGGAGATGTGGTCATATTCAGTTCGCACCCAATCCCTGGTAATGAAAAAGCGGTATTCAAGGTGATCAATGAGCTGGAAATGAAAGGTGCTCATGTAATTTTTGAAGATACACATGTATCCGGACATGCATGCAGAGAGGAATTGAAGCTGATCTATGCACTCACAAAACCAAAATATGCGATACCAGTACATGGTGAGTACAGACATCTGAAGCGCCATGCAGAGCTGGCACAGGAGATGGGTATTCCAAAAGAGAATATCAAGATCCTGACAACAGGAGATGTTCTGGAAGTCAGTGAGGATAAACTGGAAGTAACCGGAAAAGTTCCTGCACAGGGAGTCTTTGTTGACGGACTTGGAGTTGGAGATGTTGGAAATATCGTTTTAAGAGACAGACAACTTCTGTCGCAGAATGGTCTTCTGATCATCGTAGTGACACTCGATAAATACAGCAATAACCTGATTGCAGGACCGGATATCGTTTCCCGTGGATTTGTATATGTCAGAGAATCGGAAACATTGATGGAAGACTGCCGTGCCGTAGTAGAAGAAGCACTGGAGAAATGCCTGCGGAAGAATATTACCGACTGGGGCAAGATCAAGACAACCATCAAGGATTCCTTAAGTGAATTCCTTTGGAAGCGGACGAAGAGAAGCCCGATGATCCTTCCAATCATTACCGAAGTATAAATTGTCCTGAAAAATAGTGTCCATGCACAGATGCAGGTTAAGAAGAAAAGAGGAAACAGACATGAGTGATGTTGTTGAACTCAGCAAAAAACTGAATGAAACGATAAAGGAGTCAGAATTCTACAGAAATTATCTGACCTGCCGTGAACGGCTGTATGAACATCCGGATCTTCTCCGGGGACTGAATGAATTCAAGAAAAGAAATTCAGAGATCCAGAACCGTGGCTCTGTGGATAATCCATACGATGAGGTGGTTGCACTGTTTGAGGAGTATGACGCAATCGTTCACGACACGATCGTGAATGATTTCCTTCGGGCAGAACGAAAGCTGTGCAGGATGTTGAAAACGATGTATGATGAGATTGCAGATGGTCTGGATGTTGACATAAAGCAGTAGGATATGATAAAACAGTTACGAGAAGTGTCTGGATGGACACCGTAAGATAAGGAGAACAGATATGGCTATAGATAGTGCTGTAACAATGAAACGGATATTGCGGTTTGCGATAGGCTTACTGGTAAATGTATTTATCCTGTTTATACTTGTGAAAGTGTTTGCGTTTGGCTTTAGCTTTGCCTATGATGTATTTGCCAGCAATAGCTGTAAGGATAAATCTGATACAAAGGTAGTCACAGTCACAGTTCTGCCGGATTCTTCGATCAAGGATGTATGCGAGACTCTGGATGATGCCGGAGTTGTAAAAAATGCATATGCACTGATGGTGCGTATCCGAATCGGATCTTATGCAGCAAAGATAAAACCTGGAACATATGAGATCGCACCAAGTTATACAAATGATGAGATCATAACGATCATAACAGGTGGAACTCTGGATAGTGACAGTAAGAAAAGTGGAGATAATAAATGATAACAGATGAGAGAATTGCATCCTTCATAAATTCATTCAACAATGACTATGATGATGCAATAACTGCTATCAGAAAAGAAGCAGAAGAGCAGGGGGTTCCTATCATACGAAGAGAGGCCGGAGAATTTATCAGGCTTCTTCTGAGAATGAAGAAACCGGTAAATATACTGGAGATAGGAACTGCGGTAGGCTTTTCTGCTATTTTTATGAGCAGGTTTATTGCAGAGGGTGGACATATCACAACAATTGAAAACTATCAGCCGAGAATTGATCGGGCAAAAGAGAATATAAAGCTGGCAGGTGCAGAAAAGAAGATCACTCTGTTAGAGGGAGATGCAAATGAGATCCTGCCGACATTGTCGGATCAATATGATCTGGTCTTTATGGATGCTGCAAAAGGTCAGTATGGAAGCTTTTTCCAGAAGGTGGTTCCTTTACTTGCGCCGGAAGGAATCCTGCTATGTGATAATGTGCTGCAGGATGGAGATGTACTGGAATCGCGGTTTGCAGTAACCAGAAGAAACCGGACAATTCATGCCAGAATGCGGGAATATCTGTATGAATTAAAGCATGATGAACGGCTGGATACAGCCATCCTGAATATAGGAGATGGAATGAGCCTATCGGTGAAAAAAACGGCTGATAAAAAGGATCATTGAAAAAGTAGTGGATCAATGAAAAAACAAGAAGATATTAACAGGCGGATGGCAACAGACTAAAAGGTGATGTCATCTGTACGGAAAGAAAAGAAGAGGGTTTTGAAAGATATGGCAGAACGTAAAGTGGAACTGCTTGTTCCGGCAGGTAGTCTTGAGGTATTAAAGGTTGCAGTAGATTATGGTGCGGATGCAGTCTATATTGGCGGACAGGCATATGGACTTCGTGCAAAAGCAGATAATTTTTCGATTGAAGAAATGAAAAAGGCTGTGAAATATGCGCATGCAAAGAATGCAAAGGTATATGTGACAGCAAATATATTTGCACATAATTATGATATTGAAGGAATGAAGGCATATTTTGAGCAGTTGAAGGATACCGGTGTCGATGCGGTTCTGGTATCAGATCCGGGTATTTTTATGCTGGCAAAGGAAATCATGCCTGATATGGAACTTCATATCAGCACCCAGGCAAATAACACGAATTACCTGACGTATAATTTCTGGTATAATATGGGGGCAAAACGAGTGGTCACAGCCAGAGAACTGTCACTTGTGGAGATTAAACAGATCAGAGAACATATTCCGGAGGATATGGAGATTGAGTCCTTTATGCATGGAGCAATGTGCATTTCCTATTCCGGACGCTGCCTGCTCAGCAGTTATTTTACAGGAAGAGATGCAAATCGTGGAGCATGTACACATCCATGTAGATGGAAGTATCACATTGTAGAAGAAACAAGACCGGGCGAGTACATGCCGGTCAATGAAGATGACAGGGGTACTTATATTTTTAATTCCAAAGATCTTTGTATGATTGAGCATATCCCGGAAATGATCGATGCCGGAATTGACAGCTTTAAGATTGAGGGAAGAATGAAAACGGCACTATATGTTGCAACGGTAGCAAGAACCTATCGTAAAGCAATTGATGACTATATGGAATCTCCGGAGCTGTACCGGTCAAATATGGAATATTATAAATCAGAAATTGCAAAATGCACATACCGTCAATTTACAACTGGATTTTATTTTGGAAAAACAGATCAGGATTCTCAGATCTATGATAATAACACATATATTAAAAACTGTACTTATATAGGCAATGTACAGGAGGTTACAGAGGACGGACTGGTTGCATTTGAACAGAAAAACAAATTCTCAGTCGGAGAAGAGATAGAATGTATGAACTTTGATGGAACCAATACGGTCTGCCGGGTTGAGGAGATCTACAATGACCGGATGGAACCGATGGAATCAGCACCGCATCCAAAGATGCAGTTGTATGTAAAGCTGGACCGCCCGGTATCAGCGGGAATGATACTCAGACGGCAGGAGCTTTCGGAATAGGTCAGGCTTCAAGCTGCCTGCGGATCTTCTGTAATGCCCGTTTTTCGATTCTGGAGACATAGGAACGGGAAATCCCCATCTGGCTGGCAATCTCTTTTTGTGTGCGTGGAGGGTGACCGTATAGACCATAACGACGGATGATAAGGCTGGCTTCCTGCTCGGACAGACAGTGCTTCAGACAGTATGGAAGACGGTTTATGTGGTAAGCATGCACCATAGAATCCAGAATAGTTGCTTCATCCTGACTGATGATGTCGATCAGATTGATCTCATTTCCTTCTTTGTCGGTACCAATCGGTTCAAACAGGGAGACTTCGCGGGCGTATTTTCTGGAGTGACGGAGCATCATGAGCAGCTCGTTGTCGATACATCTGGAAGCGTATGTGACCAGACGGTTGCCTTTGGCATGATCGTAGGAATCGATCGCCTTGATAAGACCGATGGTTCCGACGGAGAGCAGATCATCATTGTCAGCGGTTCCAATGTATTTTTTTGCAATATGGGCGACCAGACGCATATTGGATTCGATCAGAATCCGCCGCGCATCGGCATCCCCTGCCCTGCATAATTTCAGATAATATTCTTCCTGATCCGGTAAAAGGGGTTTTTTAAATGCCTGCATAGAAAATAGACCCCTAGCGATTTGTATATATTTTATGATTAAAATGTGGAAAAAGTGCATATCCCAAAAAATAAAATTGGTAAAATGTGAAAAAAATTAAAAAAAAATGACTAAAATCTGTTCAAAATGTTTAATTTTTTATTAGATTGTGCTATACTCTGTAAGTAATGCTTGTATATTTCAGAAATGTAGGAGGGACAGACCGGTATGCGATTAGGAATGGGTCGTAAAAAGATTAGAATAGGTGATATTCTCGTAGCGGCAGGAGCTATTACAGAAGAACAGTTACAGGAGGCTCTGGCATATCAGAAAGAGAATGGCGGAAAACTCGGAAATGTTCTTGTTGATCTTGGTATGATCAGTAATGAGATTCTGATAACGCTTCTGACACAGCAGCTTGGCATTGATTACATAGAATTAAAGGGAGCAAAGATAGAAGAGAAGGTGCTTCATCTGGTTCCGGAGAATATGGTAGCAAAATATAAAGTTATTCCTATCGAGATCGATCCGGATAACCCGAATATTTTAAAACTTGCCATGTCAGATCCGATGGATATCAATGCGATCGATGATATTGGACTTGTAACCAATATGCAGGTGGAGCCTATGCTTGCAACAGAGGATCAGATCAATGATGCCATCGGCAAGTATTACGGAAGCTCCAAAGCAATGGAAGCGGCTGAGATGTATCGTCAGGAACAGGCAGATGCACTTGGCGGCGGAGATGAAGATGAAGTAAATGAAGATATAGATAATTCTCCTATCGTTTTGCTTGTAAAACAGATCATAGAAGGCGGAGTTCGACAGAGAGCGTCCGATATTCATATTGAGGCATTGGAAAGCAGTGTCCGTGTCCGCTACAGGATCGATGGTGCATTAAAACAGGTTATGTCCTACGACTTAAGTATTCTTGCGGGTATCACAGCCCGAATCAAGATCATCGGTGGTATGGATATTGCAGAAAAGAGAAAGCCACAGGATGGTCGTATCACGATCTTTGTAGACCGCAGAGAGTTTGATGTCCGTGTATCTATCCTTCCGACTGTATATGGAGAGAAGACGGTTATGCGACTTACCTCCAAGGACGGACTTACAAAACCGAAGAGCGGACTTGGTCTGGATGAGGATGAGATCAAGGTATTTGATGGAATCCTGAGTAATCCACACGGAATTATCCTTGTAACAGGACCTACCGGTTCCGGTAAATCAACGACACTGTACACATCCTTAAGTGAGCTGAACAAAGAGGATGTAAACATTATCACAGTAGAAGACCCTGTCGAGGCGAATATCAATGGTATTAACCAGGTACAGGTAAATAATAAAGCAGATATGACATTCGCAGCAGCCTTAAGATCCATTCTTCGTCAGGATCCGGATATCATAATGATCGGAGAAATTCGAGATGGTGAGACTGCTCAGATCGCGGTTCAGGCCGCTATCACAGGACACTTGGTTGTATCAACACTCCATACAAACTCAGCAGCAAGTACGATCACCCGTCTGGAAGATATGGGAATCGAACCTTATGTTGTAGGTGATGCGGTTGTAGGTGTTATTGCACAGCGACTTGTAAGAAGACTGTGCCCGACCTGCAAACAGCCTCGTCTCGTAGAAGATGAAGAGAGAATAGTACTCGGCGTGCCGGAGGATGAAGAAGATGTTATCATTTATGAGCCGTCTGGCTGCCCGTTGTGTAATGATACAGGCTATTCAGGACGAATCGGTGTATACGAGATGATGCCGGTATCCAAAGCACTGCAGGCGGTTATCTCGACCGGAGCGACAGCGGATAAGATTGAAAAACAGGCACTTGCAGAAGGTATGCTTACTCTGAAGATGGGTGCTGCCAAACATGTGCTGAATGGAATTACTTCCATGTCAGAGATGAAGAAGATCGTATATACAACAGGTGATGAATATTAAAAGATCCGGTCCGGTGATAAACCGGCGTGGATAAAAAAGATTTTTAGCAGAGAAGAATATGTGATCAGGCTCTGTAAAAATAAAATTGAAATTATGAATGCAACAAAGAAAGGAAGGAAACAGTATGCTGGATATGAAAGAGCTCCTGGCATTCTCGGTTGAGGCAAAAGCGTCGGATGTACATATTGCCGTAGGCATACCACCGAAACTCAGAATCAATGGACGACTGACAGAAGTTGAAGTTCCTCCGCTTACACCGGCTGATGCGGCTGAAGCAATCGGAGCAACGATGAAAGAGAGACATGTAGCAATTTTAAAAGATAGAGGTGAGGTCGATTTCTCATTCGATTCACCAGAAACCGGTCGTTTCCGTGTAAACGTATATATGGATCGTGGTAATATGGCTGCGGCATACAGACGAGTAGAAACACAGATCCCAAGACCAGATCAGCTCGGTATTCCGAGAGAGGTTGTTGAATTATATAAGAGAAAGAGAGGTCTGGTACTTGTAACAGGACCTACCGGTTCCGGTAAATCAACAACACTTGCTTCTATTATTAATAAGGCAAATGAAAACCTGACCGATCATATCATTACACTGGAGGATCCTATCGAGTATATTCACCATCACAACAAGGCAATCGTTAATCAACGAGAAGTTGGTATGGATACACTCAGTTATGCGAATGCTCTTCGTGCAGCGCTCCGTGAAGATCCTGATATTATTCTTGTAGGAGAGATGCGAGATCTTGAAACGATTTCAACAGCGATCACTGCAGCCGAGACCGGACACCTGGTATTCTCGACTCTGCATACGATCGGTGCGGCAAGTACGATCGACCGTATTATCGATATCTTCCCGACAAACCAGCAGCAACAGGTACGAGTACAGCTTGCGATGGTACTGGAAGGTGTTATTTCCCAGTCACTGCTTCCGACAGCGAACGGACAGGGACGAGTTGCAGCATTTGAAGTAATGCTTGCATCACCGGCGATCCGAAGCCTGATACGAGAAGCGAAGACACATCAGATCCAGTCGACGATCCAGACCAGCAGACAGCTCGGAATGATCACAATGGATGATGCATTGTATGATCTGTTCTCGTCCGGCACGATCACCAGAGAGATGGCTATGACATATGCACAGGATCAGCAGTATCTCAGAAAGAAGATCAACGGACAATAAGATGTACAATCCTTTTGTGCAATTCTTACAAAAAAAACTGCAATCATAAGAAATTATTGAATGTGGTTGAGAAATATAGTAATATAACAGGTATAGTATATGTAAAAGTCCGTGAATTTACGCGCACTTTTAGCTGGTAATAGTAGAAAACTATTACAAAAAAGAAGAAATATGACAGGGTCGGAGGAGAAACAATGGCAGTATTTAACTACAAGGTTGTTGACAAAAATGGTAAGAATAAAAAAGGTACCATTGAGGCCCCGAACAGAGATGGAGCGGAGAAGAAGCTGAAGGCAGATGGTTATGCGATCATGAGCCTGACAGAGCAGAACAGTCCATTTTCAGGGGGTTTGATTAAGAAGAAGGTAAAATCAAAAGATTTGGCAGTCTTCTGTAAACAGTTTTCAGCAGTTATAAGAGCTGGTGTTACGATTATATCAGCACTGGAACTGATGGGAGACCAGATAGAAAACAAAACACTGCAGAGAGCAGTTATGGATGCAAAGACATATGTTGAAAAGGGTGGAACGCTTGCAGATGCACTTCGTGTAAACTCAGAGGTATTTCCACCGATCATGATCAACATGGTCGCAGCCGGAGAGTTATCCGGTAACCTGGAGATCTGTCTCGACAGACTGACAGAGCACTTTGAAAAAGATAACGCGTTATCAGCAAAGATCAAGGGTGCGATGACATATCCTATCGTAGTATTCATCGTCATGATCATCGTAGTAATCGTGGTAATGGTAATGGTTATTCCTAACTTCTCAAGTATGTTTGCGGAGATGGGAACACAGCTTCCGCTGGCAACACGAATTATGGTAGCGGCAAGTAATTTCATTATACATAAGTGGTGGCTGTTGATCATCATCGTTGCAGCTATCGTTGTTGGCTGCAAGGCATTCAAGAGAAGTTCTGTTGGCGAACAGCTTTTCGCGAATATGGCGATCAAGATGCCGATTTTTGGTAACCTGACAATCAAGTCAGCATGTTCCAGATTTGCAAGAACAATGAGTACACTGATGGCATCCGGTATTTCCATGATCGATGCTGTTGAACAGGTGGCAAAGATGATGGATAACAAGATCATTCGCGATGGTCTGTTAGATGCCAAGACGCAGGTAGCAAAAGGTATTCCACTTTCCAAACCATTAAAGGATATGGAGATGCTTCCACCAATGCTTTCCGCCATGACAAAGATCGGTGAAGAAACCGGTGATATAGAAGAGATGCTTAGTAAGGTTGCTGACTACTACGATGAAGAGGTAGAAGAGGCAACAAACAAGCTGACAGCAGCAATGGAACCATTAATCATGGTAGTTCTTGCATGTATCGTAGGAATGATTGTTGCGGCTGTATACGGTCCTATCATGAGTATGTACAGTGCACTTGACCAGTACTAATACAAGTCCTGTTACATATTATAGTATTGATTAGATCCGGCAGTACGAGGATGCTGATTTTAATATAGCATCGGAAGATGCATCAACAAACAACAAAGAATATCAATTTAAAAGGAGAGAACAATTATGAAGAAGAACAACAAAGGTTTCTCATTAGTAGAGTTAATTATCGTAATCGCTATTATGGCAATTCTTGCAGGTGCTCTTGCACCAGCCCTTATCAAGTACATCAACAAGTCAAGAAGAAGTGCTGATATTTCAAATGCTGACACAATCCGTACAGCATGTCAGACAGCTATGTCAGACGAAGATGCAATGGTTGCAATCGGAACAGGCGTTACAGGCGCAAGCGTTTCAGACTTGAAGTCAAGCTACGGTGCATTCAGCACAGAGATCAGCAGCATTCTTGGTAACAGCACAATTACTTCAAAGTACTTCGACAAAGGAAATGAATTCACAGTTGATATCAATGTAGCTGGTAACACAGTTATCGTTAAAGCTGGTTCTCAGCAGGTTTCACCTCAGCCATAATAAAAGGCGGGCATAGTGAACAGATGTAAGGATCTGATGTTAAACAGATAATCATTACATCAGTCAGACATCAGAAGGGTGATGAATAAGTTGGTAAGAATCCTCGTTTTTCGATCTTGTTTGTCGCCCTTCAAAATTGTCTAACAACATGAAACGTCAACATGTATGAAAAATATGCATGTTGGCATCTCTTTCATGGTCACACGTTTTATATAAGCTTTATATAATAAGAAGAGATTTATATAACATACGAGTGACTATTTTGCAGTCAGCGGTTTTATATTGTTTATGTCTGAAACGAATAAATGTAGAAAGAAGAAACGCGAATGACAACGGCATTGAACTAATGGCGGCAGCCGGCTTACAAAAAAGCTGGAAACTGAAAAATAGGCATGAAAGATGAACGGGTCAATCATCCGTGTGCTTATGATTAAAGGTGACAGATTGTTTACCTTTCAGCCTGTACATACAGGCATATTGTATTTTATTTTAAGTGGGGTGAACAGCTTGTAGGCTGGTACTCAGGCAATTGGAATATACATATTCCACAAAAAACTACTGATTAGCGAGGGAGGCTATTTAAAATGGCGAGTAATAACAAAGTCTTAACAATCGACATCACAAATGAAAGTATTACTATTACAGAAGTAACAGCTTCTGAAAAAAAGACTTCCACAGTTCATAATGCCATCATCTTCGAGACACCGGAAGATGCTTATGAAGATGGTTTCATTAGAGACAAGGAAAGAATTGCAGAGGCGATCAAATCACAGCTTGCTGCAAACGGAATCACTAACAAGAACGCAATATTCGTTCTTACCTCTACAAAGATCGTTAACAGAGAGGTTCTTGTACCTTTCGTTAAGGAAAACAAAATTAAAGGAATTATTAATGCGAACTCATCAGAGTATTTCCCTGTTAATATAGAGGATTACACAGTATCCCATTCTGTATTAGAGACAGTTACTGATGAAGAAAATAACAAACAGTTAAGAGTTCTTGCAGTTGCAGCACCAACCAGTATGGTTCGTTCATATTATGAAGTTGCAGCACTTGCAGGACTGAAGGTAGTTGCTCTTGATTACATTGGAAATGCCATGTTGCAGTTGATCAAAACACAGACCAGCGAGAACATGACGACTATGGTAATCCAGTTAGGTAGCGAATCTACTGTACTTAATATCGTAAAAGGAGATATCCTTCTGTTACAGAGAACTGTACCATATGGTACCAATGTTGTTGTAAATGAAGTAATGGATGCAAAGGGTGTTGATGCTACAACAGCAATGACATTACTCCAGAATGAAAGACTGATCACGGTTGATTTTGATGATAATGCGATCACAGGATCTTTCCGTTACCTGATCAACAACATTGGCCGTGTAATGGATTTCTTTGCATCAAAGAATCCTGATAAGCCGATCGATGATGTATTCCTGACAGGCGATGGCGCCCTGATCAAGGGAATTGATGGTCTTTTCAAGGTACAGCTCAATGTTTCAACAAGAGTTATGGACAGTTTATTCAATATCAAATTTGACCCAAAGATTGATTTGAAGATATATAATCCTGTATACCTTATGGTTCCAATCGGTGCTGCTTTTGCACCTATGGGATTCACAATTTCAGAAGGCGGAGCTTCCGGCAAGAAGGAAGGTCAGATGGATACAACTCCACTGGTAGTTGCATTCCTGATCCTGGCTGTGTTAGTGGCAGGCGGATTAACGGCTGTGTCATTTGTATTAAAGAATCAGGCACAGACAGAGCTGGATGATGTAAATAAGAAGATCGCTTCTATTCAGGATATTGAGACGATCGTAAAGGATTATGAAAATGCAGAAAGCGTTTATGTTGATGCCATGAGCATGTACAGCTACACAAAGAACTTGAATGAGAATGTTGTAACATTTATCACGGCTTTGGAAGAGAAGATGCCAAAGGGAACTGATATCACAGCATTTGAATCCGATTCAACAGGTGTTTCAATTTCAGGAACAGCAACAGAATATGATGATATTGCAGGACTTGCGATCAGCTTAAAAGAAATTGACTGTATTGATAACTCATTCATTGGAAGTATCACAGAAAATGTAGATGAAGACACAGGTAAAATAACATATGATTTCACAGTAACGTGTATCTATGTTGACGCATCAGCGGCAGATGCTGATACAACTGAAACAGATGCTACATTAGCTGAGTAAGGGAGGGCATAGAACATGGATGCAATGACAAAAGGACAAAGAAATTTATTATTATTTTTACTCGGTGTTGTTATTTTATTTGTGCCGATCAGATTTGTGGCATTAAGCAATTTTGATGACCGTAAAGAGCTTGTTTCAAAGAAGGATGAACAGCAGGTTTATTATAACAGCCTGAAAGCAAAAGATGTAAACAGAGATCAGTACATCAAGGATACAGAGAACTATAAGAAAGAATATGAAGCAATCCTTGCAGAATTCCCATCAGAGATCTATCAGGAAAATACAATCATGTATTTACAGGGGATCAAGGACGAATATAAGTTCCGTTTCACAGATGTATCAATGGGAGAGGAACAGCTCTTCTATACACTTGGAACCGGTGCTGTTGGTGATGCTACATTAGATGGTGCAGCAACAGGAACAGCTTCTACAGATGCAAATACTACAGCAGCTACAACAGCAGCTACAACAGAGACTGCAGCCGCTGGCACAGATGCTACTGCAGCAGTAGCAGGAGAAAATAATTTCAACTGCTATTCAGCAAGCTTCCCGGTTACATATTCAGGTTCTTATCAGTCTGTTAAAGATGTTGTTGATTACATCGAGAAGAGCGATTTCCGTATGACAGTTGACTCTATCTCAATCGCATTTGATGAGGAGACTGGTGATTACACAGGAGATATGTCATTCTCTGAATATGCTGTTACAGGTGGAGACAGAACCACAGATCAGGTTAACGTAAATGTTCAAACCGGTAAAGATAACATTTTCGGAAATCCAACCGTAAAGAGTAGTACGACAACTACAACTACAGATAGCAATCAGTAGGATGTAGACTTGCAACCCGTAGATTCGATTTGAACGGAGTGAGAAGTAAGAATGGCAAAGAATAATAACAAAGGCTTTAGCTTGATTGAAGTAATCATAGCTGTAGCAGTATTTGCTATATTAATTGCTCCCCTTACCGCCCAGTTGATTTCAGCGATCAATGTCAATACGAAGTCAACAAAGAAACAATATGCGATTGAAAAAGCTGAAGAGATCATGGAAAGCTTTAAAACTGCAAATATGAAAGAAAGTGCCATCAGTATCCCTGATGGCAATTCTACAGGTAATTATGAGTTTGGTCTGGATGATTCCCAGACACAGACTTATACCCTCCCGGAAAGTGCGGGAACTGTAGATTATCACATTAATACATATTCATGCAGTGGAATATCGCTCGGGGGAGAATACGAGAAGTATGATTGCACAGTAACTGTAAATGATATTGCGCATGCAGTTGCAACAAAGGGATATGTATGGGATGCCAATACAAATGACCTGAAGAAAGACGGTTCTGAGTATGTCCGCCTTACATCAGGTGTTGGTACAGTACGTAATCTTGATAACAAGCAGTCAGCGATCATTGCTGGAGCAACCTATATGGGAGCAACCAGTGGTATAGAAGGAAACAGTCTGGATAATCAGGCAGCGGCATATTTTAAAGATGTGAAAGTGGATATCTTAAAGGGAAATTCCGTTTTATATAATCAGTATCTGTCCGGTGCTACCTATCTGGATAATGATTCGTTCCAGAAAACAACCACGATTAAGGTTTCAAAGACTTTATCCGGTTATATGGTACAGTGTTTTGTAGAATATCAGGATAAACCATCGTTTAATCCTATCATTAAGGCATACACGAATGGAATTGCAAGCGATACCTATAAACCGGATGGAAAATATGGAGAGGGAATTGTATATCAGAAGGAATACAAGACACTTCCTCCAATCTATCTGTTATATGCACCTGCAGTGTGTAATGGTGTATATTGTAATAATGATTATATCAGAGTTGAGACATCAGGACTTGCTGATGATGAAAAAGCAAAGATCTACTTATTTGAAACAATTGCTTCAATTGATCCGAAATATGAGGAGATTATTTGCGATACACTTGGCGTAAGCAGTATTGACAGTCTGGTTTACCAGAGCACCAGTCATACAAGCTCACCATCTTCTGTTAAGGTATATGTGAACCGCACTGGTGGTGATACCAAGGGAAAGATTGAGACATATTCAAACTTCGGAACTGAGTATGATGAAACAGATGCAACTGCTATTAAAGTTAAGAACACATCAGATGATACAAGTGATGAAACATACCTGTATGATATTCATGTTACATTGACAGACAGTGATGGCAATAAGACAGAAGTATCAGGAACAAGGGGGAAATAAGAGATGCTGAAAAAGTTAAAAAACAAGCTTAAATTAGCGGATAACCGCGGCTCGAGTTTTGTCCTTGTTATTGTATCAGCAACTTTCTTAAGCATACTGGTGTCAGCATTGTTAATGGGAACTCTTTTGGCATATAAACTTCGTTTTTATAAGCTGAATTCCCTGAATAACTTTTACAGTGTTGAAAAAGCCATGGATGAGATATATGCCGGAATTGGTGCAGCGACAAATGAGCATTTGTATTCCGCGTATACGACAACGGCTGAGATTGTTGTGTATTACAAGGATGGTCAGTATAACAATCTGACAGAAGATGAAGCGAATGATCTGTTTAAGCAGTTCTTTATGCAGGGTATCAAATCAGATAAGACATTCAGCAATATGCCAACTCTGATCGAAACCTTAAAGGGCTATATTACAGATCCGGATGTATCACTTGCCTGTGACAATCTGAGAATTGTATTCAAGGATAAAGAAGGTCGTGAAAAGTACATCAAATATGTAGCTGGAAAGAATGGAAAAGTTACAGGTGTAGCAAGTGCCAATACGATCGATGAGAATAATATCGAAGAGATTACATTCAGAAATATTGGTGTAAAGCGTACGATCACATTAAGCAGCACAGATTCCGCGAGCGGAGCAATGGCGCCTGGAACTTATGTACAGACGATCACAACAGACCTTGTATTAAAGAAACCGGAATATAATGTTTCTTTTGATATGGCAGGTGCAAACAGTGACAGCTTATATAATTACGCATTGCTAGCTGATATGGGACTTCAGGTATCCGGAACAGCAGCAGATACAGAAGTAAATATAAAGGGTAACATTTATACCGCTTCTGACTATTACAATAAAGATTATAACGGAAAAACAGATACAAAGGTAACAAATGAATACAGCCGTACAGTTGAAACCAAATGGGGATCAACAGATGAGAGTGCATATTCCGGTATCTTTGTACAGGGTGACAGAGCGAATCTGACACTGAATTCCGATATTATCGTTAACTCAGGATCTCTCGCAGCTTTTGATGGTGCGGAGATTAATCTTTCAGGACGTACATCCCTGTTATCAGAACTCTGGACCGATAACATCATCATCGGAGGTGATGAGGGCGGACAGATCAAAGCGGCAGCAAATGCTTATGTATATGATGATACAGAGCTGAATGCAGAGAAATCTGAGCTTACATTTACAAGAGGAACTTATTTTGGATACAGCTATACAGCAGATGACGTAAGAAGCATTAACCTTCTTCGTACATCCGGTAACCTTGCAACAGGATTCAAATTAAAATCACACTTCAGTGACAGTGCGATCATTGTCAATGGAAAGAATTCAACTCTGGATCTTTCAAGTCTGGAATCTCTGTATATTGCAGGTAAGTCCTATATCGAATTCTCCAAGATCGCAGCAAATACGATCACAGATGAGAAAGAAAGAAAAAACTTTGGCCTTACGAAAGATTCTGATTATGCATTCACAGCATTAAACGATTATTCAACCGGTCAGTCTCTTGATGTTAAGTCCAATCAGTTGATCTTCCTGACACAGTGGGATCTGTATGATAATACTGAGGTTGTGGATGAGAACGGTTATACACATGTTACATTAAAGTTCCCTAAGACATTTTCAAATGATGTCCAAATTAACAAGCTGTATACTGATTTCGTAAAACAGCTCACATCTAATAATTATATTGTAGAAGCAATCAAGGAGACAGTTTCCGGACATGATTATTATTATCTGTACATTCAGGATGGTGATAATAATAAAGATGGAGTAAATGATGCAGAAGAATTTGTAGAGAAGTATTATGATCTCTTAAACACAGGCATCGACGAAACGAAAAAGAAATTGTACAATGTTGCTAACTATGAAAATTTTGAAGTTAAATTACTTCTGCCAAGCAAAGATGGTGATGTGGATGGAAGCAAGATCAAAACAAGTGGAGCTGTAACTGCTCAGAACAGTGACAATTCATTATTTGTTAAGGCATCTGCAGATACATCTCTGCAGGTTGATACAGCATTAAAAAATGCAACAGGATCAAAGACATTCTCAGTGTTACTTGGTAATAAGGGTATTACAGAGAATAATAATACATTTGCAGATATTAAAAAGAATTCAGAGGCACTTGGTGATCAGACCACTCTTAGCAAAGAGGAGAAGGTCAGCAATCAGATCAATTATATGTATATCAATATGAAAGATCATCTGTCTGTAGTAGATAAAAAGGATGATACAGATACAGATGTTTCTGCATGGGAAGTGGCCGGATATACAAAGAACGGAAGTACATACACATACGCTCCGATCAAAGGATCTGACGGAAAGAACCTTGATACATTTGATTACAACTACAGTCTGACACCTCTTACCAAATATGTTGATTATGATAAGATCTTCTCCAAAAATCTTAGTATCAACAAGGTAGAGCCAGAGACAAATGCAGTTGTTATCATCAATGCAAATGATGTAACATTAAAATCCACAGCCGCTGATGGTGCTTTACAGGGTATCGTTATCTGTGGTGGTAATGTAACATTTGATAAGAGTGTAAAGTCATTCCGAGGAATGATCATATCAGGTGCAAAGATTATCTGTAACAGCAGCGTAGATATCTCAGCAGACGCATCCTTTACAGCAACTGTACTGGAAGAGTGTTCCAAGAGTGATGTAGAAGATCTGAGTCTGATCACAAGAGAGATCTTAAAGAACTATGTTAAAGTAGACGATAAAAACAATTCAGAGGTTTCTGGTTCAAGCTTATCAGACATCTCTTATAGCGACATTCTTGCATTCCAGAACTGGAAGAAGAATGTAGAGTAGGAGGGGTGAATATGATAAGAAAAATAAAAAATGATTCCGGATATTCCCTTGTTGAATTGATTATTGTTCTTGCTATCATCGCAGTTATGTCAGGACTTGCGGCAGTGTCGATTTCTTCGATACGGACAGCTCGTGCGACTTCATCAAAGGAGTCGTTCAATCAGGAATTGTCAACTCTGCAGTCCCTGACAAAAACACAGGAAAGCGATTGGGCAATGAAACTGGAAAAAGTAGATGGAAAATATAACCTGGTATATGGTAAGAGCAAGAATGGATCGGATTTCACAGAAGATACTTCAAAGGATCGTGAGATTCTGGATCGTGTAACGATTTACTATTCAAATAATGGTTCTTCCGCAGGAAGTGAAGTTTCATCTATGATCATTAAGTTTAATAAGTCAGATGGTTCTGTAAAAACCGGAAGTGGTGTATATACCTTTTATAAGGACGGATCCAATGATGCCGTTGGAAAGGTAACACTGAATCAGGCAACAGGCAGCCATTACACAGGATCATGAGGAGGGGTGAAGCGTGAAGAAAAATAATAATAAAGGTTTCACTTTCATTGAATTAGTACTGTACATTGGAATTTTAAGTGTGTTCATGGTTGCGGTAACCTCACTTGTTGGTACAGTGGTATCCTCCAATAGAAAGATGACAAATAGAAAGAAAATACAGAACGAAGCCGGTGAAACATATGATACCATATCAGATATGATCATGGGTGCGACTGATGTGAAGATATTGGGAAGCGCATATGTGGCTACTACATCAGCGGGCGTCACATCTTACAGCCCGGTTTCCGGAGTATTTATTGTTCCGGATGATACAGATACAAAGGGCAGCGGAGGTGAATTAATGTCTGCTGGTGGTATTGGAAGACGTACTGTTTATATCGAGAAAGCGGGTGGAGCTGGTCTTACACCAAAGGGTCCATGTTATGATATTGCAGATATGAAGTCGTTTGGTGATGTCACATCACCATCGACAGATGACACGACATATATTATTCCGGATAATTCCGGGAAGTTATATCTGAAAGTAGATTATGCATCTGCATTACAGAGTAACGGTGACAGTGTTATCACGACCTGTACGATCACATATGATAAGACCGAAAAAAAGCTTTATGTGTTTAAAACACCGCAATCAGATAGAATCACTGATGCAAGTGAAGCAGATGGCACTGTTCTTTGTAAGGATGTAAAGGATTTCAAATTACAGATCAATCCGGACGAGGACAGTATTGCAATTACACTGGAACTTGAAGATTCAACAACGGCGGCATCTTATAAGATAAATGGTGTTGTTGGCATTCGAAATTCATATGTGCTTAAAAAGCATACATGGGATTAAGGAGGAAAGAAATAGTGTTTAAGAACAGAAAAGTAGTATTATCATCTGTAGCGATAATATTTACACTTATAGTATGTGCTATATTCGTAAACTTTACGTTGGCTAATTCTGGAACTCCTGTTGAAAAAAGTGAAGCGGACACAAGTGGCAGTTCAACATTGGTGGGCAGCTCAAACATTGATCAGGCGATTCTTAACTCAAACGATTCCAGTCTGAAGAAGACAGGCGAGGATAAGTATCACATTGTTCAGATCCTTCCGGATGGTTTGGGATCTTATGCAACAGCAGATACATCAATGACAGAGATTGTGACTGCTTCCGGTTACTCAGGAAAGATCAGTGATGAAGCAGGATATAAAGGCACATCTGATCTGTGGAAATATGTATATGATGGAGAATACTTCAGATATGCAGTTTTCAATGGTTATAAGAATATTAAAGATGATATGGCACCGGGTGCAGTTCAATTGACGACTAAAACAGTCAGTGATCTGAACGGCATGGGTACAGAGGCACAGGAAATACTTGCAAATGCGGATTTTATCTATATCGTTGCAACAACAGCAAATGATTATGCTGCAGGCGGTACAGATATCAGCGAGAGCTTATATAACTGGCTGGATGTATATGCAGGAAAGCATCCGATCATCTTTGATCGATATGCATTATGTACAGCGGAGCCTGAAAAGATCACAGGTAATAATGACCAGTATCGTATGGGATCTCTGGCATACAAATATGTAACAAAAACATTAAAGGGAAGAACAGATAATGTTCTCTGTGTAGAACCTGGTTTCTTCAATGTCCTTTATAAAGAAGCAAGTGGTAAAAAGCCAGATCCAATGACAAATACCACAAAGACAATATCGGACTTTATTCTGACTGCTGAACGTTCTGCAACAGAAGGCGGAAAGGATTACATCAATAAGAACAGATATTATAAATGGTATACAGATGATAAGATGGAAAACTTCTTAAATAATAAGACCGATAAGGTTGATTCTGCATACGCAAAGATATCTGGAAATACGCAGGGTATATCAGGTTCCAGACATGAATGGAAATTTGATAATGCAAATGTTCTGGTGATCACAGATGGTACATCAAACAGTATGTTCTCAGAACTGGCATCAAAGAATGATGCACCGCAGTGCTCTGCAGAAAATTATGTATATAATAGTAAAACAAAGAAGTGGGAGTCTGTTGTAAAAGCTCCAAACAGCGACTTTACAAGTGATGCTTATGCCGGTAAGGGTTATAAGTTTGTTCCAAGTGGAGCAAATATCTATCAGATTCAGAGTAAGGATCTGTTAAATGCGGTTGACAGCTCAAAGGGAGCAAAGTATACAGCAAATGATCTTGCTAAGACTTATTTCCAGGATGTTGCTGCAAAGCAGATTACCGGTACGATCAAGTCTAAGGGAGATCTTGCAGGCTCTGTTGTTTATCTGGTTGTAACTCCAAAGGGAGAAGCAAGCAAACTGGCTGGTAATACAGATGGTACAGTTCTGGCATGTGAACTTACAACCGGTGAAGATGGAAATGGATCATATGATGAAGAGACAGGTATCTATACATATGAATATGGATTTCCTAAAGTAAATGCTGATTATGATTACAGTGTTCTTTTGGAGGCAACAGTGGATCCATCTTCATATGAAGACAATGGAGATGATTCTGATACATCAGGCGATAACGCAGGTACAGGCGATAATTCCGGTACAGGTGATAATTCCGGCACAGGAGATAACGCAGGTACAGGCGATAACGCAGGCACAGGAGATAATTCCGGTACAGGCGATAACGCAGGTACAGGCGATAATTCCGGTACAGGCGATAACGCAGGCGCAGGAGATAATTCCGGTACAGGCGATAACGCAGGCGCAGGAGATAATTCCGGTACAGGCGATAACGCAGGTGCAGGTGATAACGCAGGTACAGGTGATGGCTCTGATCCGGCAGCGGATCCGAATGCAATCAGCGAGGATTATCTGATCGGAAGTAACGGTAATGATTTCATCGTTTCTGTAAAGGGAGAAAGCAAAGATGATGCTTACGACTACACAAATGACTGCGATGAATATAAAGAATACACAGACAAGTGTGCTGCTGATCCGACAAACTATACAACAGATGTATATACAGATGATCTTATCTTTGAGACATCAGAACAGGTATATGCTTATGTAGATGCTCAGTATAAAAAGTATAAAAATGATGTCCTGTTGCCAAAAGTTACAGGAACGAATGTAATTGATTTTACAGAGTATGATTTTATCTTTATTGAATCAGGTGATTATAAAGATGAGATCGGTGATTCAGCATACCAGAAGTTATGTTCAGCAGTAGAAGAGGGTGTGTATGTAATCGCAAGCAGTGAAGCCGGAGACGGTATTGGATCCGGAAACAATAATGGTGGTGGATCAGGTGATCCAGATAAGATTATTATCAACAGTCCATCAGCAAAGGTGATCGCAGATATTATCAATGCCGGTGTATACCGAAGAGGCAGTGATAATAAATTCAGAGTTCTGGAAATTCAGCCGGATTATCCAATTGATGAAGAACTCGCAAGATCTTCATCGGTTAAGAATGGATCCGGTGCATGGACAAATGGTACCAATACACACGGAGAAAAAATCTATGGTAATTATTATACCGTTCCATCGGATGTAGCTGAGGGCTATGCAGTGGAGGAGCTTTCACCGGGCAGTGAGTATTATGATTTTGATCTGACGAAGGCAAAGATTGCATATGCGATCGATGGTATCTCATATTCAGATATTGAGCTTACACAGGTTTCATCAGAGGCACTGATCGGTATGACAGATGATATCGCTGCTACATATGACCTTGTATATATCGGTGGAGATATCAGCGCTCTGGACAGAGATCTGAGTAAGATATACGATTCCAGTGTATTTGCTTATATCGGACCAAGCGCAGAACAGTTAGTATCCGCAATTCCTACATTTGTTATGTATTACCATACAGGTGTTCTGAAGGAGATGGGTGGTACCGGTTCTTACAAGATGACAAGATCAATCACAGGTTCTGAGCTTATGGCAACACCGGTGATTGGCTCAACAAAGTATAAGACAACATATGTTGTTGAAAATGGTAATGACCTGACAAAGAATAAGTATGATGAGCTTGTATCTTACGTTAATCTTGGAAGACCGATCATGGTTGGCAATGAACTGACTTCGGTATTTGAAAAGGTAAATGGAACAGATGCAGACGGCAATGGTCTTACAGATGCGCAGAAGAGTCAGGGCTACTGGTATAATGCAGGCAAGCTGGAAAGAAAGAACTTCTATCTGGATCCATCATCCAGAATGTATGACCTTTTGAATGTGATCAATAACAGAAGATCCAAAGGAACAAATGTATTATGGGGCGTAGATGCAACCGATACACAGAAGATTGATAATTCAAATAAGCAGTATGGTGATACACTGTACACTTATAAGATTGCTGAAAAGCAGACAATGCTTGATTCAGAGGCACAGCAGAAGACATGGTATAAGGATGCAACAGATGAGACGGCTATCAAGTCGTATGCAACAGTATTCTCAGAGGATACAAATGCAGCGATTAACAATCTTGTTAAACAGTCTACATCAAGAGCGCGTCTTACAGTTACAAGTGCACCGGTTGAATATTCAGAGGGTATTACAAGCACATATCTGAAGACAACCAATTTATCATTTACCTTCTCTGTAGCAGGATCGGAAAAGAGTTATAAATATTCAATCTGTATTGACAAGAATAAGAATACACAGTTTGATCATGATAAGACGATTGACTATTATGTAACAGGTGATATAGATACATCAACAGGAACATCCGGTTCTGCAGTAAAGAATAAGACAGTAAATATTGCACTGGATCAGGATTTCTTCGGTTCTGCATACTGGCAGATCCTTATTATGGATAGTAAGGATAATATCATTGCAGAAGAGCGTGGTATCTGCAAGATCGTAAACAACACAGACGGAATCAGTGATATCAATGTTTTACAGGTTCAGACCATGTCAGAAGGACAGGGAGCAACATCCTGGGGAGCAACAGATACATTGTACTTTGATATTCAGTCACAGACAGCACATAAGATTCTGAAGTATAACACCTATGCAAATCAGACAGCACTTGATACAGCAGATGTTGCACAGTATAAATGTCTGGGACGTCATGAGAATCGTTTTGGTATCGTTCCATATGACACAGATCTGTTCTATGGTTCACAGAAGGGTAATGATGATTATCTTTCAAATTTTGCAGATACCTTAGCAGAGGATTACGATATCAGTCTTGATATGGTAGTAGCTTCAGCGGATAAAGCTGCTTTTACAACAAAGGATAATCAGGCAGACACATATGACTGTCTGGATACCTGGGTAGAAGAGGCAGATAAGCTGGAGAATGGCGGTACAGTAGAAGGTAGAAACAAGAAGCAGTATGCAACAGATGCAACAATTGCTTTGGCAGCTTATAACAAATATGTATCTGAGACCGTTAAGCCAAAAGAAGACCTGGATAGCTACATCAAGGGTGCTATTCAGTCCTTACAGGGCACATATACAGGTTCTACAAATTATGTAGCAAGAGGTACTTATAATACGTTCCTTGGTGGTTTCAAGTCATCTGTTTCAAACAGTGACCTGATCGATCTCCTTAATTATACGATCGATACCGGTGAGTACTATATGGTATTCTGGCCTGTATACAGTACAAATACAGATATTACATTTGCCAGCGGAAAGATTTCATCTACAATGTTCGGCAGTGAATTTGTAGAACTGTATGAGAAGTACAGAGATGCAAAGGATAAAGAATTAGATGCATTAGATGTGTATAAGAAAGATTTAAGACGTTCTTATGGTAAAAATTTCATGAAGAAGCAGTATTCAATTCTGGTTCTTGGTCCATCCGATTCTTTTGGTGGATTCAAGGTAGACTTGAAGCAGCGTACTTGTGAATACATTCTGGATTATGTATCAAATGGTGGAGATTTATTCTTCTTCCATGACACAATGACACCGTATGCAGATGCAGGTGCTGTTAATCTGACAAAGTCATTACTTGATATTGTTGGAATGAACAGATTCCATGTAGATCTTACAAATAATGCCAACACATATGAGGTCGTAAATGACGGATATGTTACAGGTGTTACACGGGAAGGCCTTGTAAAGGGAACATTGACAGAAGATGGATATATCTATACAAAGCAGAATTCATCTGGTTCACCAGCCGGAATGATAAAGGGAACTTTGGCAGAAGATGGATATATTTATGAGCCGAAATCATATGGAACAACACATGATTTGAAGGGTCCGTTGAATGGATGGGAAAAAGATAATGCTTACATGGATTTAACAGCAAATTATACCCGTACATTCTATAAAAAGAAAGCTACAGCAGGAACGTCCGGATACATTTATCAGGATGCAGTAACATATGACCAGTATTCATATATCAACGACTGGGGCGGTGTAGATACCGGATATTTTACAAAGACAGAAGCAAAGGCTGGAACCTCAGGATACATTTATCAGGAGGGCGGCAAGCCAACGTATTCAGACAAGAATACATCACTGGCATACAAGTCGGAGGACGCTGACCTGTATTATCTTACACCATATGTAAATAATTCAATCGCAGGAAAGAGTCTTGTAAACAGTATTAATGCTAATATGACACAGATCGCATCCAGCTATAACAAGGTTGGAAACATTGGAATGTATGTAAGTGCATTGTCAATGACCAGTTTGTACTATGATAAGAATGGTGGCGGTGGTGCAACATACACCTTACCATATGTATATGCACAGAGTGATTTCCAGAGTGCGACAGCATGGTCAGCATCATCAACAGCCGATCAGTCAGCAAATTCACAGACTGTAAAGGCAAAACAGTTAAATGAAGGTCTGATCACATTGTATCCATACAAGATTGGTGATTCCCTGAATATTTCAGGTACACATCAGCAGGTATATGCACTTGATCTGGAAGCAGGCGATGTAACTGTATGGTATACACTGGCAGGTTCTAACAACTCAAGTGATGCGAAGAAGAGATCATCCCTGTATGCAGCAGATCCATATGATGGAATGGAGAACTACTACATCTACACAACATCTTATGGTAACGGAGCAATTACATACTGTGGAGCCGGTCATGGATCGGTTACAGGTCCTACAACAAGAAATAATGATGAAAGAAAGCTCTTCATCAACGTTATTGTAAACAGTGCAGAAGCAGTAAAGGAAAAACCTACATTATATGTTTATGATCCTGATACAGATTTCAAGAAAGAAATGGCAAAGGACGAAGAGATATCTGAGTCAATTGGTAAGACCGTATATTTGGATGAAGTAGCAGATAAGACAACATCACCGGAATTCGACTTCAAGATCAATGTTCCAAATGATGTAACAGTGGATGCAATTAACGTATACTATGATCTGGATTATGATGATACAGATATGGCAAACAATCGTCCAGCATATGCAGAGGGTACAGATCGTATGATCTGGAATACACCGGCATCCGATAAGGAAAAAGCAGGCATTGTGGAAGATAGTGCATCGACAAAGAAGATACAGATTAAGGATAAGTTTACAGATTCCAATAACCTGAAGCCAACAGATGAACTGTTCGCACCATATGGTGGAAACTACACCTACATAGTTGTAGAAGTATACTACAATGGTAAGACAAAACCGATCTATACAATGATCAAGGTAAAAGCATCTGATCCATTGTTCAATCTGACACAATCAGATAGTGCAATTCAGGTTGCAGCAAATGATGTAGCTTATACGAAAAAATTTGTATTGGCTTAACAAATATAAGAATTGACAAACAATCTTATATATTACAAGGCGGGCAGTAATGTCCGCCTTATTTCTGTATATTTGGAATAATTCTTGTAAGAACAAACAGAAGATGCTACTATGTTAATGTTTCCTTTTTATTACATAATGCGGTGAGAGGACATATGTATATGAGCGGAAGAAAGAGAAAAAAATAAGCCATTTTGGTTAAGACAGATCATAAGGAGAAGAGGTAAATGATGATAGATGGAAAGACAAGAACGCTTGGTCTGTTAGGAGATCCGGTAGAGCATACAATGTCGCCGCTGATCCACAATACATTAAGTGAAACACTTGGACTAAATAATGTGTATGTACCATTTCACACAAAAGCAGAAGACCTTGGAGAGGCAGTGAAAGGAGCTTATGCACTGAATATTCTGGGCTTAAATGTGACTGTACCGCATAAGAATGAGGTTATGAAATATTTGTCAGAGCTGGATGAAGGGGCACAGGCGATCGGTGCTGCTAATACCCTGGTGCGGACAGAAAATGGATATAAAGGCTATAATACGGATATGCTGGGGCTTCTTCGTGAGGTGAGATCTTATGGAGTAGAACTTGATGCGCATGATGTCATTATTTTAGGAGCCGGCGGAGCTGCAAAGGCTGTAGCCTATATGTGTGGGGCAAATGGAGCAGGACATGTATATATCTTAAACCGTACGGTATCGAAAGCA
This sequence comes from Coprococcus ammoniilyticus, assembly GCF_025567345.1. Lineage (NCBI taxonomy): Bacteria > Bacillati > Bacillota > Clostridia > Lachnospirales > Lachnospiraceae > Coprococcus > Coprococcus ammoniilyticus. The sequence continues at coordinate 222,304 of NZ_JAOQJS010000004.1, forward strand.
CAGGCAATCGCAGATCATATGAATGATTTCTTTGGAAAGCAGAATATGACTGCTATGAGCATTCAAGACTATCACAAACTTCCGGAGAAAAAATATATTGTATTCCAGTCAACTTCAAAGGGTCTGTATCCGCATAGTGATGAGGTAATAATTGAAGATCCGGCATTTTACCAGATGGTATCAGTGGGAATTGATCTGATCTATAAACCATTCTGTACCAGATTTATGTCTTTGTGCAGACAGGCAGGAGCAAAGAGTTATAATGGTCTGAAGATGCTGTTATATCAAGGAATAATTGCATATGAACTGTGGAATGATATATCGGTGGATGAGAAAACAGCAGATATGATCTATCAGAAACTGTTGAAAAAAACACGGGATAATATTATTTTGACAGGATTTATGGGATCCGGAAAGACAACAGTTGGACAGCTTTTATCTGAAAAATATGGATATACATTTATAGATACTGACCAGTATATAGAAGAAAAATGTGGCTGTACGATCGCAGAATTATTCAGTAAAAAGGGCGAAGCATATTTCAGACAATTGGAGACAGATACATTAAAAGAATTAAATACGTCATTGACACACGCGGTACTTTCGACCGGCGGAGGACTTCCGCTTCGAGAGGAGAATGCTGTAGAGCTTGCAACTCTTGGAACAGTCGTTTATTTACAGATCACTCCGGAAGAAGTCATATCACGATTATCCGGTGACAACACCAGACCACTTCTGGCAGGCGGCAATCCGGAACAAAAGGTACGAGATCTCTTAACCTACCGCACCCCGTTATATGAACGTGCGGCAGATCTGACAATCCCTGTCACAGAATTGACTCCTGAGCATATAGTGGAAGAAATAATAAGCAAAATATAGTATAAACTATGTACTTAATTAAAAGCAAAAACTAATACGCAATGTTTTGTTTTTAAAATAATAGAGCGTAAGCGACTTATGAAAGAGACATATCACGGCCACCAATCGTCCGGGAATCCGTGAATTGGTAAAAAGTAGTTGAAATATTCTGTAGAATATTATAAAATGTCACAAGAAGTTCATATCTTAAGGAGGAAAAGAAAATTATGGCAGAGATGATCTCAGCAGGTGATTTCAGAAATGGTGTTACGATTGAATTTGAAGGAAATATTTATCAGATTATAGAGTTCCAGCATGTAAAGCCTGGTAAAGGTGCTGCATTTGTAAGAACAAAGCTTAAGAATATCAAGAGTGGTGGTGTTGTAGAAAAGACATTCCGTCCAACAGAGAAGTGCGAGAAGGCTCATATCGAAAGAAAAGATATGCAGTATCTGTACAATGATGGTGATCTTTACTACTTCATGGATCCGGAGACATACGATCAGATTCCATTGAATAAAGCAGCAATCGGAGATGCATTAAAGTTCGTTAAGGAGAACGAGATCTGTAAGCTTGTTTCCCATAATGGTTCTGTATTTGGTGTAGAGCCACCATTATTTGTAGAATTACTGATCACAGAGTGCGAGCCTGGTGTAAAGGGTGATACAGCTACAGGTGCTACAAAGCCTTGTGTAGTTGAGACAGGAGCAACACTCTATGTTCCTTTATTTGTAAATGAAGGAGATACGATCAAGATCGATACACGTACAGGCGAGTATCTTTCAAGAGTTTAATTCGATCAGAATATAAGAGAGATAGTAGGAGCTGGTCATATATGATTAGGCTCCTATTACACTTTACAAACATTTTTCAGGAGGAAATGACATGGCAACAGCATATAATCATAAAGTTGTTGAGAAGAAGTGGCAGAAGGTCTGGGATGATAACAAGGCTTTTGCTGCAACAGATGATTACAGTAAACCAAAATATTACGCATTAGTTGAGTTCCCATATCCATCCGGACAGGGACTTCATGTTGGTCATCCAAGGCCATATACAGCACTCGATATTGTAGCCAGAAAGAGAAGAATGCAGGGCTATAATGTTCTTTATCCAATGGGTTGGGATGCATTTGGACTTCCGACCGAGAATTATGCGATCAAGAACAAGATCCATCCAAAGGAAGTAACAAAGAATAACGTAGCAAGATTTAAGGCACAGCTTCATTCCCTTGGATATTCATTTGACTGGGATCGTGAGATCAATACAACGGATCCGGAATATTACAAATGGACACAGTGGATCTTCCTGAAGTTATTCAAGGCAGGTCTGGCATATAAGAAAGAAATGCCGATCAACTGGTGTACATCCTGTAAGGTTGGTCTTGCAAATGAGGAAGTTGTAAATGGTGTCTGTGAGCGTTGTGGTGCACCGGTTGTCCGTAAGGTCAAATCTGAATGGATGTTAAAGATCACAGAATATGCAGATAAGCTGATCGAAGGTCTCGATACTGTTGATTATATTGAGCGTGTGAAGGTATCACAGAAGAACTGGATCGGACGTTCTACAGGTGCAGAAGTGGATTTCCAGATCAAAGGAAAAGAAGATAAGCTTCGTATCTACACAACCAGATGTGATACATTATTTGGAGCAACCTATATGGTTGTATCACCGGAGCATCCATTGCTTGATAAATATAAAGATGAGATCAAGAACTGGTCTGAGATCGAAAGCTACAGAGAGCAGGCTGCCAGAAAGTCTGATTTTGAGCGTTCTGAGCTTGCAAAGGATAAGACCGGTGTAGCTATTGATGGTCTGGTAGCAATCAATCCTGTAAATGAGAAAGAGATCCCGATCTGGGTATCCGATTATGTACTGATGTCATATGGTACAGGTGCGATCATGGCGGTTCCTGCACATGACGAAAGAGACTGGGAATTTGCAAAGAAATTCAATCTGCCGCTGATTCAGGTTGTAGCAAAGGATGGAGAAGAAGTAGATATCAATGAAGCAGCATTTACAGATGTTGCAACAGGTGTTCTGATCAATTCCGGCTTCTTAAATGGTTTACAGGTAAAAGATGCAAAAGAGAAGATGATCGAGTTCCTGGAAGAAAAGAAAATCGGTAAGGCAAAAGTTAATTATAAGCTCCGTGACTGGGTTTTCTCCCGTCAGAGATACTGGGGCGAGCCAATTCCGATCATTCATTGTGATAAATGTGGCTATGTACCTCTTGATGAAAGTGAACTTCCGCTGATGCTTCCGGAGGTAGAGAGCTATATGCCAACGGATAATGGAGAATCTCCACTTGCAGCTATGACGGATTGGGTAAATGTGAAGTGCCCATGTTGTGGAGGTCCTGCAAAGCGTGAGACAGATACCATGCCTCAGTGGGCTGGTTCATCGTGGTATTTCTTGAGATACACGGATCCAAAGAATACAGAGGCACTTGCAAGCAAGGAAGCATTAAAATACTGGCTGCCGGTTGACTGGTACAATGGTGGTATGGAGCATACAACACTTCATCTGCTTTATTCCAGATTCTGGCATAAATTCCTGTATGATCAGGGCGTTGTTCCTACACCGGAACCATATCAGAAGCGTACTTCCCATGGTATGATCCTTGGTGAGAATGGCGAGAAGATGAGTAAGTCCAGAGGAAATGTTGTAAATCCGGATGATATTGTAAATGCATATGGTGCAGATACATTAAGAACATATGAGATGTTCATTGGAGCCTTTGATCTTGCTGCATCATGGTCAGATGATGGTGTAAAGGGATGTCGTCGTTTCCTTGAGAGAGTATGGAAACTGCAGGATATCGTAGTAGATGGTGATGCTTACTCTAAGGATATGGAGACAAAGATGCATCAGACGATCAAGAAGGTTTCAACTGACTTTGAGAATCTGAAGTATAATACAGCTATTGCTGCTATGATGGCACTTGTAAATGATTTCTATAAGAAGAATGCAGTGACAAAGGGTGAGATGAAGACACTCCTTACATTATTGAATCCGGTTGCACCACATATCACAGAGGAAATGTGGAGTATTCTTGGTTACGATGGATATCTTTATCAGGCATCATGGCCAACATTTGATGAGGCAAAGACTGTTGAGTCTACAGTAGAGATTGCAGTCCAGATCAATGGTAAGATGAAAGCAACTCTTTCAATCAATAAGGCTGATCCAAAGGATGATGTTATTGCAAAGGCAAAAGAAGCTATCGCAGACAAGCTGACTGGCAATATCGTAAAAGAAATTTATGTACCGGGAAGAATTGTAAACATTGTGATGAAATAAATCTGTCAAGCAAATAAGCAGTGTGCCTGCAAGGCAGGCAAAGCTGCTTATTTATTTGACGGAAAAAACAACATAAGCATGTAGAGCGGATGCTCGGAATGCGCATGTTGTGGGATGATTTCGGGAGTTCGAAGAACGTAGAAATCATATTATTTCATAAATATAAATACAAAATAAGCAGTGAGCCTGCAAGGCAGGCAAAGCTGCTTATTTATATTTTACAGGAAATTACGAAACATGGCGATCTTCTGGCGTTCAGCAGGGGAAGCCTGTTCCATCATAATATCCATGATGAGATTGGATTCCTCTTTTGAGAAAGAAAGATTACGTTTTTGAAGCTCCCGGTTTAACTGCATGATCTGAGGAAACATCTGTTCCATAGTAGCATTGTGGGAACCGTTTGCAAGTTCCAGAATAATCTGACGTTTCAGGGGCATAAGGTTTTTCAGACGGGGATCGTTTTCAAATTGATTCATGGCAATGGATCGTCCTTTCTGTTTTATAGGATTTATTTTGATTCCGGTTATATGTATTTATAATCTATAATGACCGGTCAGGTTGCAGACCGGGTGTTCGTGTCGTATTCCTGTAACAACTGCATGATGTGATCTATGGAATTGTCGCTATGTTGGGATAATGATTGATCAGTCGTACTGGTATTTTTCGTGTTTTCATGTGTGGAGGAATCGTGAATTTTCTCATCTGTTCTGTTCCCCTGTATGGACGGATTATTATTTGTATATTCTGTATCTGTGGATATAGATGTGTTATCCGGTTCAGCTTGAACGGTTTGGTCATAAGCCTGGAAAATGCTTTGAAAATCCGGAAACTCAGAATCGGTCCGGTTCATGGCATTCATAACCTGCATCATATTCATTGCCTGCTGCATATTTTTCATCTGATCGGCGATATCCGGAAAGCCACACTGGGCCAGCGATGCCAGAATATCATTTTGATTATGAAGATCACGGTTGAAATCACACTGACGGATATAGGACTGATTGTTGATCACACGCATGATCTGTTGGAGTTCCATCATTTTCAGATAGATAACGAGTGGCATGCGCATAGGTCCTTCCACAAAGGGTAGGATTGCTTCCAGAAGAAACAGACGGTCATCCGATATTAATTTGTCAAGTGGATGGGAGTGCGGAATCTGATTCATGGAAACCTCCTTATGAGTACTGTGATACGGATGTTTCCGGATGGTTAGCCGGTTACCCGTTTTCTGTTATAAGTTTCATAGTGTTATTTATGAATAGTCAGGTGTAATTATGCATAATAAACAGAAAATGGATGCTGCAAGAATAACCGGAACTGCCAGCGGTAAGGCATGGGACAATTCCGGTAGCATGCTTGTTATATTGGTGAAATGGTCACTGATCGCATTTCATATGTTCCCGCATCATTTTGAAATGAAAGGGAATGGTTGCTGTTAGCATCCACAGCCACAACCGCAGTCATTTCCATTGCCGCATCCACCACAGCAGCAAAGGAGAATCAGGATGATCCAGATGCAGTCACAGCCATTACTTCCGCCGCCACAGCCACAGTCATTTCCAAAACCATTTCCGCAGCAGGAGAAGAGAAGAAGAAGGATGATGATGCAAGAGCAGCTGCTGCCTCCACCAAAACCAAACATTCCATTTTTTCCACAACCGCACTGTGTTGCTGATAAATCACTCATGGTAAATACCTCCAATTTTCTTTATGCTATAGAGTATTCCGGGGAAAGACAAATGTGACAAAAATACAAAAACAATATACGAAAAAACCATAGATATGATATAATGGTGAAGAATCGCTTGCTTGTAAGGACGATTTTTCGAATGCATTGAGTGAGTTATGCTCACGAAATAATGAACGCAAAAGCGCTTATAAAGGGGTAAAAACAGGAGAAGATAACAGTATGATTTATAAATGTGTAAACTGTGGTGGAAATGTTGTATTTGATCCACAAAGTGGACATATGAAATGCCTGAGCTGTGGTGGAAGTGACTGTGAGCAGAGTATACCGTCGGAGACACCGATGATCTGTCCGTCCTGCGGATCACAGATCACATATCGGAATGAATATGGTTCAGCAGGAAAATGTCCAGCCTGTGGTACATTTCTGATCAGAGATGACTTTGTGGTGTATCCGTATGGACCGGATATGATCCTGCCATTTAAGTTTTCAAAACATCTGGCAGAAGAGAAGCTAAAGGAAGAATTTGGAAAAAAGTTATTCCTGCCAGCGGACTTTTTATCGACAAAGACACTGGAAAAGCTTCGGGGAGTATATGTTCCATTCTGGATATATGATTTTGATTCCAATGTTGATTATACCGCAATTGGTACGAAGGTGCGGACATGGACATCCGGAGACAGGAGATACACGGAGACATCTTATTTTGATGTATACCGGAAATTGCATATCAAATACAACGGAATTCCGGTTGATGCATCAGTCGAGATGCCGGATGGAATTATGGACCTGATGGAGCCTTATGGATATGATGCGCTGTTAAAGCATGATAATAAGTTCATGTCAGGCTTTGAGGCAGAGGTTTATAATTATACCCCAGATCAGTTATCCGGACGTGCGGTTAAAAAGATCAACGATACATCCATGGAGTGGGCAAAAAGTGAAGCCAGTGGATATAATTCGTTGTTGACTAAAAACATGAATGCCAATAATCAGTTGCTTGGAAATAAATTTGCTTTGATGCCGGTGTGGATTTATGAATATCGGTATCAAGGACAGAATTATATGTTTTATGTAAATGGCCAGACTGGAAAGTGTGTTGGAACTCCGCCAAGAAGTGTCAGCCGTGCAATCGGACTGACAGCAGCATTTGCTGCATCGGTTGCGGCTTGTGCCAGTGGAATTGCTATGCTTCTGGAGGTGTTGTAAATGAAAAAATTCAGGATAACAGTTCTTATATTATTTGCGATCGGTATTGTATTTATGATCATGGGACTGATCGTTTCAAACAGCAATCTGAAGCATGATGCACGGAGTAATACGGAATGCAGGACAGATCAGCGTGTGTTTGATTATGCAGATAAACTGACAGGCAATGAGGAACAGTCACTGGAAAAAAAGATTGCAAAATGGGAAGACAAAACAGGCATGGATATCGTTGTAATGACGATCGATAATGCACAGGCACAGAGTATGTTCGGTACTTATATGGACGATACTTATTATGAAGAATTTGAGGCAATCAAGACAGTTGCCAAGAGCTTCAGTGAGCAGGAACGCTTTGGTTGGGAAAACTGGGAATACAACCCACAAAGTAACCGGAGCACCAGCGATGGCTATGTACCAAGCGACAGCATCATTATAGCTGCAAATTATGAAGCTGGTGATGTATGGATGAGCACAACAGGAACAAGAGTCAGAGCAAGGATCAGTGATTCCAAAGCATCCAGCCTAACAGAGAAAGGTGGCAAGTACCTGAGAGAGGATGCAGAGAAGGGGTTTGCAACTATGATCCAGGGGGCGGTACAGTGTATGAAGAGCTCCAGTGGTGGCGGCCTGAAGATTCCCCCATTTTATATTGTGATTCTGGTGTTGATCTGTGGAGCTATATTCTTTATAACGAATATGTCAAAGAAGGCAGGCGAAACGACAACTAATCTGAATACATATGTAAATGGAAATGCGCAGGTACTGGACAGAAGGGATATATTTGTCCGCAAGGAAGTTACCAGTGTTAAGATCGAATCATCCAGCAGCGGCGGAGGCGGCAGCAGCGGTGGAGGAGGCGGCAGCCACGGTGGTGGCGGAAGCCATTTTTAAAACGAAATGCTAGAGAACAAGAAGTTAAATATATTATTATTAAAGAATACAGGAATGTCATTACTGCCTACGATCGTGATCATGTTGCTGATCGTTGGCGGTATGCGGCATTTTCATCTGTTGAATAATCTGGATTTTTATCATGTGGATGATCCGCAGCAATTAGGAGTCTTATATGATGCAGGCACCACTAATGTAGAAATGCGGTTTCAGAAGCTGACCTATATGGGATACGATTATGAGATAGATGGAGAACGGGTAGGCGGTTATTATTATGTCTGGGTAAATGGTAAATTTATGGTTGTTCTGCTTGACAGTGATGAGACGATCATCTGTGATTATCTGGTGCAGGGACAGTTGAAGAAGGATCCTGCGGCATATAATTATATATTGTCAGAATGTGCGGAGAGTGTAGGAATCGAACAGCAGCAGTTAGAGACTATCACATACGATTATCTGATCAGTGAGGTGGATTATCCAAAGACATTTTATATGATCGTAAAGGCTGCGTTGATCATTGCATTTGCAGTGATTATATTATCGATCATTGAGGGAATTGTATACTGGTTTTATCCATGGAAGCATCCACAGATTCGTCAGATGAAAGGATATCGTGACAAGAAGCTGTTAACAGGAGATATTAACCGTCAGTTGCATGATGCACTGGTTTATGAAACAGGAAATTGTTATGTGACCAGAAAATATCTGGTAATCTGGACCCCATTCCGGACGGATATCATTGTGCTGCGGGATATCGATGTGGTTTCCAGACATAAGGAAACAAAGAAAATACTGCCATGGATGCCGCCGCGGGATGTGTACAAGCTGATCATTTCAAATGCAAATGGTGCAATATTTGAGCATGATTTTCATGATGAGAAGATCCTGGATACAATATTGCCATATATACAAAAGAAAAAACGGGACAGATAGGATAACACAGTGGAGTGTTACCGGGTCTGCCCCGTTTTTTAATAGCTATACTGCAAAGCAATCATTTGGTGATGTGCTTATACATCCAGTTTGTCCTGTTCTTCGATCACATCGAGATCCTCTGATACATCGGATAAGCCTTCATTTTCATAAAGAATCGGGCTTTCAATTTCTTCTGTAACAGTGGCTGCTTCTTCAGTGGAATGTTCTGTTTCCTCCGGTTTGGCATTATCTGCCGAAATGTCAGAGGTGTTTTCTGACTGCTGATCGATTGTTCCTTCCACAGGAGCATCATCTAAAGAGAAATAATTACGCTCCGGTTCTTCCTTTGCAGGCATTTTTTCTTTAATCGTATTTTTTACTTTCTCTACCTTGTCATCCATATCCAATGACTGGTATACAGTAGAATTTTTAATCTTATCCCGGAATACATAGCAAACACCGCCGATCGCAGCGATCGTAGCAGCGGCTTTGAATAATTTACCTTTTCCCATAATACATAATCTCCTTTATATATGATGTAAAGTCGTTATAAATAACGTTTCCATAATTTTAATATGTATACACGGAAAAAGCAAGAAAACAATGATAAACAAAAAGGGAATGCAGGCAGATTTCACGAACTTTTAACATTTGCCTGATAAGATGAAGTATGCTATAGTTTTGAAAGATATATGATCGTATATTGATCAGCGTGAGGATTTTCCTGGAAGAGGATTGAAAGGACATATATGAAGATAAAATTAAGAACAAATAAAAATAGCAGAGATCAGAGGGGGAAGAAAAATGGGTCGATTTAAGACAGAGTTAGAAGATTTAAAAAAGAGACAGAAGGAGCTGGAACATAGTTATTCCAATATTGGTACAATCCGGTTCCTGATGTTCCTTGTGATGCTGGGCGGACTGATCGTCGGACTATATGATTCCAATATACCGTTTCTTGCAGTAGGTATCGTGGCTGTCGTTATTTTTGTACTGCTGGTGTTCCGGCATGGTAAGCTGAATGAGGAACTGGAATATACGAAAGCAAAGGTGATCGTATATGAGCGGTATATGAAACGTTATGATGATAGTTGGAAGGAGTTCGCAGAAGATGGCTCCGAGTATCTGACCGATGATGATCTTGTAGCAAAGGATCTGGATATTATGGGAAAGAATTCCATCTATCAGTTTATCTGTGTGGCAGGAACAGAGGATGGCAGGCAGATGCTTGCTGAAACGTTAAGACAGCCTGAATTTGCGGCAGAGGACAGAACGAAACGTCAGATCGCGATACAGGAGCTTGCAGAGAAGCATGACTTCTCCATGGACTTTGAGACATTGTGTGTGAAGTCAGAAACCGGAAAGAAGAAAAAATATTCATCCGATGAATTTGTTGCCTATTGTACCAGTGATGATCATATACCGGAGATTTTCCAAGTGCTTCGTTTTCTGCTTCCGTTGATAACGATCGTGCTTCTGATTCTGGGTATTATGGGAAAAGTCAATCTGGGATATTCCCTGATCTCCTTTTTTGTAGTTTTGCTGTTTGCATGGATCACATCAGGTGTTGCAGGACAGGCGGTTATGCCGATGATCTCATTTGGATATGTGATCAATGACTATATCCGGATGTTTGAACTGGTCTCCGGTGAAACATTTGATTCAGAGTTGTTGAATGATATCAAGAATACAATCTCTACAGATTCCGGAGCACTGAATGCTGTAAAGAAGCTGGAGCGTATCAGCGCAGCATTCAATATCCGTTATAATCCAATCGTACATCAGGTATTATGTGGATTGTTTTTATGGGATTTTCATCTTGGAATTATGATGGATAAGTGGAGAGACCAGTATGGCAGTCAGGTGAAGGACTGGATCCATGCGATTTCAAGAATGGAGGAATTGTTATCCTTTGCAGTACTTGCCCGTACCAGAGAGGTGTCCTATCCGGAGGTGACAAGACATGAGAAAGTAGAAGTATCAGCAGAAAATTTGCGTCACCCGTTGATCAATCCGTCGAAGGTAGTTCCAAATGATGCAGCCTTTAAAGGGGGAGCTACGATCATTACCGGTTCTAACATGTCCGGCAAGACAACATTTTTACGAACCCTTGGCATCAACCTGATCCTTGCATATGCCGGAGCTCCGGTATGCGCAGAGAAAATGCATGCAGATTACATGAAGATATTTACATCCATGCGCGTGACGGATGATGTCAGTAATGGTATATCAACCTTTTATGCAGAGATACTCCGGATCAAGTCGATGGTTGAATATAAGAAGAATGAAATGCCGATGTTATGTCTGATCGATGAGATATTTAAAGGTACAAATTCGGCAGACCGTATTGTAGGAGCAACCCAGGTGATCCGAAAGCTGTCGGATGATCATTCCATGACACTTGTATCTACGCACGATTTTGAACTGTGTGAGCTGAAGAGTGAGAGCGGAGTGCCGGCAGCAAATTATCATTTTGAGGAGTACTATGAAGGTGATCAGTTAAAGTTTGATTATAAGAAGAAGGATGGCAGATGTACAACGACAAATGCGATGGCAATCCTTCATATGGCAGGACTTGATTAGTAAATACTGACAAAACGATTTTCAATTCATAGGATTCGTATTTTCAGCAATTATGCACAATGACGATTTGTAGAAATTACCAAAAACTGATTGAAGAGTAAAATGTTTTGTGATATAGTTATAAATATGAAGGAAATTTTATCGAAAGCATACAAAGAATAGACAAAAAAGGAGGAATAGAATATGCTACCAGCTAACATTGCATCAGACAATGATAATAATGTTCTATCCATAGCAGCATCCAATAACAAAGGATTACTGATCAGATTTTTGAACGAGCAGGTTGAGGACGGTTTTTATGCACTTGTTATTGATTATCTGAAAGACAGTAATTTTGATTTATCATCCATGATGGTTGATGATGAAGTAAAGGCTCAGTGTACAAAGTTATATGAGCTTGCTGAATTCGTTGATTTTAATATTAAGGCAACCGGACGTTATGAGATTGAAGAGTGGATAGAGCCATTATTCAAATTTATTTATGGTGATATTGATCCATCAGACATCGATGCACCTATCAGTGCAACTGGTATTTACAGATACAGCATTTGGCTGATCTATCTGTATCAGACAGAGAAGTTCCCGGAGGCTATGCGGCTGATCGGCGAGCGTATCGCACCATTACTTATCAATGTAAGTTATCAGATCTTAGAGGATGACGACAGACCAAAGAACTTTGATAAGGCAGTGATGGGATATCTGGATCTGATCAATGTTGTAATGGAGATGGGACTCCCACTTTCATCAGCAAAATCAGATGCATACATCAACAATCTGGAAGTTCTCTTTGACTATGTAGTGGAAGATCCACATGTTGGAAATGATTATAAGATTCAGTTCAGCATTGGTTTGTTTAATGCATATATCAATGACAAGAATTATGGAAAAGCATTTGAATTCTACGGATTAAATGCAGAATACATTCCAATTGACAATCTTGCGGTATATGAGAATTTCAAGGAGCTGATTCGTAACTGTAACAGTGCACAGAGTACAAGTGTACTGTCCAGAAGTGTTGTATCTGCTATCTCCAAGCAGGAGATTTACAACAAGAGGATCGATACTCTTCTTGCTGAGGTTTCAGGATTTATCAAGAAGGTATACAAATATATCGAGGATGAACCGGAGATGAAGAAGAATCTTCAGACACTTGGAACCGGTTCCCAGTTGAATGGCAAGACAAATATCTTTGAAGGTCTGTATGAATATAACCTTGTATTCTACGAATGTGGTATCAAGGCAATCGTAAATCAGGATATGTCAACACGTTCATGGGAAGAAAAGTATGAGATGCTTGAACTTCTCTATACAACATTAAATGTTGTATTTGACGGATACAATGTATATGAGATTTCAAATAAGATCGAGCATCAGTACATTGAATTAACATGGATCAATAATTATGTAAATGCAAATCCAAATCTTCTGAAGCAGTTCTTCAGTGTAAAGGAAAAGATCAAGGCATTTAAGGTTCGTAAGAATTCAATCCTTGAGAAGAGCAAGACCAACTACGAGATCAAGAAGATGATCGACGACAGACAGAAGCACCTGTTATTTATGGCTGCTGAAGATATGATCGTTAATGGACTTGGCGGTGGTAAGCTGCAGATCATCAGCTCAGGATATGATCTGAATACAGCAAAGAAGTATTTACAGGAAACTTATGCAAAGATTGTATTGCCTGCAAAGTACGGTCAGGAGACACAGACATCCGGTGGTGGTTTCTTCGGAAAGAACAAAGGCTCAGCGGCTGATGCAGATCTTGCAAGATTACTACGTGATGCATCTGTAGAAGAAATGTTGTGTAAGTCTGAATGGTTATGGAATCAGCATAATGACAAGGGGCTTGAGAAGCCAACCGCAGAAGAAGCAACTTATGCTGTTGCATGTCTTGTAAAAGTAATCCACAGAATGCTTGACAAGAAGGGAACTTCAAAGGCTGCAAGTGCTCCAAATAAGAAGGTTATCATTACCAAGACCGGTAAGGTTATTGAGTTATCCGATGAATCCGGTCAGGCACCTGTAAAACAGCAGGAGTCCGGTGTGATTGAAGCAATCGATAACATTGTAGTTCTTCTGAAAGACAAGTCAGAAGAAAACGTAAAATATGTAAAGGCGTATATCGAAGATCTGTTAAATGCATTGATGAAGACAAAGTGGGACAAAGATACCATGCTGTCACAGTTTGATGCAGAAGAGCTTCGTGCAAAATCCTTCCAGGTAATCAAACGTCTGAACATGGATATGTTAGTTTAGTATAAAAGCTTAGACAATAAGAGCAAATAAAAAGAGGTATACATTCCAGATGAAAAACTTAGATCTGAAATGTATATCTCTTTATTGTTAGAAAAATGAGAACTGATACTATTATTATGGAACAAGCCTGCCTGATTTACCGTACAATCTGATGTTTTTTCAGGTAGGAATGCAAGATCCACTTTTCAGGAATCCGCTTCAGGATAATCTGGATCTCCTCTTTTTTATCGATTGGCTGCACTAACAGTGAAGTGATACCGGTGTTATTTGCGCCCCAGAGATCTGTAAACAACTGATCTCCGACAAAGAGAGTATTTGTAGTATCGGTGCCGAGAAGCTGCATGGCTTTCTGGTAGCCGGAGCGTTTTGGCTTTCCGGCTTTATAGATGTACTTTACATCCAAAGGCTTGTTGAATTCCGCAACTCTTGGCTCTTTGTTGTTGGATACCAGACAGATACCAAATCCAATCTCTTTTAACCGGTGGATAAGTCTGATTGCTTCCTCTGTTGCCGGAGCATTATGAGGAACAAGAGTATTGTCGATGTCAAATAAGATGCCACGATAGCCTTTTTTATAATATTCGACAAAGTCAATGACATAGGTTGATGTATAATATTCTGATGGATAAAATTTCTGAAACATGTTAAACTCCAATAGTATAAGATAGTGAAATTATAAATAGTGTAAAACAGATTTGTCAAGAAGTATACAGGAAGTAAATAAGAAGCAGATAATGATCAGATAAGGAATACGAGGTTAGACAATATGCAGGAAACATATATGAGGAGAGCCATTGAACTGGCAAAAAAAGGAATCGGAGCGGTAAATCCAAATCCGCTGGTCGGAGCAGTGATCGTAAAGGATGGGCGGATTATTGGTGAGGGATATCACAGAAGATACGGAGAGCTTCATGCGGAGAGAGATGCATTTGCACATCTGACAGAGGACGCAACGGGAGCGGAAATGTATGTGACGCTGGAGCCCTGCTGCCACTATGGCAAACAGCCTCCGTGCGTGAATGCGATCATCGAACATAAGATCAGCAGAGTCTATGTCGGATCGGATGATCCGAATGCGCTTGTATCGGGAAAGGGATATCAGATACTACGGGATGCAGGGATTGAAGTTATCACACATGTATTAAAAGAAGAATGTGACAGCCTGAATCCGGTATTTTTCCATTATATTGTAAATAAGACACCATATGTCGTAATGAAATATGCAATGACTATGGATGGTAAGATCGCAACATACAGTGGAAAGAGTAAATGGATCACCGGCGAAGAAGCAAGAGCCCATGTGATGGAGCAGAGAAATGCACTTACAGGTATCATGGTCGGAAGCGAGACCGTGATAAAAGATGATCCGGCACTTACCTGCAGGATAGAAGGAGGCAGAAATCCGGTCCGTATTATTTGCGACAGCAGACTTCGGATTCCTATGGATTCACAGATCGTAAGAACAGCGTCTGAAGTACCGACGATTCTTGCAACCATACAGTCAGAGGATCAGACAGATAAGAAGCAGAAGCTGATCGGGGCAGGCGTTGAGATCATCGAGACGGAGAATGTGGATGGTCATGTGGATCTGCAGGAACTGATGAGACAGCTCGGCGCAAGAAACATAGACGGAATTCTGCTTGAAGGTGGCGGAACCTTAAATGAAAGTGCATTAAAAGCAGGTATCGTAAAAGAGGTCGATGTCTATATAGCACCGAAGATCTTTGGAGGAAGTGCAGGTTATACACCGGTCGGTGGTATGGGAGTAGAATCACCAGAAGAAGCCTATCCGTTTGAGCTTGGTTCCGTTCAGAGGTTTGGAGCAGACATCATGCTTCAGTATTTTCAGATAACAGCTTGACAAACATAATAAACTGTGCCAATATAACCATGTTGAAGTCTTCAGGGCGGGGTTCGTTTCCCCACCGGCGGTATACATAGTAATCTATGTGAGCCCGCGAGCCGTAAGGCATGATTTGGTGAGAATCCAAAGCCGACAGTAAAGTCTGGATGAAAGAAGAATGCAGATAACAGGTATCAGTATGCGTAGAATCTGCAGCAACATTTCATAACAAACAACCCGCCGGAGACATAGTTCTCTGGCTTTTTTTATGTTAAGTTATATAGGAACTTAACATGTTAAAAGAAGTAATTCAGCGAGTAAGTTGTTAATTAATTAGGTTGACAGTTTTTTTGTAGAGTCAATGGGGTGACGAAATGACTATTTGCAAAAAAACGTCCCCGAAAAGGAGGCAGTCATGTTCACAGGCATTGTGGAAGAGACAGGCACGATAAAGAAGATAGAAAAAGGCACATCATCCGGTCGCCTGACCATAGAGGCAGATAAGGTTCTGCAGGGAAGCGAGATCGGTGACAGCATAGCTGTCAATGGGGTATGCCTGACGATCACAGGAATGTCGGGGCATTTGTTTACGGCAGATGTGATGGCAGAGACGATAAGAAGAAGCAATCTTGGAACCTTAAGCTCCGGCAGCAGGGTAAATCTGGAACGGGCGATGGCGGCAGATGGAAGATTTGGTGGACATATCGTATCCGGACATATCGACGGAACCGGGGTGATCACAGAGTACACTAGAGAAGAAAATGCAATCTGGGTGACAATAACATGTGATAAAAAGCTGTTAAAGTATATCATCGAGAAGGGATCGATTACGATCGATGGAATCAGCCTGACGGTTGCTTATGTTGATGATCGCTGCTTCAAGGTTTCGATCATCCCACATACGGCGGAGGAGACAACGCTGATCCGCAGGCAGACCGGAGCAGTGGTCAATCTGGAAAACGATGTAATTGGCAAATATGTAGATAAGCTGCTCCATTTTAAAGACAAAGAAGAACCGGATGCAGGAAAAAAAGTAGATATGAATTTTTTGGCAGAAAATGGATTCTTATAAAATAAATGTTCCTATGGAGGTAAAGACAGATGGAATTAAACAGTATAGAAGAAGTATTAGCAGATCTGGCAGCCGGTAAGGTTGTCGTTATGCTCGATAACGAAGACAGAGAGAACGAAGGAGATGTCATTTGCGCATCTGAATTCGCAACCACGGAGAATGTAAACTTTATGGCAAAATATGCCAGAGGTCTGATCTGTATGCCGATGGATGATTCTTATGTGGAGAAATTAAATCTTCCGCAGATGTGCATCACAAATACAGATAATCATTGTACTGCA
The DNA here is from genome assembly GCF_025567345.1 of Coprococcus ammoniilyticus. NCBI lineage: Bacteria > Bacillati > Bacillota > Clostridia > Lachnospirales > Lachnospiraceae > Coprococcus > Coprococcus ammoniilyticus. The sequence goes on from NZ_JAOQJS010000004.1 coordinate 239,202, forward strand.
TTTACAGTTTCTGTTGATCATGTAAGTACTACAACCGGAATCTCAGCGTATGAGCGTGGCATTACAGCCAGAAAGTTCGTAGAAGAAGCTGCAAAGCCGGAGGATTTCCGCAGACCGGGTCATATGTTCCCACTACGCGCTGTTCCGGGCGGAGTGATTGAACGAGGCGGACATACAGAGGCAACGGTTGATCTGTGCAGACTTGCAGGCTTGAAGCCATGTGGTCTGTGCTGTGAGATCATGAAGGATGATGGTACAATGGCAAGAAAAGATGATCTGCTTGCATTTGCTGAGGAGCACAACCTGAAGATCTCCACGATCGAAAAGTTAGTTCAGTATCGTAAGGAACATGAAGTATTTGTAGAATGTGTAGCAAAGGCAAAGATGCCAACCAGATATGGGGAGTTCACGATCTATGGATATATCAATAAATTAAATGGCGAGCATCATGTGGCACTGGTAAAGGGTGATATCACGGATGGCGAGCCGGTATTATGCAGAGTTCATTCCGAATGTCTGACCGGAGATGCACTTGGTTCAGCCCGTTGTGACTGTGGCCAGCAGTATGATGCAGCGATGAAGATGATCGCAAAGGAAGGCAGAGGCGTGCTTCTGTACATGAGACAGGAAGGACGTGGGATCGGTCTGATCAATAAGATCAAAGCATATCAGTTACAGGATCAGGGTTTAGATACCGTAGAGGCAAATCTGAAGCTTGGCTTCCCTGAGGATGCAAGAGATTACACGATTGGAACACAGATCTTAGTAGACCTTGGTGTCAGAAAGATGAGACTGCTTACGAACAATCCATTAAAGGTATATGGTTTGTCAGGATACAATCTTGAGATTGTGGAACGAGTACCGATCCAGATGCAGCCGGGCAAATTTGATGCATTTTATCTGAAGACAAAGAAAGAAAAGATGGGTCATATACTTGATCTGTAAAGCCATATGGACTGGGAATTATATGCATAATGATTTAGTGGTAACAGAGAATAAGCAATTGTAAATATTGAGATTGAATCAATAACAGGAGGATAATAAAATGAAGAAGATTGAAGGAATGATCGTAGCAAATGGTGCCAAGATCGGTATTGTAGCAGCAAGATTTAATGAATTTATCGTATCAAAACTGGTAAGCGGTGCAGAGGATGCATTATTACGTCACAGCGTAAATCCGGATGACATATCTGTTGCATGGGTCCCGGGAGCATTTGAGATTCCGGTTGTAGCCAAGAAGATGGCGATGTCAGGAAAATATGATGCAGTGATCTGCCTTGGAGCAGTTATCCGTGGAGCAACCAGTCATTATGATTATGTATGTAATGAAGTGTCCAAGGGAATCGCATCTGTTTCACTTGAATCCGGTATTCCTGTTATGTTCGGTGTTGTAACAACAGAGAATATTGAGCAGGCAATCGAACGTGCCGGAACAAAGGCAGGTAACAAGGGTTATGATTGTGCAATGGGCGCACTTGAGATGATTGACCTGATGAAGCAGTTATAAAAATTGCATAGCATAAACGAAGGTTCAGGGTTTTATGATGCAAAGGTCATAGAACCCTGAATGTATTCATACTGCGTGGAGCGTTTTTGTTCTTATGCGATAATAAACGGAGGAAATAGACATGAATAAGACAAGAAAGATTCTCTTTTTTGATATCGACGGAACTCTGATCACGGATGATGGAAAACGGTATTTTCCGGACAGTGCAAAAGAGGCAATACAAAAGGCAAGAGAGAACGGACACCTGGCATTTATCAATACGGGAAGAGTATTCTGCAATGTGACAGAAGAGATCAGAAGCGCAGGCTTTGATGGCTTTGTCTGCGGCTGCGGAACGCATATTGTTTATAATGGAGAGACATTGTTTCATCATGATACACCATATGAGGTCTGTGCAGGTGTGATTCGGAAATGTCGGGAATATAAAATGGATGCCGTATACGAACATGCGGACAAGGTATTTACCAGCACTGCTTTTTCCGATAATGAGCATTTAAAAGAACTAATCAGTTATTTTAAAGCAACCAGCACCTATATGGAGTATGATGATCCGGCAAACGATCAGATCTTTGATAAGTTTTGTGCATGGTATGATGCAGATACTCCGTATCTGGAAGCATTTAAGAAATATCTGGAAAAAGATTATATGTATATCCAGAGAGAGGGAAATTTTTGTGAGGTTGTGCCAAAGGGATATACGAAGGCAACCGGTATCCGGTATCTGCTTGATTATTTTGACCTGCCATTAGAAAATGCCTATGCATTTGGAGACGGAAGTAATGATGAACCTATGTTGGCATATGTGCCAAATAGTATTATAATGAAAAAAGGTCCGGAGTATCTGAGAAAGAAAGTCCGTCTTGTAACGGATGATGTCAGAGAAGACGGAATCTATAAAGCTATGAAAAAAATGGAGATTATCTAATGGACGAAGAATATTCAAAAGTAACCATGGTGGATCAGTTAGCTATCGCAGTATCCAGCCCGAAAAATTATAAGCATCTGACGAAGTTAAAAGCGAGCAAGACGGTAGGATTTATGATATTGATCGCTTTTATCCTGACCTTTATCGAGTTTGGAATCGGTGTCATTACCTTTATCATGCATGTGGGAGGGTTAAATAACCTGATCACGAATAAGGTTCCGCAGTTTGTGATTGAGGATGGTAAGCTTACGGCAGAATCAGAGATGTCACTGGATATTGGAAATGCAACGATATATATGAATACGGATTATGACAGAATTACACTTGATGATATCAAGACAAATGGCGTGTATATTGCATTTGGCAAAGAGAATGTAGTCATGGGAATGATAAACGGCGGACAGACGTATGAATATTCAACGATGGATCTCGACAAATTATTCTATGATGGGTTTAACAATGATCAGCTTGCATCCGCAGTGCCGGCGTTCTATGTGGCTATTGTCATTATGTACATTGCAATTATGTTCGGAAGTGTAATAAAGATGATCTTCCTTGCACTTGTATTTTCGATCGTTGCACGGACACTTGCGAAAGGTCTTCATACAGGGCTGTCCTATGGAAATGTATTCCGGGTATGTCTTTACGGACTGACTTTACCGATGCTGCTGACATCCGTGAATACCTGTCTGGACTTCCTGATTCCATCATCGATCATGTTTGTGATCACTCTGATCCTGGCATTTTCCATGATAAACAGAGGTATCGCAAGTCATGTGGGAACAACAGCACCACCGGAGGATTGGTTATAAAGGGCGATATAAAAGGAGGCTTTTATGGAGATCGAAAGAAAATATCTGATAAAAGAGATACCGTTTTCACTGGAAGCGTATCCATATAAGGAACTGGAGCAGGGGTATATCTCGACCAGCCCCGTCATCCGTATCCGAAAGGCAGATGAACAATATATTCTTACAGTAAAGTCAAGCGGATTACTGGAACGACAGGAATTCGAGCTTCCGATGAATGAGACGGATTATAAACGGTTGCTTGGTAAGGTTGATGGAAATCTGGTGACGAAACGTCGGTATATCATCCCGCTTACGGATACAGAGGGAACAACTGGCGATAAGGAAAAGGATGCAGGACTTAAGATTGAACTGGATGTCTTTGAGGGGCTGTATCAGGGGCTGATCTATGCAGAAGTCGAATTTGAGACAAAGGAAGATGCAGATAATTTCGCAGCACCGGATTGGTTTACCAGAGATGTATCTATGGATGGAGCGTATCATAACAGCGCATTAAGCAGTATGAATGAAGAACAGAGACTTGCATTTATGGCAAGAGTTTTCGGACATTAAGAATGGAGGAAGAAGCATGAAAGTCAGAATGTTATTTGAAACAGGATATGAAGAAGTAGAAGCATTGACCGTTGTAGATCTGTTAAGACGTGCAAAGGTTGACTGCCTTATGGTGGCAGCAGACGATCAGGATACGGTTACAGGTTCACATGGAATCACAGTAAAGATGGATGAGAAAATCAGTGAACTTGCAGATGATGCAGATATGATCGTACTTCCGGGTGGTATGCCCGGTGTGACGAATCTGATCGCAAATGAGAAGGTAAAGAATCTTGTATGCGGACAGTATGAAGCAGGAAGATATGTTGCAGCAATCTGTGCAGCACCTACTGCTTTTGGAGCATTTGGTATCTTAAAGGATAAGAAGGCTACCTGCTATCCGGGAATGGAGGCGGGACTTCATTGTGCGGAAGTATTATATGACAGTGTAGTAACAGACGGTAAGGTAATTACAAGCCGAGGTATGGGAACAGCTATTGATTTTGGTCTGAAGCTGGTTGAGATCCTGACAGATCAGGATACATCAGAGAAGCTGGCAGCAGCTATTGTTTACAAATAAGAATTATGGAATTTAAAGTTTCGGTCAGGCATATGGTAGAATTTATATACAGATGCGGCGATATTACAAGCAGCAGTAATGGGACTCTGTCAAAGGAAGCGATGAATGCAGGAAGTAAGATGCATCGGAAGCTTCAGAAAATGGCAGGGTCTTATTATGATGCAGAAGTTCCTTTAAAGATCACGATGAAGAAAGGGATTCATGATCTGGATGTTACGGTAGAGGGCAGAGCAGATGGGATCATAGATCTGAGAGGTGAAAAGAACCGAAGCAGGAAGAAGAAGGAAATTGAGCGGCAGGTGATCCGGGTAGAGGATAGATATTGGAACCGGCTGCTGCTCAAAAAAACGGAGAGTCTGGATCTGGAAGTCGGTGAAGACTTCATGGAACAAAATTCTGCCGGAACGATTGGTCAGATGCAGGAAATGAATGAGCCTGCGGATGTTACGATCGACGAGATCAAAGGTGTATACAGAAAACTTGCTGATATCGAAGTGCCGGAAACAGTTCATGTAGCACAGGCAATGTGCTATGCCTATATTTATGCAAAAGAGCAGTCTTTGGATCGGATCAATGTACAGATCACATATGTGAATCTGGAAAGTGAAGAAGTAAAACAATTTTTTTATGTGTTTTCTTGTTCATTTCTTGAGAAATGGTTTCATAATACAGTGGATGAGATGATGAAATGGGTTGATCATGCTATATCACATGCAAGAAGCAGAGATGCGTCAATTACAGAACTGGAATTTCCATATGAATATCGGAAAGGACAAAAGCAGATGGTTGCCTGTGTGTATAAGGCGATTGAAGGGGAGCGCAGATTGTTTGTGCAGGCTCCAACCGGAATCGGGAAAACGATGGCAGCGATGTTTCCTTCCGTTAAGGCATTTGCAACCGGGCTGGTATCGAAAATCTTTTATCTGACCGCAAAGACGATCGCCGGAACCGTGCCGGATCAGGCACTTACATTGCTACGGGAACGTGGAGTAAAGTTTTCTTCCGTTATGTTGACTGCCAAAGAGAAGATATGTCTGAATGAGACGATGGAATGTGATGCAGAGCACTGCCCTTATGCGAAAGGACATTTTGACCGGGTTAATGATGCATTATTTGAATTGATCACTCAGGAGGAAAAAATGGATCGGGAGATCATCCGGGCTTATGCGGAAAGGTATCAGGTCTGTCCTTTTGAGCTGGGACTGGATGCAAGCCTGTTTGCAGATGCTATTATTGGAGATTATAACTATGTGTTTGATCCGAGAGTGAATCTGAAGCGGTTCTTTTCACAGACAGCATATGATACAGGACGGTATGTATTTCTGGTAGATGAAGCACACAATCTGGTGGACCGGGCATCGTCCATGTACAGTGCCACGCTGTATAAAGAAGATTTCCTTGCTGTAAAGAGGCTGGTAATGCCGTACAGCAAAAAAATGGCACGGAGTCTGGAATCCTGCAACCGGGAGCTTCTGGAATTGAAGAAAAAATGTCCGGAGCATGGATATCAGATCTTAAATGATATCGGGGTTCTATATCTGAAGCTGCTGCATCTTCATACGACGATGGAGGCTTTTTTAGAAGATTACAAACAGATCCCGGAACGTAAGGAGATACTGGAGTTTTATTTTGCACTTACGACATTTTTAAATATTGCGGATCTGATCGATGACAGCTATGTGATCTATGATGAGCTTAAGTCGGATGGCAGATTTATGGTTCGGTTATATTGCGTCCATCCGGCGAATAATCTGAAGCTTTGTCTGGATAAGGGTGTATCGACTGTTTTCTTTTCGGCAACGATCCTGCCGGTAAAATATTATATGGAGATGCTGTCCGATACGGTGACCGATCAGGCTATCTATATTCCTTCTCCGTTTGATCCGGAGAAACGACAGATCATGGTTGGTGTGGATGTATCTACGAAATATACCAGACGGTCTGTAAAGGAGTATAAGCGCGTGGCTGAATATATCAGGCAGTTGTTTAACGCACATTCCGGAAATTATATGGTGTTTCTGCCATCCTATAAAATGCTTCAGGAGGTCTATGAGCAAATGATAGAGGGTGATTGTTCTGGCATGGAGCTGCTCTGTCAGGAACAGAACATGAAGGAGGCAGACCGGGAAGCATTTTTGGATCATTTTTCAGCGAAAAGAAATGTGGTTGCCTTTTGTATCATGGGCGGGATCTTCTCTGAGGGGATTGATCTGACCGGAGAACGGCTGATCGGATCGGTTGTAGTAGGTCCGGGACTTCCGCAGGTGTGCAATGAGAGAAAGATCATGATGGACTATTTTAATGCCAGAAAGAGTATGGAGGCATATGCTGGCTCATCGGTTGATGGTTTTAAATATGCATACCTGTATCCGGGCATTAATAAAGTATTTCAGTCAGCCGGACGCGTGATCCGGACAGAAGCGGATGCCGGAGTGATCCTGTTGCTAGATGAACGATTTGGAACCGGGGAATATAATTCGTTATTTCCGGTGGAGTGGCAGGATGCGGTCTTTGGAAATTTTGATCAGATTTCGCAGAGCATAGAACAGTTCTGGTCGAATCTTAATCTTTCCTGAAAACGGGAATATAAATACAAGAATACTGGAAATTCGCATATACATGTGATAGAATGGACGCAGGCATTTTTTACAGCCTGCATGCAGTGCATGCTTTTATATAAAATTATGAAACTGTTCTGGAAAGGCAGATAGGGGAAAAATGGAAAATATTACAGTAAAAGATATTGTGAAAGCAACAGGAGGTTTCCTGCTTTGCGGCGATGAAGATACACCGATCACAGGCCTGTGTATTGATTCCAGAAAAGCACAGCCGGGAGATTTGTTTATTCCTCTGTTGGGTAATAAAGTTGATGGACATCGTTTTATTGAATCCGCTATGGAGAAAGCGTCTGCAACTCTGACATCGGAGCATGATAATGTTGTTATTTCAGAGAAGCCGTTTATCCGTGTTGATGACACGATGAAAGCACTTCAGGCAATTGGAATGGATATCCGTGACCGGTATGATATTCCGTATATCGGAGTGACAGGAAGTGTAGGAAAGACAACGACCAGAGAGATGATCGCAGCGGCTGTCAGCACAGCAAAACGCTGTTTTCAGACAAATGGAAATGAAAATTCACAGATTGGTGTACCGATGACACTTTCCAGAATGACAGATGGATATGATGCAGCGGTGATCGAGATGGGGATCAGTGAACCTGGTCAGATGGAGATATTGTCTGAGATTGTAAAGCCATCGATCTGTGTGGTGACGATTATCGGTGTTGCACATATTGAATTTATGAAAACCCAGGAGAATATCAGAAAAGAGAAGCTGTCTATTATCAATCATATGAATAAGGACGGCCTGTTGCTGTTAAATGGAGATGATCCATTACTGCGTGAGATAAAAGCGGATATGCCATGTCGGACACTTACTTTTGGTATAGATGAAATTTGTGATTTTCAGGGATCCAATGTAAAATGTGGAGAGCAGGGCATGGAATTTGATTGTACTCATAATGGTGAGACCGTTCATGTTACCATGGATATCCTCGGAAAACATAACGTGAGAAATGCACTGGCAGGTATTGCAGTTGCATATCAGATGGGAATTCCGATAACAATTTCAGCAAAAGCCTTTGAACATTTTGAAGGACAGAGACAGAGACTTATCCATATGGAGAATCGATACACGATCCTCGATGATACCTATAATGCAAGCCCGGATTCCATGAAGGCAAGCATTGATGTGCTTTGTGATATGGACTGCGAGGGAAAAAAGATCGCAGTACTGGGAGATATGTTTGAGCTGGGAGCTGACAGTGCCAGCTATCACTATCAGATCGGAGAATACCTGCGGGACAAGAAGATCGATGAGGTTGTGGTAGTCGGAAAGGAAGCTTTGGAGATTAAAAAGGCACTGGATGTCTGCGACACAAAGTATGCAAAAACATTTTCATTTATGGATAATGAAGAAGTGGCACTTTATCTGATGGCTATTATGAGACCGGAGGATGTTGTTTTGATCAAGGGATCACACGGCATGAAAATGGACGAAATTGTCAAAATTCTTACGAATTAATTATACAAATTATACAAAACAACCATATAAACTACCAAATTTCATAAAATTTGGTAGTTTTGTTTGTCTAAAATGACTTTGATTTTCATAAAAAAAAACACTCTGTGGTACAAAACGGAGAAAAAACAGTACTTGTATTGAAAAAAAAAGGAAAATGGAGTAATATCAATCCTAGCTTGAATAAAGAATACATACATGAATTGTTACATAAGTAAAGTGATAGAAATTAGTTTTAAAACGGAGGGTGTTAATCATGGCTACTAAGAAGACTGAAGATGCAAAAAAGGTTGTTGCAAAAAAGGCAACAGTAGAAAGCGTTGTTGCTAAAGCTGAAGCTGTAAAGAAAGCTGAAGCTGCTAAAGAAGTAAAAGCAGCAGTAAAGGCAGAAGTAAAAGAAGAGAAAAAGCCAGCAGCTAAGACTGTAGCAGCTAAAACTGAACCAGCAAAGACAGAAGTTAAGGCTGAAGCAAAGAAGCCAGCAGCTAAAAAGCCGGCAGCAAAGAAGCCAGCAGTAGCTAAGACAACAGAGACAGTTTTTGTTGAATATAACAATGGACAGATCAATGTTTCTGACATTGTAGCAAAAGCAAAAGAAGCACTTGGCAATAAGGCAGTTAAGGAATTGAACGTATATTACCAGCCAGAAACAGGTATGGTATACTATACAGCTGATGGAGAATCAGGTTCTTACAGTCTTTAATCTATAAATAGTTGGAAGGGCAGCGTTCTTAACATAAGGATGCTGCTTTTTCTGTATAATTAGAAAGGAAGAAGTGAAATATGAAGATTGGTTTTATTGGCTGTGGCAATATGGCAACATCGATCATAAAGGGAATTATCAGAAAGCAGATCATAGATGCAGAGAATATCATAGCATCTGCAAAGACGAAAGCGACACTTGACAGAGTTCAGAAAGAGCTTGGAGTAAAGGTATCAACCGATAATCTGGAGGTAACAGAAAACAGTGATATTCTGGTTCTGGCGGTAAAACCACAGTATTATCCGGAGGTGATCGCTCAGATAAAGGACGTAGTCCGTAAAGAGCAGATTGTGATCAGTATAGCACCAGGAAAAACATTAGACTGGTTACAGGAACAGTTTGGAGGATCTGTGAGGCTTGTCCGGACAATGCCAAATACACCGGCACTGGTTGGTGAGGGTATGACAGGAGCATGTCGGAATGAATATGTTACCGATGAAGATTATGCAACAGTTCTTCAGATTCTTGGAAGCTTTGGTGAAGTAGAGACAATACCGGAAAATCTGATGGATGTATGTGTATCGGTCAGCGGAAGTTCTCCGGCATATATTTATATATTGATCGAAGCTATGGCAGATGGAGCAGTGGCAGATGGTATGCCAAGAGCACAGGCATATAAATTTGCAGCACAGTCCGTGCTTGGAAGTGCAAAGATGGTACTTGAAACGGGAAAACATCCGGGTGAATTAAAGGATCAGGTCTGCTCACCTGGCGGAACAACGATAGAAGCTGTTCGCGTTTTAGAAGAAAAAGGCTTCCGTTCCTCCGTGATCGAAGCAATGAAAGCCTGTGTCCGCAAAGCTCGCGGAATATAACAGCCGCTATAAAAGCCTGTGCTTGTGGTAGCTATAACTTTATTTCGCAGAACACTTGCATTTGATTCTTACGTAGCTGTTATACAAATAAATCCGCTGTGCTATATTACACTGTTATGAAGCAAACCTTGTCCGAGGCCGGTACTTAAGCTACGTCTTTTGCAGCTTTATGTACCGCTGCTCGAGGACTAGAACGAAAGTGTTTTGCGTAATAACAGGTGTGGTATAGCACAGCGGATTTATTTGTATGACAGGTAGATGTTATAAGGCGGTGTCACCGTGTTCGCCGGTACGGATACGGATGACATCGGCAACATCATAGACGAAGATCTTGCCGTCGCCGACTTTTCCGGTTGATATCTTTTCACATACCTTAAAGATGATGTTATCGGCAACATCATCCTTGACGATGGTTTCAATCTTGATCTTCGGAATCAGGTTGACCACATATTCACTTCCACGGTATGTTGTTTTATAACCCTTCTGATTACCATATCCCATAATATTTGATACAGTAGCACCGGTGGATCCGCATTCGTCCAGAATGGCTTTTACATCATCCAGTTTTTCAGAACGGACAATAATTGATAATTTCTTCATGTATAACCCTCCATTCACATATACAACTAAAAATATGATACCATATTCTCGGTTTCATTTCTACAAGTGGAACAGAATGGGAGATTTTGTATATTATCTGAAGAAAAAACAGGAAAACAGGGAGAAATGAGAGTAGCTGTACTTAATTTAATTAATCGAGGGTGGTAATAAGAAAATTATTTAGAAAAATTTAACCGTTTTACCAGAAATAATACTGTTTTCATATGGGTGGAATCTGTGGTATCATGTAGCAGAGTTATATCATTTAATATAGATAGCTGTTTTAGACAGGAAACAAAAGTATGGAGGATGAAGATGTCTGATTATAGAAATGATGATGAAAATAAAGAACTGACCAGTCAGACGGTGACTGATGATCATAAAACAGAAGACAAGCGTGAGGACGAATACGAGAAATATTGTTATCTCTGCAGAAGACCGGAAAGTGTTGCCGGAAAGCTGATCGATATGCCGGGCAATATACATATCTGTGCAGACTGTATGCAGAAGACCTTTGATAATCTGAATCAGGGCGGATTTGGCGGAATGCAGTTTCTGGATCTCTCCAATCTTTCCAATATGGGAAATATTGACATGAGCAGACTGATGGGAATGAATGATATACCGGATAAACAGAAGGTGAAGAAGAAAGCGGCAAAGCCGAAGAAAAAAGAACAGGAAATGACACTTGCAACGATCCCTGCACCACATAAGATCAAAGCAATGTTAGATGAATATGTGATCGGTCAGGAATATGCCAAGAAGGTAATGTCTGTTGCAGTATACAACCATTATAAGCGTGTGCTGACAGACTCCATGGATGATATCGAGATCGAGAAATCCAATATGCTGATGGTAGGACCGACAGGCTGTGGTAAGACTTATATTGTAAAAACGATCGCAAAGCTGTTGAATGTACCGCTTGCGATCGCAGATGCTACCACACTTACGGAAGCAGGTTATATCGGTGATGACGTAGAAAGTGTATTGTCAAAACTTCTGGCAGCCGCAGATAATGATGTCGAAAAGGCAGAAAAGGGAATCGTATTTATCGATGAGATTGATAAGATCGCAAAGAAGCAGAACAGCAACAGCCGTGATGTGAGTGGAGAATCTGTTCAGCAGGGATTGTTAAAGCTTTTGGAGGGGGCAGATATTGAGGTTCCGGTTGGTTCCGGAAGCAAGAATGCAATGGTGCCTATGACAACGGTCAATACAAAGAATATTTTATTTATCTGTGGCGGTGCGTTCCCGGCGATAGAAGATATTATTAAAGCAAGATTGAATAAACAGTCCTCGATCGGTTTCCGTGCAGATCTGAAGGACAAATATGACAAAGATCCGAACATTTTAAAGAAGGTGACCAATGAGGATCTCAGAGAGTTCGGTATGATACCGGAGTTTTTGGGAAGGCTGCCTGTTTTATTCACATTGGATGCTTTAGATAAGGAGATGTATATCAAGATCTTAAAGGAACCGAAGAATGCGATCCTGAAACAGTATAAGAAGCTGCTGGCACTGGATGAGGTAGATCTTCAGTTTGATGATTCTGCATATGAAGCAATCGCAGAAAAAGCACTTGAAAAGAATACAGGAGCAAGAGCGCTCCGGGCGATCATTGAGGAATTCATGCTGGATATCATGTATCAGATCCCAAGAGATGACAGCATTGGCAGGGTGATCATAACCGGAGATTATGTAAATGAAAAGGGCAATCCGATCATCGAGCTTCGTGGTGTAGAACCGATGCAGATTGAGGCCTGTGCGACAAAACAATCATAATAATTGATACTATAAGAGAAAATATTGTAATTAATAAGGCTTAAAGATTGTATACAGAAAATATACGGTCTTTAAGCCTTTATTATATGGATCATAATTTTCAGATCGTGAAATCATATGGCGGAGCGAAGACGGAAAAATACCGGAGCTTTTGAATTATTGTATTGCGTCGGCATCAGTATGTAAATGGTTATCTCTGGGTAAAATAAAAGGAAAATACAGATGTATTGCAGGAGGGCGGTCTGGGAATCTTCCGATGATACCGCAGCCTTGTATCAAGGTAGTCCTTGATGGTCTGGGAATCCTGTGATACTATGAAAAAAAGCGAAAAGGAGCAGGGTATGTTAAAAAAGAGATTATTACGAACCTGTAAAAATGTAATGGCTGCGGCTATCTGCATTTCTCTTGCGGTTGGATTATCTGCCTGTGGGGAGACGCAGGGAGAGCGCAGACATCTGAATGACAAAAACGATACAACTGAAAATACAGAGAGGGCGCAGGAGTCTTTCTCCGAGGATGCGCTGAAGGAGCAGCAGGAATTTGAACAGTATCTGGATGATTATTTTAAGGATGTTGTTACGGACGACACGTTGACGTATAATTATACGATCAGGGATGGTGCGGATTACGGTCTGGAAGAACCGGAGGTCACACTGGGAGACCCGGGAATGACAGCAGAGGAGATCGGACAGGATAAGGAAGAGTTTGAAGGCTGGGTAAAGAAGCTGGATGCTATTGACCGTTCCTGCCTGACAGAGGATCAGAAGCTGACCTATGATGTGCTGGATGAGTATTTTGAAGTGTCTGCGGGAATTTTTGATAATGTATATCTGTATGAGCCGTTTTCCCCGATGCGTGGACTTCAGGCCAATATTGCAACGAATTTCACAGATTACCGATTTGATGATAAGGGAGATGTGGAACGTTATATTGAACTGCTTGGTCAGATCCCGGATTATTTTGCAGAGTATCTGGATTTTGAACAGGAAAAGTCAGAAAAAGGTTATTTTATGAGTGATGCAGTCTGCGATAAAGTCATCAGTCAGTGCAAGGATTTTGTTGCAGATAAAGAAAATCATTTTATGGTAACAACATTTAATGATAATATTGACGCACTTGATTTTCTGACGGATGAGGAAAAGGCAGAATACAAGGAGGCTAATAAGCAGGCAGTTGTGAATTCCCTGCTTCCGGCATTTGAGAATGTTGCAGCGGTGCTTTCCGGTCTGAAGGGAACCGGAACCAATGATGGTGGTATCTGCAACTATGATGGTGGCAAGGAATATTATGAATATCTGCTGAAAAATTTTGCAGGAACAGCCAAGTCGCCGGAAGAGGTAATCGATATGCTGGATACAGAGCTTCAAAAACTCATGGTATCGTTATATCAGTATTATTTGGGAAATCAGGCGGCATATGAATATTTTGCTGCCAATTATGATTCAATATTTGCGGAAACCGATCAGATGACAGCTTCGGAAATGGTCGATAAAATGATGGAAACGGCATCAGAGCATTATCCGGATGCAGGAACGATAAACTATAAGGCAGAGGCGCTGGATAAGAACCTCGAAACGATCATGGATGATGTACTGGCTTATTATATGGCGCCGGCAATCGATGATCCGGATAATAATCTGATCCGGGTGAATGGTCTGCATACGGATGGCATGTGGACGACACTGGCACATGAGGGATATCCGGGTCATATGCTGCAAAATGCTTATTATATGTCAACGGATCCGGAGCCGGTCCGGACTTTGATGAACTTCTTAGGATATAAAGAAGGATGGGCGATGTATGCATGTTATGATTCTTTATATTACTATGAGTATGAGGAACCGGAATATGGAGACACCATTGCAGCCCTTTATCAGTTGAATGATGAGATGAGTTATCTTATGATGGGAAGAGTGGATCTGGGAATCAATTATGAGGGATGGACGTTGCAGGATACAGCCGATTATCTGACAAAGAATGGAATGGATGGCAGTGCTGCACAGGAGCTGTACACGACAATGGTCGGAGATCCGGCAGTATATCAGAGTTATTCGACCGGATATTATGAAATGAAAGAACTGCGGGATTATGCAGAAGAGAAAATGGGAGATGACTTTGACCTGAAAACATTTAACACGATTATTCTGGAAACAGGTCCATGTCAGTTTGATATACTGAAGGAACAAGTGGATAAGAAGCTGCAGGGGCCGATCATATAACAGGTGCAAAAAAAGGTATAGAAAGAAATCAGACGGAATAGACTGTATACGAAAAGCATACGATGGGAATCGAAATGGAATGTGAAAATGTAGCGTACAGGGAAGATTATGCAGACTATCTGATTGAATACAACGAAGAGCGGGAAACTGTTTTGGATATTTACAAAGAAAGCGGCTGCCTGCTCTTTATTGATGAGCGGTTTGCTGTTTTATACAGGGAGAAGCCGGAGAATTATATGCAGATCTTTTCCAGACTGGAATATACACTTTTCCCCAAATTGTATGGGCTGATGGATACCAGTAGTGTAGAAGCAGTCGGAGCTGTGAATATACAGCAGGAATCGATCCTTGGACTTACCGGAAAGGGAATTCTGATCGGAATTATCGATACCGGGATTGATATTCGGAATGATCTGTTTCTGGATGTTGCCGGAAATACAAGAATTCTTGTAGCATGGGATCAGTCCGTGCCGGGACCGTCAGATCAGGAAGAAAATCCCGGATATGGAACGGTATATCAGCAGGAGGATATTAATGAAGCCATACGAAATGAAGCGGATATCCTGACAGATGCAAATGGACATGGAACCTTTCTTGCAG
The DNA here is from genome assembly GCF_025567345.1 of Coprococcus ammoniilyticus. Taxonomy (NCBI): domain Bacteria; kingdom Bacillati; phylum Bacillota; class Clostridia; order Lachnospirales; family Lachnospiraceae; genus Coprococcus; species Coprococcus ammoniilyticus. Next base: position 254,416 of record NZ_JAOQJS010000004.1, read on the forward strand.
GGATTGCAGCAGGAAAACGGACAGCTGATTTCACAGGAGTGGCGCCGGAAGCAGAATATGTGATTGTAAAATTAAAGCAGGCAAAGAATAATCTGCGAGGATTATATGGTGTGCCGGAGGACGTAGAAGCATATCAGGAAAATGATATTATGATGGGGGTAGCATTTCTGCGGAGACAGGCAAGCAGACTTCGGAAAAATATATCAATCCTGATTGGAGTTGGTTCGAACAGTGGGAGCCATACTGGTTCTTCTGCATTAGAAGCACTGCTTTCAAATGTTGGTATCATGACCGGAGTTGCTGTGTCCGTTCCGGCAGGAAATGAGGGAATTGCGGGGCATCATTTCAGAGGCAGGATCGAAGGGGGAAGCGCTTATACGGAAATGGAGATTAATGTTACGGGAAATAACAGCTTTACACTTGAGATCTGGGGAGCGGTTCCCAATACATATTCTGTGGCATTTGAGATTCCGGGTGGGGAGTTTGTAAGTCAGATTGCTCCCCGCTTTGATAAAAGTGAAGTCATACGTCCGGTTTTTGGTGGTGGGATCATATATATCGATTATTTTCTTGTAGAGGATCAGTCGGGAGAAGAACTGATCATGATGCGCTTTTTTGATCCGCCAAATGGTCTGTGGCGGATCCGGGTATATGGAAGCGGTGATACCGAGAAGACCTTTCATGCATGGCTGCCGATCACGGCATTTCTTTCCCCGGATACCCGGTTTATAAGGCCAACGCCTGAAACAACGCTTGTGAATCCGGCTACAGGAGTAGTTCCGATGGGAGTGGGGGCATATGATCATTATTCGGATACACTGTTTCTGGATGGAAGCAGGGGATATACGGCGGCAGATGATATCAAGCCGGATTTTGTTGCTCCGGGTGTTGATGTATATGGTCCGGGCAGAGCAGGAACATTTGTCAGGAAAACGGGTACTTCTGTTGCAGCAGCGCATTGTGCCGGGTGTGCGGCATTAATCCTGCAATGGGCAAGAGACCGGGATCTGGCACGGTTTGTAAATGGAAATCAGATCCGTAATTATTTTATTCGGGGAGCAGTTCGTCCGGGAACGGCAGGAAGTCCGTTTTCATATGTCATGAATGATACAGAGGGATATCTGTTTGCAAGGAAATATCCGAATCCGGAGTGGGGCTATGGAATCCTGAATGTGTATAATACCTTTGATTCGCTCCGGACCTGACACTGTAAATGTAACAAAAATGTAAAAGATTTATAATTTTTCGTAAAATGATTTTACAGATTTTGTGCGGTGTATTATACTATAAGACGTGTTTGTAACCAACAGGTAAAGGGCATGTATAAAATGTGCCAGAATGGATAATAATAGTCGGAGGTACATATGGATAAAAAGATTCATACGGATAACTCAGAAATATTTGAAACAGAAGATATAGATGAAGTAAGTGAGATCACAGAGACAGAAGATATAGATGAAACCGAGCCGGAAGAGACAGATCAGACAGATGTTCTGGAAACGGATGAAGTTCCTGCAAAGAAACGGTTCTGGAGGAAGGATAATATACTGAAGATCATAGTTGCAGTGTTTGCTGTACTTATCATATGTGAATATACCTTCTTTGGTGTGTTCTTTCAGACAAATAAAGCAAAATATGAAAAGGCAAAGCAGGAGACGCAACAGGAAGAGAGTTCTACTGAGGAGAAGAAAGTAAATATTGTTACAGAAGAGCCTTTGCCAACTACAAATATTAATGACGATTCCGAGAATGAAGAAGAAATAGAAGTAACATCGGAATATAATACCTATGATTCACACACATCTTACTCTACGGAAGCCTCTACGACGTATGAGGTAACAACGGCAGCGGGAACCGAAGATGAACTTCCGGTTGTAACGACCGAGGAACAGAAGCCGATCGTAACCGAAGAGCCGTCAACGGAAGAAAAGACGACAGAAGAGAAGACAACCGAGGAGAAGACAACCGAAGAGAAGACGACTGAGGAAAAGACGACGGAAGAACGTACGACCGAGGAAAAGACAACCGAAGAAAAGACGACAGAAGAGCGTACAACGGAAGAGAAAACGACGGAAGAGAAGACAACGGAGGCTACGACAGAAGCTACAACGGATCCATCCACAAAAGCAGATCAACCGATCGACCTTCCATTTATTCCGGCAGAATAAGAATATAGATAAAAAGCAGTCCAGTCTGGATGGTGAAGAACAGATCACCGGAGACTGAACTGCTTTTTTAATTGGTATGCTGTTCCAGATATTCCTCTAAACAAAGATGCTTCTGGTACATTTCTGTAGCAGCTTCAACACCAACATAGCGGTAATGCCAGGGTTCATAAGAGATTTCTGTTATATCGGATTTATCTGCCGGATAACGGAGGATGAAGCCGTATTTATAACAGTTTGCCATCAGCCATTGCTGGGTGGCGGTATCTTCTTGGGAGGAATCCAGCTCCTGGTTGCCAATGGAACAGATATCAACGGTAAGGCCGAGCTGGTGTTCGCTGGTACCGGGATAGGCAACCCAGGTAGCAGCAAGGGCTGTAGCATCATCTTCGCTGTAACCCTGCTCCAGATAAGAATTCTTTTTATTTGTATAGAGCCGTTCCTGTGTTTCATTTGTACGGTAGGAAGAGCAGATCAGAGGGTCAAGACCTTCGGCTCTTGCATCGTCCATCATTTTTTGAAGCCCGTCATAAGCACGGCGGTCGATCGACTGATCGTTTCGCAGTTCGACTAGATCAACGGTCCAGTCGGCTGGCAGGGTATGAGACATATTGACCAGTGTCAGCAGCCCGTTGTTTTTTGCTTCTGTTGCGGAGGCAAGCGTTTGTAAAACGGATGCAGTATCAAAGGAAGAATAGCTGCCGGAGGATGCTTTGGTTTTCTCGGTGGAATCTTCGGAGACAGAAACCTGTTCTGTTGTGATGGGTCTGGAGTCTGACTGGGAGACCTGTTCCTGAAGTTTCATTTTTTTCGCCTTTCCTGCAAGGATCACAAGTATCAGTAACAGTATATAGATGATCCCCAGAATTATGACCTTCTTTTTCTTAATTACAGTTCCAAATATATGCAACATGATGTTTGCTCCTTTGTCTTTTGTTTATGTACAGAAGGATACGCCACAGAAGCATACAAAAATTCTCAAAAAAGCATCGTTTTTGCATATTTATCATCTTTCTTTTTTATTTTGCAATGGTATAATGGGGAAGATACATTAGAAAATGATGAGGAATAACTGTGAAGAAAATAGAACATTTAATTACGGTAGTCTATTCGGGCTCCATTGCAGAAGAGATGGAAATAGAACCGGGTGATTATCTGCTTGCAATCAACGATAAAGAAATAAAAGATGTATTTGATTATCGTTATATGATCAAAGATGAATATATAGAGGTGTTGATCCGTAAATCATATGGAGAAGAATGGCTGCTTGAGATCGAGAAGGATTATGATGATGATCTTGGGATGGAATTTGAAAACGGTCTTATGAGCGATTATCGTTCCTGTACCAATAAATGCATGTTCTGTTTTATTGATCAGATGCCGCCGGGGATGAGAGAGACACTTTATTTTAAGGATGATGATTCCCGGTTGTCTTTTTTGCAGGGCAATTATATCACGCTTACAAATATGACAGATGAGGATGTGGATCGTATCATCAAGATGCAGCTTGCACCGATCAATATATCGGTTCAGACGACCAATCCGGAGCTTCGCTGCAAGATGTTGCATAATCGTTTTGCAGGTGACCGGCTGAAATATCTGGATCGTCTTTTTGAAGGGCATGTAGAGATGAATGGGCAGATCGTTCTCTGCAAGCGTGTAAATGACGGGGCAGAGTTGGAACGGAGTATCCGGGATCTTGGAAAGTATCTGCCATTTATGCGGAGTGTATCCGTTGTTCCTGCCGGACTTACGAAATTCCGAAAAGGTTTGTACCCATTAGAATTATTTACGAAGGAAGAAGCGGGACAGGTTATCGATCTGATCGAGAGTTATCAGAAAAAATTCTATGAAAGGTATTCGCTTCATTTTATTCATGCAAGTGATGAGTGGTATATAACGGCCGGACGGGAATTTCCGGAAGCAGAACGCTATGATGGTTATATCCAGCTTGAAAATGGCGTTGGAATGATGCGTTTGTTTTTAGAGGAATTTGATGAAGCCTATCAGGAGCTGCTGGCTTCACCGGAATATCAGGAACAGAAAGGAACATTCCGCCGTACGATCTGTATGGCAACCGGAAAACTGACATATAGTACGGTTGTAGACTTTGCAGCAAGGCTGATGCAGGCATATCCAGGACTTACGATCCGTGTATATTGCATCCGGAATGACTTTTTTGGAGAAACAATTACAGTATCCGGACTGATCACAGGCATTGATCTGACGACCCAGTTAAAAGAGCGGCAGGCAGCAGGAGATGATCTGGGAGAAGCGCTGCTCATTCCATCGAATATGCTGCGAATGGGAGAACAGGTATTTTTAGATGATATGACAGTTGCACAGGTAGAGAAGCAGTTGGGCTTAAAGGTGGTACCGATCGAATCCGGAGGTGCAGATTTTATACAGGCAGTCATCGATCCTTCCTATTCGATGGATCGAAACAATGAAACCGTTGGATATATTCAGGCATTTGATGATACAGAAGAGTAAAAAAGATGCTCTTTTTGGGTAATTGTAATTTCATTCTATAGTGGTACAATGTGAGCAAAAATTTTGGTACAGAAATATCAGAGAAAATGAATGGAGGATACGTATGAAACAGTTAATGCTCAAACCAACGATTTATAAGTATGACACATGTAAGGAATTTGCTGATGAATTCCATATCGAAAAAGGTGATCTGGTAATTACAAATGAATATATCTATGAACCGTTTTTTGGAAAGATGGATCTGGAATGTGATGTTATCTTTCAGGAAAAATATGGTGCAGGTGAGCCTTCAGATGATATGGCGGAGGCAATTTATAAGGATATAAAGGGTGAACATAAAAGAATTATAGCAATCGGTGGAGGAACGGTAATTGATATTTCAAAGCTGTTTGCATTAAAGTATGTATCCCCGATTCTTGATCTGTATGATGGCAAGCTTCCGATAGAAAAAGATAAAGAACTGGTACTGGTCCCAACTACCTGTGGAACCGGTTCAGAGGTAACAAATATAGCGATTCTTGCATTAAACAGCAGGGGAACGAAAAAGGGACTGGCAGTCGATGAGATGTATGGAGATTCTGCGGTTCTGATACCGGAGCTGTTAAAGGGCCTTCCGTTCCGCTTCTTTGCAACCAGTTCGATCGATGCACTTGTCCATGCTGTAGAGTCCAGTTTGTCTCCGAAAGGAAATGAATATACACGTATGTTTGGCTATAAGGCGATCGATATGATCCTTCATGGATATATGGAGATCCGTGAGAAAGGACCGGAGGCAAGAATTCCATTGTTAGACCGTTTCCTTGTAGCTTCAAACTACGCCGGAATCGCATTTGGCAATGCTGGCTGTGCGGCAGTACATGCCTTAAGCTATCCGCTTGGAGCAACCTATCATGTTGCGCATGGAGAATCGAACTATGCCATGTTTACCGGAGTCATGAAGAATTATATGGAGATCAGACAGGATGGAGAAATTGCAAAATTAAATGCATTTATTGCAGATATCCTTGGCTGCGATGTCGAAAATGTCTATGAATCTCTGGAGGATCTTTTAAATATTCTGATTCCAAAGAAAGCATTGCATGAATATGGGGTAACGGAGCAAGATCTTGTCGAATTTACCGATTCCGTTATGACGAATCAGGGTCGTCTGATGGCGAATAACTTTGTAGAACTTGACCGGGACAGAGTTTACAAGATATATAAAGAACTCTTTTAATCCGGACGGAGCCTAGGCGGGCATAGAGAAAAAAGGAAGATGGAACATCATCTTCTTTTTTATTACACAGATCAGACATAATTCTACGGAGTTCTGCTTGGAAAATGTCGAGATGGTACAAAATTGTTCCACAGAGGCGAAAAGCTGTCGCAACTTGCGGAGAGAAGTATATTCCAAAGCAGGTATCATAGAGATATAATGTTGTCCAAGGCAGAAGAGCAGGAGGGACATTATGAATTATGTAAAAATAATGATAGTAAAGCGCGACAAAAGAGAAGTGGAACAGCTTGTATCTATCGTGAAGTCGATTCCGGGGTATGAAGTTTCGGGGATATGTGACAGTGGACAGGAAGCCGTGAAGAAGATTCTGGAACGGGAACCGGATGTTGTGATCATGGATGAGGTTTTGCCGGGCAAAGATATACTGGAGATAACAGAAGAAATCATGCACTATAAGAATCTGAAGAATACAAGGATTCTTCTGTGCGGATCGAAAACACATAAAGAATATCTTGACTTCATCTACTATAAGATCGCAGACCGCCTTGTATTGCGAATTCTTGATGTGCCATATGATGAACGAAAGATCCGGGAGATTATTGAGGATGTTATGAAGGCTAAAAGAAATGATAATTATCAGAAATTGGTGGAAACAGGTTCGGATGGAAACATGCTGGAAGCCGTAGTGACTGATATCATACATGAGATTGGCGTCCCTGCACATATAAAAGGATATCAGTATCTTCGCAGTGCGATCCTGATGGCAGTTCACGATATGGACATCCTGAATTCAATTACAAAGCAGTTGTACCCATCGATTGCAGAGGAATATGGAACGACAGCCTCCAGAGTGGAACGTGCGATCCGTCATGCAATCGAGGTTGCCTGGGGTAGAGGCAGTATGGATACGATCAATGAATTATTTGGATATACGATCCATGCGGGAAAGGGCAAACCGACAAATTCGGAATTTATTGCATTGATTGCAGACAAAATTCGACTGGATAATCGCAGTATGCTTCAGAAAACGGAGTATTCCCTGCAAAGTATTTCTTAGAAATATGGTGCATTCCATCAGGTGACGACGAAATATGTCGAAAAATGGATAAAAATTCACTTATCAGAGGGGGTTCTGTGAACCTGGTAAGTTCTTGACATTTGTCGAAATCACAAATATACTTTAGAAACAGTCGATTTTTCAAACAAAAAAGATTAAGGGGGATTGAATAATGAACAATCAAGAAATCAGTATTATTATTGCTGATAGCGACTGTGAATTAATAGCACGTCAGCTTACAGCAGCGAACACAAGAACAGGGATGAGGGTTCTTGATAAGGTAAGTGATGGGGAGAGTGCGATCGAATCAATAAAAAAATATCAGCCAGATGTTGTACTTTTAGATATCTGTCTTCCGGTTCTGGATGGATTAGGGGTAATGGAACAGATCCGGGAATCAGGCGAATGCCCAGATACATTATTTGTCATTGTAACATCGGTTGGTTCGCAGAGACTGATACGGTGCGCATTCGAACTGGGGGCATCTTTTTATGTATTGAAACCATATAATTCTGAGCAGCTCATTGCAAGAATTCATCAGATTTACAACAGAAGAAAAGAGGTTCAGACTGAGATCTCAAAAGATCTGATCTGCATCCAGAATAGAGAGGGACTGTCTGGTGCAGCGAATAATATTGAGAGTGATGTAACGGATATTATCAGGGATATAGGGATTCCGGCTAATATAAAGGGTTATCAATATATTCGTGAAGGAATCATTATGGCAGTAAACGATGTCAATATGTTGAATTACATAACGAAGCTTTTATATCCGACGATTGCAAAGAAATATAAAACGACATCATCCAGCGTAGAACGTGCGATTCGTCATGCGATCGAGGTTGCATGGAGCAGAGGACAGATCGATGTGATCAATGATATTTTTGGATATACGGTGAATGCTGGTAAAGGTAAACCAACAAATTCAGAATTTATTGCACTGATCGCAGATAAGCTCCGGATCGAATATCGAAAAAGGGCATGATGTGTATAAAAAGTTCCTTGTTTGTTGACGTATAACGAGAGAAACGTGTATAATAGATAAGGTGCTGAAATAAAAGATGGAAATCCTGTATAAGACAAGGATCCTAATAAATAAAAAACAAAACAGAGCGCCATGGGGGCTCTGTTTTTTGCTGTAAAGGAAGAAGAAATGATAGAAACAGTAGCGTCAGCAGATATGCTGATCGATGAGGTAATGCGGGTAAAGAAAAATCGTCTGGCTCCCGATTTTGCCACAGGAAAAGAAAAAAGATTAAGTATTGTATCCGGTGTACATGGAGATGAAGTGGCAGGACAGTATATCTGCTATGAGGTGATCCGACGGATCAAAAAGGATTTTGATAAATTAAAAGGAATCGTGGACATATATCCGTTTATTAATCCAATGGGTTTAGAAGCACAGGTGAGAGATGTTCCGGTGTTTGATATTGATATGAACACATTGTTTCCGGGTTCTACAGAAGGAACGGTCGGGGAGTATACGGCGGCACTTGTGCTGCAGGATATTAAAGGTTCGGATATCTGCGTTGATCTGCATTCCAGCAGCGTATATTTAAAAGAGCTGCCACAGGTACGGGTAAATTCGGACATTGCAGATGATATCCTGCCATATGCTGCAAGAATGAATACCGATGTTGTATGGGTGCATCCATCCTCTACCGTTATGGAAGGTAGCCTTGCATATTCTTTAAATGAGATCGGAGTCAAGAGTATGGTCGTAGAATCCGGTGTCGCACTTATGATCGATTACGACTATGCAGATCAGATTGTTGAGGGTCTATTTTCATTGATGGAATATATGGGAATCTGGGATGGCTGTGCTTATAATACACATATGCCGAAGATCGCCAGAGATACGGATGTCTCTTTTGTGAATGCGGAGAGCAGTGGAATCTTTATACCAAAGGTAAAGCACTCAGGCGTAGTTGAAAAGGGAGATGTGATCGGACAGATCGTCAATGTACTGACCGGTTCTGTCGAAGAGACGATCCTGTCACCAAGAAGAGGCGTCGTATTCTCACTTCGTGCTTATCCGGTGATCGAGGAAGGTTCGCTGGTTGCCAGAATATTTGGAGGTGTGACAAATAATGCGTAAAGAGATCATATATACGATGAACACCGCCTATCGTGGAGAATATTCCATTAAAGGCTTCAGCTTCGGAACAGGAGAAAAGGCGGCATGTATCATGGGCGCTATGCGCGGAAATGAATTCCAGCAGTTATATATCTGCTCCCTGCTGTCGAAAAAATTAAGTGAACTTGAGACAAGAGGAGCAATCGTATCGGGAAAACAGATACTGCTGATCCCATCCTTAAATTACAGTTCCTTTAATGTCGGTAAGAAATACTGGATCTCTGATAATTCTGATGTGAACCGTGCTTTTCCGGGAAATCCGGAGGGACAGGCGACCAGCAGGATAGCGGCAGCGGTTATGGATCATGTAAAAGATTATGCGTATGGAATACAGTTTGCAAGCTTTTATATGGATGGAGAATTTATCCCGCATGTCAGAATGATGGAGACGGGAAAGCAGAGTACCAGTCTGGCCAATCTGTTTGGTCTTCCTTATGTTCTGACAGCAGAACCGAGGGCATATGATAAGGCAACTTTAAATTATAACTGGCAGATCGGAGGAACAGAGGCGTTTTCTGTGTATTCCGGTGTGACGGAGAAGATTGACAGTGAGAGTGCAGCACATGCGGTTTCAGCGGTACTCCGATTCCTGACCAGAATGGGAATCATCCGGTACAACTGTCATGCAGGTTATATATCGACTGTTCTTGATGAGGAGGAACTGCTGTCTGTAAAGTCAGATAAATCCGGTGGTTTTTTAAAGCGGTTTGTAAGTCCGGGAGATGAAGTGGTTCGGGGAAATGTTATTGCAAATGTTATAAATCCGATGACCGGAGAGATCGCAGCCGATATTTACGCACCGACAGATGGAATTATTTTCTATGCGCAGAATGCACCGATGATCTATCAGAATTCAGTGGTATTCAAGCTTATCCGCAGACTGCACAATTAAAGATGGCTGTTTTGAGGTTTATTCGGTAAACAGCAACAATTTAAAAAGAAAAGCTGAAAAAAGCTATTCAATGAATTTCAAAAGTGGTATCATAGGCGTTGTGAAACGCTTGTAATAATATGAATTCCCGCAATATGGGAAAAAACATATGATAAAAATGGAGGTTTTTATGAGCACAGTTAAGAGAGTTTATGTTGAAAAGAAGCCTGACTATGCAGTTAAGGCAAAGGAACTTCATGACGAGATCAAGAACTATCTGAATATCGATGCCGAGTATGTAAGAGTACTGGTTCGTTACGATATTGAGAATCTGTCTGAAGAAACATACAAAAAAGCACTGGTTACAGTATTTTCAGAGCCACCGATCGATATGATCTACGAGGGAGATAATCTTCCAATGGCAGATACAGATAAGGTATTTTCTGTTGAGTTCCTTCCGGGACAGTTCGATCAGAGAGCAGATTCAGCAGAACAGTGTGTTAAGCTTTTAAATGAAGATGAAGATCCTATCATAAAGACAGCCACAACATATATTTTATCCGGTAATGTAACGGATGAGCAGTTAAAAGCAGTTATGGAATACTGTATCAACCCGGTAGATTCCAGAGCCTGTGGTATGGAGATCCCTGAGACACTTGTTACCGAGTATGAAGAACCGGCCGATGTTATTGTCTTTGATGGCTTTAAGGATATGGCAGAGGACAAGTTAAAGGAGTTATATGATTCCCTCGGACTTGCGATGACATTTAAGGATTTCCTTCATATCCAGAAGTATTTCAAGGGTGAAGAGAAGCGTGATCCATCTATGACAGAGATCCGTGTGCTGGATACATACTGGTCTGATCATTGTCGTCATACCACATTCTCAACAGAGCTTACAAATGTTGAATTTGATGATGGTGATTATAAGGATATGCTTGAGAAGACATTTGATGCTTACCGGGCAGAGATGAAAGAAATGTACAAGGACAGAGATGATAAGTTCATCTGTCTGATGGATATAGCCCTTATGGGTATGAAGCAGTTAAAGGCAGCGGGCAAATTAGACGATATGGAAGTATCCGATGAGATCAATGCCTGCAGTATCATCGTTCCTGTAGAAGTAGACGGTGAGACAGAGGAATGGCTCGTATTCTTCAAGAACGAGACACATAACCACCCAACTGAGATCGAACCGTTTGGTGGTGCTGCTACCTGTCTTGGTGGTGCGATCCGTGATCCGTTGTCAGGTAGAGGATATGTATATCAGGCTATGCGAGTAACCGGAGCAGCAGATCCTACAAAGTCTTTAAAGGATACTCTTCCTGGAAAGCTTCCACAGAGAAAAATCGTTACGACCGCAGCAGCAGGTTACAGCTCATATGGTAACCAGATCGGTCTTGCAACAGGACTTGTAAATGAAATATATCATCCGGATTATGTAGCAAAGAGAATGGAGATCGGAGCAGTTATGGGTGCAGCTCCAAGACGTGCGGTAAAACGTCTGAATTCTGATCCGGGAGATAAGATCATCCTTCTCGGCGGACGTACCGGTCGTGACGGTTGTGGTGGAGCAACCGGATCATCCAAGGCACATAACAGCCAGTCTCTTGAGACCTGTGGTGCAGAAGTACAGAAGGGTAATCCTCCAACAGAGAGAAAGATCCAGCGACTGTTCAGAAGAGAAGAAGTTGCTTCTATCATAAAGAAATGTAATGACTTTGGTGCCGGCGGTGTATCCGTAGCAATCGGAGAACTTGCACCTGGTCTAGTTGTAGATCTGGACAAGGTTCCAAAGAAATATGCAGGTCTGGATGGAACAGAGCTTGCTATTTCAGAATCTCAGGAGCGTATGGCTATCGTAGTAGATCCAAAAGATGTAGATACGATGCTTAAGTATGCGGATGAAGAGAATCTGGAAGCCGTTGTTGTAGCAGAAGTAACAGAAGAACCAAGACTGGTTCTGACATGGAGAGGAAAAGAGATCGTAAATATCTCCCGTGCATTCCTCGATACAAACGGCGCACATCAGGAAACAGATGTTAAGGTAGAGATTCCTGCAAAGGCAGATAATTATTTCGATTCTGTAAAAGAACCGGAAGATGTAAAGAAAGCATGGATCGACACATTATCAGATCTGAATGTATGTTCACAGAAGGGTCTTGTTGAGATGTTCGACAGCTCGATCGGAGCAGGCACAGTAACGATGCCATATGGTGGAAAGTATCAGCTTACACCGACACAGACAATGATCGCAAAGCTTCCTGTTATGAAGGGTAAGACCGATACGATCACAATGATGAGTTATGGATTTGATCCATATCTGTCAAGCTGGAGCCCATATCATGGTTCCGTATATGCAGTTGTTACATCTGCAGCAAAGATCGCAGCAGCCGGTGGTGATGTATCAAAGATCCGTCTGACTTTCCAGGAGTATTTCAAGAGACTCGGAACAGATCCATACAGATGGGGTCAGCCATTTGCAGCCTTGCTTGGTGCATATGATGTTCAGGTCGGACTTGGACTTCCATCTATCGGTGGTAAAGACAGTATGTCAGGAACCTTCAATGATATTGATGTTCCTCCGACACTGGTTTCCTTTGCAGTTGATGTTGCAAGCTACATGAACGTAGTAACACCAGAGCTTAAGAAAGCAGGCAATGTGCTTGTTAAGCTTGATATAGAAAAAGATGAAAATGATATCCCGGTATATCAGAATGTACTTGCCATGTACGATCTGTTACATCAGGCAATCCTCGCAGATAAGGTAGAATCTGCTTATGCTGTAGGATTTGGCGGTATGATCGAAGCTGTCAGCAAGATGGCATTTGGTAATAAGCTGGGTGTAGATATTGATACCTGTATTACAAAGAGAGAACTGGTTTCCAAGGATTATGGTTCAATCATCCTTGAAGTGAAGCCGGAGAATATAAATACACTTGGTATTCCGGTTAAGAAGATCGGTACTGTAAATGACAGCGCAGCATTTACCTATGGTGATGTAACAGTTACAATGGATGAAGCACTTGCTGCATGGACAAAGACACTGGAGAAGGTATTCCCTACAGAGTCCGGTGTAGAACAGAAGAAGATCAAGACCGGTCTCTTTGATGCAAAGACCGTATATACAGCAAAGAATAAGGTTGCAAAGCCAAAGGTATTCATTCCTGTATTCCCGGGTACAAACTGCGAATATGATTCTGCAAAGGCATTTGAACGTGCAGGTGCAGAGGTTGAGACGATTGTATTCCGTAACATGACAGCACAGGGCATTCGTGATTCTGTAGATGCATTTACAAAGGCAATCAGCCAGTCCCAGATCATCATGTTCCCGGGTGGATTCTCCGCAGGTGATGAACCGGATGGTTCCGGTAAGTTTATCGCAACAGCATTCCGTAATTCGAAGATCGCAGACGAGGTTATGAAGCTGTTACAGCAGAGAGATGGTCTTGCACTTGGTATCTGTAACGGATTCCAGGCACTGATCAAGCTCGGACTGGTTCCTTATGGTGAGATCCGTCCACAGACAGATGATTCACCTACATTGACGATCAACAGCATCGGTCGTCATCAGTCCAAGATGGTTTATACCAAGGTGGTAACAAACAAGTCCCCATGGTTAAAGGAAGCTGATCTTGGCGGCGTATACACAATTCCGATCTCACATGGTGAGGGAAGATTTGTTGCAAGTAAGGAATGGTGTGAGAAGCTGTTTGCAAATGGTCAGGTTGCAACACAGTATGTTGATATGAACGGTAACCCGACAATGGATGAGTACTACAATGTCAATGGTTCTTACTATGCGATTGAAGGTATCACAAGTCCGGATGGTCGTGTACTTGGTAAGATGGGACATTCAGAGCGTACCGGTCGTGCGGTTGCAGTCAATATTTATGGCGACCAGAACCAGAAGATCTTTGAAAGTGGTGTAGATTACTTCAAGTAAGAGAATAATAGATCATAAATGAAAGCCCGCATGATAGGATTGAGGCATAACCGTTTGGTGGCTGAGAGAGGATTGTGCGGGCTTTATTATTTATCAAAGCCCATATAAGTGGATGATTTTGACAAGTGCTATGGTAATTCGGAAAATGGGAAAAGGTTTCTCATGGGTTCGGACGTAAATATAAAGGAGGTGGGGACTATGGATTTAAAAGAGAAAGGGTACAACAGAAGAGAACGAATGGAATGGCTGGTTATAATGCTGGTCGTCAGTCTGCTGTGCATGATACCATGTATGGGGAAACTGCTTCCGCAGGGAGACGATATGACTTTTCATATTCTGAGAATAGAAAGTGTTTATCATGCAATAAAGACCGGACAGGGTTTCCCTGCATATATTTATGATAAACTGCTGGAGGGGTATGGTTATGGAGCAGGAATCTTTTATCCGGATATCCTGCTGCTTCCTGCAATCCTGCTTCGTTTTATGGGACTGTCACCGGCAGGAGCCATGAAGGGATATATTTTCTTGTTGCTGTTACTGACCTGTTATACATCATACCGGGCAGGAAAAGTAATTGGAAAAAGTCATTTTGTGGGGCTTGTTACGATGGTATTGTATACAATGGGACATTATCATTTGGAAGATATATACAGACGGTCGGCAATGGGAGAAGTTGTCGCCATGGCATTCATTCCTCTGGTATTTCTGGCATTGTATGATTATACAGAACGGGAAGAACGGAGAAAAGGGTTGTTATGTCTGGTATTTTCCGGTTTGCTGCTCTGTCACACGATCAGCTTCGTGTTATGTGTTGGAATCGCTGTGGTATGGGTGCTGCTCCGTATCCGAAAGGTATGGGATAAAAAGCATATTCTGGGCGTGCTGGCTGAGATTTTAGGTTGTGTACTGCTGACTGCATTTTACTGGATTCCGGTATTGGAACAATTTGCGGATGGAACATTTTATGTCAGTACGAATCCGGCATTTGAGACACAGGATGAGATGATGACGATGCTTGGTATTGTAAGTGGAAGACTGTCAGTTTCCTTTGCAGAGCTTGGTATTTTCCTGTTACTGGTAATGCTTGGACTACGGTCACAGATAAAAAATAAAAAGGCAATTCTGTGCCTTTGCCTTGCAGTTGGTTTGTTACTCATAGAAACACGGTTGTTCCCATGGAAATTAATAGATAAAACACCGCTTATCAGTCTGCAGTTTCCATGGAGACTGAATATGTTCACAGAATTTTTTGTAGCATTTGGAATCGGAAACCAGTTATATGTATTATACAGACACAGTCTTTTATCCGAGAAAAACTGCAAACTGTGTTTTGTGCTCTGCGTATTGGCCGGTGTCTTTAATCTGAGTGTCGTATGGCAGGTGGAGATCCTTCGGCACATGGATTATTCATATGACTATATCGAGACACCAGCAAATACAAATGAGATCGGCTTTTGTGAATGGCTGCCATCAGAAGCGGACAGAGGACAGACAGTGTTCAGTGATAACAGTGGAACGATATGGTTGTATGGAGAGAATGAGAAGACGGAGACAGGTGAATATCATTCAGATGGAAGCTATTCCTTTGATGTAAATGGTACTTATGACAGTTGTGTTGTTCCGAAATATTACTACAAAGGATATGAAGCAACTGTAGCCGATCCGGCCGGCAGTCAGGAACTGCTTCCGGTTTCCAAAGATCCGGATACCGGACTGGTCAGACTGGAACTGAATGGGAAAAGCGGAACGATTTGTGTCTGGTACGGAAAAACCACAATGCAGACAGTATCGAAATGGATATCTCTGCTTAGTCTGTTGCTTATCGTTGCTTTTGGTGTGATCCAGTTCCTTACAAAGTATAAAAGTGGACGGGAAAATACAGACACACAATACATCTGATTTTGTGGAATGCATTAAGTGATGAAATCACGAAATATTACAATAATCTAAAAAAGTACATAACGCTTTTGACTGGTGTCGGTTTTGCAGATAGGCGAAGCCGACACTTCTTTTTGGAATAGGTGTTGGAAGGGGGATTTCTACGATACGTCCATCCTTCAGGTAGCTTTCAGAGAATTCCCGGACAACACTGGCGATTCCCATACCGATCGCTGCGAAGTCAAGCAGGAGATCCATGTTATTGATCTCAAGAAGCTGGTTACAGTGGAATGAATGTTTATTCAGATAGTTATCGACATGGGTTCTGGTTACATTTGCCTCCTCTAACATCATAAGTGTAGAGTGGCGGAAGATATCCCGGATATGATCTTCGGTCAGGACTTCAGAATCCGAAACGGACTGCTGTACATTCATAAGCGGGATCAGGTTCCCTATGATCGAGCCGGAAAATATCGGATAGCTGGCAGCTTCCGGTTGTGTATCGGCGGTTTCTTCGCCTGCTTCCAGACCGGCTTCTGTTTCCCGGTATGGAAAATTATCGATATAATCACTATTTGCCACGAAAATATCATGGATGGAGCGTATATGGGAATAAGTGATATTTTTAGGTAGTTCCGTTTCGCAGATCAGACCGATGTCGATTTCTTCATTTTTTAAGAGCCGGATCGTATTTTTGGTAGAGTGGCAGTCGATGCTGACCTTGATATTCGGGTTATCTTTGATGAAGGGCTTCAAGTAGTCCAAAAGGATATGCTTGCAGAGAGAGGTGCTGACACCGATACGGATATGACCAATCCCAAGTTCGTTGTATTTTTTCAGACTTTCTTCTCCCTTTACAATGTTATCCAGAGCACGTTCGATATAGTCATACAGGATCGTTCCTTCTTCGGTCAGGGCAACGCCCCTGGAATTGCGGACAAAGAGTGCAATCCCTATGCTTTCTTCCAGATTGCTGATCGCCTTGCTGACTGCGGGCTGGCTGATATAAAGCTGGTTTGCGGCACGGCTGATGCTGCCAGTCTTTGCAACCATGTAAAACACATTATAATAATTCAGATTATTGATCATGGCGTCCCTCCGATATATAAATACAAGTTATACAATGTATTACTATTATATATTGTAATTATACCAGCCGGTGTGGTAAAATCAATAAAAATATTCAATAACAAAATGCGTGAAATAGCGACAGTTATTTACAAAATAAGATTTAGGATCAGGAGGACAAAGCACATGGGTATGACAATGACTCAGAAGATTTTAGCTGCACATGCAGGACTTGACAGCGTGGAAGCCGGACAGTTGATTGAGGCAGATTTGGACCTTGTACTTGGAAATGATGTTACAACACCTGTAGCAATTCATGAGATGGACAAATTCAATAAGAAAGAAGTATTTGATAAGAATAAGATTGCACTTGTAATGGATCACTTTACACCGAATAAGGATATTAAGAGTGCAGAGCATTGTAAATGTGTCAGAGAATTCTCGGCAGAGAACCAGATCAAGAATTTCTTTGATGTAGGTTCTATGGGTATTGAGCACGCTCTGTTACCGGAGCAGGGACTGATCGTTGCAGGCGAGACCTGTATCGGTGCAGATTCTCATACATGTACATATGGTGCACTTGGTGCATTTTCAACCGGTGTTGGAAGTACTGATATGGCAGCCGGTATGGTGACAGGCAAAGCATGGTTTAAGGTACCATCTGCGATCAAGTTTAATATTGTAGGAGAGAAAGCACCTTGGGTCAGCGGTAAGGATGTTATCCTTCACATCATTGGTATGATCGGTGTAGACGGCGCATTATACAAATCTATGGAATTTGTTGGTGACGGTATTAAGAACCTGACCATGGATGATCGTTTTACTATCGCAAATATGGCAATCGAAGCAGGTGCCAAGAACGGAATCTTTCCGGTGGATGAATTAACAGAAGCATACATGAAGGAACATTCCACAAAGGCTTACAAGAAGTATGAAGCAGATGCAGATGCAGTTTATGATGAAGAGTATACGATTGATCTTTCTACACTTCGTCCAACAGTTGCATTTCCACATCTGCCGGAGAATACAAAGACAATTGATGAAGTTGGCGATATCAAGATCGATCAGGTTGTGATCGGATCCTGTACAAATGGACGTATTTCCGATATGCGTATTGCAGCAGATATCATCAAGGGCAGACAGGTAGCACAGGGTGTTCGTGTCATCGTGATCCCCGGAACACAGGAAGTATACTTACAGTGTATCGAAGAAGGACTCATGACGATATTTGTAAAGGCAGGCGCTGTAGTTTCCACTCCTACCTGTGGACCATGTCTTGGTGGACATATGGGTGTTATGGCAGCAGGAGAAAAAGCCGTATCCACAACCAACCGTAACTTTGTAGGACGTATGGGTCATGTTGATTCAGAAGTATATCTGGCAAGCCCGGCTGTTGCAGCAGCATCAGCGATCACAGGCAAGATCAGCAGTCCGGAAGAACTTGGATTATAATTAAGGAGGGTACGCAGAATGAAAGCATATGGTACAGTACACAAATATGGTGACAACGTAGATACAGATGTTATTATCCCTGCAAGATATCTGAATTCATCAGATCCTGCGGAGCTTGCAAAACACTGTATGGAAGACATAGATAAGGAATTTGTAAACAACGTAAAAGCAGGAGATATCATTGTGGCAAAGAAGAACTTTGGCTGTGGTTCCTCCAGAGAGCATGCACCGATCGCGATTAAAGCATCCGGTGTAAGCTGTGTTATCGCAGATACATTTGCAAGAATTTTCTATCGTAACTCGATCAATATCGGACTTCCGATCATTGAGTGCCCGGAAGCAGCAGAAGGTATCGAGGACGGTGATGAAGTAGAGATCAATTTTGACAGTGGTATCATCTACGATAAGACAAAGGATACCCGGTATAAGGGGCAGGCATTTCCTCCATTCATGCAGGAGATCATTAAGAATGAAGGTCTGATTAACTACATTAACAACAAGTAATGCACATTTGAATAACTCTATGCTATGCAAGCTTGCTTGCATACAGCATAGGAGTTATTCAAATGTATAGTGCGCAGCACAAACCGAGCCGAAAGGCGAGGTTGCATTACTTGGTAAAGAAAGGCAGGAATAAAAGATGAAATGTAATTTAGCAGTGATCAAGGGTGACGGTATTGGCCCTGAGATCGTAACAGAAGCAATGAAGGTTCTGGATAAAGTTGGTGAAGTATATGGTCATACATTTGATTATGAGCAGATCCTGATGGGTGGATGCTCGATCGACGCAACCGGAGTGCCACTTACAGATGAGGCAGTAGCAGTGGCAAAATCAAAGGATGCCGTATTGTTAGGCTCCATTGGTGGAAATACTTCTACCTCGCCATGGTATAAGCTTCCTCCAAATTTAAGACCGGAAGCAGGACTTCTTAAGATCCGTAAGGAGCTTGGATTATTTGCAAACTTAAGACCGGCAAATCTTTATGAGGAGTTAAAGAGTGCCTGTCCGTTAAAGGAAGAGATCGCAGATCGTGGATTTGACATGATGATCATGCGTGAACTGACAGGTGGCCTGTATTTTGGAGCAAGAAGTACAGAGGAGATCGATGGTGTGTTAACTGCACATGATAACCTTGTATATAATGAGAACGAGATCCGTCGTATTGCAATCAAGGGTTTTGATATTGCAATGAAGAGAAGAAAGAAAGTTACATCTGTAGATAAGGCAAATGTTCTGGATTCTTCCAGATTATGGAGAAAGATCGTAGAAGAAGTGGCAAAGGATTATCCGGAAGTAAGCTACGAGCATATGTTAGTTGATAACTGCGCAATGCAGCTTGTAAAGGATCCTGCACAGTTTGATGTTGTATTAACAGAGAATATGTTCGGTGACATCCTTTCCGATGAGGCATCCATGATCACAGGTTCGATCGGTATGCTTCCGTCTGCATCCTTAAATGAGACGAAGTTTGGTATGTATGAGCCAAGCGGCGGATCAGCACCGGATATTGCAGGACAGAACAAGGCCAATCCTATCGCAACGATCCTGTCGGCAGCTATGATGCTTCGCTTCACATTTGACTTGGATAAGGAAGCAGATGCAGTAGAGCAGGCTGTAAAACAGGTATTGGTAGATGGTTACAGAACATGTGATATCATTTCGGAAGGAATGACACCGGTAAGCTGTTCTGAAATGGGAGATTTAATTGCAGAACGCATAAAATAAAGGAGAGTATAGAGATGAAGAGTGATAATGTAAAAGTCGGAATGCAGCAGGCACCACATCGTTCCCTGTTTAATGCACTCGGTATGACAAAGGAAGAAATGGAACGTCCGCTGGTAGGTATTGTATGTTCTTACAATGAGATCGTTCCGGGACATATGAATCTGGATAAGATCGCACAGGCAGTTAAGATGGGAGTTGCTATGGCTGGTGGTACACCTGTCATGTTCCCGGCAATTGCAGTCTGTGATGGTATCGCTATGGGACATATCGGTATGAAATATTCATTAGTAACCAGAGATCTGATTGCTGATTCTACAGAAGCAATGGCAACTGCACATCAGTTTGATGCACTGGTTATGATCCCGAACTGTGATAAGAATGTACCTGGTCTGTTAATGGCTGCAGCAAGAGTAAATGTACCTACCGTATTTGTATCCGGTGGCCCAATGCTTGCAGGTCATGTAAAAGGTCATAAGACCAGTCTTTCCAGTATGTTTGAGGCTGTTGGTTCTTATTCGGCAGGAACCATGACAGCAGAAGATGTAAATGAATTTGAATGTAAGGCATGTCCTACCTGCGGTTCCTGTTCCGGTATGTATACAGCGAATTCCATGAACTGCTTAACAGAAGCACTTGGTATGGGACTTCCTGGAAACGGAACGATACCTGCGGTGTATTCTGAGCGTCTGAAGCTTGCAAAGCATGCAGGTATGGCTGTTATGGATATGTACAGAAAGAATATCAGACCAAGAGATATCATTACAAAAGAAGCGATCATCAATGCATTAACCGTTGATATGGCGCTTGGATGTTCTACCAACTCCATGCTTCATATTCCGGCTATCGCACATGAGATCGGGTTTGACTTTGATATTTCTTATGCAAATGAGATCAGTGCCAAGACACCAAACTTATGTCATCTGGCTCCTGCAGGTCCTACTTATATGGAAGATCTGAATGAAGCCGGTGGCGTATACGCTGTTATGAATGAATTAAAATCCGCAGGTCTGTTAAATGAAGACTGTATGACAGTAACCGGTAAGACGATCGGTGAAGCTGTTGACGGCGTAGCAAATAAGAATCCGGAAGTTATCCGTACACTGGATAATCCATATAGTAAGACCGGTGGTCTTGCAGTATTAAAGGGAAATCTTGCACCGGACGGTTCTGTTGTAAAGCGTTCCGCTGTTGTACCTGAGATGATGGTGCATGAAGGACCTGCAAGAGTATTTGACTGTGAAGAAGATGCGATTGCAGCGATCAAGGGCGGTAAGATCGTACCCGGTGATGTCGTTGTTATTCGTTATGAAGGACCGAAAGGAGGCCCTGGTATGCGTGAGATGTTAAATCCAACATCAGCGATCGCAGGTATGGGACTTGGATCATCAGTAGCCCTGATCACAGACGGAAGATTCTCAGGAGCCAGCCGTGGTGCATCCATCGGACATGTTTCACCGGAAGCAGCAGTTGGTGGTCCGATCGCACTCGTAGAAGAGGGAGATATCATCAAGATCGATATTAACAATACTACGATCACGTTAGATGTACCGGATGATGTGCTTGCACAGAGAAAGGCTGCATGGAAGCCAAGAACACCGAAGGTAACAACCGGTTATCTTGCAAGATATGCCGCTATGGTAACATCAGGAAATCGTGGAGCAATCTTAGAGGTACCAAAGGCTGATAAGTAGAGAGTATTAAAGGAGCAAAAGGAAAATGGCAAAGAAGATATCAGGTTCTGAGATAGTAATTGAATGTTTAAAAGAACAGGGTGTTGATATTGTGTTCGGGTATCCGGGGGGCGCAATCTTAAATGTCTATGATGCTTTATATAAGCATCAGGAAGAGATCACGCATGTACTTACATCACATGAGCAGGGGGCAGCACATGCCGCTGACGGATATGCAAGAGCAACAGGTAAGGTCGGTGTCTGTATGGCTACATCCGGTCCTGGTGCAACAAACCTTGTAACGGGAATTGCGACTGCATATATGGATTCCGTTCCGATGGTTGCGATCACCGCAAATGTCGGAGTAAATATGCTTGGTAAGGACAGCTTTCAGGAGATCGACATTGCAGGTGTTGTAATGCCGATCACAAAGCATAGCTTTATCGTAAAAAATGTAGAAGATCTGGCACCGACGATCCGACGTGCATTTAAGATCGCAAAGAGTGGAAGACCAGGTCCTGTCCTTGTTGATATTACAAAGGATGTTACGGCTGCAGAGGCAGAGTATACATATGAAGAACCGGCAGTGATCGAGCGTAAGACAGATACAATCCGGGAAGAAGATATAAATAAAGTGATCGAGATGATCAAAGTATCCAGAAGACCATATATCATGGCAGGCGGCGGAGTGATCATTTCAGGAGCTTCCGAAGAATTAAAAGAATTTGCCGAGAAGGTAGATGCACCTGTATGTGATACACTTATGGGAAAGGGCGCATATGATGGTACAAGCGAGCGTTATACCGGCATGATCGGAATGCACGGAACCAAGGTATCGAATCTTGGAGTATCCAGATCCGACCTTGTGATCGTGGTAGGAGCACGTTTCTCCGACCGTGTCATTGGAAATGCTTCCAAGTTCGCACCAAATGCAAAGATCATTCATATTGATATCGATGCAGCCGAGATTGATAAGAATATTCCGGCAAATGCAAGCATTGTGGGTGATGCTAAAGAAGTTCTGACGATATTAAACAGTAAACTTCCAACTCAGTCAAATCGTTCCTGGATGGCAGAAATCAAGGATTTAACAGAGAAAAATCCGGTCACATACGACATGGATCACTTAAATGGACCGGCAACTATCAAAAAAATCTATGAAATTACCGAAGGAAATGCTATAATCACTACTGATGTAGGTCAGCACCAGATGTGGGCGGCACAGAATTACACTTATAAGGAGCCAAGAACTTTCCTTTCATCAGGCGGACTTGGTACTATGGGATACGGTGTCGGTGCAGCTATCGGCGCAAAATATGGCAGACCGGATAAGACTGTAGTAAATATCGCAGGAGACGGATGCTTCCGTATGAATATGAACGAGATTGCGACAGCAGCCCGTTATAAAGTACCTATCATTCAGGTGGTATTAAATAATCACGTTCTCGGAATGGTAAGACAATGGCAGAATCTGTTCTATGGACAGCGGTATTCGAATACAGTATTAGATGATTCTGTTGATTTTGTAGCAGTATCAAAAGCACTTGGGGCAAATGCAAGTAAGATCACATCGATCGAAGAGTTTGAAACAGAGTTTAAGAAGGCATTGACAGCAGATGGTCCGACCGTACTGGATGTTATGATCGATTCCGATGATAAGGTATGGCCTATGGTAGCTCCGGGTGCTGCAATCGACACCTGTTTCACAGACAAAGATCTTGATAATTAAAAATAACAATAATAAAAAAGAAGGAGATAAAAAATGGCAAGAGTATTTAACTTTTCAGCAGGTCCATCCATGCTTCCTGAATCTGTATTAAGAGAAGCAGCAGAAGAAATGCTTGACTACAGAGGAACAGGCATGAGTGTTATGGAGATGAGTCATCGATCGAAAGCATTCGATACGATCATCAAAGAGGCAGAACAGGATCTTCGCGATATCATGGAAATCCCTGATAATTACAAAGTATTATTCTTACAGGGCGGTGCTTCCCAGCAGTTCGCTGCGATACCTATGAACCTTATGAAGAATGGTGTAGCGGATTACATCATCACAGGTCAGTGGGCAAAGAAAGCATACGAAGAAGCTAAAAAATATGGAAAGGTAAATGCTGTTGCTTCATCAGCAGATAAGACATTCTCCTATATTCCGGATTGTTCTGATCTTCCGATTGATGAGGATGCAGATTATGTATATATCTGTCACAACAATACAATCTATGGAACTACATATCACAAGCTTCCAAATACAAAGGGTAAGATTCTGGTAGCAGATATGTCATCCGACATTCTGTCTCAGCCGGTCAATGTATCTGACTATGGTGTGATCTACTTTGGCGTACAGAAGAACGTAGGTCCGGCCGGTGTAGTAGTTGCGATCATCCGTGAAGATCTGATCCGTGATGACGTTATGCCATTTACACCAACCATGTTAAAGTATAAGACACAGGCAGATGCAGATTCTCTTTACAATACACCACCATGCTACGGTATCTATATTTGTGGCAAGGTATTCAAATGGGTAAAAGAGATGGGTGGTCTTGCAGCTATGAAGGAGCACAATGAGAAGAAGGCAGCAATCCTTTACAATTTCTTAGACAGCTCCAAGATGTTTAAGGGAACTGTAGTAAAAGAGGATCGTTCTTTAATGAATGTTCCATTTGTTACAGGTGATGAAGAATTAGATGCCAAGTTCGTAAAGGCTGCAACAGAGGCTGGTTTTGTAAATCTGAAGGGACACAGAACGGTTGGCGGCATGAGAGCATCGATCTACAATGCAATGCCGATCGAAGGTGTTGAGAAGTTAGTAGAATTCATGAAGGATTTCGAAGAGAAGAATTCATAATAAGAGCATTCTGCATGCAGTCCTTTGGGATTGCATGCGGAGGCGGATATAAAGGAGAGTTAAATAAAAAATGGCAGTTAAAGTGAATTGTTTAAATCCGATCGCTGCATGTGGCATGGAGCTGTTACCGGATACATATGAAATAACGGATAATTATGCAGACGCAGATGCGGTTCTGGTAAGAAGTGCATCCATGCATGATCTGGAACTTTCAGACAAACTCCTGTGTGTTGCAAGAGCAGGTGCAGGTGTAAATAATATTCCACTTGATAAATGTGCAGAAAAGGGCGTTGTAGTATTCAATACTCCAGGTGCAAATGCAAATGGTGTTAAGGAACTGGTTGTAGCAGGTCTGCTTCTTGCTTCCCGTGATCTGATGGGCGGATACAACTGGGTAAAGGACAATGCTTCTGACGAGAACCTTGCAAAAGCAGTTGAGAAGCAGAAAAAGCAGTATGCAGGTAATGAGATCGCCGGCAAGAAGCTCGGTGTTATCGGTCTTGGTGCGATCGGTGCCAAGGTAGCAAATATCGCAGTCAGACTTGGAATGGAAGTATATGGTTATGATCCGTTTGTATCCGTTGATGCAGCATGGGGCTTATCCAAATACATCAAACACATTACAAATGTAGAAGATATCTATAAGGAATGTGATTATATCACGATCCATGTTCCAGCACTTCCTGCAACAAAGGGAATGTTGAACGCAGATGCATTTGCCATGATGAAGGATGGTGTCAGAATCCTGAACTTTGCAAGAGATGTTCTTGTAAATGATGAAGATATCAAGGCAGCACTTGCAAGCGGCAAGGTAGCAAAATATGTAACAGATTTCCCTAATCCGGCAATCGCAGGTACAGAAAATGTAATTGCATTACCACATCTTGGTGCCTCCACAGAAGAATCTGAAGATAACTGTGCGATCATGGCATGTAAAGAAATCACAGACTTTATGGAGAATGGTAATATCAAGAACTCCGTAAATTATCCAAATGTAAATATGGGCGTATGTGGTGATACTGCCAGAGTTACAATCTGCCATAAGAATATTCCTAACATGCTGACACAGTTTACAGGTGTATTTGCAAAGCAGGGCGGAAATGTATCGGGAATGATCAGTCAGGCAAAGGGTGAATATGCATACTCAATCCTTGACATTGATAAGGTTCCTACAGAAGACGATATCAATGCATTGCTTGCAATTGATGGTGTTATCAAGGTTCGCGCGATCTAAGAAAAAAAGATTAGGAGATTAGTAAAAATGAGTGATAAACTGAAAGTTGGTATTCTTGGTGCTACCGGTATGGTAGGACAGAGATTTATAGCATTATTAGAGAATCATCCATGGTTTGAGGTTGTAACAGTGGCTGCAAGCCCAAGAAGTGCCGGAAAGACATATGAAGAGGCAGTCGGCGATAGATGGAAGATGGATACTCCGATGCCGGAGGGCGTTAAGAAGCTCATCGTTCATAATGTAAATGAAGTAGAACAGGTTGCTGCAACTGTAGATTTTGTATTCAGTGCAGTTGATATGTCAAAGGAAGAGATCAAGGCGATTGAAGAAGCATATGCAAAGACAGAGACTCCTGTAGTATCCAACAACTCAGCACATCGCTGGACACCGGATGTTCCTATGGTAGTACCTGAGATCAATCCGGAGCATATGAAGGTCATTGATTTCCAGAAGAAGAGACTAGGAACAACCAGAGGCTTTGTAGCAGTAAAACCAAACTGCTCCATCCAGTCTTATGCACCGGTTCTTACAGCATGGAAAGAGTTTGAGCCATATGAGGTGGTTGCTACCACATATCAGGCAATCTCAGGTGCAGGTAAGACCTTTAAGGACTGGCCGGAAATGGTTGGAAATATCATTCCATATATCGGTGGAGAAGAAGAAAAGTCAGAGAAGGAACCACTTCGTATCTGGGGTAAGATCGAGGATGGAGTGATCGTTCCTGCAACAACACCGGTTATCACATGTCAGTGTATCCGTGTTCCTGTATTAAACGGACATACAGCAGCTGTATTTGTTAAGTTCAAGAAGAATCCTACAAAGGAACAGTTGATCGAAAAGTTGGTATCATATAAGGGCGTTCCTCAGGAGCTTGAGCTTCCAAGTGCACCAAAGCAGTTCATCCAGTATCTGGAAGAAGACAATCGTCCACAGGTATCAATGGATGTTGACTTTGAACATGGTATGGGAATCAGCGTTGGTCGTCTTCGTGAAGACACTGTATATGACTGGAAGTTTGTTGGTTTATCCCATAATACAGTCAGAGGTGCAGCAGGTGGTGCTGTCCTTTGCGCAGAGTTATTAAAAGCACAGGGATATATCACAAAGAAATAAATGTTCATAAAGCAATAAGTTGAAAAAAGGAGGTTCTTTTAGAATATACAAAAAGAGCCTCTTTTCTTTCATAACATAATGCAAGATTTGTATGAGGAGGATAAAATGCTGGGGGTCTGGTTTATTATATGTGTTATTTTTCTTACAGTGTTTCGTTATATATGGAAAAGAAAGGAAAATAATCCATGTATGTTATTTTCGTATTTTTTATATTTGTATGATGTGACTGGATTGTTTTACTATGTGCTTGTTGGTAAATGCCGTGTAAAAATACTGTATCTGCTAATTGTTCTTTTCATGGTTATTCTTCAAATAGGATTACCATTCCTTTTCAATCATATTGGAAGAGATAATCGGGTAATTAAAGTGCTGAAGAACTGGCATGAACAAGTGATGAGTTCGTTTATGTTTTGGGGAATGTTGATCCTGTTATATCTTCCAAATGGCGAATGGGGGATCAGCGGGGGATTCTTTATTATGTCATATCTGGTAAATGCTTTCTTTATGGTGATGAAAAAGCTGCGGGAATCCATTTGGGAAATGCATATGCTTCAGAATATTGCAGGCTTCTTTGCCTTTATTATATGTATGATCGTTGCAAGATCAGATGATTTTCAATATTTTTCAAATTGGCTGTTTGCTTTATTATTGATCATCTGGCTTGTTTTATTATGTTTGTTTACCTTTGGAGCAGTTGATAAAAATCCGGGAATGTTATACTGGCTGTTTACAGAAACAGCAGAAAACCGAAAAGTACAGGTTGTTCGATATAAAAGAATTATAAAAAGATTTTTTAATATCTTCCTTTCCCTGTTTTTGTTGATGTTTTGGGTATTTATAGAGAATACACTGGAATTTTATTATACCAATCGAAAGACCTTGGAATTTAACTTATCTGATTTCTGGGGTAGTATGATCGTGCAGTCTTTTTTCTTATCCGTTATCATATCTGTTCTGGTCAGTTTATTGAAAACGAATGTAACAAAGATTATCAGTTGTTGTTTATGGGGATTAGCGGTAGCTTCCTATATTCAGGTTATGATATTTGATCGTGACCTTGGTATTACGGATGCTTATGCAATTAAATGGAGTGATTATTCCGGCAAGATGATCATGACCGGAATTGTATGGGGAATCTGTATTGTAGTTCCGGTTATTTTGTTTGCAAAATTTAAAAATAAATTCTTTAGTATTTTGAAATATGTAGCAGTGTGTTTATTATGTATTCAGATATCGGCAACTGTATATCTGGTTATAAAATCCGGAGGTTATAGGAATACTTCAGAAGCAGAGATTACAAATTACTATGTTTCAGGCAAAAATGAATATACAGTATCGGAAGAAAAAAATATTTTTGTATTTGTTCTTGATACATACAGCAATGATTTTATTGACGAAATGACAGAGCAATATCCGGATGCGTTAGAGCCGCTGCATGATTTTACATATTATGATAATTATGACAGCAAATATGACGGAACAGCGCTGGCAATGAATTATCTGTTAACGGGACAGGAATTTGATAATACGATTCCTTGTCGGGAATATTCTAAAGAAGCATTTCATTCAGAAAAGGCTGTCGAATTTTATAATACACTAAAAGAACAACAGTATTCTTGTAATATATATACGGATAAAGCAACAGTTAGTTTTCTTAATGCAAAGAATCTATATGAATATTATGATAATGTACAGGAAAATGCAGATGGTGAGATCTTAGTCGATTACCACGCAGTCCGGAAAAATATTATAAAGGGGGCAATGTATAAAGTATTGCCGCTGGCATTAAAGAGATTTTCTTTAGTTGTTACCAGTGATTTTGATGGTGCGGTCAGTTCTTCCGGCGGAGGGGAAGATTCGCCGGACCTGGATGATGATTTTTATTTAAAATTACAGACACAGGGACTAGAATATAACAGCAGTTCTGGAACATTTGCAATTTACCATTTTAGCGGAATGCATGATTATGGGGATGGAAAGGGAAAAAATCTGCCAGAAGCGGCTTACGATAATCTAAATGATGTGTACGTTTTTCTTGATGAATTGAAAAATATGGGAGTTTATGATAATTCAACGATCATAATAACGGCAGATCATGGAAAAATCATGACGGTAGATGGTATTCAGCCTATTTTCTTTATCAAAGAACCCTATAAAAAGAATGACAGGCTTGCAGTTTGCAGTTCTCCGGTAAGTGCGGAAGAGTTTATGCCAACGATCATGAAGCTTATTACAGGTGAAAGCAAAGATAAAACCATTTATGATTATGAAGCGGATGAAAATCGGTCAAGAAGTGTATATATACGACAGTACAAGGAAAATATATCCGATCTTCTGAAAAATGATTCAGCAAATTATGCTTGTTTGTATAAGTATACATATCAGGGAGACAAGGATGAATTAAGGAAATATGCAGGTGCAAAACCGAAGCAGAAGATACCGTTGATCGATTTCTGGTATTAAAAAACAAGAAAAGGAGATAGTATGATGTTTAATGAAATGAATTTATTAGTACAGGAATTTCCAACAATGAAATTATATATTGATCCGGCGACGACAAGTTATCTGATCCAGATAATTGCCGGAGTAGTGATCGCAGCAGGTGCGGTAGCAGGAATTGCATTCAGTAAAATAAAAAGAGCATTAAAAAAAGGAAAAACAGAAGAACAGCCCGTAAAAAAGACAAGAAATGAAGAAAAGAAAATTGTTACTGCAGATGATTTGTTAGATGATGAGGAATAGAAGTGAATCAGATAATTAATTATGTTTCGGATTTTTTCGGGATCATAATGAGATGGTGCTATGTTTTTGTAAATAATTATGGATTGTCAATTATTGTGTTTACGATTTTTACAAAATTTGTATTATTTCCTATTTCATTGATTACACAGAAAAATTCGATAAAAATGGCACAGATGCGTCCGGAACTTGATGCTTTAAAAGTAAAATATGTGGATGATAAAGATCGGTATGCAGATGCACAACTGGAATTATATAAAAAAATGCAATATCATCCATTACTGGATATGATACCACTGCTGATCCAGATTCTGATCGTTCTTGGATTGGTGGGTGTTATGTATTGCCCGCTTTCATATATCCTGCGGATGCAGGATCCCGATATCGCTATGCTGCAAAAATGGTTTGAGGGGCTTGGATGGACATTGCAGGATAATTCTTACCAGTTGACAATGATCCATGAAATACAGAATGGTATTAGCGGTGTACCTGAAAACCTTATGGGACTGATAGAAAAGATATCAGATTTTGATATGAATTTTATCGGATTTAATTTATCAGAGAAACCACAATTATCATTACATAATAAACTGGTTTTGATTCCTGTTTTATCGGGTGTGAGCGCATGGCTCATGTGTGTTGTTCAAAATAAAATAAATGTGCTGCAGTTATATGCCGGAAAATGGAATAAAATAGGAATGACGGTATTTATGATAGCATTTTCCACATATTTTGCGTTCCTTGTTCCGGCTGGAGTCGGGGTATATTGGATCTTTGGAAATTTGTTCGCAATTCCTTCCATGTATCTGGTAAATATTGTGATGCCGCCTGAAAAATATATTGATATGGATTACATACGGATCTTGAATGAAACAGCAGAGGAAAAAGAAAAGATACGAAAAAAGTATGGGAGAACAGAGAAACAGGATTATCATCGGTTTGAGAAGACTGAAAAGAGAATTGTATTTTATGCAGAGGGCCGGGGCTTTTATAAATATTATCAGCCGATCATAGAGTATCTGGCTGAACGGTCTGATTATAAAATGGATTATGTTACCAGTGATCCGGAGGATCCGATCCTGAAGCAGGAGCAGTCGGCAGTCCGGGCATATTATATAGCACAGGACAAGTATCTGATTCCTTTGTTTATGAAATTGGATTGTGATATCTGTCTGATGACGATGCCAGATCTGGAAAAATATCATATCAAGCGTTCCAAGGTAAGATCAGATATTGAATATATTTATGTAGCACATGGGATGGGAAGTAATGCACTTACATTACGGAAAGGTGCATTAGATTATTATGACACGGTTTTTTGTGTAGGAATCGATTCGGTACGTGAAATACAGCAAATGGAAGCGCTGTATGTGACACAGCCTAAAACTCTGGTTGAGACAGGATATGCGTTATTGGATCAGATGATCGAGCAGTATCAGATTGAAAACAGAAAAGAAAATGAAAAGAAAAAAATACTGATCGCACCATCGTGGCAGCCGGAAAATATTATTGATCTGTGTATTGAGCAGATATTAGATAAATATAAGAATACACCATATGAGGTCATTGTACGGCCGCATCCGCAGCAGGTGAGACATCAGATGGAACGGTTTGTGGAAATGCAGGAGCGATATGCAAAGGATGATAATATAACTATACAGACGGACTTTTCTTCTAACAGTACGGTTATGGATGCTGATCTGCTGATAACAGACTGGTCAGATATATCATTTGAATATGCATTTACAACATTGAAACCAGTGCTGTTTATTGATACGCCAATGAAAATCATGAATCCTGAATATGATAAGATTGAGCAGAAGCCAATTAATGTGACATTGCGAAATGTGCTTGGGAAGGCGATATCTGTAAATGATATTGATAATATACTTGAAATATCTACAGATATGTTAAAGCAAAAGGACATGTATAGAAAGCAGATTGCGGATGCCAGAGAGAAACATATTTTTAATATCGGAAAGAGCCGGATATTAAGTGGAAAATATATTATGAAACGGCTTATGGAATAGAGAGGGGTAGGAGAATGCAGGGTATAATATTAGCAGCAGGAATGGGGAAACGATTAAAGAATATTACAAAGAATAAGACTAAATGTATGGTTGAAGTAAATGGAATATCTCTGATTGAAAGAATGCTGAAGATCCTTGACAGAAAAGACCTGTCAAGGATCGTTATAGTGACAGGGTATCAGGAAGAGACATTAAAGGAATATATTGTGTCATTAACAATACATACACCGATCATATTTGTGGAAAATCCAATATATGATAAAACAAATAATATTTATTCCCTGTCTTTAACGGCCACTTTTCTGGAGGAAGAAGACACCCTCTTGCTGGAATCAGATCTGATTTTTGATGAAACGGTAATAGATCTGATATTATGTGATCCAAGAGAGAACCTTGCACTTGTTGATCGGTTTGAAAGCTGGATGGATGGTACATGTATGCTTTTGGATGAGAATGACTGTATTGTGGATATGGTCGCAAAAAAAAATCTTCATTTTGTAAATGCGGATCAATACTATAAGACAGTGAATATATATAAATTCAGCAGGCATTTTTCCAAGTATACATATGTGCCTTTTCTAAAGGCGTATGCAATGGCAATGGGAAATAATGAATATTATGAGTCTGTTATCCGCTTGATCGCAATGCTTGACACGAAAGAGTTGCAGGCCAGACGGCTTAACGGTCAGCGCTGGTATGAGATTGATGATATTCAGGATCTGGATATTGCAGAAAGCCTGTTTACAGATAATACAGAGGAACAGTATAAAAAAATAACTGCCAGATATGGTGGCTTTTGGAGATATCCTAAATTGGTCGATTATTGCTATCTTGTAAATCCGTATTTCCCAACAGAACACATGTTGGAAGAAATCCGTGCCAACAGTGACCGGCTGATCATGCAGTATCCCTCTGGTGCAAGAGTGATACGGTTATTGGCAGGCAAACTGTTTGGCATATCAGATAAGAAAATTATAGTTGGTAATGGAGCAGCGGAATTAATTCGTGAAATGATGCAGGAAACGAATGGAAAAATAGGTTTTGTGACTCCGACATTTGAGGAATATATAAATTGCTGTAAGCAGGAACAAAGAGTTATTATGGATACCAGAAAAATGGATTTTTCATATTCTGGACAGGACATTCAGGATTATTTTGAACAGAAGCATATTCAAATGCTTGTGCTGATAAATCCGGATAATCCTAGTGGGAATTATATTGATTCCAGAGAAATATATGAATTGATCCATTGGTGTAAGAAGAAAAAGATATGTCTTATATTAGATGAGAGTTTTTCGGATTTTTCGGATGAGGCAGAATCTTGTATAGCTGATTCGTATCTGGAACTGTATGATGAGTTTTATGTAATAAAAAGTATTTCAAAATCATATGGGGTTCCGGGCTGCAGACTGGGAATATTAGCTGGAAGAAACAGTGAAAAACTTGATCAGATCCAGCGCAAACTGCCAATCTGGAATATTAATTCTTATGCAGAATTCTTTTTACAGATCATAGAAAAGTACAAGGAGGATTACAGACTGTCACTGGATCGTCTTAGAAAGTCCCGTGAGATTTTCATGAAAGAGCTGGAAAAACTCCCATATATGAAGGTATATCCATCGCAAGCAAATTATGTTATGTGTGAACTTTCAGATGGAGTGAAAAGCAGGAAACTTGCATCATTTTTACTGGAAAATAATATTTTGATCAAAGTGCTGAATGAGAAATTAAATAACCAAAAGGAAATGATCAGACTTGCAGTTCGGACGGATGAAGAGAATATGCATCTGATTGAATTGTTGGAAAAATTTGGAGGTGAATATATTGAATAACTGGAAAGCAATCTGGAATAGAAGAGAAGCGGATGAATGTTTTTTGCAGTCGCTTGAAGATCCTAAAGCAATCTGGCGGGAGCTGAAACGAATTGATGGATTTGATGTGGATCTGGGAGATTCAGCGGATGCATATTATAATGCATTTTATAAAAGCTGGGAAGAAGAATGTGCACTTTTAAATACACATATTGGTCCGTGGAACAGCATTTATGAAGTAGGATGCGGCGCAGGAGCGACCTTATATTTATTTTCCAGGCAGAATAAAAAGATTGGCGGAATTGATTATTCCAGACAGAGTACAGATATTGCAAAAATTGTATTAAAAGAAGCGGAGATAGCATGTATGGAAGCGGACCATATTTCAACAGATGAAAAATTTGATGTTGTGATGGCTGATTCTGTATTTGCATATTTTCCAGATGAAGCCTATGTATCTGATGTTCTGGAGAAGATGTATGAAAAAGCGCATAAGGCTGTGCTGATCACAGAGATATTTGATAAAGAGCTGGAAGATGCCTGCATGCAGTATAGAAGAGCTAAAATACAGAATTATGATGAAAAATATAAAAATCTTGATAAGTTATTTATTTCAAAATCCATGTTTGAAATGTTTTCACAAAAGCATGGTTGTGAATTGGTATTTACATCTGTTGAAAATCCATATTACTGGAATAGTCAATTTATGTACAATGTATTAATTATTAAGAAATAAGAAATAACACCAAATTCGCTAACAAATTCTTGCTACCATCATACAATTGTGCTAAAATCAAACAGGATTGAGATAATGAGAAAAATGGAGGCACACACATGAAGAAATTAATTTTAGTTACATCACCGCCAGCCTGTGGAAAGACATTTATTTCCAAACAGGTGGCAAAGGCACTGCCAAATTGTGTATATCTGGATAAGGATACATTAATTGTTCTTTCAAAGCAGATTTTTGTAGTGGCTGGTGAGGAATATAACCGTTCATCCGATTTCTTCCAGAAAAATATCCGCGACTACGAATATTATTGTGTACTGGATCTTGCATTTGAAGCACTGGAATACAATGATACAGTTCTTATAAATGCACCATTCACAGATGAGATCAGAGATGACGAATATCTTGACAATCTCCGTGCAAAGCTTGCAGAAAAAGGTGCAGAGCTCTTTGTGATCTGGGTAAATACCAGAAAAGATGTCTGCCACGAAAGAATGATCAAGCGTGCATCAGACAGAGATACCTGGAAATTGGAGCACTGGGATGAATATATCAACAGTCAGAACTTCAATCCGCCAACAAATATCAAAGAGCTCTTTATATTTGAGAATTCTTCCGATGAAGAATTTAAGGCATCTATAGATAAGGTTGTTAAGGCAATCAGAGGTTGATAGTGATTTTGAGTATTGCAACAGGAATCAGCAATGTTTTCTGTTGCAATATTTATATAGACAAACAGAGATCAGGAGGAACAGAACATGGCAGCAATCAGATGCTTTAAAGCATTCAGACCAAGACCGGATATCTGCGACAGAGTGGCAGCATTACCATATGATGTGTATAGCAGAAAAGAAGCCTGTGAAGAAGTACGTCGGGAACCGATGTCATTTTTAAAGGTAGATCGTGCAGAGACATCATTTGATGACAGTGTGGATACCTATGCACCGGAAGTGTATAAGAAGGCAGGAGATCTTCTGCATGAGATGATGGAGGATGGTACTTATATTGAGGAAGAAAAGCCGGTATACTACATATATGAATTGATCATGGATGGACGTCATCAGACAGGTCTGGTTGCCTGTGCTTCGATTGATGACTATGTGAATGGTGTGATCAAGAAACACGAGAATACCAGAGAAGACAAAGAACAGGATCGTATCCGCCATGTAGAAGCCTGTGGTGCGCAGACCGGACCAATCTTCCTTGCCTATCGTTCGATTGATATTGTAAATCAGATCATTGACCGGGTAAAGACAGGAGAAAAGTTATATGGCTTTACTTCACCGGATGGTATCACACATAATGTATGGATCATTGATGAAGCAGATGATATTCAGATAATTCAGGAAGCATTTGCAGGTATCAACGAGATTTACATAGCAGACGGACATCATCGTTCTGCTTCTGCTGTAAAAGCAGGCCTCCATATGAGAGAACAGCATCCGGATTATACCGGAGAGGAAGAATTTAATTATTTTCTGTCCGTTCTGTTTCCACATGATCAGTTGATGATCCTTCCATATAACCGTGTTGTAAATGATCTGAACGGTATGACTGATGACGAATTTTTAAAGAAACTGGAAGACAAATTTGAAGTAAAAGCATGTGATGCGGCTGTTTCACCGGAGAAGAAAGGCAGCTTTGGCATGTATATGGA
This sequence comes from Coprococcus ammoniilyticus, assembly GCF_025567345.1. Lineage (NCBI taxonomy): Bacteria > Bacillati > Bacillota > Clostridia > Lachnospirales > Lachnospiraceae > Coprococcus > Coprococcus ammoniilyticus. Next base: position 290,254 of record NZ_JAOQJS010000004.1, read on the forward strand.
TGGCAGATGGTATCAGTTAACGGTAAAGGACGGAGTTGTTCCGGAGGATGTTGTCGGCTGTCTGGATGTATCTGTGCTTCAGGAAAATGTTCTGGCACCGATGCTTGGCATTGGAGATCCGAGAACGGACAAACGAATCCAGTTTGTCGGTGGTATCCGTGGACTTTCCGAGCTGGAACGACTGGTGGATGGAGGAAAGAAGGTAGCATTTTCCATGTATCCGACTTCCATTACAGAATTATTTGATATTGCGGATGCAGGCAAATTGATGCCGCCGAAGTCTACATGGTTTGAACCAAAGCTTCGAAGCGGAATCTTTATCCACAAGATAAACGAATAAAGATGAACAGTCATATGCAAATGAGAAAATTGAACAGGGAAACGGTGCAGCTATTTCGTATTTTGCATATAGAAAAGAATACACATGAGGAGAATGGGTTATGACAAAGAACACAGAGATTTTCGTTCTGAATCAGGATGAGGTTATGGCGATCACGGGGGCGAGACATGGCAATCCACATCACATACTTGGTATGCATGCCTGTCTGGCTGATGTATATGTGAATGCATTTCTGCCGGATGCAGCAGAAGTTTATGTAGTGGATGAAAAGGATCAGACAGAATATCCGATGCATGTAGAATACGCCGATGGATTTTTTACAGTAAAGATTGAGAACCGGCAGCCATTTGCATATCTGCTAAAGATTGTCCGGAAGGTATGGGATGCAGACGGAGAAGAAGCAGATGAAGTCAGTTTGATAAAGGATGCATACAGCTTTTCCTATTCTGCGGATCTTGAAAAAGTAATGCAGGTGGTAAATGGAGAAGATGACGTGGAATCAGGCTTCCGGATCAAAGAATTGTTTGGAGCCAGAAAGCTGAACTTTGATGGCACAGAAGGAGTGGCATTCTGTATTCAGGTTCCGGGCTGCGTCAGAGCCAGCGTGGTCGGAGATTTCAATAACTGGGACGGCAGAGTGAACCAGATGCGGAAGATCGAGTATACCGATCTGTTTGAACTGTTTATACCATATGACATTAACCAGACCAGATATAAATTTGAAGTATTGTATGAAAATGGAGAAACCGATATTTTCTCCGATCCATATGCAACAGCATTTGAACCGGTTCCGGGCAATGCGTCCTTATTTACAGAGCTGACATATGACTGGATGGATGCGGCATATATGACAGACCGAAAAAAGAAGAATATCAGCATGGAACCTGTGAATATCTATGAGGTACATATGCAGACATTTAAGACCGACAAAGATGGAGAACGGCTTTCCTATCAGGCATTTGCAAAAGAAATCGCAGCTTATGTAAAGAGCATGAAGTATAATTACATCGAGCTTATGCCAATCATGGAATATTCCGGTGAGGATACATGGGGATATGATACGACGGGTATCTATGCACCAACGTCCAGATTTGGTTCTCCAACTGATTTCATGGCAATGGTTGATTATCTGCATGCAAAAGGTATTGGTGTGATCCTTGATATGGTGCCTGTGATGGATATTGACTGTATGACTTACTGGTTGGAAGCGTATCATCTGGATGGCATCCGTCTGGATAATAAAGAGCTGATCCGTTCCTTCCGAAAGGTGACCGGAGACAGATATGCGGATGTTATGGTGGATCTTACATGGAACACAATGGGCGTTTCAAAGCTTACAGAGTATATGAAGACTGCGCCGGATCGCAGAGAGAACTTTGTAGACTATGTATCTTCTGTAACCGGATTTATATCCGAGCATCAGGAGGTAAGTGCATTATCACATGATCAAGTGGCATATGGTCAGGGAAGCTTTATAGAGAAGATGCCGGGTGGCTATGAAGACAAATATGCAGATCTTCGTATATTTTATGGTTTGAATATGTTCCTTCCTGGTAAAAAACTGATGTTTATGGGACAGGAGATTGGAATGTTTGGCGGATTTGATGGCTATCATGTTATTGATTGGAGCGTTCTGGAGTTTGAAGCAAATAAATATCTTCAGAAGTATGTAAAGGATCTGAATGCTTTATATCTTGCAGAACCGGCATTTTATGAAGCAGACAAACTTCCATTTATATTTGCAGGAGAGCAGGAGCCACATACTGTATGCTTCACAAGAACAGACAGTAAGGGTTCTGTCTGTTATGTAGCTGCGAACTTTGGAACTTCAGATCAGAAGAGCTATGTATTACAGACCGGAGCTCCGGGAACTTATAAAGAGATCTTCTCCAGTGATGCGGCAAAGTATGGTGGAGAAGGTAATAACAATAAACAGCAGAAGGTGACGAAGGACGGTGATATCGAGATTGTTCTCCCGGCACTTTCAATCACAGTATTTAAGAAGGTGAAATAATTAAGTGATAGGTATAGCATTGACGGAGAAGCTGGCGGATACTACAGAGTCAGCATCAGAAACGGCATCGGAGATCGTACAGGATGCAGAACAAAAAGCTGGATTGCTCAGACAGTATATGACAGATCTGCTGGATTGGTGCATGTCAAAGGTTGGAAGCCTGGTAGTGGCGGTTATCTTTATGGTGATCGGATTTCGGGTTGTGAAATGGATCATCAAGCTGATAAAGAGAACCTTTGACCGGTCCAATATGGATGTCAGTGTCGTAGGATTTTTACTGTCTGCCATCCGTATTCTGATGAATTTTATAATATTGATAACAGCGGCATCCATTGTCGGTTTTCAGGTTACTTCATTTGTTACATTGCTTGGAACGGCGGGTGTGACGATCGGTCTTGCGTTGCAGGGCAGCCTGTCCAATCTTGCCGGTGGTGTGCTGATCCTGATATTGAAACCATTTCATGTAGGTGACTATATTATCGAGAATAATACCAAATGTGAAGGCGAGGTTGTATCGATCGATATATTCTATACAAAGCTTAAGACGATCGATAATCGTTCCGTAGTCATACCAAATGGAAGCATATCGAATACATCACTGGTGAATGTTACTTTACATGATAAGAGGCGGGCAGAGATCAAGCTCGGTGTCGGTTACGATGAAGATCTGGATAAGGTAAAGCGTGTGGTACTGGATGCGGTAAAGACAGTTCCGGGATATCTGGAGGATGAAGTCGTGGATTTCTTCATTGATGAATTCGCAGATAGCAGCATTGTGGTCAGTGTTCGGTTCTATGCGAAGATCGACCAGTACTGGGATGCACTCTGGTCGGCAAGATGGAATATCAAGAAAGCATTTGATGAAAATGGCATCGTTATCCCATACAATAAACTGGATGTCAACCTCGATTCTTGCAAAAAAACAGATAATCGAGTATAATAATCGGTTGTGATATGAAAACTAGATAATTGTGTGATGAGTTTACTATCACACAATTATCCGTACATTTAATAGATTAGGAGTGATTTAGAAATGACAAAGATTGATATTATTTCCGGTTTCTTAGGTGCCGGAAAAACAACTCTGATCAAGAAGCTGATCGAAGAAGGTTTTAAGGGCGAGAAGCTTGTGCTGATTGAGAATGAATTTGGCGAGATCGGTATTGATGGCGGATTCTTAAAGGATGCCGGTGTACAGATCACTGAGATGAATTCCGGTTGTATCTGCTGCTCCTTAGTTGGAGATTTTGGTACGGCTTTAAAGAAGGTTATTACAGAATATGCACCGGACAGAATCATTATCGAGCCATCCGGTGTTGGTAAGCTTTCAGATGTTATCAAGGCTGTAAAGGATGTTGCTGAAGAAGTTGAAGTACAGCTTGACAGCTATACAACAGTTGCAGATGTATCCAAATGCAAGATTTACATGAAGAACTTTGGTGAATTCTTCAATAATCAGATCGAAAGTGCAAATACGATCGTATTGAGCAGAACACAGACAGCTTCCCAGGATAAGATCGAAAAGGCAGTTGCCATGATCCGTGAGCACAATGCAGATGCTACGATCATCACGACTCCATGGGATGATATTGACGGTTCTAAGATCAAAGAAGCTATGCAGAATCATAAAACCGTTAAGGACGCTTTATTTGAGGATGAAGATGAGCATGAGCATCACCACCTTCATCACGACCATGATGACGAATGTGGCTGTGGCGATCATGACCACGATCATGAACATCATCATCACGACCATGACGATGAATGTGGCTGTGGCGATCATGACCACGATCATGAACATCATCATCACGACCATGACGACGAATGTGGCTGTGGCTGCCATGACCACGATCATGAACATCATCATCACGACCATGACGACGAATGTAGTTGTGGCTGTCATGATCACGATCATCACCATCACCACCATGCAGATGAGGTATTTACAAGCTGGGGTAAGGAAACTCCACATAAGTTTAATGAAGATAAGTTAAAAGAGACTCTGGATGAGCTTGCTAACACAGAGGAATATGGTATTATCCTTCGTGCAAAGGGTATCGTTCCAAGTGATGGTACAGACTGGTTATACTTTGATCTTGTACCGGGTGAGTATGAGATCCGTAAGGGAAATCCGGATATCACAGGTAAGTTATGTGTGATCGGAAGCAAACTGGCAGAAGACAAGCTTGCAGAGCTGTTTGAGGTATAGGAGAAAATGATGGCAAGACAACAGGAAACAGAGATTCCGGTTTATGTATTTATGGGCTTCCTTGACAGTGGTAAAACTACATTTGTGAAGGAGACATTATTAGACCGGGAATTCACCGGAGGCGCCAAGACACTGCTTCTTGTATGCGAAGACGGTGAAGAAGAGTACGATGAGAAAGACCTGAAAAAGAAAAATATTTTTCTGGAATTCATAGAAGAAGATCAGTTGAACACAGAGCATCTGTTAGATCTGCAGGACAAATATCAGCCGGAGCAGGTTATGATCGAATACAATGGTATGTGGAAGCTGGACAAGATCTTTGATATCCGTGTGCCGAAGGGATGGACCGTTGTCCAGGTATTATCCTTTGTAAATGCTGAGACATATGATGTATATCAGCAGAATATGAAAGCAACAATGATGGATCAGGTTAACAGTGCGGATATGGTTGTATTTAACCGTTGTGATGAGAAGTCCAAGCGCGCAGAATGGCGCAGAGGAATCAAAGCAGTCAACCGACGGGCACAGATCATCTTTGAGATGAAGGATGGTTCGATCGCACCGGATGAGAATGACGAAGAAGATCTGCCATACGATGTAAAGGCTGACGTGATCGAGCTGAACGATGAGGATTTCGGTATCTGGTATGTGGATGCCTCCGATCAGCCGGATCGTTATGTCGGTAAGAAGATTCATTTCCGTGGCATGGTATTCAAGCCGAAACAGTATGGTAAGAATGCATTTGTACCGGGACGTTTTGCGATGACCTGCTGTGTAGAGGATATTACATTTGTAGGCTTCAAATGCTATTACGATGGCTCTAAGAATCTGATTGACAGACAGTGGGTAGATGTAACAGCAACGATCAAGAAAGAATACTATCCTGACTTTGAGGGAGATGGTCCGGTTCTTTATGCAGAGAAGGTTGTGCTGACCGGTCCGCCGGAAGAAGAGGTTGTATACTTCAGTTAATATAAAAATGCATTTGACTTTTTGTATGGATACAGGTAGTATAAATGCAGGCGTATAAAAAGCTGCCAGGTGGCAGCTTTTTGTTTTCGCTGATTCTGTTCAGGCATGCTCCATGGAGAGACGGCAGAAATGTCGAAAGGAGCAGATACAGATGTACAGTAAAGTAACAAGTGGAGGAGTCCTTGGAGTAGAGGGACTTCTGATTCAGGTGGAAACAGATATCAATGACGGACTGCCAATGTTTCATATGGTAGGCTTTTTGTCTGCATGCGTAAAGGAAGCCGGAGAGCGGGTGAGAACAGCACTCAAAAACTCTGGATTTCAGATACCACCGAAAAAGATCACGATCAATTTATCACCGGCAGATATCCGGAAGGAAGGAACTGCCTACGATCTTCCCATTGCCATAGGAATTATGGTATCTATGGGGCTTATTCCAAACGATAAAATAGAAAATACCTTGATTATGGGTGAACTGGGGCTGGATGGCAGGATCAATGCTGTATCAGGAATACTCCCGGTTGTTCATCATGCAGTAAAACAAGGAATCACACGCTGTCTTGTTCCGGCGGAAAATGCAGAGGAGGCGGCACTGATCCGAAATATAGAAGTGATCCCGCTCCGGACGTTGTCAGAAGCGGAATCTTATCTGAATGAAAAAGCGGTGATCGAGCCTGCATTTGTAGATGTGGAGGCTCTGCTCGACCAGGAGGATATGGGGGAACTGGGAGATTTTGCAGATATTAAAGGGCAGGAAATATTGAAGCGCGGAATGGAGATCGCAGCAGCCGGAATGCACAATATTCTGATGACAGGAGCAGCAGGTTCAGGAAAGTCCATGATTGCAAAATGCCTGCCAACGATCCTTCCACGTCTGACATTTGAGGAGAGTATTGATATTACCAAGATATACAGTGTGGCAGGTCTGCTGAAAAAAGGACAGGCGATGATAACAAAGCGTCCGTTCCGGGCACCGCATCATACCGTATCTGCCATTGCTCTGACCGGTGGCGGAGCAATACCGAAGCCGGGAGAGATCAGTCTCAGTCATAATGGGGTGTTGTTTCTGGATGAGCTTCCGGAATTTGGCAGAAATGTTCTTGAAGTAATGCGGCAGCCGTTAGAAGATCGGGAAGTAACGATCGCAAGGATCCAGGGTAAATATATATATCCGGCAGGATTTATGCTGGTTGCGGCACGAAATCCCTGTCCCTGCGGCATGTATCCGGATCTGAATAAATGTACCTGTACCTGTAGGCAGATCCGACAATACAATGCAAGGCTTAGCAGACCTCTGCTCGATCGTATTGATATCAACGTAAATGTCCGCAGGATTGACTGTTCTGACCTGTTAGAGGATAAACGGGCAGAAACTTCGGCTGAGATCCGGGAAAGGGTGCTTGCGGCGCAGAACATACAGAAGGAGCGTTACCGTTCAGAGTCGATAAATTTTAATTCCCAACTGGATGGAAAGAGAACAAAGCAATATATTTCCCTGGGAAGGGCAGAGCAGGAGCTGGTGCGGGAAGCGTTTGAACATACAGAACTTTCTGCCAGAGGCTATAACCGGGTACTTAAGATCGCAAGGACGATCGCTGATCTGGCAGGAAGTATCGGGATCCATGAGGAACATTTAAAAGAGGCATTGTTTTTCCGGTATCAGAATCTTACAGAAGAGACAGAGGGAAATATGCAGTACAAAGGAATGAAAGGGGGGGACAGATATGGAGTATGATCTTATAAGGCTGTGGCTGGGGATGATATCGGATATGGGGAATGCAGCACTTGGCAGGATCCTTGATTATTTTGGAGGACCTGAAGAACTGTGGAATGTTCCAGAACATGTGCTTCGGGAAACGTTGACAGAAAAACAGAGTGAACGGATCCTGTGCACACGGGATGAAAAGAAAATAATCGTCTATAAAAACAGACTAAAGGAGCGGAATATTACATATATATATCCAGGACATCCTTATTTCCCGGAAGTCCTGCGGGAAATTCCGGATTGTCCGTTTCTGCTGTATGCAAAGGGGTGTGTGGAGACGCTTAAAACAGACAGAACCGGTATAGCGATCGTAGGTGCAAGAAAGGCCTCCGCATATGGGAAAGAGATGGCGGAGCAGTTTGCTTCTGTGCTTGCAGGATATCGGACTGGTATTATCAGCGGACTTGCAGCAGGAATCGACGGCGCCGCCCAGCGTGCGGCAATCAATGTAGAAAATGGATTTACAGTTGCAGTACTAGGTTGTGGGATCAATATCTGTTATCCGAAGGAAAATTACAATTTGTTTGAACGGATTGGGCATCAGGGTGTGATCCTGTCAGAATATGGGTTGGATATAGAGCCTGCGGCATGGAGATTTCCACTTAGGAACCGGATCATCAGTGGACTTGCAAAAGGGGTGCTGGTTGTAGAAGCACAGAAGAAAAGCGGATCTCTGATCACCGCCGATCAGGCGCTGGAACAGGGGCGTGAGGTGTATGCAGTTCCGGGACGGATTGGAGACAGAAACAGTGAGGGCTGCAATCATCTGATCCGGCAGGGGGCTATGCTTGTGACGGATCCTGAGGATATTGTGGAGGATTTAAAACTTGAACGGAGGATCCTTGCAGCAGGGAAAGCAGAATTTCGGGAGGACAGCCGGCTTACCGCTCTGGAACAGAAGATATGTGCCTGTATGGGGCGGGAAGTGCTGCATATAGAGGAAATCTGTGCCCGCGTGGATCAGCCTCCTGCAAGAATCCTGACAGCGTTATTTGATATGGAAAGAAAAGGAATAATTCGGCAGCCGGTACGGTATTATTTTGCTGTTACACAGGGATGAAAACAGAATCCGGGGCATTTTTTCAGAAAATTGTAATAAAATATTCACTTGCATGGCAGGAAAAAATGGTGTATAGTTTGTGTCGTTTAAACGAACAGGAAAGGAAAGAGTACATGGCTAAATATCTTGTTATTGTAGAGTCTCCGGCGAAAGCCAAGACGATTAAAAAGTTTTTAGGCAGTAATTATGAAGTGATTGCGTCGAATGGTCATGTGCGTGATCTGCCTAAAAGCCAGATGGGCATTGATGTTGATAATGATTTTGAACCGAAATATATAACGATCAGAGGAAAAGGAGATATACTCGCACAGCTTCGAAAAGAAGTAAAGAAAGCTGACAAAGTGTATCTTGCAACTGACCCCGACCGTGAGGGTGAAGCGATCTCCTATCATTTATCAAAAGCACTGAAACTGGATGATAAGAAGTACAAGCGAATTACCTTCAATGAAATTACGAAAAATGCGGTAAAGAATTCAATTAAGCAGGCACGCGATATCGATATGGCACTTGTGGATGCACAGCAGGCGAGACGTGTATTGGACAGACTGGTTGGTTATAAGATCAGTCCGCTTCTCTGGGCAAAGATCAAGAGAGGTTTAAGTGCCGGACGTGTACAGTCAGTGGCATTGAAGCTGATCTGTGACAGAGAAAAAGAGATTAACGAATTTATTCCAAAGGAATACTGGACACTTTCTGCTATGCTGGCACCGGAAAAGGCAAAGAAAAGCATTGAATTCAAATACATGGGAAATGGAAGTGATAAGGAGGAAATATCTTCCAGAGCAGAACTGGATCATATCATAGAAACGATCGGAAAGCAGTCCTTTCAGATCGCATCGATCAAGGACAGTGAGCGTCATAAGAAAGCACCACTTCCATTTACAACCAGTACGTTGCAGCAGGAAGCTTCCTCCAAGCTGAACTTTGCGACATCCAAAACGATGCGTATCGCACAACAGTTATATGAGGGTGTGGAGATCAAGGGCAGAGGTTCCATCGGTCTGATCTCTTATCTGAGAACGGATTCTACCAGAATATCGGATGAAGCGGCAGCAGCAGCCAAGGATTATATCATAAAGAATTTTGGAGAAGATTATACAGCGGGAATACCTCGGGCAGACAAACCGGGTAAGAAGATCCAGGACGCGCATGAAGCAATCCGTCCGACGGATATCACACTGTCACCGGCAGCTATCAAGGATCAGTTAAGCAGAGAACAGTTCCGTCTGTATCAGCTGATCTATAACCGCTTCCTTGCAAGCCAGATGGCAGAGGCAGTATACAGCATTAAGACCGTAAAGGCAGAAGTAGCAGGCTATCGGTTCCAGACCTCAGTATCAAAGATTGCATTTGCAGGATTTACAACGGTTTATAATGTGGACAATGAGAAGAGTGAGCATATTGCCGGCATTAAGGATCTGAATGAAGGCGATCTGTTAAAATTAGAAGATTTTGACGAGAAGCAGCATTTTACACAGCCGCCGGCAAGATATACAGAAGCACTTCTGGTAAGAACCTTAGAGGAGCTTGGCATTGGAAGACCAAGTACTTATGCACCGACGATCTCAACAATATTGAATCGTCGTTATATCACAAAAGAGAATAAGAAATTATACGTAACAGAACTGGGAGAAGCCGTTAATCAGATTATGGAACAGGCATTTCCGGTTATTATCGACGTGAATTTTACAGCGAATTTGGAGTCCCTTCTCGATAAGATCGGTGAGGGTGCTATCGAATGGAAAGTTGTAGTAAGAAACTTCTATCCGGATCTCGATGCGGCGGTTAAGAAAGCAGAGAGTGAGTTGCAGTCCATTAAGATTGAGGATGAGGTAACGGATGAGGTGTGTGACGAGTGCGGGCGCAATATGGTCGTAAAGTATGGTCCACACGGCAAATTCCTTGCATGCCCAGGATTTCCGGAATGTAAGTTTACCAAGCCGTTCTTTGAGAAAACTGGAGTTCCTTGCCCAAAGTGTGGCGGTGACATTGTAATAAAGAAGACCAGAAAGGGCAGAAGATACTATGGATGTATCAATGCTCCTGAGTGTGATTTTATGTCATGGGCAAAACCATCAAAGGAAAAATGTCCGGTATGTGGCAGTTATATGGTTGAAAAGGGTAATAAGTTACTTTGTTCAGCAGAAAACTGTGGATATTCCAGAGATAATACCGAAAAGGAAAAACAGGCATAAGTGATCGGATGAAGTTGTCCGGCCTGCCATATAAAAAAAAGTTGTTTTTAAATATTAAATCTCTCGTTTGACAGGAAAGGCTATTGTTATCTCCAGACCATTGTGATAGAATGTCAAATAGTGTAGATTTTTTTATGCAAAAACAACTTTTTTGTATTTTACATACGGAGGAACAGAAATGAGTGTTCAATTATTAGATAAAACACGAAAAATCAACAAATTATTGCACAATAACAATTCGCATAAGGTTGTTTTTAATGATATTTGTGATGTTTTGAGTGATATTTTAAAATCAAATGTACTGGTTATCAGTAAAAAAGGTAAGGTTCTGGGAATTAAGAACCGTGAAGATATACCTGAGATCCATGAACTGATCGAGGATAAGGTCGGTCTGCTGATCGACAGTATGCTGAATGAGAGACTTCTCCTTGTATTGTCAACAAAGGAAAATGTAAATCTGACTACGCTCGGATTTGACAGTGATAACATAGAGAAATATCAGGGACTTCTACTTCCAATTGATATAGCAGGAGAACGGCTTGGAACGTTATTTCTGTATAAGCTGGATGCACAGTATGATATTGATGATATTATTCTCGGGGAATACGGAACAACGGTTGTAGGACTTGAGATGATGCGGGCTTTAAATGAAGAAAATGCAGAAGAAGATCGTAAGATCGCAATCGTGCGTTCGGCGATCAGTACTTTATCATTTTCAGAATTACAGGCGATCAAGCACATTTTTTCGGAACTGGATGGAAATGAGGGAATCCTTGTTGCAAGTAAGGTTGCAGACCGGGTCGGAATTACCCGTTCCGTAATCGTGAATGCACTTCGAAAGTTTGAGAGTGCGGGTGTTATAGAAGCAAGATCCTCAGGCATGAAGGGAACTTATATTAAGGTTCTGAATGATGTTGTATTTGACGAATTAAAAGCCGTATAAAATTTTGCAAAGGAGAGTAAAGAAATGATATTACCAATCATAACATTATTAGTTGGCGTAGCAGTTGTAGGTGTAAGCTTTTTTATTCTGGATAGTCATAATTTTAAAGAGGAAGATGAGATATATAATGAAAGCTCAGAAGAATTAAAACGAAAGATCACGGAATTATGTGATTCTCTTCTTGAGCAGAGCAAGACATCGTTAGATGAATACAGCGAAGATGTCCACAAGAAGACAGAAAAGGAACTGAAGGAACAGATTGAAAAATGGGCATCCAAGTTGTCTGAAAAGGCAAAGAAGGAGATGATCGATTATATCAATCAGAGCCTTGCAGAAGCCTATGAAGAATATAATCCGGATGCAGAGAAAAAACCGGAAGCGGTTACTTATGAAGAACTTCTTGAAATGGAAGTAAAGGAAACCGAAGAAGAGATCGCAAAAGAAAAAGAACAACAGGCTGAAGAAGCTGTTTCGGAAGAGAAGCAGACAGAAGAAGCTCCCAAAGAAAATGAGCAGACAGAAGAAATCGAAGAAGAGCCGGATGAGAATTCTCTCGGAGCATTAGAAGCAAGCGAGACGGAGACAGTTATTTCCGGAGATGCGGTTGCAAATGGTGATATAACCGAAACTGTACCGGAACAGGATGTTGAAGAGAACACGGCAGAAGATGATGCGGAGAAACCAAAGGAAGAAGTAGAGGAAGCTGTTGCAGAAGAAGCTGTTGCTGAGGAAGCCGAGAAAGAAGCGGCAGAAGAAAAATCCAATGTTGTTGCCTTTAAGAAAGCAGAAGAGCCTGCTGTTGAGTCAGAAGCAACCGAAATTACAGAAGAAACAACAGTCGCAGAAGCAACCGGTACTGAGCCTGTACAGAAGACAGAACAGCCGGCGGGAGGCAACCGTTCCAGAAAGAAGAACCGCAAGAAGAACAGAACAAACAGAAATCAGAATCGTGCACAGGAGGCAAAGAAAGAAGCTCCTGCACCGGAAGAAATCTGGGATGATGAGAAAAATATCGATGAAGAAGTGGCAGAGCTTTACAAGCAGGGATTTGGAATTATGGAGATCGCGAACCAGCTTGGAATCGGTGTTGGTGAAACCAAGGTGATCATTAAAAATATTGAGAATCAGAAGCAGTAAATTGAAATTGTTTTATACGATAGGAGAAACGGCAGTATGAAGAAAAAATATTTTTTCAGAGGATTAGGCTTTGGACTTATCATTGGTGCGCTCGTTATGATGGTTGGAATTAAGTCCGGAAGCTTTGCAGATACAAAGAAGAATGATCCGTCAAAAGAAGATGCGGTAGAAGTTGTTGCATCAGAAGAAACTACTGAATCAGCGAAAACGACAGAGACTGCAACGGAAACGACAAAAGAGGATGCAGCTAAGGCAACGACGGAAGTGACGACAGAAGCTACAACAGAGGCGACAAAGGAAACCACAACGGAAAATACAACCAAGGCAACCACGGAAGCCACAACCGAAAGTACAACCAAGGCAACCACGGAAGCTACAACAGAAGCAACTACGGAAGCTACGACAGAGACGACGACAGAAACAACTACGGAAGCTACGACAGAGACAACTACAGAAGAAAAGAAAAAGGGTGGTTCGATTACGATCAAGCCGGGTATGTATGCAGAGGCAATCTCTCAGGCATTATATGATATCGGAATGGTAGACAGTGTACAGGATTTCTATGATTATCTTGTAAGCTCCGGTAATTCCATGAAACTGATGTGTGGAACTTTCACATTCAAGGGTGATGAAACCTACGATGAGATGATCACCATTATGAGAGATGGACGATAGTTATAGCATGAATTAAAACAAAATATGAGATAATGAGCATTGCGCTGGAATGTGCTCGCACATACCAGCATAATGCGAAAAAGACATGGAACTGTTAAGTGACATGAGATTATAAAAAGAAAGTGCTTGCATGCACTTTCTTTTTGTGTTATTATCGATTTTGTGTGTGGGCTTGAATATAGCAGGCTCATAAAAAACAATATACATGCTGATTGATTCCTGAAGTGGTGCCTATAGCTCGGGTGACTCGGTGAAAGAGAGATCAGCAGAAGAATATAACCATGGAGGTAGAAAAAATGAGCGTTATTTCAATGAAACAGTTATTAGAAGCAGGTGTACATTTCGGACACCAGACAAGAAGATGGAACCCTAAGATGAAGCCATACATCTACACAGAGCGTAATGGTATCTACATCATCGACCTTCAGAAGTCAGTAGGAATGGTTGACGATGCTTACAATGCAATCGGTGACTGCGTAGCAAATGGTGGAAAGATTCTTTTCGTTGGTACAAAGAAGCAGGCTCAGGACTCAATCAAGAGTGAAGCAGAGCGTTGCGGTATGTACTATGTAAACGAGAGATGGTTAGGCGGTATGCTTACAAACTTTAGCACAATCCAGACAAGAATCGCTACTCTTAAGAAGTACGAAGCTATGGAAGCTGACGGAACATTTGATGTTCTTCCTAAGAAGGAAGTTATCCAGATCAAGAAGGAGATGGAGAAGCTTCAGAAGAACCTTGGCGGTATCAAGGAAATGAAGGAAATTCCTGACATGATCTTCGTTGTAGATCCTAAGAAGGAAAGAATCTGTATCCAGGAAGCTCATTCACTTGGAATCAAGCTTGTAGGTATTGCTGATACGAACTGTGATCCGGAAGAATTAGATTATGTTATTCCTGGTAACGATGATGCTATCAGAGCTGTAAAGCTTATTGTTTCAAAGATGGCAGATGCAGTTATCGAAGCTCAGCAGGGTGCTGATGCAACAGATGCTGAAGAAGTTGCAGATGAGGATGCAGCAGTAGAAGAGTAATATTTTAGAATATAAATACTAGAATTTTGGAGGTTATTACGATGGCTATTACAGCAAGCATGGTAAAAGAGTTAAGAGAACTCACAGGTGCTGGTATGATGGATTGTAAGAAAGCACTTACAGAGACAAACGGCGATATGGATGCCGCTGTGGAAGTACTCAAAAAGAGTGGTGCAGCTAAGGCTGAGAAGAAAGCAGCAAGAATTGCAGCAGAAGGTATCGCTAAGGTTGCAATTGATGGTAATACAGCAGTAGTTGTTGAAGTTAACTCAGAGACAGACTTCGTTGCAAAGAATGCAATTTTCCAGGAATTTGTACAGGCAGTTGCAGATAAGGCACTTACAGTAGATACAGAAAAGGCTGGAGATGGCGAAGACGTTGTTTCAATCCTTGATATGAAGGCTGATCTTGATGATAAGATTCTCAAGATTGGTGAGAAAATCTCCATCAGAAGATTTGAGAAGGTTACAGCAGATGTTGTTGCTTCTTATATCCATGGTGGCGGAAGAATCGGTGTTCTTGTAGCCGGTAACGGTGCTTCAGATGATGCAGCTAAGGAAGCACTTACAAACATTGCAATGCAGATCGCAGCTATGAACCCACAGTACATCTCAAGAGACGAGATTTCAGCAGATGAGCTTGCTAAGATGAAAGAGATCACAATTGACAGTGCATTAAATGATCCGTTCTCACTTCCAAAGCCGGTTCTTTCCAAGTTGATCGAGAAGGCTGTAGCCAGTGTATGGAGCGCAGAAGATGTAGCTATCTACGAAGAGAAGAAGTCAAATATGAACTTCTTACCTAACTTCCTTTCAAAGGAAGCTAAGGCTCAGTTAGCAGAGATCGCTTGTGCTGATAAGGAAGAGATCTCAGGCAACAAGATCTTCTCAGGACTTGTTGAAGGACGTATCTCCAAGCAGATGAAGGAAATCTGTCTTCTTGATCAGGTATATGTTAAGGCTGAAGATGGCAAGCAGACAGTTGCAGCATACCTGAAGTCTGTAAATCCTGCTCTTAAGATCGCTAAGTTCGTTCGTTTCGAAGTTGGTGAAGGTATGGAGAAGAAGAATGAAGACTTCGCAGCAGAAGTTGCTAAGCAGATGAATGTATAATTTTATTTGTTGAATGATAATAAAGTATTTCAAGCCCTTGAAAACATTATGTTTTCAAGGGCTGTTTTACAAATACGCGAAAAAGAAGCGGAGAAGATAACGATTATGAATGATACAGGGAATAAGCAGAAAATATTAAGATTACTGGAAATAACAGCCGGTGCATTTGGTCTGTTTGTTGCATTTGGTTGGTCTTTCTTTGATATGCTTGTTCGTTGCAAAGGGAAAAAACGACAGAAAAAAAGGAAATGGTTTCAACTGTCTCATATAAAGAAAAATCATCCAAGAGACAAATATGAAAAAGAATATGAAGAAGGAAAACTGTGGTGTGCTGAACAGCAGATGAAGGATTGCTTTATCAGAAGCAGAGATGGACTGTATCTGCATGCTTATTATCTTCCGACAAAAGAAGCGAAACGTTTTGTTTTGTTAAGTCATGGATATAAAGGTAGCGGCTTTGGCGATTTTGCATATACAGCACGTTTCCTTCATGAGAATGCGTGTAATTTATTGTTTATTGATCAGAGATGCTGCGGTTTGAGCGAGGGTGAATATATTACATTTGGTGCAAAAGAGCAATGGGATGTACAGCAATGGAGTTATTATATTGCTGCAAGAAACAGAGAGAAGCTCCCGATTTATCTTTATGGAGAATCCATGGGAGCTGCGGCAGTGCTTATGGCTTCCGGACATAAACTGCCGGAAGAAGTGAAAGGCTTGATTGCAGATTGTGGATTTTGCTCGATGAAACGGCAGCTTCAGGATATCGCAGCTAACTGGTTTCATTTGGGCTGGGTAGAGCTGCTTTTGTTCCGTGTAGATCTGTTTTGCAGGATGTTTGGAAGATTTCGTATGAGTGATGCTGACACGATAGAAGCAATGAAGAAAAATAAACGTCCGGTTTTGTTTTTTCATGGGGAAGCAGATACCTATGTAGTTCCGGAGAATTCTGTATATAATTATGCATTATGCAGTGCTCCCAAAGAACTGGTCATTATACCGGAAGCACGGCATCTATGCGCGCCATATGCAGCTCCAGAGCTTTATCGACAAAAGCTGCTTGATTTTTTTGAAAAATATGATAATTAAAATAGAATCATCAGAAGTAACAGGATCCCTCTTAAGCAGATAAGGTAAATGCCGAATCTGTTTAAGGGGGATTTTTATATTGTGATAATTCTGATCCATAGATTACTTTTAAAGTTTCGGTCAATTTCATGTAAAGTGTTTGTTAAGTTGTACAAGGGGTGGAATTCAAAAATGAAATGTGATAAGTTCACAAAAGAATAAAGAATACAGGAGGTTATCCATGATGATGAAACAATATCCCTTAACAGCAGCACAAAAAATGCATGATGACTGGATAAAAAAATATAAAACACAGCAGGTGTCCGGTGTCAGTGTTGTGGCATCTTTAAAAGCAGAACTGGATTTCGGACTTTTAAAAAAATGTATTCAGTTGGAATATGAGAGATATGGATGTATGCGTATTCGTTTTACGAAACGTGATAAAAATGGTGATGTGAAGCAATATCTTACTGAAAAAGAAACCCGTGATATTCCTTTAAAAGACTTATCAGGAATGCATATGGAAGAAGCAGACAATCTAATGCAGCAGTGGGCATATGAGACATTTGACGGAGATGATATTCCGCTTTGCGATATAGTGATGGTAAAACTGCCGGATGGATATAATGGTTTCTTCATCCATATGGATCATAGATTGATTGATTCCTGTGGACTGGTTGTGATGATCAATGATCTGATGCAGCTATATACGCATTATAAATTCAATACACCATATCCGCAGAAGTTAGCTGATTTTGAGGAAGTGCTGGTTAAAGATCTGAATCGTGCAAATAATGAAAAACGTTTTGCCAAAGATAAAAAGTTCTGGGATGATCAGCTGGATGCATGGGGGGAACCCCTTTATTCTGATATCCAGGGTTTAGATGTACTGGAAGCATCAAGAAAGTTACATAGGAATAAAACACTCAGGGCTGCCGATATAGAATTAGATCAGTTGTTTGTGGCAGTAAAGGATTATCAACTGGAGCCGGAGCCAACGAAAAACCTGATAGATTTTTGTATGAACCATCAGCTTTCAATGACAAATCTGTTGTTACTTGGTATTCGTACATATCTGTCAAAGATGAATCATGGACAGGAAGATATTACGATAGAAAACTTCATTTCAAGACGGTCTACTCATGATGAATGGACCTCCGGTGGTAGTCGAACTATTATGTTTCCATGTAGAACTGTGATTTCGGCAGATACTGATTTCCTGTCGGCAGCATATGAGATCCAGAATATGCAGAATCGGATCTATATGCACAGTAACTATGATCCGGCGTTGATCAGAGAGGAGATGCAGAAACGATATCATACACCGAAGAATACAGCCTATGAAAGCTGTTACCTTACTTATCAGCCGATGCCGGTAAAATTGGATAATCCTCATCTGGTACAAATTCCACAGCATGCAAAATGGTTTGCAAATGGTGCAGCTACAAAGAAAATGTATCTGACAGTATCTCATACAGATAATGGAGGTATGAATTTTTCATATCATTACCAGACCGCACATTTGGCAGAACATGATATGGAATTGTTATATTACTATATGATGCGGATATTATTTAAAGGAATCGCGGAACCTGATATGAGTATCGGAGAAATCATGGAACAGGTATAAAATAAAACATATAAAGGAGAAATTATTATGACACAGGAAATGCAATTTAAGAAAATCATAGCACAGTATTGTGATGTTAAGCCGGAGGAGATGACAAACGATATGAAGTTCAGAGAAGATCTGGGCTTTAGTTCGCTTGATTTTATGTCTTTCTTGGGAGAAATCGAAGACACATTTGACATTGAACTGGAGGAAGACGATGCACTGCATGTATTCACAATTGTAGAAGCACTTGATCTGTTAGAGCGATTACAGCAGGAAACTGTATAATCAGAGAATATAAGTATATGATCGCAGCAAGTATGTGCGGAGGTATAATAAGATATGTTAATTCGTGATATTTTGGAAGAAAGCGAAAAAAAGTTTTCAGAAATAAAGGCAGTGCAATGGTTGAAGAAAAAGGAAATCTGTGATAGAAGCTACCGGGAGCTGATGGAGAATGCCAAGTCTGTCAGAAAAGGATTGTGTGAGGAAAGCTTTCAGGGAAAGCATATAGCATTGATCGGTAGTAGTTCTGTGGAATGGATAGAAGCTTATCTGGGAATTATAACAGGTCAGGCAGTAGCCGTTCCTCTTGATGCAGGACTTCCGGTAGAGGATTTGATAGATCTTCTGAATCGTTCAGATGCGGAAGCACTCTTTTTAAGTCCTAAAATTCAGACCTTGTCGGAACGGATACTGGAGGAATGTCCAAAACTGAAAAAAATCTGGATATTACAGGAAGAAAAAATCGAAACAAATCAGAAAAAAGTTGCATCTGTAGCAGAATTAATGACGTCAGGTATAAACGGTACAGATGATTTTGCAGCACCGGATCCGGAAGATATTGCTACGATCATTTTCACCTCCGGAACTACAGGAAAGAGTAAAGGTGTTATGCTGACACAGAGAAATCTGGCAGAAAATGTAAAATCTGTTAATTATACTGCAGAGCCCGGAACCATAGTATTAAGTGTTTTACCGATTCATCATGCATTTTGCCTTGTTATGGATTGGCTCAAAGGTTTTTCCTTTGGAGCAACGGTATGTATTAATGATTCTCTGTTGCATATGGTAAAAAATATGGGCGTCTTTCATCCTGATATTATGCTGATGGTACCTTTGATGGTAGAAACAATCTACAAACGTCTTTCGGCAATGAACCCGTTGATCCCAAAGAAAATAGTTGCAGCCAAGGCATTTGGGGGAAAGCTGAAAACAATATTTACAGGTGGAGCACATCTGGATCCGTTTTATATTGAGAAATTTGCAGAATATGGTGTAAATATTTATGAGGGATATGGAATGTCGGAATGTTCTCCTGTTATCAGTAGCAATGTACCGGAAGATCATAAGACCGGTTCTATAGGACGACCGCTTTCCAATGTTGAGATTTCTTTTGAGGATGGCGAGATTCTGGTACGGGGCAGCAGCGTTATGAAGGGTTATTATCAGATGCCGGAAGAGACTGCAGAAGCCTTAAGAGGTGGATGGCTGCATACAGGAGATAAAGGATATCTGGATAAAGATGGATTCTTATTTATAAATGGAAGAATAAAGAATCTGATCATTCTTTCAAACGGAGAAAATATATCACCGGAGGAAATAGAAAATAAGCTGGCTCTTGGAAAGTTGGTGGGGGAGGTGATTGTGACAGGAGAGAACAATGGTCTTATTGCAAGGATCTATCCGGATCAGGATGCTGTCTCGGCAAAACGGATGAACGAGGAAACAATCAGATCAGAGCTTCAGGCATTTATCGACAGTTATAATAATACGCAGCCGACCTATCGTCGGATTACGGGGTTGATTATTCGTAAATATCCATTTATCAAGAGTGCGACTAAGAAGATAAAAAGGCAGGAAGTTCTGATTGATGAAGCACTTTAAGACAGATAAGGAAGTATACCTGTGAGAAATGACTGTGTCAGTATTCCGGCAATGATTTCTTCGGAACTCTCAAAATTTTCTCTTGTCCATTTATGGAGAACACCCAAGGTACTGCCAATGCTGCATGCGATCATATATGAGACCTCTTCTTTGGAGTGCATGGAAGGCGTTGTTTTCAGGGTGGCATCTGTTACATAACGATGGAACATAGTTAAAGCCTTTTCAAAGAATTCATCGCCTCTTGGACTCCGGAGAATATTTGCCAGAAACGGATTCGTTTTGGTATAATTACAAATTGTCAGAAAGAAAGATTTGCATATATCCTGATTGTTTTCAGGATGAAAGTCTTCCATGAGGGTGAAAATATCCTGGATAGTTTTATCTTCAACAGCAGTTATAAGAGCTGGAATATTTTCGTAGTGGTTATAGAATGTACTGCGAACAATTCCGGCTCTTTTTATGATGTCGGTCACGGTTATTTTTTCTATTCCTTTTTCTTTCAATACCAATAAAAATGCATCACAAATGGTATCTTCAATAAAGCAGTAGCGTTCATCGGATATTTCATGCAACATAGTGGTCTCCTTTCTGATGTGTATTTATTTTATCACAGTTTTTATACAACCGGGTAAAAATGTAATGAAAATAGCCCCTTTTTCTGTATTTATGTAAAAAAAGTTTATAATATCTTTATTTCCCTTACGAAATATGGTAACATATGAAAGTAAATTCGAAAACAGAGGAAAAGCAGATGAAGTACAGATGCGTGGTTTCAGATTTGGACAGAACGATTTTAAGACGGGATGGGATTTCCCATAGAACAAAGGAAGTTCTTGAAAAACTGGCAGACAGCCACGTTATTTTTATTCCGGCAAGTGGAAGATCTGTTTATTCCATTCCAGAATGCATCCGGGAGATTCGGGGTGTCCGGTATGCGATCACATCCAATGGGGCAGCAATCTATGATTTATCAGATGATCATTCAGTATATAATTTAAAATTACGACCGGAAGTACCGGAGCAGATATTTGATCTGGTTACGGATAAAGATGTATTCTTTGAATGTTTTATAGACGGTAGAGGATATACATCTGAGATATATTATGAGAATCCAATGAATTTTGGAGAGTCAGAGGATATCAGTGCTTATGTAAGAAGCACCAGAACGCCGGTGCCTGATATAAGGCAGTTTATTTTACAGCATAATACGGAGTTGGATTCGATTTCGATTGTAGGACCGACAGAGAAAAAATACCGTATCATGCATGAATTAACACAAAATATCCATACTGTTTATGTAACATCCGGAGCGCCGCGATTGATCGAGATATCTGATCGTCATTCCGGCAAACATAATGGGTTAAAGGAAATTTTACGATTCCTTGGAATATCAATGGAAGAAACAATTGCTTTCGGCGATGGAGATAATGACAGTGAGATGTTAGCAGAAGCCGGACTTGGTGTTGCGGTTTTAAACGCGACAGAGTGTTGCAAGAAAGCGGCGGATCTTGTGATCGGTGATTATCTGGATGACAGTGTTGCCGAATTCCTGGAAGAAACAGTGCGGTAACGGCACACAGAATTTTGATTATAAAGCATGGCATATATCTGTAGTGAGGGACAGGTAGACAACCAATGCTTTTAATAAGAATAAACAAAAGAAAGGAAGGGAAATATGGATAAATTTTTCCACATTTCAGAGCGCGGTTCTAATGTTCGTACAGAGATTATGGCCGGACTCACAACATTTTTTGCCATGGCATACATTGTCCTGGTAAACCCAAATCAGGTAGCAGCAGATGGTAAGGCTGGATGGCTTGTTGCAGAAGGCGCAAGCGCAGCAGAAGTAGGCAGGGTATGGAATGCAGTATTTATCGCATCCGTTCTTGTGGCTGTTATCGGTACACTTCTTATGGCATTCCTTGCCAGAATGCCGTATGCACAGGCATGTGGTATGGGACTGAATTCATTCTTCTGTACCTCATTTGTATCCGGTGCATTCTTTGCAGGTTGCAGCGTGATTGAAGGTTATCAGTCGGGTCTTGTTATCATTCTGTTATCAGGTATTGTATTCCTGATCCTATCCGTAACCGGACTTCGTAAGTACATTGCGACAGCCATGCCGGAATGTCTGAAGAAATCAATACCGGCCGGTATCGGTTTGTTCATCGCATTGGTTGGTTTAAAGGGCTCAGGTCTTGTACAGGCGAACAAGTATACACTGGTACAGATCTTTGATTTCCATGGAGCAATTTCAGGCGCAGAGACACCGGCAGCTGCATGGAAAGCAGTTATTCCACCGGTTGTAACTATCATCGGTATTATCCTGATCGCAGTTCTTGCAAAGTTAAATGTAAAGGGAAATATCGTAATCGGTATCATTGTTTCCACAGTCCTTTATTATGTATTTAATCTGGAGACACCATCTTTTGATGTATCCAGCATCGGTCAGTCTTTCAAAGACTTTGGCGAGATCGGTTTCCTTGGATGCTTCAAGGCGGATGCATGGAGAAATGCATTTGAAAGCCCATATGTTGGTGGCGTATTCTCAGGTATCATGCTGATCGTTGCATTCTGTCTGGTAGATATGTTTGATACGATCGGAACCTTATACGGAACCGCATCACAGGCAAATATGTTAGATGAGAATGGTGACCCGATCAACTTAGATAAGAGTATGATGTGCGACTCTATCGGTACAGCAGCAGGTGCTATTCTTGGTACATCGACATGTACAACCTTCGTTGAGTCTGCATCCGGTATCGCAGCAGGTGGTAGAACAGGTCTTGCAAGTTTAGTTACAGCAGCCTGCTTCGCAGTATGTCTGTTCTTAAGCCCAATCGCAGGTGTGATCCCAACATGTGCAACAGCTCCGGCACTGATCTTTGTAGGTGTATTAATGGCTAAGAACTTTGCCAAGATCGATATGGATGATATGCGTTCAGCAGTTCCTGCGTTCCTTACCTTCCTTATGATCCCATTAACCTATTCTATCTCAAATGGTATCGGTGTAGGATCAATTTCATACGTTCTGATTACCTTATTCACAGGTAACTACAAGAAGAAAGATATCGTTGTAACGATCATCGCAGCGTTATTCGTTGTAAAGTTCATCTTTGTTACAATGTAAAAATATCATCATTTTATTAAAAGAAAATACCGGCAGCCACATTCCTTTTAAGTGGCTGCCGGTATTTTTATGCATAAAAAATATGCACCAGAGTGGAATCGAACCACCGCACACGGCTCCGGAGGCCGTTGCTCTATCCACTGAGCTACTGGTGCATGACTTATATATAATACAATATTTCGCTGAAATAATCAAATATTTTCTTATATTTCTTCGCTGAATTATGAATACTTCCTGGATGAACTTGCAAAATACAGAACAGAATGGTAGAATTTTGTCGATATAAAATATGAAAAGGAGCATAGGAAAATTGAATCATAAAAAAAACAGTTTTCTTGGTGATACATATATAAAGACAAAAGAAGGAGAGATCGTGATCCGGGCTGGAATGAAGCTTGCGATCGGCTGGGTGATATTTGCATTATTGTGTTCCTGTTATGTGTACGCATTTTTTATCAGAAAACCCAAAATTGTGCCGGGAGAAAATAATACGGTTGAGCTGACGATTCCGGAGAATGCATCATATAAGAAAAGTGATGTTTCAGAGATTAATGATCTGGTTAGTAAGTATCTTACGGCAAAAGCAGCCTGTGATCAGGCAACGTTACAGTCACTGGTGACGGATCCAACCGAGTTTGATGATATGTCAGTATTGGAAAACTCTGCAAAATACCTAAAAGGTTTTGAAGATACGACCTGTTATCTGGCAGATGGTTATGCAGAAGGAGAATATGTTGTGGTTGAATTGTCCTATATGGACATTGCGGACGTAGAATCAAAGCCGCTTGATATCGTGACCTTCTATATTATAACAGACCAGGACGGTTCGTATAAGATCGCTAATGGGGAGCTGTCAAATGCACAGCTTTCTTATCTGAACAGCTTTAAGGCATCAAAGGATATTCAGGATATCTATGTTCATGTAAAAGAGAATACAGAATATCTTCTGGATACAGATAAAACATTCCGGGCATTTTATGATTTGATCAGCAAACCGGCTACAACAGAGAATACTGCAGCTACACCGGAAGATGCACAATAGGAAGGATATTTTAGCTGATTCTGCAAATGTGTGAACCAGTTAGCAGTAGGTTTGTAAGCAGATATCAAGACATAAAAAAGTTCCATAAAAGAATTCTTCGGATATGACAGAATTCTGATACGGAACTTTTTTGTTTTATTATTTGCCTTATATAATATAGAAGTTACAGACGACCGTCCGCAGACATACTAGATAGCATTTTCTTCATTTACAGGAGATACAATACCGATGTCGATTCCACGAGTTTGAACAGGAGTGGAGAATACGATCTGTGTTTCTGTATTTCCGAATCGCTGTAGCTGGCCAATGAAAGAATCCAGTTCCATTGTGCTTGGAAAACAAACCTTCATCAACATAGAGTAGGCACCGGTCACACAATTACATTCCAGTACATTGGGGCAGGCATCGATAAAGGGATAAAAGGTTGGTTTCTGTTTTGGATCGAGTGCCATGTGTATAAATGCGGTAATGTGATACCCCAGAGCTTCCGGGTTGATGCCTGCATGGTATCCGGTGATCACACCTGCCTTTTCCAGCCGGTCGATTCTTGCAGATACCGCAGGAGAGGAGAGAAATACTTTATTTGCCAGATACTTTAAAGGGGTTCTGGCATTGTGCTGTAATAAATGTAATATTTTCTTATCGATATTATCCATATATTCACGTCCTTTATAAAATGTTATAACTTCAGCTTCTAAATTTAAATACAAAAAAAGGTGCGTTTCCGTAGAAACACACCTTTGCGTTTGCCTTATTATACGTCGGAAAAAGAGAAAAAACAAGCCCCGAAATTGAAAAGTTGTAATTGTTTACTTTTAATGATCAGAATGGTATGATTAAAAAGATATGGTTATAAAGAAAACAGATAAAAAGAGCGGCAAAACAGTCGCAGCAGAGAGACAGAACAGGAAGGGTCATGATATGGCAGAAGGCATTCGAATTAATAAATATCTGAGCGAAGCTGGCATTTGTTCCAGACGTGCGGCAGATGAATATATATTAAAAGGCAGGATCACAATAAATGGGAAGCCTGCGGAAATGGGACAGAAGATAGAGGCAAATGACAGGGTAATGGTCGATGGAAAGCCTGTAAGAAAGCGTGAAGAGACAGTTATTCTTGCATACAATAAACCACTGGGACTGACCTGCACGGCAAGTCATGATGATCCGGATAACATCTTTGATCATATTAAGTATCCGATCCGATTGCAGTATGTAGGAAGATTAGATAAGGATTCACAGGGATTACTGCTTTTGACAAACGATGGAGACCTGTCAAACAGTATCCAGAAGTCAGTCAATAATCATGAGAAGGAATATCGTGTCCGTGTGAATAAGCCGATCACGGACGAATTTTTAACACAGATGGCGGCAGGTGTTCCGATTCTTGATACGGTGACAAAAAAATGTCGTCTGTATAAGATCGATAATTATTCCTTTAAGATCATAATTACACAGGGGCTGAATCGCCAGATCCGCCGAATGTGCGAATATTTTGGATATAAGGTCGTAAATCTGAAACGGCTTCGAGTGATCAATATTCGTCTGGGGAATCTGAGACCGGGTGAGTACCGCCATTTGACAAAGGAAGAAGAAACAGAACTCAGACGTTTAGTGGAACGAAAAGAAGAAGTAAAAACAAAGCGGGAAGAAGCACAGCCGGATAATAAAAATGAACAGAATGTTGTTGGAAATAAGAGGTATGTCAGTTGGAAAAGAGAGACAGAATCAAAGAATTAGTTGAAAAACTGAATGAGGCATCAAAGAAATATTATCAGGAAGATACCGAGATCATGAGCAATCTGGAATATGATGCCTTGTATGATGAACTGGTAGAACTTGAAAAAGAGACAGGAATTGTAATGTCGAACAGTCCGACGGTTCATGTCGGATATGAGATTGTAAGTGAGCTTCCGAAAGAGGCTCATGAGCATCCAATGCTTTCTCTTGATAAGACCAAGAGTGTGGAAGCACTGGCAGCATGGCTTGGCACACATCAGGGTGTGATCTCATGGAAGTTAGATGGTCTTACCGTTGTCCTTACCTATGAGAATGGCACGCTTGTAAAAGCAGTAACCAGAGGAAATGGCTTAGAGGGCGAGGTTATAACGAACAACGCAAGAGTATTTGCAAATATTCCGAAAGAGATTCCATATAAGGGTAAGCTGACGATCCGTGGAGAGGCAGTTATCAAGTATTCAGATTTTGAGAAGATAAATGAGCAGATCACAGATGCAGATGCAAAATATAAAAACCCGAGAAACTTATGCAGCGGCTCTGTCAGACAGTTGAATAACCGCATTACAAAAGAGAGAAACGTACATTTCTTTGCCTTTAATCTGGTGGATGGAGAAGATGTGGACTTTAAGAATTCCTTTTCCTATGAATTAGACTGGCTGGAGCAGCAGGGCTTTGATGTCGTAGAGCATTATTTGATCGATGCTGATAAGCTGCCGGAGCGTGTAGCAAAGTTTGCAGAACAGATTGAGCAGAACGATTTTCCTTCGGATGGTCTGGTACTGGTGTTAGAAGATCTTGCATATGGAAAGAGTCTCGGTAGAACAGCGAAGTTCCCAAGAGACAGTATGGCATTCAAATGGGCGGATGAACAGGCAGTGACCCATCTGCAGTATGTGGAGTGGAGCCCTTCCAGAACGGGACTTATCAATCCGGTTGCGGTATTTGATCCGGTGTCCCTTGAAGGAACAACAGTCAGCCGTGCAAGTATCCATAATGTCAGTATCCTTCGGTCGTTGCAGCTTGGGATCGGAGATGAGATCTCGGTCTATAAGGCAAATATGATCATTCCGCAGATTGCCGAAAATCATACCAGAAGTGGAAATGTATCGATTCCGGAATCCTGTCCTGCCTGTGGTGGTCTGACAAAGATCGTGACGGAGGGAGAGGGTGTAGATCAGGTAGAGACCCTTTATTGTACCAATGAATTCTGCCCTGCAAAGAAGTTAAAATCATTTGCTCATTTTGTATCCAGAAATGCTATGAATATTGACGGTCTCTCAGAAGCCACGATAGACAAATTTATTGAACAGGGATATCTGGATCATCTGGATGATCTCTATCACCTGAATCGTCATGAAGAAGAGATCGTTGAGTTGGAAGGCTTTGGAGAGAAGTCTTATGCGAAGCTGATTCAGGCTGTTGATACATCCAGACACACAACGATGAACCGTTTTGTCTATGGCCTTGGAATTCCTGGGGTCGGAGATGCAACAGCGAAGCTGATCTGCAAACATTTTAAAAATAACCTGGATCAGATCATGCATGCGGATGTAGAAGCATATACAGAGATTGATGGAATCGGAACAGTGATCGCAGAGGAAATTGTAAGATATTTTAAAAATCCGTCGAATTGTGCTATTATAGATAGGTTGCTTCGTGAATTAGAGTTTGAAGCAGAGACTGAAACGGTACCACAGACGCTTGCAGGTATTACCTTTGTAATAACCGGAAGCCTGGTACAATTTGCAAACCGGGATGAGATGAAGCAGTATATCGAAGACCGGGGCGGAAAGGTAGCAGGTTCTGTATCTTCAAAGACCGGATATCTGGTCAATAACGATGTGACATCCACATCTTCGAAGAATAAAAAAGCACAGAGTCTGGGAATACCGATCATTTCAGAAGCGCAGTTTCTGGAACAGTTTTCCTGATAATATAGAAACAGAAAAATGGCAGTTGAAACAGAAAGGACTTGATAGAAAATGCCAATTAGAGTTGACGATGATTTACCGGTAAAGAAAATACTGGAGGATGAGAATATCTTTGTGATGGGTTCAGACAGAGCCATCCGTCAGGATATCCGTCCGCTTGATATATTGATATTGAACCTGATGCCTTTAAAGCAGGATGCAGAATTACAGCTTATGAGAAGTCTGTCAAATACGCCGCTTCAAGTGAATATTTCCCTGATCCGTACGATGACATATGAATCCAAGCATGCACCAAAAGGCCATCTGGAACGGTTCTACACCGATTTTTCCAGCATCAAAGATCGGAAATGGGATGGATTCATTATCACAGGAGCACCGATCGAGAAGATGGAATTTGAAGATGTAGAATACTGGGATGAATTAAAAGAAATCATGGACTGGTCGGAGAAAAATGTAACCTCCACGATCCATATCTGCTGGGGCGCACAGGCAGGTCTGTATTATCGGTATGGGGTGCAGAAGCATGAGCTGGATAAGAAATTATCAGGAATCTATATGCATCATACCTTCCACAGAAAGACACCGCTTGTTCGTGGGTTTGATGATATCTTTTATGTACCGCATTCCAGATATACAGGTGTAGACAAAGATGAGATCGTAAAAAATCCGCATCTGGAGATCGTAGCGGAGTCCGATGAGGCAGGTCCTTATCTGATCATTGGCGATGAAGGAAAGAATATATTCGTAACCGGACATCCGGAATATGATATTCTGACGCTTGATAAAGAATATAAGCGTGATCTTGCAAAGGGACTGAATCCGGATATTCCGGTAAATTATTATCCGGACAACGATTCAAGCAAGACACCAATCAAATCCTGGCGCTGCCATGCTAATACATTATATGCCAATTGGCTGAATTATTACGTATACCAGATAACCCCGTATTTATGGACAGAAAAGCAAGGAAAACCTTGAAAAATCTTGTGTTATCAAATGTTTAAGGCAAAATCGTAAAATCGAGAAAACTGGAATAAGTTGTTATATCTTGATATAAATTGGTATATTTTGATGTATTAATGGAGACAAAATGGAGACTCTTCAAAATGCGTGGAGACAAAATAATAAAGAACTAGAGACAAAGAATCTTTGCAAATCGTAAAAAATAGGGTATACAGAAATTAATCTGCATACCCTATAATTTTATGCTAACATATTGTCGTCAAGTTCAATGACGCATTTACCATAGCCTGTCTGATCATCACATGCAAGATACTTTTTAGCATCAATACTGAATACATATCTGTCTGCCTGATTCTTGTTGACCAAACACCGATATAATCCATTGATAACGGTATTTTTCCTCGGAAGTGGTATAATAGTCATAACAACATAGTCATCCGCATATCCATATGTTTCCTCTCCATACAAATTGTATGTTTCGCCACCATCAATCCAGAATTTGTAATTAGATCCTATATATCCGTATACTCCGATATTTGACTTGTCCTGCAATGTCGCTGTGCTTATCAAAAACGATAACTGTGTTCCTGATGTCATTGTGTCTGAAATAAATACAAAGAATGTCGCTCCATTTTTCCCGTTTGCATATCTTAGCCTGAAATTCTTTGCACTGTTTCCATTCATATTCTGGTTAACTACCGTTGCTGGTTTGTTTGTTGATGTCTGTTCTACGCCATTTATGTACTGTCTTATTGTAAAATTACTGCCGGATATAGAACAAATAAATCCATCTTTTGTAGATTCTCCGCTGTACAGAATCCACTTGCTGCCGCTTGTAACTGTACTTAACTTACATCTGAGTGCATCAGCAATCTGCTGCATCACTTCATCAGTGATTGTTACAATATAGCTGTTGTCAACCAAGTTTGACAATATCAACTCCTTATATCCTTTCATCATTCACCCTCCTGTTCTATCGTGCATGTTCCATATATATATCTTGCCGTTCCGTTACTTACAATAGTCGTATCAGCTTTTCCATATACGCCATATCCGACTGTCTGAATCTGCTTGATCTTCTCTGTTATCGTTTCAAATTCATCACTGACAGATTTTTTTAACGTCTCAATATCGGTATTACATTTTTCAACTTGTTGAGATAAATCACCTACATCTACAGCACCATGTTCTTCATAATAATCCTTATCATAATAGGTAATCATAGGCAATCCACTTGCTTTACATCTAACCATACATGTTCCACCTTTCCCAAAAGTAGGAAAGATATCATTTATTTCATCTTTATAATAATTAAAATAAATATATTTAGCATTGTAAGGAATGCAATATGTCATTGTTACAATGTTTCCTTTTACTGCATGTTCATTATGTTCTACATGAATAATTTTATCTTCATCACCCATTACAACAAATGGATATTCGAGATCAGATTTCAGTTCGACAGCTCCTATATCAGCATTTAATACAACGCAACTGATAGAATCATCATAATTATTATCTGTATTTAAAACTTTTTCACCTGTGGCATAATTGAAACCATCGCAAGTTCTTGTACTCAACAATCCTTGCTTTGCGATACCGTCCTTATAAAAGTCTTTTACAATGAGATTAATTGGGTAGACAGCATTATCCAAGAAATATTGATATATTTTTTCATATATAACTTTATTCTTTACAGGATTTTCGGATTCGGATGATAATTCATCATCTATATTACCAAAACCACCGTCCTTGATACATTTAACAATCTGATTACTTGACCATGTTGTCTTTTCGGAGATGTTATCATCGGCAATTTCAGGTATATGAGTTACCTTTTCTAATGCATCAACTAATGCATTAAACTCATTTGAACTTTTAATATCTCCGTCCTGAATAACTTTTTTAGCAACTATCATTTTACCTGTCACGGTAGAGATAGCAGTACCTTGCTCAGTTAATAAGATGTCATATTCAATTTCACCAGGCTTAACCGTTGCATTTTTACCGAAAGAAAAGACAAGAAGATTATTCCTCTTGTCTTTATCTAAATTCGATATAATAACGGTCTTATCTGGCTTTTTAATATTGATAACAGCATCTAGTTTTGATATATCTACTGGTTTTCCAGCATTTACGATTTTAAACTTGACAATACGATTGATGTCACCTTGCTTGGCATATATAGTGCCAACAGCGGCATGATTCATAACGTCAAGTATTATATATTGTGTTTCATTTATTTTAGCCATTTCGTCCTCCTAACCCTTATATCCATATGCGATCATAGCAATAGGGGTATATGTAATTTTAATTGTACACGGGCGATTAACCACAATTCGATTTTTAACGGTTTCGTCTACATCTTGATATGTATTGATTAATCTAGGTAATAAGAAATTACAGTCCTTTCCTAATTGCCTACCAGTTATGCTACTTGTCACAAGTTGAGATGCCCCATTAATAGTAATAATCTCATCCACACTACAATTATCAATCTTAAATTGTCTGTCAAGAATTAATAATTTGTTCTCTTGGTCTACATAATAACTAGAAATAGTTAAGTCGCCAGCTTCTTTACATGTAATAATATAATCAGCGTTTATATAACCATATTTATCGCTACTGATTTCAAATTCTGTTTCTCGAATATTCGCTGATAAATCACAATTAATAAGCAAATCATCTTGTAAAGCATATGGTGTATTGGCTGTAAAAGTCAAATTAAAACCAATGATTTGATCATTTATCATCACTTGTTTTGCAGAAAAATTACCAATCCAGTAGATATTCTCATAACCAGAACAATTGATTCTGAATTTCTTGTTTTTTAGAGAAAGCCACTTTTGAATTTTTCTCGCTTGTGCAACAGTCAGATAATCTATATCTGAATTACACATGTTTACACATATAGAGAGTGGAAGAGTAAATGGCTCATCATATGTCGTAGAATATAAATTGAACCAATCCGATCCAGATGATTTTTCTTGATTTAGTTTTAATTCCACACCGACTTCCACCATACCCGATCCACTATCAAAATTACAACATATACAGTTAAAATCTGCCAATGTTTTATCAGCAAAGGTAAAATCATTTACTTTCACATTTTCACCTCCTTTATAACATAGCAATCCATGCTACACTTGTACTATTAGCATCGGTTCGATTCAAATATATATCAAATCCTTTAGTTGTAACATTTGATACCGACACACATTTTACATATGTTCCAGGTTGTGCGGAGATAGGGGTAACAACAACAGTTGGCACTGCACTAAATGCGCTACTAAAGGTAACGGATGTTTTTGTTGGAGTATTTGCAGTTGCTTTACAAACAACAGTTCCTTTTTTGCAAAATCCAGAACTAGATCTAGCAAATAATTTTCCTTGTAATGTGACACCAAAATAAGGATTTCCAGAACTCCCTGTTTGTTCCATAATTAATCCATAATTAGTCGTAGAATTATTAACATTAATTGTTATTCCCATATTAGTAATTAATGTAGATGCACGTCCTCGTGTATCATCATCTACACCTACATTTACTTCTGTACCAAACACATGCCCATCTTTGCTTACTCTAAATGGGCAATCAGAATAATTAGTGTGAGAAGTTCCTCCTGTTGCAAATGTCCATGTTGTGTTTGCAGTTGGAATTTGCATTACTGAAACCTTTTCGCCACTATTAGTAGGATCTCCACTATATATTTTACCATCTGTTATAGTCCAACCTGCCAGACTTGCCCATGAAGCTCTCATTTTACCATCTTTACTTACTCTAAAAGGACAATCACTATAATTACTATGAGATGTGCCACCAACCGCAAATGTCCATAAATTATTCTTTTGTGGCATCTGCATAACTGCCACAGGATTATCTGCTGATCCATCACCAGCATATAACTTACCATTCTCAATGTTCCAACCACCGACCGAACCTTTAATAGAATAGATACTGCCATCATATCCAACATGAAATGGTGCATTATTGCTATCATTACTGCCAGCCCAAAAAGCTTGGTTTTCACCCATTCCTGTACATGTATCGTCACTTCCTGTTATGAGATATGTATCTGTAATATTAAATCTACCAATCGTACCTTTCAAAGCATTTATCGTACCACTTATATTTGCATTACTCGCATATAAATCGCCACTTGTAGTAACGCCAAATTTCGAACCAGCGGTGAAACACCAACCAGAAATAGCGGATGAACCACCAATCGCTTTATTCTCTGTAGTTCCTATTGACATTAATACTGATTTATCTGTACCCCAAGTTCCATTACTGAGATTGTTTGCACCAATTTTGAATCCACCAAGTTGTCCAGAATTACTTATAATAGTACCGTTCAGATATACATTATCCGCATATAAGCCATAACCGACACAATCATAAGTGCCACATTTTAATCCGTCAAGATACCCTAATCTTACACTCGGAATAGTATACACAGTGTCAGGATCAGAGCTTGATTTACTGCCCCAAATATCTACATAAGGTGCAGAATTTGCACTACCTGTGGCAGACATTCTAATACCGACAGGTGAATATACATTCTCAGTAGTTGAGCCAATTTTTTTACCATATCTCTGATAGAGCATTACACTAATATCACTATACGATGCGCCTTTTTTAGCCGTAGAAAAATGATCGGCTATTGAAGATTCGACAGTAAGTGTTAATGACATAGTATTAGCAGTTGTATTCAATTTAGCAGCCATAACACCGCTACATCTAATATTTAATCCATCAATTTTACCTTGAAATTTAATTTTAGAATTTTGTGCCCAACGAACCCCTTGAATAGAATCAGAAGTAATTGCTGTTTTATCTAAGATAGAAACAGTAATAGTTGTAGCACTTGCTTTAGATACATTAACTGTTGCACCTGATTGAATATATATTATAGGAGCAACACAGAATTCACCACCTAAGTCTTGAATAGTATTTAATTCATACTTAAATGCTTTCAGAGTATCATTGATTGTTACATTGGTTGCTGTAATATTATTAGCGGCGAGAGAGTTGTTAATTGTGACTGGGACACCAAATTGAGCATAAGATGTGTTGAATAAAACTCTGCTACCAGAATCTCCTACTTGAAAAGTCCCGTCTGTTCGTACCGTACTTTTGCCAAAATATACTCCACTACCAAAAGCAATTTGGTCGTTTATTCCTAGCCAACTATATCCGTTATCTCTGATAGCTATTTTATTATTGAGAGACAATTTTCCGTTAGTAGATGAATTACCAACATTCAATGTACCAGTAGTGGTAGCATTACCATTAACAGTTAATCCGCTTGTTGTTATACTTGTTGACGTAAAATTCGTGGCACTCAATGTCTTAACCGTCAATGAATTTCCAACGATTATGTCCTCACAAAAAAGCTTGCCAAGCAGTCTACTTGACCCTGTGACAAGCAAATTTCCTAATTGTGCCAAGTAAAATCACCCCTTTCTAAAGAGAGCAATTTACTTGCCCTCCACAACTGTATTTTCTTTAATTTCTTCGTCTTGCTGAATCTTATCCATAAAGGACAACATATCAATATCACGGATATTTAATCTGCAATCATCAGGAAGAGTATCATATACTGCATCCATATCGAATACAGAAAGCGTCACTTCAGTTCTATCATTCAATACTTCATCAAATTTCTTTTGACATTCAGCCGCTTCAGTCTGGTATTCCTCTGCAAATTCTTTCTTAATTTCAATCTGCTTTGCTCCATTTACTTCAACTTCTTCAGTTTTGCCAGCTTCGATGTATTTATTCCATAACGCCTGTACTAATTCGTTTCTTATTTCTATTAAACTTTGAGCAGTCTTATTTACTTCCTGCATATTTGTACGAAGTGCCAACTGTATTCTGAATGGCAGAACATTAAACTTTTCCTTGTCTTCCTGTCTACTCTGTGCATACCATTCTGCAATATTTACCAGTTCAATGTTATAAAATCCCTTTGTTGCAATCTTCTTATTAAATGACATAATAAATTCTCCTTTTTCTCAACTAAAATTAGGGCATATAACAGCCCATTAACTTATTCTCCATACGGTCTGAATATATGTCCGAACACGACATAGTAAGGTTTATTCTCAGCATGAAGCACCTTATATTCAAACCAGTCCAATATAAAAATTGATATACATACAATCACAAACCAAGTACAACAGAAGAAGATGTTAAGTTGATTCTGTGCAAATGTTCCCCAAAGTCCCCTATAGTCCCATATGGTAAAATCTTGATTGAATGTAATACCAAATAAATATTCCAACATGATAGAAGTCAAACCACCAAATAATACTTGCCATGCTAAATCCATATCATATGTGAACATATTGTTATACTGTGAAATGATAATTCCCACAATAAAAGAGAGTATGAACATCGTCCAATGTGTCCAACCTCGCCATAAAATTTCTAAACCACAATATATAAAACCAGATACTATGCCAATGCTAGTTAGCTGTAGTATCTTTTGTAGTAGTTTCTGTATTTTCGCCATCTGAATCACCACTTTCTGATGTAGAGGTATCCGTGTCAGGTGTATTATCTGAGTCATCTGTAGTTCCTGAACCGCCCATAAACCCAGCAATAAGTCCCTGTATAATCTCAAGAGTATTAGCTATAATCTCGTTATACTGTGCCTGATATGATTCATTAAGAGGTGTGTCATATGTATAAGACATAATTGTATTTCTGTCTGTCTCTCCGTCTAACTGTACACGAAGCAGATTACATTTAGTAGTTTCCTGAGTAATCTTTAACTGCATCTGAAGATAGAGTGATATAATTACTTTAGCAGGAAACATACGACATTCGTTACCATTTGAGTGATACGGCAAATATGCAACTGCTGGATTCTGCATTGCAGTCAAACAGAGAGAAGAGATATTGTTCTGATCATGTTGTTCAAGGCTGAATGTCTCTGTGCCCTTATCTGTTTCTATTTGTACACCCTTTGATATTTCTGCTGTGCAGGTACTATTGAGTACACCTTTCTTGTATGTCTTAATTTCCTCGTCAGACATTGTATTAAAATCTATAACAGGATTTACAATATCCTGTAAACTCTGAACTTGTTCAGCGAGATTATTCTTTGTTAGTCTAACCGCCAAGCAATCTACAAATTGGTTCACATCTTCATTATACTGTGCACCACAGTCTGTAATGTCAGAGTATGTATCGTATATTTCGTATAAGCCAACAGATATATCATTCTGGAATACCTGTATAGCTGTTATTTTCTTGAAATTCTCCTTCACTCCATGTAAGTAATCTGTCTGCAAATATAGCACAGGATCATTCGCAAAATCCTGTGCAGAGAACTTCACAAGAGTATAGGTTTCTTGATTATTAACTAGAACGTAACTTCGCATTTAACGCTCCTTTCTACATAATAAAAGAGCCTACCGAAGTAGACTCTATGTGTGTTAATTTATTCTTTTTAAATTTCCCATATTTCGTTACAAACGACAAAATCATTCGCAATTCTGATTTTAATGTTGTCGTTAATTGCGTATTTTAATAAATTCTCATCTTCAACAACCGCATCTGTTTCATATATTTCAGTAGTAATTAGATTCCCTTGCTTTGTTATATTACTCATTCTTCAATCACCTCGCCAGCTAACATTAAGTTTCCATTATTATCCACTGAAGCAGAGGATTGATATAATTCAAGAATATCAGAATCAGAAAGGGCAGTAGTATAAAATCTAAAATCAGACATACAGCTTTCACTATTTTCTAATGTTCGATCTCCAAATGTACTATTGCCTAGCCATAATCTAGGGTGATAAACAGACACTGCATTAAAATCAGACTCAGAAAATTTTATACCATTGCTATATCTATACACGTTTGTACCATCCCATGTAATAGCAAAATGTGTCCATTCATTTAACTTACCTCGACACTGAACTCCTACATGAATTTTATCTCCATTTGAATCTTTACCAAATATACCACCACTAGAACTTTTTTGCCCACTTGTATCCCAATAAATACCAACACCTTCACTTGTCCAACTATTAAAAGTAGCGAAGTCAAAATGCTGATGAGTAATAGCTGAAGGTATTTTAATCCAAAATGATATTGTAAATGCAGTCGTTGTTAAATTTAAGTTATCATTATAAATATAGCCAGTCCCATTAAAATCATAAGCCCCGTTATATCTAGGGGTGTTAGTATCCCATAAAATATCACCAGATACACTACCATTATTACAATAACCACTTGTATCATAAATCATATTATCATACATTACAGGATCATCCGTTGGACATGGAGTATAAGTAGTTGCCTTATTCCCTTTTTCAAGTTTGAGATTTGCGATAATTACAGATTCTCCTGCTTTTAAGTCATTTCTAAAATATACTAATTGTTTACTTTTATTTAATGCATCTTTCAAAGTTATATTTACAATATAATGGAAACCATATGTTTTTTTTATAACAGTTCCCTGTGCTGAAGCCACAATACTATGAGTTGCATCACTATCCCATAAGTTTGAAAAACTTACTTTAATGTTTCCAATCACATCATAAGACAATGTATAGATTGAACTTGGTTCTAACTTATCAAAATTCTCCAATAGACCATTGAAAATAAACATTTTCCAAGAAGTAGTAGGAGTAGTACAACTCATTTTTACAGCATTTATACCATTCCAATTAACAGATTCACACGAATATGAACCATCAGCATGAGCATTTGCCCATTTGGTTTTACCCTGATTTGTTTTTACAAGCAAGTTTCTCCCACCAATCTTACCATCAACATTTCCCATAGGATAGTGGCAGACTAATCCTTTTGATATTTCCTTGACTTGGCGTGGGGATAAACACTCATTATAGATTCGGAAGTCGTTTAATTTTCTATAAGCATTTTGCCAAACAATCCTTGTCTGATATTCAAAAGATGATGAATTACTTACGCTACTATATGTATATTTTTTGATACCATTAATATAAACTGTCATAGTTGGATTATGATATGTTACGGTAACATGTGTCCATTGATAAGATGGCAATACTCCCTTGTAAATTGGAGTCATCATAAATGCGTTTGCAGCATCGTTCATCCAACTTAGATGTAAATCATTGCATGTAGGATATTGAAAAATAGAAAACTTCCGATTATTAAATTCTACATTAGTATTAATATTTCCAAATATTGTGCCACCTTTTGACCCTTCTTCTGCATTTATGTATATCCAAAAACAAATTGTCAATGCTTGGTTATTTAAAATTTTAGATGTCATTGTAGCACTCATATCAAACTGCCCTTGTTCAAGACATTTTCCTAACTTACCATCATTAGAAAATGTTGGGTCAATACTGGTAATAAATTCATCATTAATCAATCCTTGATTTTTTATCACCCCATCTGTAAATGGTAGCCATAAACATAACAATCTATCACACTCCTTTCTCTAAAAATAGGAGAGTAGCACCGAACCTACTCTCCATAATATACTATATATGCCTATGCAAAAACGAAGTTTAAGCACTGTAATTCGGCGTTATACTCTAATGTAACGGCATCTCCAATCATTGTCTTATCTGCGCTTATTTGCCCCTCAGAAGCAATTCCTCCCTTTACTTTCAGTGCGCCAGTGGTCTTATTGGTCGAAGCTGTGGTAGATGAAATCGTTGTTTCCTTCGAGAAGGTTTTTGCTCCTGATATGGTTTGTGTTGTATCTATTGTGACATATTTAGATGTAATTACATTGCCTGCACCATCTTGGGTTGCTTTGGTAGCTGAAGCTACTGATTGAGAACCAATATTTGCAGATGTAATTATAATATTACCATTATGAGTAAATCTATTTGAGCTTATTGTGGTAAAATTAATACCCCAATAATTAGATATATTTAACCAATTAACCCCATCATCAGCTCTATATGTACCAAGTCCGTACCAACTACAGCCTGTAGAATTGACACTAGTAGCCGAAGGAGTCCATCTAAGAATTTGGGACGCAGATGATGAGATGATCGTACCAGTCATACTTCCACCAGTAAGAGGAAGATATGTTAAACTAATCACATTACCATTTCCGTCTTGATTAGCTTTTGTAGCAGAATCAGCGGATATAGCCTTAGTTGCGGTAGCAGCATTACCTGTTATACTAATTCCCCATGTGCCACTAGCTCCTGTACCATCTTTTTTAGGAACATAATCAGTGTAATTATTACTTGATAAAACGGTCTGCCATTCACCCCATGTATTAGCTTGTTGCCCACGCATTTGTAACTCAGGATTCTCTCCAATAGTAACTGCTAATTGAGAATCATATCCACCTGTATTATCCCAATAGAAATGTAAAATATGTCCATCAGATTTTGGCTTATTCGTAGTCATTAATTTTGTTGCTTTAAATGTAGCTAATCCACCACTACCTGTAATGGCTATATTAGCATTTGTAGGACGATTACTATACAAATTAGCTAATAAATTAGCCTTTAAAGCATTGCCACCAACACTATCACTTAGAGCATACTTCGTACTTGAACTCAAAGCGTCAGTAATACCATAGCCACTTAGCGTAGTAGGATTAGTACCAGCCGTTACATGACCATAAGTGTCAACAGTAACAGATTTATATGTACCAGCTTTCACACCACTTACATTGTGTGTAATCGCAACTGTCTTATCATCACCTATCGTAGCAGCTAATGCACCACTTGCAGTTACACCTGAGAAGTCGATTGTACCACCGCTAGAAACCTTGATAGAATCCAATTTACTACGTTCCTTTTCGGTCATAAGACCAAGACCAGTCGAACCTATTGCAGTCTGAAGATTAGCCTTTGTTATAGTAATCACGTTGCTTACACATGAATAGTCCGTACCAGCAAGAGTCACCTTTGAAGCATAATTATGTGTATGACTTGATGAAGACGCTCCAATATCAGAGAGAGAAAATGATATGTCTGATGCGCCATCAAATGACTTCTTAGCTGAACCAATTGTAATATTTCTAGCCGTTGTCAACTTACTTGCCGATAAAACATTCTTGGTTGAGTCAGCCGTATTATCTACATTACTAAGACCAACTTTAGATTTCGACAATGCAGGGATATCAGCTTCAACAAGTGTTCTAAATGTTGCCTTTCCATCTGATCCATTAGGAGCTGCAAGTATAGTATTTTTTGTTCGAGTGCTTTGAGCATTATAAACATAAGTTTCCCAATCAGATATATTAGCCATAGTATGTGTATGTGCAGATGGCGTAAATGTATCTGGTTTATCGGTGATTCCACTCCAAGGAACATTAGATGCAGTTCCTTTTAAGTTACCAATCAAACCATTGGCGAATCTAGCTGCACCACTAACAAGAAGTGTTCCTGTTGTAAGATCATCTACATCTACCGAACCACCAAATGACACGTTCTGACTAACCGAATCAAAATCTTTTCTGAGATATGTGTCTGAAATTGTATTGCCGTTTCCATCCTGAGTTGCCTTTATTGCACTTGCTACATTAAGAGTCGATGGATTTATCCATGATGGAGCAGAAGTACCTCCACTTTGTAATATATAACCAGCAGTTCCAAGAGATAACTGCGACAATGTACCGCTTGCACTTGCATATATAATAGCATTAGCAGTCCAAGATGATTTGCCCGTACCACCATAAGCAACGCCCATAGTTCCAACTGTCAAATCAGCCGAGCCATTCCATGACTTACCATTGATACTCAATGTATGAGTGAGTTGGTTAGCCTTACTAGCTGTAGCAGTGAGAGTACCATTAACAGTTAAATTACCTGTGACTGTACCACCTGAAATTGGAAGATATGTACTACCTATAGCATCCTTACGAGCATATTTATCTGAAAGCTTTATACCATTTTCATAAATAGTACCATCTTTATCTACCTTGAATAGATATTCCCAAGTAGACTGAGAAGAAGACGGATCTTTAACTCTACGAATATATAAGAATTTATTATCCCATTCGTTCTTAGAGCCGAAGATAGGTTCAACCATACCCATATCATAGTATTTCTGTGTTTCTTTATCGAAGACATAGTTACCACCATTGATGGTTGTCCATCCCGATTGAATACCGAGACTACCATCTTGAGACATAAGATACCAATGACCAGCCGTAAGAGCAGCGTTACCCTTAGAAATCAATGCACTATATTCTACACCGTTCACAAGTGCATCATCTTTGTTCCTAATATTATCAAACTCAGCAGAGCCAATATACCAGTTATTATTGGCATCACCAAAGTAACCTGCATCAGCATTGACTGTACCTTGATAAAAGGCATTGCCAACTGAATCTAAATAGAATCCAGGTGTGTGAATTTCTCCATTAGACAAATCAAGAAACGTACCAAGTGAACTATATGTTCCATCGTTACCAGCTACATAATTGTTTGACTTCAAGGCATCTGTTTTGAGCTTTCCACCTTCAATAATCGTTGCTGAACCATCAGGAGATTTGATGATGAACTGTTTTGTGATTGCCGCAACAGCAGAATCTGTAAGAGTAAGGGAGGTAGAAGATGAACCTGATTTTACGAGCCATAAGAACTGATCCAAGGACTGTTGTGCCTTTGTTTCGGCTTCTTTTGCAGTTGTATTAGCTGAAGTAGCAGTGGTCAATGCATTAGACGCATTTGTATTAGCTGTATTAGCCTGTTTTCTTGCGACAGTAGAAATAGAAAGAGCACTATTTAATCCATTAGATACGATAGGAGTAGTTGTCTCTTGCGTATTGTCGTCATAAATAACAAGTGTTCTTGTCCATATATATTTTCCCTCTGACCATTCTGGTTCTTTATCCGACCAACCTTCATTTGGTTGTAAAACGTTGCTATCAGAAATGGCATACTGAGGAGTAATAGATTTTACACCTTTACCCTTTACACCATTTTCACCTGGTTTACCATCTTGACCATTAGCACCTGATATACAAATAGCTTTTGCTGTTTGAGAATTATCTGTTTTGTCCTTGTAGTATGTAATAACTTTCTGCCACACATATTTTCCGCTTATCCATGCAACACTATTTGTTGTCCATTCGCCACCAACTAACTCTGTAGCAGAATCAGATTGATAGAAATATGTCGTTACATGATCCACGCCTTTTTCGGCAAGTTCACGAATTTTATTCGTTTCAACCTTTAAATCTTCTGTAGCCTTGTTTGCTTTATCGGCAGATGCTTGTGCTTGATTAGCCGATTCTTGTGCTTTTTCGGCTGCTTGTTGAGCAAGTGCTACTAACTTTTTAGCTGTGTCAAGGTCAATGATAACCTCTGATATGGTCTTTCCATCAGAGCCAACTTCTGTGCCTTTAATCTTCAGATATCCACCATCAATCGTAAGTCCATTTTCGTCTATAACAATAGATTTATCTTCATTATAGATTTGGAGTTCCTTGCCTATAATAAGATTACCAACTACAGTCTTGGCGATAATTCCGTAGTCCTCAACTAAATTGCCATTAATGTCTGTATATGTAAATCGTCCAACGCCCGTTTCAATTGTCTCCCAACCGTCTTTGGTGAGATATAGTCCGTTGTTTACAATCTTTAACTGCTTTAACGAAAATTCATTATACACATCATCCCAAGATCGAGCTAATAAACCATTTTTGGTAAGTGTTACTGTTTGCTCTTTAGAATTACTGAATGATATATTATCACCAAGTAATCCATTATTTGTCCAATCTGAAACTGTTTTTGTCGTACCTTTTGACTTATCTACTTGATCTTTAACAGAAGAGTAAGATGTAGACATAGATTTTGCTGACTGTAATACAGACTCTACATCTGAATAACCAGAATAGATTTTTTCTACAGTAGAAAATTCTACAGGTATTTCTGACAGATTATCGTAATCAACCTGATAAGAGAGCAGGCGAAGCGAGTATACCTTCTCGTCAATTCCGACCTTGATAAAATTACCAACTTCAAATTTATTTACAATTGGTTTGAATTCTGGCAGAGCAAGTAGATTACCCATTGTTGTGTTAATGGAATACTGTAAGTTTCCTGCCTTATATAATTCTCTCTGCGCCGCCTTAA
Organism: Coprococcus ammoniilyticus; assembly: GCF_025567345.1. NCBI lineage: Bacteria > Bacillati > Bacillota > Clostridia > Lachnospirales > Lachnospiraceae > Coprococcus > Coprococcus ammoniilyticus. The sequence goes on from NZ_JAOQJS010000004.1 coordinate 333,146, forward strand.
ATAATTCGGTGGCTCTCTTGATAAGTTCCGTATTATTTAATCCAGTAGAAGAGTAGTTTGAATTATTATAATCATCTTCACGCCGATAAGAATAGAATAAATTCCATAAGTCAGTACCGAGATATTTCTGTAAATCTAACTCTTTTTGAATTGACTGTTTCAAAGTTTGCAGAACACCAGTTGAATTGACTGGATCAAATATAGCTTTAACACTATTTAATTCGCTAGTTCTTGTTTTGATCTCATTATTGATCCACGTCAATCTATTTGCGTAGAATTTTTGATACTTCTTTTTAAGCTCGCTGTTATTATATTGTACATCTACAGAATCTTCTGTAAATCCATTTGTTACTATATCTTGGCAAGCTTGGAATTCTGTATACATATTAGTAAGCTCAGTCAATGAATAATATGTCAATTCCTTTTTAAAATCTGTATCTGATAAATCAAAACTGGTTATCTGCTTATCTTTGAGTTTCTTTGATTCAGCAGTCATACGCTTGATTTTTTGCTCAATATACTTCTCGTTATTTTCTAGTACAGAACATGTAACATCAACAGATCCTGTCAGATATTCTTCATTTTCGTCCTGCTGAGTTAAACTTGTAATTGTAACAGTACAGGAATATGTTTTAGTTTTCGTGGAAGAGTTGTAAGCAGACAGCGATTTCGTTTCAACCGAAATATCATAATATGCTGTGCTGCAAAATACTTGACATAATTTTTCCAATGTATTTCTTACTACACTGGATTCAATTGAAGATACTTTTGTTACAGCAACTCCACCCAATGCTTTGATACCATTTTTTATTGATGTTAAACTATCCTGAACCCCTAGTCCATTTATATCAATTACTGGCATCATACTATCATTAATGTAGTAATATAAATCAGTAGCATCATACCGAGCAGCAATGAGAGATGAATAACCCACAAGAGGGTTGGTCAATTTGTTAAAAGTGACTTTATCTTTATCATCATCTGAAACATTAGCAAATTTCTTGGTTATGGAAGTAACGACATTATTGTAGTTTGTAACTTTCGTAGAATCCAAAGCCATTTTTCTTGTTTTCTGAATTTCGTTGTACAGTGCATCATATGACTTTAATTTATTTTTGAGATTGTCAGGCATATCTGATAAAACATCGTCAGAAAAGTAATAAATATACTGTGATCCGTTTGGATTAATATTACGAATAGTAGCATTCATTAAATCATCTGCACCAGTCACATAAAAGCAGTTCTTTAAAGAGTCTTGATTTGACTCCAAAGTAATACTTTTTGTTAAATTGGTACTGTTGATTAATACATTTGTATCTTCACCATATTTATTAATTACTTTTGTTGATCCACACTCAGGACATGTATCAAGAAAATCTCCTCTGTATTTACATGCAGTGCATGTGCTATATAAATCATATACTGAAATAGTTCTTTGTTCAGAATTAAAAGAGAATAAACAATGATACGCTTCGGCAATATCATTTTTTAGTGCCGATAAGGTATCTGTTCCATCAAATATGAATTCGTGTACTGTTGATAATTCTCTAAGAGTAGAATCCACATGAGCAATTGAATAATGTGGTGCTTTTTCTAATACACGATGCAGAAGAGAAGCATGTGTAAGAATATATTTCTTTCTAGCAATTACAGAAGCAGTTGTTGGATATGCTGTTTTATCTTTAAGATAATCATATTTTGACTTTGCCCATATTTTTAAATTATCTTCTGAATCATAGTCATCAGGATCTCGATATAATACAGTTGGGAAGTTCTCATCGTACAAATCATTTGTCATATCAGCTTCCGTATTAATCTGTACTCCATGTAGATTGATATTCGATAATTCAGATTCACACAATGCTGTACCTGTAACAGATTTTGATAAATCATCTGGATCTTCTTCATTCACCGAAACAGCAATTTGAAATCGTTCTTTCAGTTCAGGTATATATATAATTCTAAAATCCACTAACTGATCCCATAGTGGATGTTTTATTCCATTGTTAAATTTATGTATTTTAAATGATATTTCATTTGCATCATTAAAATTGTTTTTATATGTTAAGCCAGAGACATTAGTAATTCCTCCATTACCGATTGTTTCAAAATTTTTGTGCTGTAATAGGAGAGTAGGAGTCTCTATTAAACCTTGGCTATTAAATAATACTTTCGCCATTTACAAAATGCCTCCTTATTTTAATTTTATTTATTATCCATTTCTTGATTCATCTGTTCGTGATATTCATTTGCGTCAAGTTGTAATTCATTTATCATGTGTTCGTAGTCAGTCTTGAGCTGTTTACACTCATCTAATAAGTCTTCATATTCTTCCTTCGCTACGAGAGTAGCTTCGATCTGTGTAGCGAATTTTCGCACATTATTTTCCCGTATATACTTACGCAATTCTTCATTTTCTGCCTTTAATTTTTCGATTTTCTTTGTCTTGGATGATTTATATCTCACAAATATCCACCTCCGATTTAATGTGTTTTGATGAGAAAATAAGCATAATAAAAGAGAGGAATTGTGACATTCCTCCCTGTTACTATGTTAATATTTAATTTTTAATATTTCCGTATTCCAAGTGAGTTGTGATTAGGTGATAAAGATCCTACTGTAGTATCTTTAATCATATTACGAACTCCACCCGTATTATTTTTAATAGCGTCCTTCATAGAACTAGCAAACTGCTGTGGATTCTGTACTCCCTCTAAGTTTACATCACCAATAGTGATATTGATGTCATTATCCGTTCGATTAGTAACAGGCATATTTGGCATTCTAAATGCATTACCAGTATACATATTACTAAACATCATAGGATTCTTTGCAAAATCCATCAATGTTTTAGCCTGTTCAGCAGTGAATATCATATCATTCTGACCAACAGATTTCAGTACACCCTTAGACACATCATACTGTAACTCTGTGCCATCTTCACCGAGATTAGCAATCATATCATAAGGAATACTCTCTGAACCACGTCTGAATCCTTTAATACCAGATTTGTGAAGTGTCTGCCAGAATGGCGAAGTAGCTTTATTTGAGAATGCGTAACCAGTCAAGTTGGCAAGATGTTGTAATGCTTCCTTTGACAAAATCTTACCAGTTTTACCACCATACGATTTCCATATAGCTTGATTAAAAGCATCATAATCAGATATTTTTTTACCCTTGGCAGGATTAATTAAACTGCTATTTATGAAATTCTGAATCTCACGTACCCTGGACTTTGACAACTTTTTACCTGCATCTGTTCCAGAACTTGTCGTTTTTGAAGTAGATTTGTTTTCAGAGCCATTTCCACCACCATAAGCTGATGTTCCACCAGAAGAATTACCAGATTTGTTCCCTTCAAGTTCTTTAATCTGATCTTGTAAATTTTTAATGCGATTCGCAACATCCTGTTTCTGTGCTTTTGATGTTACCTTTTCTTCTTTTAGTGCTTTAATCTGCTGATTTAATGCATCTATCTGTTCTTGTTTCTGTTTCAGTTCTTTTTCTTTTTCACTTGTTGTCTGTGAATCATGAGCCGTTTTATCATACTTTGCCCATGCCTTTTCTAAGAAAATCCTAACTCCATTAACCGCATCCGTTGTATTCTTGGTAATGTCGCCATTAGCATACATTTTAAGTCCATCTTTTGTAGCACTATAACCAATAGTAGATAATGTCTTGTTAATGACATTATTATCACTTGACCAATTCTCGTTGATTGTATCAATAAGACCTTTGAATTTATCATCCAATGTGTCAATGATATTCTGGATACTTTCGTCCAAATCATCCTGGAAGTCTGAGAGCATATCCTGTGTAGCAGAAACATACTGGTCAAACTGCGTATCTTTGAGATCTTTCTCAGCATCTTTGAGTGAAACATTTAATTCCTGAACTTTTGCTCTTGCTTCTTCAGAAACATCACCAGAATATGCCTGAAGTTGCTTACGGATATTAGCAATCTGTTGAGTCTTATCACTAATATTGTTTGCATAATCATAAGCATTCTTTTCAGAACTAATAAGATCATTATATTGGTCGATCAAATCAGAAATATGATTCCTGAGTGAAGTATAGCCATTTTCAATGAGATCAATCACGGCATATTTTTCATCTTGTGCCCCTGCAATTGCATCCTGATATGATTTAACCAATTCTTCTTTGTGGGCAATCAGTTTTTGATTATACGGATCGTCCGCAAGTTGTTTATTAATCTTCTTAATTTCACTCTGATACTTTTTGGCTTCCGTTTGGTAGACTTTGTAGTTAGATACATGTAATCCGGCAACAGCGTTACCTTCTTTTGTTAAGCCACCAGTCTTATCGGATGTCAAATCCTTACGAGACAATTCATTGATAACGAAGTCAGTCTCTGTTGTAAGATTCTGCAACTTAGAAACATATTCATCTACACGATCCCAACGTACCTGTAAAATCTGATTATTATATTCAGCAAGTGCCTTTTTCGCATCATTAATGGAATTGGTTGTGTCGTCAATTTGCGACTTCATATCATGCCATTCCGTACTTCCTTTTTTGATGCTTCCATTAGCCACACTGTCGTCTAATTCTTTAATCTGTTTCTTACGTTTTTCTATAAGAGAATCGTATTCTTTCTGTTCGGTCTTTTGTAAACGAACATACCAATTAGCAGAAGCTCCATTGCCACGCTCCTCATATAAAGACATTTTGGCATTTAACTCTGTAGCAGTTTGTTCATATTTATGACGTTTGTTATCCATCTCTGTTGAGATATTGGAGAACTTCTGCTGTGCCAATTCCGCTTTCTGTGCAATAGCGGTCTGCTTATCTATTTCAGCCTGTTTTCTTGTTTGGTCTAATGACTCACGAGCATTATTATAGCGGATACACGATTCATAGAAAGAGCGAGAGATATATCCCTTTTTATAGTATTCTGTGATCTTAGATATTAATGATGCAGAAATTGGTTTCTTAGATTTTGCCTGTGTACGTGCCTTTTCAATTACATTTGATACTGCTTTCTGACCTTTGCTTCCCAACCCTTTATAAGCTGTTGCTGTGGCAGACTTATTCATAGTCTTTCTTGCAGATTTTACAGATGAAGCATATTGATCAATTTCAGCTTGATTATTCTTAGCAATTGTATCATAGCCAGAAGCTTGTTTATTAAGATATTTGTTCTTAGTCTTTGCTGTAACAGCATTGTCAGACTTCGAACTATTCAAATCCATAGTAACATTTGTGGCATCGTCTTTGTTACTATACTTCTCTGTAATATTCTTAATCGCATCGGTGTAATTGCTAGAGTAAGCTGTTGCGTATTCCATCCTAGCAGTTTCAGCATTATCAAGAGCTACATTGTATGCATATAACCGATTATACACATAAGTAGAATGTGCACTGATTGTAGATAAATCCGCATCAGATACAGCAGTCTTGTTCTTAATCGCTTTCTGAGCATTCAACAGAGCAGTGCGATATTTAGTATCTTTCGTTCCTTTAATAGCATTAGTAACCGAGCCATTTGCCGATGCAGCTACTCCATTTGTATCACGGGTTACATTTTGAACATAGTCACGATATGTTGCGTTCTGTTTGCCTAGCGAAGAGTTAGAAGCATTAAGCTGTGAATTCTTTGCTCTGGCTGAATTAGCTACTGTATTTGTCGCAATATCATTATATCCTGTAATGGAATCGAGTTTAGCGTCACGCTGTTTATCCCGAACATCCTTCAGATCCTGAATATAGGTGCGGATATTCTTGTGCAGTTCTTCTAATGCGTCAGAAGCATCCTTGCCTTTGTTATACCATTCCTGATAAGCGGAGATAACTTCCCGAATCTCATCTGAGTATTCTGAAATATTCATGCTACCATCCGCAACACGAGTCGCAATGACATCGGCTGTTTTCTGTGAGATAACTTCACCTGCTACAGCTTTATCCAGAATTTGACTTGCTTGTGTATAATATTTATCTCTAGCAGTTTCCTCGTAGCCAACCTGTACATTTGTTGCGTCTATAGCATTGTTGTAATTTTTGGCAGAGGATGAATATTTCTTGTCGTCTAACTGGGATTCAGCCTTAGAAATGTATTTACTGATCTTATCCGTCTGACGTTCCAGTTTGATTTCTATCCAGTCGAAGAGAGTAGAGAGCCAATCTTGAAGTTTTTCAAGTGGGGTTTTCTTTTTGGCGGACGAACCTGTTTTGTCAGAATTTGACGACTTAACCGTACTAGGTGCTTTATACTGTACTTGTGCATCTGATGCCATTTTTGCACTAATAGCAACCTTAACCTGATGATTTAATTCCTTTTCAATCTCAATAGCTTCCTGACTACTGGTTGCATTTTTCATTCTTTGATACAAGCCCATATAACGAGTTGTACCCTCTAAAGAGTCAGCCAGTTTCGCTAAGTTCTGAATACTACCAGATGTCCAAATAGATGACTGATTTGCTGCGACCTTCTGAATCGCATAATTCTGTAATGCAGTTGCGTCTTGTCCTGATGCGTTTGCTTCATTAATTAACGATGCAATATCTCCTAATGTAGCATTCTGCAAATCAATCGAAGCTAACTGTGAATATCGTTTAGCATCTGTTGCTGCGTTGATATTGGTGGACAGATTTGATAAAATAGCACTCTGATTTTCCTGCGCTTGTGTCAACCAATCTGTTGAACTTGCCAATCGACTATTAACAACCTCATCGGCATTAACAACACCGATTTTTTCAAGTTCTGATTTTACATAATCTGCATTGTCTTCAGTCAAGTTTTTAATCAGGTCAGAATTATCTATATATGCCGTTGCGAGCTTATTCAAAGCTTCTTTACCAGCAGATATATCCCCCGGCATAGAAGTCAATGTATCCTTAAAATCTTCAAGGGCAGTACCGCCATCAAGTTCTCTAAACTTTTCATTCAGTCCCTCGATCGCATCAGCAGCTACACTTGAACCAGATACAATTTCATTATAGATATCTTCAAAACCAGAGAATGAATCCTTAATATCCTTTAATGGGTCAATAGGATCGGCTTTAAATGATGCATCTAGCTCATCCGAATTGATATAATCCTCAATTTTCTGTTTAAGATATTCAACATATTCTTTTGCAGTCTGGTCAGTAGATTGTTTATCTATAGACAGTTTGTCCAGTATATCCAGATTATCAGGAGTGAGAGAATCGATAAAGTTGTTTAAAACATGTCTATCACCTTCTCTTGTGTCTCCAAACACACTCAAGATACGGTCTTTCTGTTCCTGTGCAGTTTTTGTAATTTCAGCATCATCTGGTTTAAACCATGAAGAGAAATCGACTTCTGTATGATCAGTATCGTAGTCTTGTATGATCTGTGCATATCGGTCAAAATCAGCTTTGGATAGATCTTCGTTCAGGACTTTGTTCATAGCATCGACAACTCGTGTGTCATCTATACTGGCAATAGAATTGATAATATCATCCTGTATTTTATCCTTGAACATCTTATCCCAGTCAGTACCATAATCAGCCGTTTCGTCATCATAACCAAGATTAGAAACAATTGTATCTACAATCCCTTGTTTGACAGAATTATTCTTGGCAAAATCCTGATAAGTAGCATCACTATAAAGTGACTGTGTTACATACTGTCCAAATGATTTATTTTCATTATCAATTTTAGTCTCTAAATCAGATATGGTTTTTTGATACTGTTCATAATAGTCTTGATAAATTTGAGTGAATTTTTCTTTTTCTTCAGAGGTTAATTTGACATTAGTAGTATTATGACCCGTTTGGCTTATCCATGAATCATAATCCATCTGATGTTTCTGCATCATCTCTGACAGATCATCAAAATATGTAATATATGATTCCCCAGTATTACTATCATCTAATTTAGCAATAGCTTCCTGTGCTTTCTTTTGCTGTTCTAATGCTTCGTTGTATTTCTTAACATCATCGTTCATATCCTGACGATATGATTTAAAAATATCTGGCATCTGTTTTGCCATATCCTGTGCAGCAACAGCTTTTTGTGCTTCTACTAAACCATTAAGAGATGAGGTAATTATCTGTACATCACCATTTAAGTCGAGTATCGCATCTCCATTATCTGTATATCCATTGGTGAGAGTAGGAAATAAATCAGCCAGATCATTACTAATATTTAAGAATTCTTCATAATCATCGTTGGATAATGAACCCTGATTCTGTGTTGCTTTGCCAAGATTCCCGACTCCCTGTGCGAGTTCTGCATAACGATCTTTAACTTCATTTACCTTTGAAGCGGTAGAGTTCATTTCGTCTTGGATAGATTTGAATTCACTACGGGCAGTTTCACCAAGTTCAGATATTTTCTGTTTAGCTTCTTCCTCGGCTTTTCCAGAGAATTCTTTAAACAGTTGTGAAATGCCTTCAACTACTAATGACGCAGCAGCACCAATAACCATGCCTCCAATAGCATTGATAGTTCCTGCAAGTAACTTACCGCCTAAATTTTTAATAGATGAGCCAATATTTTTTAAATTAAATCCAGTCTGATTTAATTGCTTTTGATATGCTTGTAGATAGGTTTGACCTTCTTTGAGAGAAACATTACCATCTCGAACCGACTTGGCAAACGTAATAGATCCTTCTGTAGCTTTTGGGTATTTTTTGATGAGATCGTCAAGTGGTTTGTTAGGATTGTTTAAATTTTCATCGTTTAAAAATCCAATCGTGTCATCATTTAGCTGAATATTATTTTTACCAAATGAAAAACCATTCACATTATCATAGTTTGCAAGCGTAGAATATAAATCACTTTGTACTCATTATATCCAAATAATGTAAATGGCTTCTCAAAATGTAATATAGTATTTTTATTAATGATTATGACACAATCGGTATATCATAATATCCATCTTTACGCAATAGTTTCCTTATGTAATCTAATCCCTTTTTAGTCGAATATGTCACAGACCGTATTTTTCCATCATGACAAGGTGTTTCCTTTACAGCAAATTTGCCTTCTTTTCTGAATCTCTCATAAGGTACATTCACCATATCTTTATCATAGAACAGAACCTTTTTACCACGAAGGTAAGCGAATAATGTGTATTCACCAATTCCCAGTTCTTTTGCAACTGTATTCATTTGCATTAATCCTTCAGTATTCATCAAATCATCATAGAATGTCTGTAGCTCTTTATTCTTCTCTATTAATTCATTCACTATTTTACCTTGTAAATCTGATGAGAGAGAAGAGAAGTAGTAATTTACCATTTCCTGCTCTCTGCCATGAGGTATTGCTGCACCTGTTAATCGAATTGATTTCAAATACTTCTTAATCTCTTTTTTCATCTTTTTAGCGATAGGCTTGCGAGACTGCATACACACTTCATACAACCCATCTTCTGTTAAAAACCAAGCATCTCTGTTCTGACCTGATAGGAATAATGTTCCCATCAGCTTTTCGTCATCATCCACAGATTTTACCATTTTAGAAGTCTGTGAATGTTCAATCCAATCAGCAACATCACTTGCAAGAAACAATGGTGTTTCAATATTATCGTATACTTTAATCTTTTTCCCAAGAATCTCAGTCTCTTGGATGACTGTTAACACTTCATTCATCTGTATTCCTCCAAAATTTCATTGATAAAATTTTGAAAGTATAGTAGACTAGAAGAGTAAGAGAACATCTTACCATATGTAGAAACTCCTGTGCATCCGTCCAAAGATAGCAGGAGTTTTTTTATTTTCTCTTTAAATTAGACTTAATCTTATCTATCGCATTCTTATTAAACAGATAGCTACCTTTTGAAGTTTCTCTAAAATCAGTTTCGGGTAACTTCAACGCTTTCGCCATTCTAACAAGATATGCAGGTGTGATATCTAATTGTCGAGAGACTTCGGCAGTAATAAATACTTCTCTTACATCTGACATCTCTATACCTCCTTGTTACAGTATTAACTATAACACTATAAAAGTTAGATGTCAATACATTTATATAAGATATGAGTGATATTTATATTGAATACAATATATGATTTTGTTATACTAATAAAAAAGGTGGTGATATAGTGTATAAGATAACATTTTGTCAATATTGTTATGAGCATGGTATAGATAAAGCAGAAGGAAGTAACCGATGTGCCGAATGCTTTAATGGTCGATTCAATACCGAAATAACAACTTGCCCGATTTGTGGTAACCCAACTAAGAAAATGGAAATAGATGTTGTTGAGTTCAATACAATCCTTGATATCTCCGGTGAAACATCATTTATTCTCGCAATGGATGAACTTAAGCAAAAAGATCCAATCGAGTTCCAATTAAAAATGTCCCAATTTAAGACGCAACTTCAACAACAGAATAGCAATACCACTACAGTTAGTAATACTCCAAAATGCCCTACATGTGGCTCAACCAATATCAAAAAAATATCAGGATTAGCCAAGGCAGGATCAGTTGCAATGTTTGGAATATTATCTCGAAAAGTTCATAAACAATGGCACTGCAATAGTTGTGGGAGTGAATGGTAATTTTTGTGCCATAAGTATTGCCAATTCACAAGCGATCATGTAAAATAACAAGTTGGAAATAATGTTATATAGGCATTCATATAATTATTTGACGTATGGATGTCTATTTTTTATATTCATGATCACAATAGATTACATCTTGGTAATTTTTCACAAAACATATGTTTAACCTGTATTATGCGTATAAATTATGATAATATATTATCATCTTATACAAATGAGGAGGATTTATCATGAAAGTAAAATTGTCAAAAGAAAACCAAGAGATAAAAGAAAAATTAATTTCTAATTTTAAAAGCACCAAGTTAACTACCAACCTTAGTAAAGATATAGTTAATCTTATAGCAGAAATGACAACGCAAGCACTTCAGATGTCTCAAGAAGATAAAAAGGACGAGTAGAATTAGTGCTCGTCCTTTACGTAATTTATTGGACTTAATAAATAATTAATAGTGTCTTGAAAATCATTTGTATTAATTTTTTTATATCCGTTTAAATGTTTTGTAAACATATATTCATACAATAGATCCAGTAATGCATCTGTGATATCTGGATTTATTGTATGGATTTCTTTTTTAATTTCTTCCAATGTTTTCATGTTTATATACCTCTGTTTCATTAATCTAGTTATTCCGTTCGATCTAAAATAGAAGATAAATAAAATAAAATCATTATTATTTTGGATGGGCGGTGTATCCATCATCTCAGGTACTCTTTTCAGAGTGTGTCGGGAACCATTTCCGACCTCAAAATAATGAATGAGCATAACAAAAGAGCAGGAGATTAACTTTCCTGCTCTTTTTGATCAACCTTTTTTTTATTATTATATAAAGTAGGCATTAATTTTAATTTATTCTTTTTTTCTCCCAATTCAATTAATTCTTCAATAGTATACTCTTTAGGTTGATTTTTAATTATTTCTTCATTAACGCTTATGCTTTTCTTTTTTCTCCTAGCTGACACATTACACCTCCGGTATTTCTTTTTTATTGTTTAAATTTAACAAATAAGAGACATGAATTAAATTAATATATGGAGTTAAATAATTCTCTACAAAGTCTCTTATATCCGCTTTACTATTATGTCCATTGATAGCAAAAGTATCTAAAAAATCAATTTGTAAAATAAACTTTAAATCGTTTTTATCATATGCCTTAACAGCAATACCAATATATGTTTTAACATCTGTTGTATGCATAGGATTTTTATACCATATATCTTTATCATTCAACTCAGTTGTATCTAATACATTAACTCCGCCTTCTTCATTTAAAAATATTTTATATGCATAATATTTTCTTTTCTTTTCAAGTTCCACTGATTTCCTAACAGTTGACCTTTTGCCACTTCGTCTACTAACCATTTTTATATGTTTTTCGCTTTTTGCATTTTTAAAATTCTTATTAAAAACATACTCTACAGATACTCTTGTGTCGCATCTAAAAATTTCTTTAAAATTTTGATATATTTTTTCACAAACTAAATCGGAAACAGTTTTAAAAATCTTACTCTTCCAATTATTATTATTTTCAATTTCAACAGTAATTGATTTTAATAAAGAACTTTGATTTGACAAAATTTCATGAGCAAATTTCCTTTTTTTATAAGCTTCTTTTGAATATGCATTACATATATATGCATAAATGCCATCTAATATTATTAAAATTAAGAATAAAATAAATAGAATATTTTTCCCCTTTTCATATAAAATAGGAGCAAAAATTCCTAATAATGCAGATATAGTAGTATGTACATATGATTTTTGTCCAACAGAATAACTTAACCTAATAAATTGGACTAACGCTCCATCATCATTTTTATGATTTTCTATCCATGTTAATAACTTGTCGCTCATTTTGTTCCCCCTGAATGTATTATTTCCCATTATATACCAATAATAGACATAATACTATCAGAACATTTGTACGCATTCAGAATTCTTAACTATTTCTTTACCATGTGAATGATATAATATTCATATTACTTATTCACAAAAGGGTAGTGGAGGCACACATGATGACAATTTCATATCCCGAAGGGACTACAGTTTCTGGTGAAATTATCAAACTTGATGACTTTGTTGTGATCACACGGACATATTCAAATGGGGTTAAGATTATGCTTCGTGAATCTGAGAATGGAGTGTCAATTAATATCACTGGACTGGAAAAAGAGTAGTACAATAAAAGACACCTTAATTGGTGTCTTTGTTTGTATTCAACATATTAATTATTCCGTCTATATCCGGTGTCATAAAATGTTTATTACCAGATTCACATTGTTTTAAATATTCCTGACAAGATTGTATTATATCTGATTCGTTATCGTCAATTATTTTCTTTACCAATATATCAAATGATTCACTTATCAAATAAGATTGTACATACATGTCATCAATTGGAAACAATTTAATATAATGTATTCCATGCGAATGACGAGGCTTTGTTTTTGAATTTGGTGGTAATGAAAAATATTGATCTTTTGGCGTTTTGGGTGATATATTTGAACGAAGAGGTACAACAAACTTATGATATTGTTCCTTATACTTCAATTTTACAATTAAAACACTTGGACGACCATCTTCATTAAACATAAGTTCCTTATGCACGTTGTTTTCTCTACACTTATTGAAAAATTCATTAGATATTTTAACTAACCTCATCTTTTGCTCCTATAAAGAAAGAGCCATCTCTGGCTCTTTCTAACTTACAATTGGATAATATTCTAATTTTACATCCCGTTATCCACGGAGATATACTTACAATTGAATGATATTCTAAATTTAAGTCCCGTCATTCACGGAGACAAACATACAATTGAGTAATATTCTTGCCGTTACTCACGACTTACTAGAAACCATTTCTGATTTCTTACTTATATTATATATTGTAACACATAAAAAATGTCACCAAAACAAGAAAAGTTTTTTGTGCATAATTACTATTTGCTTAACATTTCCTTTAACTCATCAAAGCTCAAGCCTTTTTCCTGAATCAGCTCGTCTAACTCAGAAAGTCTTTGCTGATGAATTTGTTCTTCGAGTTCTTTCTTTGCTTTTTTCATTTCTTTTAATGAATTTTCCATATTCTCAATTTCTGTTGTTATTTTTGTTAATTGCTCATCTAATGTGAGATTTTTGCGTCCTCTTGCCATAATTGACCTCCTGACTAACTTTTTGAAGATAGTATAGTTCAAAAAGCCTTGATTTTCAATGATTTTCGTATGACAAAATTTGCAAGAAATCGAGATTCCTTGGAATATATGTTCTCTCTACCAGAATATTCCAATATGATATATAATACGCTTACAGTCTTTATCAAAATGAGTCGAACTTTGTCGATCAATTATTATTTATTACAGAATATCATAAGAATATAATATTCTCATAAGAGGAAGATAAAAGTGGTACATCGATATGATAACATTGATATGTATCACTTTTTTATTGTTTTTCTACTCTGTTTTACAAAGTCAGCAGTAGAAGAGTAATATAACTCACTATTTTTTCGCACTGTATAGCTACAGTTGAACTTTTTCACTATCACGCTCAATGATAGGTGTTTGACTATACCTTCGTGGGTTATTATAACCTACGCCCTCTTGGTAGTCGATGGGAGCGGCACTTACCTAGTTGGCAGTACGCCTCTCTGCTGATTAGATCATCGTGCTACATTACGAGTCACACGAGCCATTCCAGTCCTTGTCTAAGCCTTACGAATCTTAGAGACTGCGTAGTTCACGCACAGTCATATCAGAGGTCTACAGTGTAGTATCTGTAGTTGATTTTACTTATATATCTTCCTTGTTTAATTACAAGTTCTTTGTGTTTTACCCAGGGATTCTCACCTTGGCACGAGATATATTCTGAACCTTGCACATATTGCTTACTACATTTGTATGTGTATATAATCTTGCACATTATATACTTGCATAATTCAGCTTTTTTTTACCCAATACAGCACCAACAGCTAATCCAGCAGTGGTTAGTAGATTGAGTGAACCAGTTAATTTCTCAACTTCTGATATCAATGAGTTAAACAGGTTAATACCAGAAATAACATCATCAGAATTAATAATATTCGCAACCACATTATCAAAAGTGTTGGACAATCGATTCAAAGAACCTTCCCAAGAATTAGCCGTTTTTTCTGCTTCTTCTTGCATAGACCCTTCTCCATCGGTATAATCTTGAAGCATCTTTTCATAGGTTGAGTAGTTGGAAAGAATAGCGTTCAATGCGTTAGAACGATATTTCAATTATATTCAGATAGATTCGCAATATCTATCTAGTTGTTGATTATTTATATAAGTAGTTGATTAAGCTACTTTTTTATTATAATTTTCTACAAAATGATTCCATTGTTCTTCCGTGTTGTTACCGTAGCCATAGATTTCATGAAACTTCATATGAATTTCTTTAGTTAGACACACACCTAATGGATGATGAGATTGAATTTCTCTAAACGTTAACAGAATCTTTTTCAATTCTAATTTAGAATATTTATTGATATTATCTTTTACATCAAGATTTAAAACCTCTAATGCTTCATTTAAAATCAAATTAAACCCATAGATATGATGTATATCATCAAATCTTTTTCCAGATAAAACACACCTATACGAACATTTTTTCATAGAATTCTTTTTCCATTCGATATTATTTCTTCTGATATATTCAGATAAGTCTAAATAACTAGATTTTTCATAAGTCTTCATCAACCTGTTTCTAAAGCGGTAACAATTAATAGCGGAAGAAGAACGATGCAGTTTCTTTCCAATTTCCTTGTCTGACATATTATTAAAATTATTAGCAATATACATTTTTTCTTTAGCTGAAAAACAGACATCTAGCTTTGACTTATTAGTTAATCCTAACTTTTTCGCTTGTCCAATTATAGAATCTCGACTACGATTTGGCAATAATATTTTCATATCATCTACAGTATGAGTCGAATAGTTTTCTTTCAAAATTTCTATTTCGTTACTACTCCAAAAATTTCGTGTTTTTAATCCGAGTTTTCTTGCTTTAGATATAATTGCTGCATATGTATATTTATATTCGAATAACTTTATTAAGTCTGTAATGTTGCCATATAACTCAGAATAACATTTTATTAATAATTCCTCGTCTTTTTTGTCCCAAAAATAATTATCAAGAGATATCCCAAGCTTAGACATCTTAGTATGAATAGATGTCTTTGTTAAATCAGGAAATCTTTTCTCTATTGCTGTCCAGTCACCTTTTGGATAATGTACTTTTAAAAATTCTATGTCTTCAAATGAGAATCGATATGTAGAATTTACATAAACACCTAAAGACTTTAATTTCCCGATAATAGTAGCAGAATTTCTTTGATATTTAATGGAGAGTTCGTATGGCTTCATTCCATTTTTATAATCTTCAATAATATGATTTACTTCTTGTTCTGTAAAATTCTTCACATTCCTTTTAAATATTGTTATACCAATTGATTTAAAATGTTTTTGAATTGTTTGTTCTTGAAAACCATATTTATTGGATAAATCCACAAGACACATACCATTATGATAATCTTTCAACATGTTTTCAAATATTTCACTCGTTAATATTTTTCTCATAACGTCATTTGCTCCTATAATAGTCTAATTATTTCTTTTTTTGTATTTCTTTCTCATACTAAAAAAGAAGTCTAAGGATTTTTGTAAATCTTGACTTCTTTCAAATAACCAATATTCGTTGTTATTTTCGTCAAATCTTGATTCTTTGTCAAAACCAAGAGAATATAAGAACCTACACAACCGTACAGATTCGCATTTATATTTATTATTCAATATTTTTCACCTATTCTTTTTATAGAATGTAAGAGTAATCAGCTCTCATAAAAATCAACAACATCTCTATTTTTCAATAGATGTTTAGACTATTTCTTCATCTTCACCATTACGTGTTAAGAGTGACCTTTTCGATTTAAGGGATTTTCACCCACGCCATTTGCGATTGCGCCCTACGATTTTTGTCATAGATATTCAGGATTTCCACCTTTATTCTCTAGTCTATGACTCGACATGAATCTAGTCGTTGAACGTTTACCCTCGGCTCAAGTACCGTATGATCTACGGAATACGTTAGGGTACTTCGCTGCATGAACAGCCAATCCTTGCGTTTTAAAACCATCATATAGTAGTTATCCTCTATATTGTGGTGCAAGGCTCTTCCTATATACATAGGAGATAGGATTGTCCTATCGAGGCATTACCTGCAATTAAATTCATTCTAGTTATACATTTCTGTACAACGTGGTAAATTTTACCACCAACAGAATTTAATAAATTTGCACGTCTAACATCAGACTCATCAAGTTTATTATATTCTTCAGACAATTCTTTCAAAATTTGCATAGGTGCTTTTAATGATTGTACGCCATCTTTTACAGTTGTTAACGAAACACCTAACGAATGACAAGCTTTTTCATATTTATTCAAAGATTTTTCATCAACAACTTCTTCGCCATCTCCGACATCACCCTTAATTTGTCGAAGATTCATTAAAATTCCTTTAAATGCATTACCCATCTCAGAACCGCCTTGCTGAGTAACTGCAACAAGAGTGCCAATCGCAGCGGTAGTTTCTTCAACACTCATTTGAGACGAAGCTGCCTGTGAACCAACAACTTTCATACCTTCGGCTAACTCTGTCATATTAACCGCATTATGGTTTGTAATATTATTTGCACCGTCTAATGTTTTTGTTAATTCCGTAACACTACCATTCATATCATAGGCTTTATCCGTTGCTATAATATATGAATTAGCTAAATCTGCTGTCATGTCACCTGCACCTTGCGCAGCAACAGATAATTTTGCTATCGACTCTGCATTTTCGTAACCAGCTCTGGAAGCTTCCTGGACACCTGATAAATAATCGGTTGCTTTTTTACCATATTTAGAAGCGGTTTCAAAAGAATCAATCCCAATTGTTCTTAATTGATTCTTAGAAAGTTTATCATTAGATTTACTTATCTCTGTTAAATAGGTGTCTATATCCTTTAATTCAGTAACAGCCTCTCTAGTTGCAGAAACAATTTTCATAACTACAGTGCTTGCAGATAACCACGTACCAAATGAACTAACAGCTTGTCGCCATTGATCTTTAAATGTCATGCCAAGCTTACCAAGCACTCTCATTTGTGATTCAGTTTTTGCGAGCGACTGGTTAATCTGATTCCATCTATCCAACGGAACATTGCCACTACTTAGATCTTTTATATATAATTCTAACTGAGTTCTCGCTTCCTTGGTAATAGCGGTATTTTTGCTTAGAAAATCCTGAATTTTAATAAGAAGAGCAGTGATTTTCTCATCAGATACAGGCTGTGCAAATTTATCATATGATAATTTTGCTTGATCAAGTTGTACTTTTACCTTTCCGACTTCTGTTTCAAAATTATTAAAAGTCGATACTAATTCACTTCCAGACATGGTTTGCATATTTGCAAGAGTCTGCCTTAAAGAATTAATTTTATCTTGAGTTTCATTCGAGTAAGCATTGATTTTCTGAAATCCAGATGTCAGCTTATCTAAATCTAACTCATATCCACCATTTATAATTTTGTCATATTTCGCTTTTGGGATAGATGTAACAGACAATTTCTGAACAGATTTTAACACTTCGTCAGTTTCGGCTCTAACACCTCGTAATTCTGCTTTCCAAGTAGTTAATCCTGTCTGGGTATTTACTTTTGAAAGAGAAGAAAACATCTGTTGAATTTTATCTTTTACTTCACCAGACATCACACCAGCTTGTTTCAGTTCGTTCGTATATACCTGAAGTTGTTTCTTTTCGGATTCAATATTTGTTTGTAATTTAGTATCTTTCTCAAGTGTCTTTGCTTGGGCATCTACTAACTTAAATTCTGATTCTAAATTGCTCATATTATTGAGATAGCTGGTCAATGAACTAGTATCAAATACAGAATTAAGCTCGTCTTTTAATCTGGCGACCTTATTTTGCAAATCATCACTATAATGTCCAGACTGTTTCATTTTCTCTGCGAAAGTATCAAGTTTATTACCTTCGTCAGTTTTTACAGTGCTAATGTCTTTTGTTCTAAGTGATGTAGCAGCATATTCAGCATTTTTTAGTTTTACAATTAAATCATTTAAAGCAGAAATTTCTTTTCCTACATTATTATTAGCATCTGCAAAAGTTGTTTTCGTTGAATTCCCCAGTGCTGTGATTGCATTCTGAACCCGTGTAATCGCTGTCGTAAGACCATTAGTATCAAAATTTGTGTTTGCTAAAGTTCTATTTGCTCCTGTATCATTCAAACTGCTCTGTATGGAATTAAGTATGTTTTGCGCTTTTGCCACAGCAGTTTTTTGTTTATCAATAAATGTGTCAGTTGCAACACCTGCTTTTTGTTGGGCAGTAGTAACAGAATCTAAGCTTTTTATTAAATGTCCAGTTGCAATATCATATTGCTCTGTTAATTTAATAGCTTGACCAAACTTATCTGTACCAGAAATATTTACAGACAAGATATCTCGATCTCCACGCCTTCCAGTAGAGTGCGAAACAGACTGATCTAAAGTTTCAATTTGCACACCTAAATTTTGTATACTGTTTGCTATCGTGTTAATCTCATTAGAACCCATAAACTGATTACGATTGATCCTAATATTCTGTAATGAACGCCTAAAGTTGTCTAATACACGATTATTATTTAAACCTTGATTTAATCCATTTTGAAGCTGTTGCCCAATCTGCTGACCAGTTCTTTGTGCATTCTGAGTAAGTCCATTACTGTTTATATTGTTTCCAATATTAATGTTGATTCCATTTAAAGCAGAGTTAATATTGGAAACCATTTGATTAATTGCATTTTGATCAATATTGACATTCTGTAAATTAATCTGTGTAGAATTTAACTGTTTGGTTAAATTAGTAGCTACATCTTTTCCTAGTTTAGCTTGAATTTCTACTGTGTTAATTTGCTTTTTTAAAGCTTCAATGTCTTGATTGAGTTGCTGTTTAGATTTCGTTCCATCCAAACCAGCAATTAATCCTATTTGAAAATCATTTAAAGCCATTTTAATATTCTCCTTTCCGAATTTTATTTTTTTGTATAAAAATAACGCTCACGAAAGGAGCGTTGTAAAATAGAAGATAGAGTTGTTTGTGTTTGCAATTTCAATATATTCGATTATTTAATAGGAAGCCCTACTTTTTTACAATTTTGTTTAAATAAATTTGTTATACTTCCATATCTAGCATTTATTTCCTCTAAAGCTTCATCCCAATAATTGTGTGATCCGCTAACAGTTCCACCATGAGAACCAGTATTAAAATAATTTAAAACATCATGCCCTGTAACGTTATTATACGATTTTCCGTAATATCTTGTGACAAATCCAGAGGGGTATCGATATTGCAAATATTCATCATCAAATCCAACCGTGAATGTAAATTCGCCTCCATTTTTAGTTATGGCTGACGCACTAAGGGATTCCATTAATTTACCTGTTCTACGATAATAATCTGGTTCGCTTTCATCAGGTTCTGAAAAGACAGGCTCATTATAATAGTCAACTACCTTTTGTGAGACAATTTCAAATACAATATCTCTAGTCATTTTCATAGCATTTTCAATATATGGCGATAAAACTTTATTCAACTTGTTTATGTTATTTACCATTAGATGTAGACCTTAAATTATAAATTATTCTCTGTTGTATTTAGTTATTATTAGTGTCATTGTGAATTACTTCCGCAAGGGTGGTAATAAATTTCTCTTGTAACTCATCGATTGGGGTATCTTTAATTGACAAATATAGGGCTTGAATTGTATCAATAATATCTGACTTTTCATCCATTACCTTTTCAATAGAAGAGTACAGTGCTAATTTAATTCTGTGTTCCTTAAGCTTCATTTTAATATATGTAATCATAAAAATTTTCCTCCATTAATTATATTTTCTAAAAAATGTTCCTGTTTTATCTATAGAGTGGGCTACCATAGAACTAATTTCTCTAATCATTTCTGTCCCACATTTCTTACAATAATGACCACTTGCTGTATACTCAACCATTGGCATAATTATTGTTTCTTTTGTATTGCATTTAGGACATATGAATGGATAATTCATAATTATATTCTCCTTTACTTCTTACATTTCTTAGCTTCTCTCCGAAGTCGTTGTAATTCATCATATTCGATCCAACCAGTTGCTTTTGTCCAAGATAAC
This sequence comes from Coprococcus ammoniilyticus, assembly GCF_025567345.1. NCBI lineage: Bacteria > Bacillati > Bacillota > Clostridia > Lachnospirales > Lachnospiraceae > Coprococcus > Coprococcus ammoniilyticus. The sequence goes on from NZ_JAOQJS010000004.1 coordinate 353,861, forward strand.
CATCTTAATACAATATTTGGATATTTATGCTTGAACAATTTCGCTTTAATTTTTGAATCAGCAGTAGCAAGTCCTTTGGTGTCTATTACTTCAAAATATCCATTAGTATAATATAAATCAAAATCCGATATGTAATCTATTGCTCTTATAGTTTTATTCATATATTTAAAAGGTTCTTGTAAATTATATTTGACTTGCAATTTATAATCTCTCAAAGTGCCATTTTTCATGCCTGTCACTACCACGTCCTCGTAAAAACGTTTCTCTAATTTACTCATAAATGTTAGAGTTTCGCCAGTTTTATAATCGATAGCCTGTCTATCTTTTATACCTTTGGCGGTGGTAGCCACTTTAAATTTTGTACGTGTTTTTGATATATTTATCACTTCTTTACATAACAAAAGAGCAGCTTCCGAAGAAACTGCTCTTTCTAAAACATATTTATTTAATTTTTTACATCGCTAATTGCATAGGATATAATTCCCACTTACCATTAGGATATTTAGTGACATTGTCCATGACAACCTTATGTACTTCTTCTAAACTTCCCACATTTTCATCAACATGAATCACTTTACCACCCAAAATTGAAATTTCCTCACAGATTACATTAAAGTAATATCTTTCCATACTTATTCCTCCTCATTTAGATATACAAAATAACTCGTATATATCAACTTTAAGGACACGAGATAATATGATAGCATTAGTAAGAAGTATATCACTTGTATTATCATTTTCTATTTTGTTAATAGCTGCAACCGATAAGCCGGTAAGTCTTGATAGCTCTTGTAATGTGAATCCTCTTTGATTCCTGTAATACCACACTTTGTTCTTCATAGTAGTAATATGCACAAGTATATTTTGTTTATACAAAGCTTATCATAAATAATTTTTACTGTGGTAGAAATATTTATTCATCTTTGATCGGTAACGACATAACCTCTGGTATAATTTTACCCTTAATAGAATGGTTGCCACCAGAAGCAATATAGGTATCTGCTAATGATTGAAATGTTTCTAATCCTGCTTTTGTAACATATCCTTGTTTCATAAATTTAATATGAAGTTCATAAAGGTCTGCCCCATACTCGATAATTATTCTTTTTCGTGTGTCTTCCTCTGCCGAATCTAATCGACTAGCAATTTCTTCAATACCTTTAGATATTTTAGAAATCTCGTTATATTGCCATTTATCATGTTTTTCTAATATTGTCAATCGGTTCTCAATTGACTCCCTATCTTGTTCGGAGCCTGTTTTGATTTTGTATCTCTTTTTGAAGTATGTATATACATCTAAACATTCTTTAATAGCAAACAGAAATAAAAATATAGCCAATATAACATTGACATAATTTATCTTCAAAGCAGCTTCTAAATATTCCATTCAAGCCACCTTTCTAAGAACATAAATTCTTGAATGTTGATTTCACCGCTTTAGAAACTCCACAAGCTGCTTTCAATCCGCTACCAAATGTACCAGGATATTCAATCCCTTTTGGGTCTTTTCCTTTGAGTGCACATAATATCTCAAGTGCGGTTACTAACCACTGCCTTTCACCTACTTTAACATAGTGTGATCCAAAAGCTTTGTCTGTAGCAGAACCCCAAATTCCGTCAACTGACAGTTTTGCTCCATAATCCTTATTTAAAGCGGTCTGAACAACCTTAATGGCAGCTTTCTTTGTTTTATTTCCCCAGATACCATCAGCAACAATATTACAACCTACAAACTTATTGGCTGCTTTTTGTCCGTTTGCCACGATCTTCTTTTTTGCCTGATTGGATGTAGAAGTAGAAGAGTGGGTTGTCGATGAAGGTGCTTTGTCTGTCTTATATGTAGGGCGATAAACTCCAAGAATAAGAGATTTATGTCGTTGTTTTTCCAATACAGCACCACCATTATCCTGAGATCCATTCTTAGAGGTATTACCTTCTACGGCATAAATATAATCGCCAGACACCCTAGTAATGATGCCAATATGATCCGCATCTGAAACTTTATCGAAATTATAAAATACAAGATCACCTGGTTTATATTTGTTGGTATAAAATTTATGTTTGCTTTTCGCCCAATTCATAAGAGTGGTACAACTTGCTGTTTTTTTGCCATCATAAAACTGATCATACATGCCTTTTTTATTAAACAAATACCACTGAAAAATGCAACACCACGGAACGCCATTTACTCCATATGCTTCACCAAATTTCGTTCTATTGCTCTTAGCTGGATATTCTTTTGTATTAATAAACGATCTGGCAAAAGTAATCATTTCATTTACTGTACATGCCATACTCACACCTCCTTCTTCTTATTTCTTTTCTTTTCGTCATTAATAGCCGTTTCAATTAAAGAATCGAGGTATGCATAAAAATCGCTATTTGCTGCATTCAGTGTTTGATATACGAAAGTTGGAAGTGCTTCAAGTATTTTTGTTTTTGCAAGTTCTTTGACTTCCTTCTTCTTTTCATCTGTCCAATCATCTGTCCCTTTAATATTTTCAACAACAGACTGATATACTGCTTTCACCATTTCAACTACTATGTCGTATAGTTTTTTGGCGTGTCTATCTAATTTCTTAGCTTCAAGCCACTGTTTGACATATGTTGCAACATTTACAACAATTGGAAGTATAATCATAGTCCATAAAGTCCTAAGAATCGTATTCCAATCTAAGCTACCCAATATATCTTTCATAATTTTTTTCTCCTTTCCAAACAAAAAAGAACGGGTTTACCGTTCTCGTCATAGTTACTTATTTAATTGTCTTAATATCTCAACACATCGTTTCAGATTACTACATAAATAATCCAATTCGTCCTTTGTCTCATATCCACTAAATGTCATACGAATACCACTATGTATTAGTTTTTCATCTAATCCAATTGCCGTAAGAGTAGAAGATGGAGTTAAGTCACCTGATGTACATGCAGAACCAGTTGATACCTGTATATCTGCTATGTCTAATAATATCATCAATGACTCACCCTCAATGCCTTCGAAACAGACATATAGATTGTGTGGTAAACGATCTTTAATATTCGTACCAATAATATGTGAGTCTGCTATATTATTAATAATGAAATCATAAACATAATCTCTACTATCAGATGTAACAGAAGAGTAGTTATAATTCTCAACTGCTTTCCCCAGTGCAGCAATACCTATTACATTTTCAGTGCCACTAAATAATCCCTGCTCTTGTGAGCCATATATAAGCGGTTCTAATTCAATTGATGATTTCTTATATAGAACACCAGTACCTTTTAATGCTCCAAGTTTATGTGCAGAGAATCCTAAACCATCAACATTCAGTCTCTTTACGTCAACGGGAATTTGACTGATAGATCCTGTGCAATCAACATAAACAATAGCATTGTACAAGTGGCATATATTAATAACCTGTTGTACATCCTGAATTGTTCCTATCTCAGAATTGGCGTATTCTATAATAACAAGTTTTTTCATAGGGTTCATAGACAAACACTCTTTGAGATCTTGAAAATCAATTTTTCCTGTATGATCAACTCTAAGAGGACATTTATATTTGAGAGAATCTACACATTTTAATACTGATTTGTGAGATGTAGGAGAGTATAAAACCATACAATGATGTTTATTTGTATAACCTTTAATAAATAACGTGTTATTGGCTGAACCGCCTGATGTAAATATAATATCTTTAGAATCTGCATTAATGAATTTTGCTACATTATTTCTTGCAGTAGTAATAATTTTCTTTGCCTCAACACCCGATTGGTACATTGACGATGGATTCTGATATGTATCCAAAAGAGATACTATATAATCTTTAACTTGTGGGGTTAGTGGGGTAGTGGCTGCGTAATCAAGATACATACAACCACCTACCCTTTATATTTTTCTGAAGCATACATTTCTGATAAAGCGTCCCAAAGTCGCTTTTCTTTTTTATATTTCCATACTGAAATATCATCATCATTTGTATAAACCCATGTATATCTAATCCCTTTAGATTTTAAAAACAAAACTTCATCTAAAAATGATGTAGCATATTCTTTGTCCCATTTATTTTTCTTTTCCATAATTTTCAACTAATCGTAAAAAAATGGGATACATTAAATCCACAAATTGTATAGTGGTAACGTATCCCATTCTCTATCCAATCTGCTCACTTTCTTGTTTATTCTCTCTTTTAACTATTTTTCGTGATGTTTTATAATTTATCTGTTTAACATCTCTTTTATAATCTTTTACCTGTGCTGTATCAGAATTGTGATTTGCACCTGCTTTGTCAGTAATAGGTTCAGAATGATCTGATGGTGTTCTTTCAGCAAGGACTTTTGCTAAATACTTTTGTCCACACTCATATGAACAAGCTACCTTACGCCAATGGAACACCTTGTCATCTGTTTCACAATCAGAACACGGGGTATACATTTTTCCGCAAATTTTACACGGTTTTTGTACTTTATAACTCATATTTCACCATCCTTTTTTATATCGAGAAGAGAGGAGTATAATACTCCCCTCAAAACGATTTAGTATACGATGAAATCCCAAAGAGCTGTTGAACCAGAACATCCACCAGCCAAAGATTCAGCCTCGATAGCATGAACAGTTGGATCTCCACCCATTGATAACTCAAACTCACCATTAAAATCTGCTCGATTAATAATGAACTGACCGTGATATACATTGTCGCACACATCCTGACATGTTACATCAATATACATCTTCAGAACCTTGCTATAATGTTCTGAATCATTTGAAATCTTAGCGGCTGTAACTTCCTCATCATAGAATACTGCGATCTCAGTTCCGTCAGGAATATCACCAGCAAAAAATGTCAATTCCTTCTCGGAATATGCAAACTGACCAGTAGCATCTGCTGTAGCATTCTGCTCATAAGACTTTCCAAGTGAGCCTGATGGATTTTTTATGTATGCATATCCAATTTCTGCTCCTGTTGTTCCAACAGGTGTGCCTGTAAGTGTTGCTTTATTGCTCTTAACAACAACAATTTCTGGCTTTCTAACCTTGAACTTACCCTGTTCAACCGTAGAACCTGTCTGTGCTGCCAAAGCACCTCCGACCAGTACACCATTTGTTGCAGATACTGTAACTCCCTTATTCTTTTTCAATGAACCAATCTTACGTCCACCTCTACCTGTAATATCAGATTTTTCCTGTGTATTGTTGATAGATCCTTCCTGAATTTCATCCATGATAAATTCAAGCTGATCAGCATTATTAAAACATGTAATCTGATCAATCTCAGTAATACTAAGCTTATTGATATCAATCTCTGCCATAAATATTTCCTCCTTAAAATAAATATAAAAATAAGACCTCTAATATAGAGATCTTGTTTACTAATTTTGAATCCATGATAGACTTGATTTATCTACCATTTTTGTAGGATCGACTGTTCCTGCATATACACCAATCATAGTGTTATCAAATGTGATGCTTGTTCTAATTTGTTGTACACTTTGATTGAATTTATAAATAGACAAATCCATTACATCTTCATAGTTGTATTTAAATTCTGGTCGATTTACCAATGCAATTACCATTTTTTCGAAGTATTTATTATATGGTTTATTGGCATTTCGCCGCAATTTTCTTTTTTCTTTTTTTAATAAATATGCTTTTGCCTCTGCATTTCCGGCTTTACAATGTACTTCTTCGATATTGTTTATTTTACGAATTGTTTTTGCTATATTGGCATATAGTAATTCATCAATGATATAGTCATTACCTAACTCTGGGTTAAACAACACTGTTGTATTATTGAAATCATTAGGTATGATCGAATATCCTTGTGTTTTTAAGTCTCCAAACACTAAAGACAAATCATTGGTCGAATTTAAGATAAACATTAAAGAAAAGAATTGATAATCAGATAATGTCTCATAGTCAATACCCATATCATCTAATTGTGCCATATACTGATATGGTGTAGATGTTAACGCAGTGACTAAGCCTAAATAGAATTGTTCATGATCTAATATTTCACGAACTGTAGGTATGTTGATATAAAGATTTTCATTCAGATAAATTCTGTTTGCGTTAAGCCAACTTTGCCCACTATCATAAAAAATCTTTTTTTCGGGTATTTGTTGAATTGAGTTATTTACCATATCTCAACCCGTTATTAAAATCTTTAACGATAAATTTTAATAATCTTCCTTTAAATTTATGCTGTGGAGAATATGGAGTGTTACTTACTAATTGTAAAGTACCACCAATTCCTAAAACATCATGTTCACTAAAAATATTATCTAATTCGCAAACAACCTTGTCATACCATAAATAATCAGTTCCATGTTCTGAGTATCTAATTACATCTTTGTGAGATAGTATAAAAAAATATACAGCTAAGTCCTTATATACATTGTTTCGTGGATCAATTGTTGCGCTGATTTCAAAATTAATATACCTTTTTGTTTCATCTATTGTCTCTGGGACGAATTCATGTGGGTATACACAATGAAAAAGCATATCACTTTCTGGGTCATCTGAATTTTCCTTACCTAATAATTGAATCAACTTGGAGGAATCGATGATAGCATCACAAATTTTTCTCCGATATTCAATAATTTCATAACTTCTTGATTTGCCCAATAACATCACCATCCTAATACTTTTCGATTATCTGAATTGTTTTTTCAGCCAAAACACTACCATCCGAATTAACAACCTGTAAAATAAAAGACTCATTAATAAATGAGTCATCATTTGGTACTGTGATTTTTATTTTTGTTTCAGATTTTTGTATGCAATCTTGAGAGATATCCATTTGCATTTTGACGTTCCATTCCCAATCGGGATTATTGATTTGATTTCCATGTGCATCTTTAAACTCAACACTCCATACTTTAGATCTTCCAATCCTAATTGAATCAGTTCCAGTAATTAAAATGATTGTTTCATCTACTGAATCGGTAGTAGAAGTCGTTGAAATATAATCACAGATACGCAATTCTTGGTTGTCTTTTTCATTATTTAATTCATCTTTATCCGCTATAAAGCTCAATATACTTCCATGAATATCATCACCATAATCATATAGAACGTCATCACTTCGAGTCAGTTTAAAAACTTTTCTCGGATTTGTATTATGTTTGTCAATAAACACACGTTTTCCCTCTAATTCAAGCACTTCCTCATCATATGTAATTTTGACTGTATAATTATTCGAGGTCAGGATAAGAACATTGTTACCTGTTTCACCGACATCATACTTGGATGCAGACTGAATATTACACCAACGCTCAATAATATTCCCATTATTATTTTGCCAACGGAGCTTATAATGGCAAAGGCACATAGTCGCTTTTTCATATATACCTTGAGTACCTGGATATCCATCTATTAGCCAATATCTACCTTCGAACAGAACATACATTCCTGCCTTGACAGTTTTTGGAGTAAATAATCCTATACGTTCCATAGATTTTAACTGTGTATCCCCTGTATTGCCCTGTACAATGCAACGAACTTCTTTTGATTCAGACAAATCATGGTTATATACAATAACGGTCGTAGCTATATTTGTTTCTAATACTTCAGAAAAAGCATCATCCTTATAATCCGTAAAACCTTCATTTTCATACCCACCAATACTATTTGGTTTGGTAGGAGAGGAGAGTAAATACCATTCTTGTGCCATAATACCCCCTTAAATGAATGCTGTTGGTTTCTGATTTTCGATAAGATCTCTACAGTTTTCTGCAACATAATCAAGATGAGACTTTTCAGATGTTTTTGTTCCATTACTTCCATCAATCGATAAGTCCTTCCCAACAATACTAACTCTTTTATTAACCTTTGATACTTGCCTTTCTTGATACAACTCTTTCATAAATGCAGCTAAAGTAGATATTACTACATCATCTAAAACGCAATCAAATTGTTCTAATGTGTTATCAAAGAGTAACGGATCTAGTTCTAATGAATATCGACTAATAGCTTTTCTTAACCAAATAAGCTCAAGATCAAACGGAATTACCTGTTTATCGGCAAAAGAAGATTCAAAAAAATCAATTACATCTTGTGCCGTTGTCATCTTTTCCATGCTATCACCTCATTGATTTATGGATTAATACCAGTATATTTAACGCAAAAATCTACCTTTTTGTAATCATTGATACCTAATTCCTTGATACATTCAATTAAATATGCTTTTTCAGCTCTAATCACAACATTATTCATAATTGCCTGTTCAAAGTCGTCCTGTTTTTTATCGAACATCTTTTTAACTGAATTCTTGGTTAAGAATGCCTGCTTTTTATTTTCATTCGGAATATCAAAACTTAATTCAGATCTTGTAAAATCATCTTCAATATACCATGTAGCATGAGAGCCAAGAGAATCAATACCATTTAATAATGTATTACCATTTTGTGCCTGTGCAATAATTTCTTCACGAGAGAGTAACACAGTGCCCTTTGGAGGAATACTAATATCTCCATTGGTCGTGTGCCTTGGAGCACCAGTAGTCCACGGAGCAATACTTCGTACAGTGACTTTTTTATCAAGACGAGTATCTTCATCTGTAATTGGTTTCTCTATGATTTTTTCCACAACCCTTTCCACAGTTTTAACAGGCGTTTCGTCTATTGAAGTATCATTCTCAACTGAAACATTGTCTGTAGATTTTGTGCTATTATCTGTATCCTTCTTTTTATATGTCATAATTTTCTCCTTATCAACTATAAAATTTTTTTCAACTAATATCTGTATTTAATCTCATTATATAAAGCTATAATCTTATCCAACCGTTCAGATTTTGTAAATATATAATATTTAACTTTTGTTGTTGGATGAATTCCGATATCTATGTAAGGCACATCAAATGCTCTAATAAAATGAGATAGTTTTTTTGAATAACAATAAAAATTATTGTTCATAGTTCTCTCCATATAACTAAAAATATAGAGGTGGTATTAAACCACCCCTATGTATCCATTAGACTGTTAATGAATCAAGATTCTTATCATGAATAAGTCCAATTTCGTATTCTCTATTTGGAGCTACGAGAGCACCAACGGAGAGATCAAAACGAGACATAATCTGACCTGTAGTTACATCTGTACCTGTAAAGGATGTAAGACCACCACGAGTAACTGTGTAAATAGGAGACTGACCACCAGCAGGAATAACATATCCAAGACCAGCAGGTAATATTGTTTCAAAATTATCTCCGTCTTTGTTAATAGTAGTAAGGTCATACGGATTTGGAAGCTCTGAAAGAACTGATCCATTATACATTCCCATAAGTCCTGTATCATGAATTTCATCCATTACCTTCTGTGAAATGCCATTAACGGTTGGGGTTGTTCCAGTATATCCTGCAAATGCATTAAACTGTGAAATAAACGCATAATCACCTGTAATGGTTGGCTTTCCAAATCGTCTAACATTTGTAATGACCTTATCTACATTTGTCTTTGTAAGACCTGCATCCTCTGCAAAATATTTAACGCCCTTTGCATTCTTAATGGCATTATAGATTGTTTCAACAACATACTTAGTAGCCTTGTTTCTAATCTGAACTCTTACCTGATCCTGAAGTTCATTTTCATCAGTCATATCTCCAACAGCAGCCTTTCTATAGTCAACTGCATAACCACCAGAAATATTAACTGTAGCGATAGGAACTCTCTTCTTTCTGATAACTGGGAATGTTACATCCTGTCCAGCAGCCTGAATCTTTGGATCGATATTAGCGAATTCTGGAATTTCAACCTCGCAAGAATCATTAAATCCAATAGCTTTGTAATTACCATAAATAGAAAGTAACTTGATTTCTTTCATCAGAACAGGCTCCATTGCGAAACGTCTAATCTCATTAAGTTCAGACATAGCACCCAAATCTCCATTTGAAGCCTTGGCATTAAGTTCCATAATATATTTAGCAGCGACATCTGCTTTCTTTCCATAAGGAGCTAAATCTTTACCCTGTGCCATAGCAGAAAAGATCTCTACAACAGGAGAGTTAGCTTTTACCTTACCACTAACAAAATTAGCGTCTTTTCTTTCATTATTTAATTCAAATGTATAAGACATATATAAATCCTCCTTAAAATTTTTAATTAGGCTGTTGCACCATTAACTAAAACAACAACACCCTGCTTATTACCAATCACGCTCTTAACTTCCAGGTTAAGTTCTGTGGATACTGCACTATTAACCTCAAGCGCACCGTCTTTTGTTGCTGTAAGTTTGTCTCCAACAGCTACAGTCTCTGGGAGAGGATAGTCATAAATTTCTAATTCCTTACCTGCAAGTTTTGTGAGATCAAGAACTCTAACATGCTCACCCTTTGCGATAGGATACTTAGGAAGACCTGAATTGTTTCCTTCCTCTGCCTGCATAATAACTTTAGTACCATCTTCAGCACTTGAAAAAGAACCAGAACTAACTGTTCCAAAAGAACCATTAAATGTATCTGCACCAGCTACAGCATTCTCAAATGCGTACTTGTGCTCAATCTGATCAAAATTTCTAAATTTAATCATAGTTTTTAATTCCTCCTTAAAATAAAAATAGCTCAGACACACAAATTGCCTGAGATTAATGGTTGATTATTCATAATATAAAAAATTCTTTAAAAAATATTTGTATCTTCATCATCTATATGAGACTCAGAACAAACCTCTGAAAAAATATCTTCAACAGAACCATCGTGAATTGAATTCTGTTCAGCAATCTTTGCATCAGACTCAGCCTTCTTCTGAGATTCAACAATATTCATGCAAATCTTTGATTTAATAGAATTAATTTCAGATGTGACATTTTCTAAATCTTCCTTCTTTGTAGCTGCGTTGATTTCGGAAGTGAGCTTATCAATATCTTCCTTTGCTATATCCTTCTCATCTTCGTTGAATTCCCCTAGAGTAGTGTCTAACTCTCTAAGTTTCTCAGCTACTTTTGCTTTTGCAAGCTCCTGTTCAAGAATTTCTCTTTCAGCCCAATATGTTTCATAGTCTTTCTTTAACTGATCGAGAGTAGCCTGAATCTGTTCAACAGAAGCATTAAGTTCTGAAATCTTAACATCCTTTTCAGCAAGTTCAGAATTCTTTGCTTCAATAGTGCTGTTTAATTCTGCAATCTGTGATTCATAAGCCTGTGACTTATCATTTAATTCAGAAATTGTAGAATGAATAGCAGTCTTCATGTCTTCAATTGTAAATTCCATTGTTTTTTTGTCCTCCTTATTTTGTTTCTTTTCTGCGACTTCAAGAACAATAGCATCATCATCCGCTGGTGAAACGGATAAGATAGCAGATCCAGAAAATACATACCTCATAGGTGATCTAAAAGCTTCCGTAGGTTCTTCTTCCTCAAAAACTATCTTATTATCATTTTCCGGTATACCCATTATTTCAATAGAAGTACAAACCTTACCAAGTGCATAATTTTTTCTTACCCACTTCACAAAATTTGGATAGCGTTGTGCATATAAAAAACCACTTCCGACTAATACCTCTATATCGTTTCCATCAGCATCTTTTACTGTTTCGATTGATACTTCATTGCAAGTACCAACTACTTCTGAATTTTCAAATATAGGTTCAGGAAGACCATCAGAATTAATAATCTGTCCAGTCAAACCATGACCTAACGGGACTTCTTTTGTTTCATCTACAAATTCAGCACAGAACGGCATTCCAATTGCACTTTCCATGGCAGCTTCGACATATTCTTTCTTCCAATGAAGTCCATTTTTATTTGTATCTTCAGTGTTATCATGGATTTTTAAAAGAGCGACTTTAATAGGGACACGACCATTCTTGTTTGATCGCTTTGAAATTTCGAGGATATTTCCTAACATATATTTATCCTCCTTGTTAAGTTGTATATAATAAAAGAAGCCTACAATTAAGCAGACTTCTCATTATTATTAATATTTAATTGCTATTTGGTTGATGGCTTGGGTTGATGATTTCCATTATTACTTTGAGACTTTATGGTGTTTTCATTCGTAGGATGATTTTCCGAAGGTCTTCCCCCTGCTTTATCATCTTTAGAAATAGTATTGCTAGTAAGATGGGGCACATATTTGTCAAAAATCTTATTGTCGTATTCTTCATCAAGAATATTAAAATAAATATCTGGATTTATACCTGTACTTGCTATTAACATAGTCATAGAACCACTTGCCTGTAAATATAAATTCTTCATCATATCGAAGAATTGTTGTCTATTAACCAAAGATGTTGGGAGATAATATACTTCAACCCGATTACGTCTATCTTTAATTATATTTTCATTTATTACATAATTAAGTTCAGTTTGCAGTTCTTGAATCCACGTATATATCTGGGCATTAATCAACTCAAGATTATTTTGTTGAGAAGAGTAATTTCCACTTCCTGATCCATTTAATAATGATGCCGCTACACCTAAATCCAAAGCAATTTTATCTGTTAAATCAGATTCATTCTTATTATCAAAAATATCGGTAGCGTCAACATCTAAGGTATCTATTTTTGTACCTGCTGACACTGTAAAAAACGATGTACCCCCACGATTGTTTTTGGTCATAACAGCTTGCTTAACTTTATTGTGTTGGTCTTGTTGCTGAGTTTTAGTTAATGCACAGCTACCTTTGTCTTTTCCTTCTGGTAAAGTTTGGAATATTATCTTATTATTTAATTCTTTCAAGACATTTCGTTTAGTATCAACGAATTCATTCTGATAAAGAATGTCAGCAATAGCAGCAATTGCAAGAGGTCTTCCCCAAGGTTCACTAATTTTGCACTTGATTTTATGGGCAATGGTATGTTTATTATCTAATATAAGCCAATTGTTACCTGCAAAATTTCCTTTTTCCCACTGTAAATATCCATTACGAATTTCAGAAGGATATTTTTTCAGCTTACGATTTCTCTCTTCCTGAGTTACACATTTCTCTTCAAAGTACCGTAAATTAAAAGCAATAACATTTCTATTATTTTTTCTACCTACGATTTTGGTATATTCATATGGTAGCGGAATAATAGAAGCATTCATGCCCATATCACACAGTTCTACAATGTTTTCGACATCATAATCAGACAATGCTTTTGTATTATCATTTGGCTTTTTGGTTACTTCAAAATAATAAAAACAATTGCCCTCGTTCATATCCGTAAAAAGTGCATCTCTAATAAATTGTTTATCATTGATATTTTCAAGGGTAGACAGCATTAGATCTTTATTTTTATTTAGCTTAGTTTTACCAAATAAACGCTTTTTACCATAAATAACTCTATCTAAACATGGGAGTGATACCATATAGTCAATTGAGTTAGTTACAACACCTTCACTGTTGTAAACAAACATTGCAAGTCGTCTAGTAAGGTCATGATTTGCAATTGGGTCTTTGACAATAGCTCGGATTTCTTCTGGTGTGAATTCATCATATAGATGACATCCAAATATATCCGTTGACAAAACTCTACCAACATAACTATTGTATTCATAAGTTTTTGATGGGGTAGTAGAATTAGCAGACTGAGATATCTGTGTTGAATTTGTTTCTAATGTTTGCGTCTTTGGAGGGCGACCTCGTTTACGCTTTATTTGTTCTTCTGGCAAGTGAGTGCCTCCTTTCTAAAGTGTTTAAATTTTTGTTAATTGATGAGGGTACAATAATCATAATCACTTGAACTTGCACCAATCAAATCATTTTCAAGTAAATCAAAGAAATATGAACCATATGAACAAGAAGTATATCTATCTTTTCGATTTTTACCTTGTTCATGAATTTTAATAATACCTGTTTGCGGCATTTTTTCGTAATTTAATTCTGCACATTCGCTTATCATAGCTTGTGTTTCAAGAAATGGGTTTTCATATTCCATTTGTCTATCCAAATCAACTTCATTAATATAATCTATATTTTCAGCAAGTATTTCTTCTTTTGCAGTATTGTAATTAACAAGAAAATCAATCTTATTTTCATTAAGATTTTTTCTGAATCCGATAGCAATATCACTATTAAGTTGCTGAGTTGCATTGACAGCAAATATACAAGTTTTTGCATTTGGATCTTGACATACTTTTGCATATTCATCGTTATTCATACAGCGTAGTGGAGAATATTCTAATCCTCTCTCTTCGTCGTATAAAACTTTTTGTAATGAATAAAGAATCTGAAGACCACCATTTCTTACATCCAATACTATGTAATTTGCGTTGAAATCATCAAATAATTGACGAATTCTTATGGCTTGTAATGTTGTATCTCCAATCTGATTTGATTCAATATAAGGATATTGTCTTCTATATCCTTGTTTTACTTCAACTGTATTATTTTCCGATTCATAAGTCATAGATTCTGGAATACCACGAATACAACTATAAACGGAGTTATCATTTTGATCACCTGCAACAAATGCTATATCGCAAGAAATTACTCTTATTTCATTATCTTGTTTTGGAATAGCATATTTGTTTCGTTTATTTATTTTTATATCAAATGTATTACGTGGATAAAAGACATGTTTTAGAATCTGACGATTCATTAACATAGAATAGGTAAAATATGATGATAAAGAACCTTTAACTCGAAGATTTAAAAATTCTATTTTCCATGTGATAGGATCTTGTTTCTGCTTTTCTTTTAGCATCTGTTTCATAGTTTTCAAGTGATGCTTAAGTGTAATGCTTTCGTCAAATGTAAGCAATACAGAACCATTATGCTTTTGCATTCCGTTATACGCTTGGTCAACAATATCCCACATCCAATGCCCATCGTCTACCCATGATGAACTAATATAAATATCAACAGGGTCTTCTTGTAAAACTTCATTTTCTCCATAATAAGGATTAAGCATATATGGCTGATTACGCACAGTCTGAAATGGAGAAATAACAGAGTCCTCAATTTTCTTATTGATTTGTCGAAACTCCTCTCTGACAATCCCTGTACTTCTAAGTCCACGGGCATTTTCATTTGCTACAAACACTGTAATTTTAGAGCCATTTTTAAATTTTACAAAAATATTATTATCACTCGTACTCCAATCTGCAATTTCAGCACGTAGCGGTTTACTCCATTCACATAATTCATCAATTATTTTATCAGATACAATAAGTTTAGCCTGTTTTTTTGTTGAAGATCCTATACGAAATTTTGTACCAGGATACAGAATGCAACGACAACAGGCATATAATGCAATAATGAAAGATTTCGCATCGTTTCGACTTGCTATTATACAAATAAAATTTGATATACCCATAAGATATATAGCTAGTTGTTGATATAAGTATAAAGAAATTTTTAAATAATCTTGAACAAATCGATGCATATTCCTACGCCAAAAAGTACACCATGCTATCATATGTAGAACATTATTAGGATTACTAAGATAATGAGTAGAAGGGAATTTTTTATATAATTCCATTTGGTTTTTATCGGCAGGATATTGGTTAGTCATCATCATCACCGCCGTTTTCAGGAACAAAGAATTCCTTATCTCTTGTTTCACTTCCAGTCATTATATTTTCCATAGGTCTGCATACATGACGTTCAAAATAATTACCAATCTCATCATAGTCCTCGTATAGTGTTTTATCCTTGTAAAATTCTTCTGGGGTAAACTGTGAGATAGTAGCAAGAGTAACCCCAACAGTTTCATTATTACTATTATCTTTTTCCTCAATAGTTTTTAATCCAGCTTGTTTAAATGTCTTACTATATTGTTCAACAAGTGTTGCATATTCTTTAGAATCGCCATTCTGTAACGCATGTATTTTTAACATATTAATATTGCATAAATCTCGAATAAATATTTCCTGATTCGAGTCGGCATTGGGATTATTTTTCTTAAGCATTCTCCAATGTTCATCAAGATTTTTATAATCCATTTCAGTAAATCCAACTCCCCACCTATCAACAGCGGAAGCAGAAATAGTAGATTCTTCTGATTTTGCCTGCTCTCTCGAAGTGATAATCTCATTCTGTTTTTGTGTATAATAATTTTTTAATGAATCAATATAAGTTTTTCTCCCATCACAGTTCAGATTTTTCTTTGCTGCATAATGAGAAATACGAGAACGAGAACGATGACCACTATAAGTTTCCATAGAAGCAGTAAGTGCAGATACATCATAATTCCAACCTGCTCTTTGACAAAAATCTTTCATTGCATGTTCTTCATTATTAGAATATAAAGCAGTCATTTGTTCAACATAACGATCAGTGCACTCCTTACACCAAGGCAAATAACCACCATTGGCTTGAAACAATACATCATTACTTTTTTGAAAATAAGATTCTTGTTTTGAATATCCACGACCACAACAAGAGCATTTGAATTTATGTTTCTTTTCATCAAATGCAATAGGAGATCTTGGTATTTTTATATTTACATTCGTATCAATAATTGGAGTAGCATTCATGTTTTCAATTATCTTTTCATTTTTTGTTTCTTTTGGCACGAAGCCACACCTCCTTTTACAACTAAATAAGTCGATTGCTACAATAACAATCGACTATCTAAAATTTGTTCAATATCTTAAAAAGAGTGAGAGAGTAGTGTGAGTATCTACTATACTGAAGCTCATGACTTCTTCAGCTTCTCACTCCATAATCCAACTATCTGTAACCGAAACAGTAACAATCCTCTCATAGTTGGCTATATATTTATTCTCTTTTCTATCTTGATTTTAGGTAGAGAAAAGTGTATACTTAACCCATAAATTGAAACTTGACAACTGAATAGTATTTAAGAATGGAGGCTTCTATGAAACACCCAGTAAAAAGAATTGCTTCATACTTAAAAACAAAGAAACATTCCATTTATAATTTTTTACAAAAAAATGGCTTCTTTGATGAAATGGTTAGAGGAATTGTAAAAATGTTTTTCTTTATAATTATTCTCTACTTTTTCAAACAAGTAGTGTGGTAAGCAAGCCTTGGCACAATTTTTGTGCCATGGTGCAAGCGTTATCCGGATTTACTGGGTGTAAAGGGTGCGTAAATAGATACTATTCAGTTTTTAAAGAGAGGTGCAAGCCTCTCTTTTATTTTTGTACTTAACGGTCAGAGTTGGATTTGAACCAACGGTGCAAATATATGCACACTTTCTTAGCAGGGAAGCACCATAAACCAGACTCGGACATCTGACCATAATAAAAGAGCCACCTCCAAAGGAAATGACTCTTTCTTTAAAGCTTTTACCAATCAGTCGCCAAACCGGTTATAACTGTATAGAGCAGTAGTCTGGATAGCAGGACTCGAACCTACAACGTCTAGTTCCCAAAACTAGCGGACTACCAAATTGTCCTATATCCAGATAATATTTTTCAAATTTCTCCATATACTAAACCAAAAGTATCTAAGGAGAAACTATCATGAACGCTTCATATAAAACTGCAATTCAATTCAAAGATTTATATATTCCCGTAAAAATGTTAAAAACATCACACAATAGTTCTATAGAACTTAATCAACTCTGCAAAGACTCCAAAGAAAGAGTGCGTTATATCAAATTTTGTCCATCTTGTAATAAAGAAATCCACAATGAAGATATTGTAAAAGGATATAAATATGCAGAAGATAAGTATGTTATTTTGGAACAATATGATATAGAATCAATTACATCAAACAAAGATAGAACACTTTCAATAAAATATTTCTGTAAATCAAAGGAAATATCAGACCTACTCATAGATAAATCATATTATTTAATTCCTGAAATGGAGTCAGAAATCGAATATGAACTTCTTCGTAAAGCTATGACTACGAATAGAGTAGTAGGTATGGCTGAAATTGTATTTGGTACAAAACAAGAATTAGTTGCGTTGTTTGCCAATAAGAATTGTATTATTGCAACCATTTTATTTTATGAGAACGAGATTAACGAATTACCGATTATCATGAAGCATAAAACAGATAAACAGCAACTCGAAAATCTCAAACAAGATATCTTAGATAATACAAAAGAATTTGATTGGGAGTCTCATTATGATAAATATCAACTCAAGTTAAGAAAATTGATATTTGATAAAATTCCAAAATGATATTGTCTTTCTCATTCCATCCTCGAATGGCGAGCTTTCATCTAAACTGCATAGGACGCATCCTATTGTTACAACAGTACCAGTCCGAAGACCGCAAAGGGCATAGGGCGGTAGTAAGTGTTGAACTTACACACCTAAGTTTCGTATGCATCCAAAAAATAGGTTTTGGCATCAGACTTACCGCACGAAACTTATATTATGGTTCAGATGGATTAGGCTCTATAGCATCTACCTTAATCTCATCCACAGTAACTCCAACATTGTATGTCACATCCTTAATGACACGAATATTTTTATATCCATATTCTCGATCAAGCTCTTTAATTGTATTTTTCAACTCATCCAAGTCATCCGTTGAGTATTCGATTAGTTCCAATAAAGAACCTTCAGTCTGAATCTGATACATTTGATAAAATTCTCTTCCAAGCACAGAGTTATATTTAATTAATATTTTATACATATATAAATTACCTCCAAAATGATAGAATTAGAAAAGCTGCCGATAGGATTTGAACCTACAACTTTGGCTTTAGAAGAACCATGCTCTATCCAATTGAGCTAAGACAGCAAGTTTCTGGTCTGCATGAAGCACTAACTAGCAGATCTTGGACTGTACACATCCAGTTATTTAGAATATGATCGCTTATCCGCAACCTAATTCATGCTTCCATGCACTTGTTTTTCTTGCTAACCAACGCACAAGAAGAGTAAGTGACAACTCGTATCAACCAAACTACATTGCGCTTATGTATTGATACTCCATTAATTTATCCAGTTGCAACGCCACATCGGACTCGAACCGAAATCTTCTCTCTATAGGAGAGACGCATGATCCTTTCATGCTGGTGACCTGAATAATATATTATTTGATCATTCCTAACTCGTACTTATAGTACGTCAAATGCATGATATGTGTATGAACAACCGTTTACTTTATCATTCTCCGCATATTTTCAGTCTTCGGAACAAAGACCACTCGATAAGGTTTAATGACTCTTATCCGTCAAAATTCCAATTGTAAAAATCAGAAAAGACAATTTGCCATTTCTTACAAAACTCTGTGGACAGTTTTAATCATAATAATGGTTCTCATTAACGTAGAGAGGCACGAACATCTTCTCATTTCTGAAGGTTGAGAGTAACCGATAATCCTAGATGTCGGTAGGAAAGAAGTAGGACTTACAATACTACATGAATAGCAAATGCCAAGATGTGATACTTATATATTCTCTGTTTGGTTGCCCACTTAAGGGTTCTTTTATTTATTCTCTACATTGTCGTCACCGTTTTATATATGCCTTTCGTGCCTGTTTATAAGGGCTTTATTTGGATAATACAGTTCTATCGGTCTGTTAGTCCGTCTGATTTTCACAGAGCCTTGTTGAGTTCTTATGGTTTCAGAGCATTCGGCTGTAGGTATATGAGTTTGTTACCCTTAATATTATTCAATCACTTTGACATAAATCATCTTAACATGCTATGATGTAAAAAAAAATTTTATAAGGAGTATATATTGGACACAATATTTGAAATATTTAAGACCATTTTTCCTGCTATTATTACTGGAATTTTTACATTCCTAGCCACTAAATATACGTATAATAAAAATATACCTTTAGACAAAATGGAGATAGCATATGATAAAATATATAATCCTATATATCATATACTATTACAAAACAATTCTAATAATATATGTACAAATCAAATCAGCTTAGATATATTTGTCATTTTAAATAAATATAATGATTATGCAGATCGATCGACACTTCACGCATTTGATTTATATCGTAAAAGTAGAGATAAAGATAGTTTTATAAATTTTAAAAATAACATCAATAATAAATACATATATCTTCGCAAAAGACTTGGATATTTAGAACCTAATTTGATACAAGCGTATACATATTCTTCAAAAAATGAAAAATCTGTTTTACGATTAGTGTTAGAGTGTACTGTCGCATACATAACAATGCTCGCATATACATTGTTGAGTGCATCAGTTCACACAGTTATAACATGGATAGCTTTTAGTTTAATATGTATCATTATAATTGAGTTATTAACTTTATTTTTTAGGAATATTTTAATTTATATCAGGAAAATTATAAAACATATAAAATCCAATAATAAATGTCGTAAAAATTGACATATTTTGACAAGAAGTGTCATATAATATATAATAGAAAGGACAAGCAGTTATTCAAACATCTTTGTTTTGGCTAGATAGAGATGGTTAGGCGGTTAAGTCACGTCAGAGTAGTGATACTCTGTTTATATAGATATCCTCATGATACAATGTAGGAAATACTTACAAAGGAGGATAATACGTGACATTTTGTGAATTACTAATTTTTACATTAGTGACTGGCATAGTAAGTGGTGTAATTGCTACATACTTAGTCAGATTGTTCGATAAACACAAAAATGACCGCCACGGCAAATAGCGATCATTTCCTTTGTGTTGATATTGTTATATTAGCCAAATAGTGTTCAATATTGGCTTAACCGTCTAACGGATAATTGCTTGTTTCTTTTGACTTGTATTGTAACACATAAAATTGTGTGGTGCAAGAGGGAATTAGACAAAGTGTTAGACAAAAGCTTCATCTGTATCTTCAGTATCTTGGTTAGAAAGCAAACTTATCTTTATTCTCTTTTACTTTCTTTTTATTTACAGATAAATAATGCTTAACAGTAGTTTCCGTACTAGAATGATGGAGTAATTCAGCAATATCCTGTAATTCCATACCAAGTTCTTTTAAAATGTTACTTCCAGAATGTCGTAAATCATGGTCATGAAGTGTAGGAACACCAATCATTCTACCTGCCTTTTTACACCAATCATTTAATGTACCACCCTGAATACATTTTTCATCAGTTACATAAGGAGTAATAAATACCCAACCATGGTCATTTATATTATTTTCTTTTCTGTACTCGATTAATTTTCTTAATAATCCTTCAACTTCTTCTGAGAAATACAAATCAACTATTTTTCGCTCTTTCTCTAATACATCTGTACACATACGCTCATCAAGATTAACCTGTTCCCATCTTAAATGAGCCATAGCATTTACTCTAGCCATAGTAGATAACCCAAACATGATGTATGTCTGTAATTGTATATCTCCATATTCTTCAAGCTTTTGACGTAACTCATTTACTTGCTCAATGGTCAAGAATGTTTGTTTCATAATAGCCTGACCTTGTTTTGGGCGTTCCAAAAACTCAGTAGGTGATTCTTTGATAAGCTTTTTCTTTCTTAAAAATTTATAGAAAGCAGAAATTGATGACATTACTCTACGTTGTCTGCAAACATTATTACCTTGCTGTTTACGCCAGTAAAAATATTCTTCGAGATCTTCGTCTGTTGCATCTAATACAGATAAATTGAATTGATTATCATACATGTAGATAAACCATTGTTTAAGGTCTATATTATAAGCTTTTATTGTGTTTTCAGATAAATCACGAATAGACATGTCTACTTGATATTTTTGAAATAATTTCAAAGTATCAGGATTTATATGTTCAAGTTTATCTTCATCATACATTACAATTCTTTTGCTTCGTTCTGCCATTTTTCTCACTTCCTTTCATAACAAAAAGAAGCAGTAGTATCATTAACTAACTGCTTCTTGTCGCATTTTTATATATTCATCTAATTGTTCTTTTGTATTATTATGCTGTCCGTATAATCTATGAAAACCATATTCTGATTTTAAACTATGACAATTAAAACACAGCGTAATTCCATTGTCTATATCAAACCTTAAATCTTGATTATCGCTAAAATTTTTAATATGATGTGCATTTAATTTTCCACCATGTTGACCACAACATTGACAAGTATAATTATCCCTTTCAAAAACAGATTTTCTCCAATCAAAATATTCTACTCGACCTCGTATACGAGAATTTTCAGAAGTTAAAAATCCTGTAAATTCTTCTCTTGAAATACCTTGTTGTCTACACGAAGCCAATATACGATTTTCTTCATCATTTGCGATTTTACGAGCTTTTTCAATTCCACCTTTTTCATAATAATAATCTATCATTCGTTCGGATTGCGAATATATAGGAATATTATATTTCTTTAAAAGAGCACCAATAGTAGTATCTCCAAGGTTATAAAATTGTCCTATTTCGAGAGTGGTCATTTTTTGTTCTATGTACAAATCATATAATTCCTCTTTAGTAATATTTTTAGTTTTTCTTCCATTTTTAGTTGTAAATCCAAAATCATGTATATACTGTCTCAATGTTCTTAAATTAAGACCAGTTTCTTCTGATATCTGTTCTGCTGATTTATCAAGAATGATATATTCATTATATAACCAATCTTTATCTCTATAAGATGTATTTGTTATATTTGTCTTTTTATTAACATTAAATCGTCTAATATAAGATGCTTTTTCTTTCTTACAATCTGGATTGGAACAACATATCTTATTACAAACAGTTCCATTTATTTGTCTGTAAACATCATAATATTTTAATTTGTCTAATTTGCCACAATAATCACATTTAATTTCTACTAATTGATGAGAGCGATATGACAAATCTTCTACATTTGCATTAATATAAGCAGTGGTATCTGCTACGATTTTATTTTTATCACCTTTTTTTCTTGGTATTTTATATCCAAGCTCTTCAAAATGTTTCCAATTTGCACTACTAATTTTAACTTTTACTTTTTGTGGTAATATTAACCCCATAATTTATTTTCCTCATTTCTCCTCATTCCATAAAAATAGGAGAGAAGTGCGAATGAGGTTACACTTTCGTCAGGCTCATGACTTCCCAACTATCTCTCCATAAATCCCACAATCAGCTATGACACCAATCATGAGTACAAATATTTATTCTCCGTTTTCTATAAAGTTCGTTGCCGATTTAACATCTCCCAATCCGTATATAAAACATCGAATTAATGGGACACCTGAGAATCGAACTCAGCGAGAACCAAACACGCCCCATACAAAAAGAGTGTGTAGCGTACACCACACACTCCCATATTTCTTATTAGTTAATACCAAAATGATTCATCTAATTTATCCAGATAACATGCATAGTTCATTAACCGCTTGTAAATCTCTGAAAATGCGTCTACTATATCAAGACAATCATTTAATGAATCATAAGTCTTCTGAATTTCTTTTGTCTTCTTCTCGAACTCTGCCTGAGACACCTGCTTGCCATTGATAGAATAGTAATCTTTATCAATTTCCTTGCAATCACAGTGGTCACAGTCCCCATCACAATTATCATCACCAATACTGACTTCATATACTACCTTAGACTGGATACTTGAAATAATTTTTGAATTACAATTATCCATTACATAACAAACTACCCCTGTAGCATATAAGTATCCATTTTCACGTTTAGCAGGTTCACACCAAATACCTTCATGATCTAAAGCAATAAGATACTCATCATTGTAATTATCATGATCTGGTCGAGCGAAATCTGAAATATGAGCCAGATCGTGACCATTCTCTACTAACTCAGCAATGATATTCTTCGCATCTTCATACTTTGCAATAATTTCTACACAATCCAATGTTTTGTCCATATTAGAGTCAAAATATGTATTTTCAATATCTACAACTAATTCCGTATAGTCTGTAAAGTTTCTTTCAACAATATCTGCTTTTATGTTAATCACGTCCCCTCAAATTAATCCAGTGTACGAACTGACTTCTTGATTGTGAAAACAAGTTCGTCATGTGCCGGAGAAGTCCATTTTGTCTCTACGCCTCTTAATTTTGAAGTACCAGTTCTTTCATCTACATGTTTTGCTGTAAAACTACCAATACCAGGAAGAACGATCTTTTCTGTCTTGTCGGCTGCTAGATTCTCGAATACACAAGCTACATAGCCAGACAGGATAGCTTCAACTTCCTTCTTGGTGATCTTGTACTTTGTTTCCTCACAATCAGCATTTAAAATATCTGTAGCTCTTTCTGCAACTTCTTTAATCATATTATCCTTATTCATTTTTATTTCTCCTTTTTCTCAACTAATTTTGTCTTTTTCGACTATTTTATTTTGTATTTTTCGGCACTCTGATATTTGCCAAATAATAAAAGAGGGTAGCGGCTCAATGAGTCCACTCCCTCATGCGTGGCTTCGTCAGCCCAAAACCGAAGTTATTCCCATTTATTAATCGCCTGTTGGGTTCAGGTCATATATCATTCATACATGTAATTTCATCGAAATGGTGAAATAAAACATTTAATGAAATATTATGTATATGCATAATAATATACAAACCAAGTCACTCCGTACTCAGTCTACTTTGTTATAATAAGTCTTTATTTGAGTTCAATAGGATAGTAAGCTTTTACACCTTTATCTGTACAAATACAAACCATTTGTGATGGTCTGCCTGTTAATCTTTTCTCAATTGTATATGAATCTCCGCAACCAGCAAGAGATCCACCACGGATCATCTTTACACCATTTGTTTCATCTACAGAACAAACATGCAAATGACCGTATGTAATTGCATATGGAACAAACCCTAACGCCAAACATAAGTTTTGCACCCCAGATTTATTAAATCCATCATAATCACCGTGTACAGCAATATATGATTTTCCTCTAATTGAAATATCAGAAATACCTGTATCAATATTTCTATGTAAAACATGGAAATTATCAATATGTTTCAGAGATAATTCAACTGCCCAACTGATAATATCGTCCAACCGCTCATCGTGAATTGCATCATCCTTGCGATCCATACGAGTATGATTTCCACTAACATTGGACATAAATACTGTCTCAAAATGTAATGACAATTCATAACAGAATGAAGATATCAACTCTGTGGCAATTTTAATCTGTTCAATTACATTCTCTCTATTTGAAACCTGAATTGATTTATGAATATTACCAGAAATTAAATCTCCTTGAAGACTTACATAGCAATTTTTAGAATTATTTAAATCACGAATAGATACGACTTCGTTTAATAATTGGTTAAGCCTGTCTTTTGCAATATCTGTATTATATTTTCCAAAAATAGAATCAAAACTTTGTCCGATATGTAAATCGCTTAGAATAATTAACATATCATTATCTGAGTCAATTAAAAAATTATTATGTTTATCAAAATTCGTTCTGCCAAGAGATGTGAGTTCTAATTCTAATTTGTCAAGCTTTTCTTCAACCCTAGCATCTGCAAAATTTTGTTTCTGCCAAGCATTGCGCTCATCTCTGAACTGAATTTTCTTTCGTTCTAATTCACGTTTCTGAACTTCAATTTCTTTTAACTGTGCATCGGAATCAACAAACTTAGACTGATTTGCATTTAACATCTTCTTAAATGCCTGGAACTTCTTTCTGTATGTACTTTCCCCAAAATCATTTCCAGTAAGTTCATTAATTATATTCGCCACATCATTCCAAGAACCTATCTGGTCTTTATCTTCGCATATCCTATAGATAAGTTCCTCATCTGTTTCGTTCTCGAATCTTTTATAGGTGCTAATTGTATCCACCTACTCTCTATTCAGCAGATTCAGACTCTTCATCTGAAATCTCAATACTGATTTTAATATCAAAGATAGTTGTACCTTTTGGTAACTTCTCAGCAATACGATCTACAATAGAACCTTCATCATCAACAAAAATTCCATTTTCAATTCTTACTCCACTTGCTGTAATATTCTTTTTAGCAGCACTAACAGTTGCTTTCTTAATTTTACTATCTACCATGTTTTCTCCTTTTTCTCCTTATCAACTAAAATAGGAGAGCAGTGTGCTCTCCTTAAAATATTTTTGTAATATCAGTAATTACTTCGTCAATAACTCCATATCTCAAAAGTTCATCGCTTGATAAATACCAATCTTTATTCCGATTTTTATTGAATGTCTTCTCATCAATTTTTGTATTAGCAAGAATATAAGACTTCATTTGTTCTATTTGTTTCTTATAATTCTTTTGTGCTTCTTCTATTTGTTCTGCCGTACCCTGAAAGGCAGCCGATCCAGAATGAACCAGCATTGAAGTATGTTCAAATGCATAGCGTTTACTTCCTGCCAGAAAGATTAAGAATCCAGCAGACATTGCAACATCCATACCAATTGTCATAATGGGTATTCTACTTGCTTTTTACTAAATCACAGAAAAACAAAGCCTGTTCAATATCACCGCCATAGCTATGAATAAAGAGGCGAATTGGGTCAGGATTCTCTTTATCTTTTTCTTCTATATTCATTTGGATAATAATCTTTGCCAGTTCTACTAATGAATAATCTTCATTAATCTCATAATCTATATAGAAAGTCCTATTCTTTCTATCTTTCCAATAAGTAAATTCCTCTGGTGTTGGTAATTCACTTTCTTTTGCATTTCCAATTAAAGGTATTTCCAGTAACTCCATAGGCGATTTGCCTCCATATTTATAATATTTCATTCGTTTGAACATAATAAAAGAGAGTCATTTGCTAAACTCTCTTTATAATTTATAACATATGTTAAATCATTATTATTAAAATAATTATCCAAAATATTTTCTATATTGTCTCGCTCCCAATATGGAATGCGTATAAGAATTATATTAGTATCTATGCAATACTTATTTTTAGCCATATCTCTCTTTTGGTATTCTAAAAAATTCTCATATGCGATAGTAGTGCCTTCATTATTAAAATCTACAGGCTTAAAATGCTGTTCACCATCAAACTCAATTGCTAAATTCTTTATTGGTATATAAAAATCAAATCTTAGCGGATTGATCCAATATTCTGTATAAATTTCATGACAATCGTGTTCATAAATATAATTGTTTGACTTAAGATATTCCATTATATTTTTCTCACCAATTGAGCAATTACAGTCATTACATTTTGTTTTTCCTCTTCTAAACCATGAAAGACTTGTAACAAATGGATTTCCGCATTCTTCGCAACTTATCAATAAGTTATAATCATTATATGATGTATAATTCGAAGATAATAGTTTATTCTTTCCATTTAACTCTATTAAATTTTTGACATAATCAATTGAATATCTTAACTTTTCTTTACAAGATTCTTTTCCGCAATAGTAGCATCCTTCTCCGTTTCTTAAATGCATCCAAGTGATTTTTTGAATTCCGTATTGAGAATGTTTATTACATATGTATTCAATGGGTGTATGATTGTTTACATATTCTGTTGATATTAACGTATAATCCCGTTGTTCAAATATTTCTTTTATTTGTTTAAAGATTTTGAATCCAATATCATTTTTATATTTCTCTTTATGTTTTTCAATGGTATATCCATTTACATAGGCAGATACAGTACCATATTTCTTCATTTTTGCATCATACGATTTTTGTTTTCGACAATTATAACAACAATCTTTTTGAATTATTTTTCTACTATCGTAATATTTTTTGATTTGCTTTTGAAAAATATCACCACAATAGTCGCATTTAATATCAATAAATTTATCACTATTATGCGGCATATCTTCAAAATTTACTAAAAAAGCATCTCTCATATGAGTAAACTCATAGCCCAACAATTCAAAATGTTTTTTATTTGACGGACACCATTTATTTTCAATTTTCTTTGTTAGTACCATTATTATTCACCTTGTCCTTTCGTTGTATTTTTAATGAATATAAAAAGACTGCCGATTACTCAGCAGTCAGTTTTTTTAAGTCTTTTATAAATTTATCAGTTTCTTCAAAAAAGAAAACAGTAGCATTTTTTAATTTATGATTTTTCTGTAAATCAACTATTGGATTTCCACAATGGAGTAGTTGCTTTGCTAAAAAACTATTGAATATAGGTTTTAAATTAATAAATAACACCTCTTTCTACATTTCTTCTGCGACAGCAGCAATTCTACTTCTATATATATTTTTAAGTTCTATTTCTCCATAAAAATCTTGTCCTCTGAATACTTCAGACATTCTTCTCATGCCGTTGTTATTTCCTGCATACTGGCTGAGATCTACCTGAGTGTTATAATCACCATCAACAATGCAAATAGAGTCTTCTCCAATTCTCTGTAATGCAAGTTTCATAAGAGATATATCCATGTTTTGTGCCTCTGTTATATAAACTCCTGCACGCATTCCATTGGTATCAAACCCTCTAATATCAGAGAGGGGTAGCAACTGAATTAATTCTTGATTAATCATTCTCTCTAAACCAAATAGACCACCTAGTTTTGCGGATAACATATTACCAATAGAACTGTCTAATAATTTTTCATCTTTTGTTCCAGGATAATATCCAAGTTTTGCAGAGTTAGCGGTCGCAATAGTATTACAGAAAATTATAATTCTATCAATTTTATGCTTTTCAAGAAGCCACATCATATAACCAATGGCGAGATATGATTTTCCTGTGCCAGCAGCTCCCTTAATCATAGTAACTTGATTATTTGAAAAGCTGTTCAATGCCATCTGCTGATATACATCACCATTTAAAGGTTTTACAATGCCAAAGTAGTCCGATTTTATATTGGGAAATTTAATGTTTTGATATGTTCCATCTCTCCAAACAAGAGTATCAACAATTCGATTTTCAGAATTTTTTAAAATAAGATATTCATTTTCAAATAAATTATAGATATTATCTTGCAAATGTTCATAAAAATATGCCATGTCTTCATCAGAAAGAGTGACTTCTAAACATCCTGAATACTTGTCGTCTGGATTTTCACCAACGCTTTCTACATTGAGATTAAATATCTTACTTGCAATCATTTTACATGCTATATCATTTGTTACGAAAATTACTTCCTCTGATATTTTATCTTGTATATATGAACAAGTTCCTACTATTTTTGTGTCAGGAGTGATTTCCATATTTTTGTCTGATATGTATGTCTCAATTAAGAGGTCATATATAATAACCTTATATTTATCAGATTTTTCATCAAGTAAATGTAGTATCTTCCTTGCATTATACTTTACTTGATCATCTTTTGATCTTGATACTTTTATATTTTCCAATTCTTGAAGCGAGATAGAACTAATAATAAATTCATGGTCAAATATCTTATTTTGTAATTCAAGAAGTGCGTTAGTATCATAAAAATATATTTTGTTGATTATAAAAACCACCTTCCTGTTTTAGTTTCATCCACAAGTGAAGAAAAGTGGAAGAGTAGCGTGACTCTGACTCGAACAGACCCTTTGGGGTATGAACCCAACATGCACCTTTACACCTTACCGCAAATTGGAAATGTAAGACTTAAACTTACGACCTCATGATCCCAAATCATGTGTTCTACCAAACTGAACTAATTCCCAAAAAGAGTGCAGTAGTCATACCTTCAGAACGAAAATACAACTACTGCTAAAAGAAGAGTTGTTTTTATGAAATGTATTATCTGTTTGAAAACGCCTTGATTTGCTACCCGTAGGCATGAATCCATATATCTTCCACAGAATGTATATGGTACAGGCTCGCTTGCTGCACTTACCTGGTTTGGCGCACCACATACAAGTTTTTCACATAGCGTCACAGCAATGATTTATAGCTATGTGTTAGACGAAATATTGTAATGTCTCTCGACAATTATATATTCTCTGTTTTATCAGCTAGGAAAAGCTGATTTCATTGTTTTTAGCCTTACAGCATAGCCCTCAATTAAGAGGGCTTTTCTTTTGTAATAAAAACGATCGTTGCATATTTTTATTCCGCATTTGCATTTAAGCGGAGAGGATAGTTGTGTTGGTATTGTACTAAGTACACGCAAATTTACGCTATTATACATAGATAAAGTTTCATTGCCCACTTTCTCCTCATAAGTTCACTTAACTACAACTGTTACAACCGTTGATTTTACTAGCTTTTTGATATAGTAAAATAATTAAGTCTGTACAAAAAATGTGCATTTTAACAATTTTTTGAAAAACATTTTAGCAAATTTGCTGAATTTACATTATATAATACTTTTAGCAACAATGATTTATTTTTATTAAGAACAGAAGATATTGTTTTTTGATTACGAATTGAACCAGGAAGAATTTTGAACGAACGATCAATCATCCAAGAAAATAACCCAAGATAATTCTTCGATATTTTAATTGATTGTATTTCGCAAATTATATCATCAAAATCTTTTCTAAGTAATAAATAATCCTCATTTTCTGCATCATCGTTTATTTCGTATAATTTCAATGAATATTTTGCTATAATTTCTTCAACTTTTCTACAAGTACGAATATTACTTTTCATTTCATATTTAACAAAAAAATGACACATTGATAAAGTGGTATCTACATTACGAAACTTCATTAAATCCAAATCATATAAGTAATTCATAGGACATTTTAAATCTTTATTTATGTTTTTATCATTAAATCCATGTTTGATTATTTTCCAAAAAGAAGGATAAAGATTTGTCTTAATATCCATGTCGTCTTTTATTCTTTTAATCTCACCAGTTAAGTCAATATCAAATCTTCTTTTTGCATTATCAATAGCAACTTGCGCTAAAACACTCAATATGCATACATAGTCAATGTATTTTTTATCATCAAAATTGCAAGCATATGTTTGAGCAATTTGAGCCAAATTACTTGATTCGCCAATATCCAATTGTGATTTTGCTAAATTGTTGTCAATGCCAGCATAATCATCCATTGATTTACCATATATATTTTTTTCCTTTGGAATATTGTTTTTAATTGTAGGATAATTCTGATAACAGTTTCTTGCATGTTCAACAATATCAGACTGATTTGTTGTATATCCGCTATCAGAATCTTGATCTGCATCTGTTATATCCAAGGCTCTTTATCCTTGGCTCCTCCGATTTTCATCGGAGTGTCGGACTATATCTTTACCCTCATCTGTATGTTAGGGTAATCGGCACTCGTGGGTGGATTATTGCTCACCTGCTCACCACCTAGTCTCTAAACCTTACTATCTACTTTTATGGATTTCGATAGTCTTGGTAATTGATTGGCATATATGTGAATAATTTATAACTCTGTAAAAGAAAAATACATTTTTCTATAAGTTTTTTTATTTTTTATAGACTCAATAATTCCACCTCTGATTGTATTAATATTGCTTGATAAAGATAGTTCATCTTTTACCCATTTACAACATTCACCAATATAATCAAAGTGTTTGATAAAGTTTTTATTTGAGTCATAAACAAAAACTTCTTTTGACCTACCATTCTGAGAACCTTTCCTAGAATAATATTGTTTTCTTAATTCTGGATTATCTTTTATTTTATTATGTAATGTTTTATTTCCATAATTAGGATTATTTATTCCAGTCTGAAATTTTAGTCTGTCAACGAGTTTCTTTCGCCATATTGTATATGTTTCATCATCCATACGTTCTTCTGGTGAAATACCATACATTTTGTTATTTTCTTTTGAATTCAATCTACTTAATCGTGAACGAATTTCATTCTTTTTATCATTAGAATATGTATCCCAAAGATTAACTCCGTACATTGGATTACTTTCACCCATCATATCAATAGAATGTTGTCTTCTCCACTCTTCTGAATGAACCATACCGTAAGAACCATCACCGCCAAATGTATGATTTGTTAAATGACCATTCTCATTTGGGTTATTGTTATATCCAATAATGTCAATTCCATACCCTAAATCAAAAACATAATGATGAATTAACTCTCTTTCTAACTTATAAGCATCGTCTTCTGATAATTTGTCTTTTATGATATTTACTTTCATTCCGACTTTATCAGCTATCCTATCATGATGCTCATTTCTTGAGTAATAATTACATCTGTTACCATGCCCTTTGCCAACATAAAAGCATGTATTGTTATCTAATCTAATGTGCTCATATACATAGTAGTCGTTCATGTTTCACCTCCTATATATATTCTCTTTTATACTTTAAATTATTCACATACTTAGCGTCTCAATTTTCACCGATTGTTTTAAGAACTACATTTCTGTAGAACTGAGCCATTATATTAACCCATTATTTCTATCCTGAAAATCTGTTCCATTCATATTTACTGCAATGCACTGTTTTCCAAGATTAAAATATTTTTCAAGATTTTTATGGTATACATTGTGAAGATATGTAAGATTATTTTTGCTATTGAAAGGACTTCTAAAGAAAGCTAGATATTCGCCACTATTAAATCTTTCAGTGTAACATTGGATTGTATTGTTTTCTGTAAAGAATGTATTATCATTATCCACATCAGATTCGTTTCCAGTAGCGGCATATAAAAGCATTGCATATGGAGATCCAACTATTACTAGATTTTCTGCATTTTGAATGATACGTCCACTTTTCATATTAACACGTATCCTTTAATAATAGCTTTTTTTCTGTCACGAAAGTATGAACTTCTTACAAAATCTGGATTTTGATTACACAAAGCAATTAAAACTTCATAATCATTTGAAAAATTTTTATTCTTTTCAAGATATTTCAGAAACTCAGAATTGTCCTGTTTGAGTTTATTAATATACTCAACACTTTCTTTTACAACATTTGGCATTATTTCTTCATCAAGAGAGTTCACCATTTGATAACTCATTCTCTGAACTTCACCAAGCTTACTTTCATGTGCTGTCTTCACAATGCCAAACATACAACCATTTTCATAAACTCTGTCACACCAATATTCATACGACTTATCAAATTTCAACCATTTCATAGCATTGTCAGTTGTGATCAACTCAATATCCTTGACAAAATGCTCAACTCCAAACATATCTTTTACAATGGCAGAGTAGTAGTTTTCTCCAAAATAATCTCTGAAAAACTGTTGAATATTTGTACTGAACGCTGCCATTTTACAAAAATGATGTCTTAATAGGATATATCCATTCCCCCAAGTTGGGAAAATACTAGAATCAATTAGAGCCTGTCCATCAAACATTGTATTCTTCAATTCATAATTATCAATATGTTTTGCGTAACAATGTTTGTTTTCATCAGTCTCAATACTGACAACTTTAGTAAAAAACGACCTGTCAACATCTTTTAATATTAAAATATTCTTGGGATTAATTTTGACTTTACCAACAATGGCACTTGATATAAGTGGGGCATATGCACTGATTTCGACTGTAGGAGAATTCCTTTTCGGAAGCCGAATACCCATATACAAGAATTTAATTGCTTTTTTATAAAGACGATCACATATAAACATACATGATCCTTTTTTCGCTTTTCCTGTACTTCTATAAAGCATTTTATAATGAATAATTTCTCGTTTTATAATATCATCATTTTTCTTTCTAGTGATATATTCAACATTCACACCATCATTATAAAATAACTTTCTGATTTCTTCCTTGGTATGTTTATGGTAACGATCTTTATTTTTATTTGCTTCTTGAAATAATTGTGAAAGTTTTTTGCGCTTGTTTCTTTTCTTTTGAATTTGGCTTTTGTAACCATATGATTTTGCTAATTTGTATTCAGTTCTAGCATTTTTGGCAACTTTTTGTAAATGTGCAATTTCTTCTTCATATGAACGAGAACCAAAGTTAAATTCTAAACAAATTATATCTCGTGTAGATTCTTCCTTCCATACTTTTAATCCGTTTTCTTTTAGAAAGTCACTAAAAAGGCTATTTGTAAACATTGCATCTTTATACTCATAATGATCTCTGACACCATTGTTATACTCATAAAGAGTGCTTGCTTCAATGTTTTTAATTTTGATTCCAAATTCACTCATGTATATTATATCACCACCTGTTTATTCATTTAAAATTCCTCCTTGCATTCATCATTCATCGGATTATTCTCTTCATAACACACCTGCAAAGATTCACAACCAGCACAATCAACCATATTACTCATCGGACACTCTGATAGTGGAAGAGTTGTTGCCATATTATACAAATCTTCGCTATTATATTTATTCTCCATAATCGTCCTCCGTCATTTCATAAATCCTATAGCCTAGAAAAATAGCCATATCTTCAGTTCTATCAAAACAGTCTACATGGGCAGATTGTCCAACATCATTTCGCACATATTTGTCTCCAATGCAAATTTCTTCGCCACATTCGGCACATATAACATTGCTTTTATATTCTCTATAATTAGGGCATCCTGGAATATGATGAAGTTGTCCGCAATACTCACATGTACAGTTCATAATATTCATTTATTTAATTCCTCTCTAGTAACAATTTCCAAACCTCGATCGAAGCATTTTTGTTCAAGATCATAGCGATCCATATAATATTTGAATGAATCGTGATCATTTAATTTCGATACTTCCTGTAATATATTATTACGGATAGAAGAGGAATCTGAATCAAATTCGACATCTTTATATTTTTCCATGAGATCAAGCAGCTCTACACTATTTTCTTTTAAATATAATGTAGCCATATATTTTTCTGTCTCTTTATTCCATTTAGCAATAGCAATTACTGAATAATTCCTATTATGTAAGTCAATTTTTATACAAACTGTTCCAATATTTTCGTATCTAAGCATTTTTAATACCTCTCTTATATGTATATTGATCATAGACTTTCCCTAACCGACATGCTCGATTGAACCGCATATCTGATTCAATTCTCGCCGCAATATTGTGGGAAGTAGCGTTAGTAGTGTCAAAATCTGATTCGTAGATCAGTCCTCTATATTCTGATGGATCTACATAAATTTTTGGTGTAGTATAATTCATATAATTTTTTGTTTCCTTTCTCTGTTAAATATTTTTTCATTCGCATCGCTCCTTTTATAGTGTTGCGTTAATTTGTGTCATATGTTTATTCTCTGTTTTATTTACGACTTATTACCATTTTTAATTTCTCCAAATGAGTCTACATTATAAATTTCCAACATTTTAGCAATAGCCCATTCAATTTCTTGCTCATATCCTTCTTTATTAAGTACATATATATTTGGTACATTTTGCGGTGGTTTCTTTGAATTAGGTTGAACACTACCAACTTCTTTTTTGATTAGAAGTGGTTCTTTGTCACCAATTGAAGAAGTAAGATATTGAATACATTGATTAATTGTATCCTTTGACATAGAAAGTTCTTTAGACATAGATTCTATACTTCGCCAAAAAGCTTCTGGTTTAGTTTCAGGATTATACATAGATTCTTCATTATCTTTATTTTTAGGACGAATGAAGATATATGAATTGATATAGAGAAAAGCCATTAGTATATTCTCTTTATTGATACTTGATTCACTCATCATAATAAAATCAAGTTGAGAAGATGTGATCTTTGAGAACTTATCAACAACATCAAAATTTTCAGGAATGATTTTAATTTCAATTCCAGTATCATATCCAAGCGTATCAAGATCCTGTTGAACTTCAATCATTTTGTTGTTAATCATATATTCCAGTACATCAAGAATTTCTTGAACAGCTTTCGGTCTACGTTTGTGTGTCTTGTATCCGTAAAAATTTAAAACTTTTCTAAGAGTAATCCAGCTATAGTCTTCGTAAGACCTATATTTATCAATAAGGATATAAGTAATATAGAATTTACGACTAACGCCATATTTAGTTTTAATGTTTCCCTGAATATAGTTATTTGGAAAACGAGTAAAGTATTCTGTTTTCTGTTGCAATAAAAATTCCTCCTTTATATGTGATATTTATTTATTCTCTATTTGACATGAGGCAGAAGATAAATTTACGAGCGTTCAGTAAAGTGGGTCTGAACCCCCACTTGTTTGTTTTATTTTTGAAATTGATAGGGGATAAAACCTACTTTGCCGAACTGAAAGAAGATATATAACATTATTAAAAAGACAGACTATTCGTAATTTATTCACTACGTTCATAAATTACTCTTTATTTTTATTTTTTTTGAATGTTATTAAATGCTTGTTCAAGTTGTATTTTTAATTCATTGAATTTATCTTTACTTTCTTGCGAAGAATTTGTTTCCCACTCAATAAAAGATTTTCTCATTAATTGAATTTCTTCAACTTTATTTATAATATTCATTTACTTGTTCCATCCTTTTAGTATAGTCAAATTAATATTCTATATATTTCATAATATTTATTCTCTTATCATTAATCATTTTCTTTTTGATTAAGATCTATATATTTATCATTAAACTCAGCATTGAATACAGGTAATATGTTATAATATTGTTCATATATTTCTTTACCAGACATATGAGTTAGATATTTTATTCCATTAGGTAACTGCTTATGAATAGTTTTTTCTTCTACAATACTTTTCTCTTTGCTAAATCTATCACCTATTTTTCCACAAATAGAACAGTAGCTACTTAATTCTGTATAAAGATTATTCTTTCCCATAAAAGAAAACTTATATCTTATAATACATTCCTCATATTGATGTTTGTGCTTTGATTTACGGTTGCTCTTTGAGATATTGCTTTCTGTTGATTTGAGATATTTTGGTATTTCGTTTTCTTGTATCATATTTGATTCCTCCTTGATATATTATTCTCTCTTTTGGTATTAGTTTGTGATCAGTTATCTATCCCAAAATTATTTTCTTGCTACGCTGCGAAAATACCGTCCCTTATCAAAGGGACTATTTTTATACTGACGTATACCATTACATTCTTTATATGGAGTTATGGGAACTAAATCGATCATTTTGAGGGTAAATTTTTATTTTTATATCTTTGTTGATAGATTGGTAGGGTAGAAGATAAAATTGATTTTTGTGTCGATTTGATACGAATTAGTCAAGTAATTATGTTTTAAATAAAAATAAGACAGGTGAAGTAAATCATCTGCCTTTAATTTTAATATGTGCGTTACCTACTCATATAGGTAAATATCTGTTCTGGATTTTCTATTTTCTTGATATGCATTGTAATTATAATCCACATGTCATTGATCTTTTTTCATAACTGGTGTTTTATATCCTTGTTTATCACTGGCAGATTAATTATGAGATCATATTGCTATAAGCATTGCTTGGTATTTGTCTGTATTGGTACAAGATAATATTTGGTTGGTTTGTTCATTGTAAATCTTCCTGGTTCAATAATTATTTTTTTGTGTTTCTATTAGGTTATTATCTGTTTGAGAGTGAATTGGACATAGAATAGCAAGTTAGAATATATATATTAAAAATTAAGTTCGGCGATTGATGAGAAATGCGTTGGTGCTGATTTTGAAATTATAGTTAATTTTCTATTGAAATGTAAGCTTGAGCTAGGTATAATTTGTATTTTTATTTTGGTACATTGAGTGATATTCGACTTAATTTATATTATGTTCGTAAATTGCTTAATTTTCTTTGCTGAATTGAGTGTTTGATAACAAGATGGGTTATTTTACATATTATAGAAATGATTAAAATTGATTGATTTGCAAGAGGTTTGTCGAACTCAATATCGAAGTGGGTGATTTTTGGTAGTAGGAATGAGAGAGTGGTAAAAAGGATGGATATACTTGGGATTTTTAAGAGTTTCGTGTGAATGGAACAGATACACGCTTTTCCTCGCTCTGCTCTGACTTTAAAGATGTAAACATACCTACTAGATTTTAATACCGTAAAATCACGGTATTTCCCAGCTATTGCTATGCGAGATACTATTATTCGTAAAAATGATAGAATTTGTCAGTTTGAGATTCAGAAGATTCAGCCTGAGATCGAATTCGTAGAAGTTGATCACTTAGATGATGAATCAAGAGGTGGAATTGGGTCTACTGGAACAAATTAAAGAGGTGAGCATATATAGAACAAACAGTGGAAATTAAGGATAAGATTAATCTTACCATTAAAGAAGCATCGATATACTCTAATATTGGAGAAACTACAATTAGAAAACTACTATCTGCAACGGCATGTCCTTTCTTATTAAAAGTGGGTAATAAACAGTTAATTAAAAGAAATGAATTCGAGAAATATTTAAATAGTAAGCATTTTATATGAGATTGATATAACAATAAGAATCTTTGTGTGGTATAATACATACACGCAGAGATTCTTTGCCTTATATAAAGGAGGAATTACGATTGGGCAAAGATCTAAAAGGAAAAGAATTAGGGCAAGGTATCGTCCAAAAAAAGAGTGGTAGATATGAAGCAAGATATGTTGATCGTTTTGGCAAAAGAATATCGATTTCAGGCAAAGATTTAAAAGATGTCAAAAAGCGATACAATGAAGCATTGTATGAAAATGATAAACAAATCAACATCAGAGAGAATATCACACTCGATGAGTGGTATAAAGAATGGATGGATGTTTATAAGTTTGATGTTATACGAGAAAATACAAAAAAATATTACAACACAGTATACAAAAAGCATATATCACCTTATCTTGGTATGTTCCATTTAACAGATATTACTCAATATCAAATTAAAAAGAGACTCAAAGAGTTAAAAGAGAATGGGTACAAATTTGAAACTTGTAATAAAGTAAAAATCTTACTGGTTGATATTTTTAATAAAGCTCTTATAAACGAATATGTGCGAAGAAATCCAGCGAAAGGAATCACTTTAAAAAGAGACGAGAAAAAAGATATTAGAGTATTAACCAGAGAAGAACAGGTAACTTTCTTTGATTGCTGTAAAGGCACATTTTATGATAATCTATTTGTGACTGCGGTATCAACAGGAATGCGAATTGGAGAACTTGCAGCGTTAAAATGGGAAGATATTGATTGGAATAACATGGTTATTAATGTCAGAAAAACGCTTGTATACCAACAATACGAAGGTGATGCCAAAAAGGATTTTCATTTTGAAAACCCTAAGACAGATACAAGCACAAGAAAGATACCAATTAATAGACAATGTGAATTAGCCTTAAAGAAGCAGTTCATGCAAAAAAGAGCTGTAGCATCCAAACAGCCAATCACAAAAAATGTCAGGGAAGATTGTGCAGATTTGTTATTCACAACAAGATTTAATACACCTTTAAATTCTCAAATTGTATGTGATGCAATCAACAAAATCATTGAAGAGATCAATCTAACAAAAGACTATTTAGATGAAATGGAATCATTTTCTGCTCATTGTTTTCGCCACACATTTGCCACACGTTGCTTTGAAGCTGGTATTACACCAAAGACAGTACAAAAATATCTGGGACATGCTACATTACAAATGACAATGGATCTCTATACATCTGTTATGCCACAGCATATGGAGACAGAGATGAATAAATTTGCAGATGTACTTGACACCATCTCTCAATTGGGTGATAATCTTGTCGAAAAACAATACAAAAATACCATCCATAATGCTAAAATAACTGTTTTTCGTGGAGACTCAATGGTGGTATAACTGGTGTTAGTGGAGACAAATATTCAAAGAATGGCTTAAAATAAGCATTTGTGAAGTACCAATTTTAACAACAAGAATATCTTATTACGTATACCAGATAACCCCGTATTTATGGACAGAAAAGGCGGATAAAAAGAAAAATGAAACAGCAGAATAAACGATTAATACTTCTATGTATAGCAGCTTTGTTGATATTGTTTATGGGAGCCGGGAAAAATACCGGAAATGTGCAGGCTGCGGAATCAGTAAAGAAACAGGAATTATCACAGGACGAGAACACACATACATTTTCAAATGCCAGTGACGGTTCCTTCCAATATGATTATGCAGTAAAGTCAGATTACTATAAAGGTATGGGTGTAGATGAGAGCACCGGACTGAAATATGCACTTGTAAGCTATGATGAGAAGCTGTGGGCGGTTGTAGTAACTAAGAAAAGTGAGTTTAATGGTTCCTATGATACCAGCTCTTATACAGGCAAGATGTCATTGAAATTTAAGCCGGCAACGACAAAGACCGTGCTTCGGTTTTCAAAAAATAAAACCGGAAACACAGCTCTTGAAAAATGCTTTTACTATAGTGACGATTATTCCATTCTGACAACCGGTTTTTCAAAGGATATATATTACATTGACGGAACACCGGTAAAAGGAATCAAGAAGGTAGCAGGAACGTATTATTTCTTCCGGAAAGGAAAGCGGGTGGATGAAACCGGCTGGTATCCATATGGAAGATCACAGGTATATGTAAAGGATGGAAAGGCAATATTCCGCTTTTCAGGAGATGCCTGTTATTCATTTACAAATGGCAAGAAACAGCGTGTAACGGATCGTTACATCAGCGTTAAAGGCACAGTGTACTGGTTTGATGCAGCGGGTGCACTGGCACAGGGAATGAAACAGGCCGGCGGAGAATATTATTATTTGCGGGATGGTGTAAGCCGTCGGAACTATTATAAAAAGGTTGATCGTTATGGCTATTATTTTGGCGAAGATGGCAAAGCAGTAAGAGATACATGGGTAAATGTAAAAAATGCCATGATGTATTTTAATGCAAATGCACGTAATACAAAGACCTATTATCTGGATGGATATAAGGACAGCGAGCGGATCGGAATGTATAAGATCTACAGTAAAAACAAATGGAATTTTGTAACAGATGGCATTTATAAGATCGATGGCTCATTTGTATATTTTAAAAATGGAAGACATTATACATCAACCAGA
This sequence comes from Coprococcus ammoniilyticus, assembly GCF_025567345.1. Classification (NCBI taxonomy): domain Bacteria; kingdom Bacillati; phylum Bacillota; class Clostridia; order Lachnospirales; family Lachnospiraceae; genus Coprococcus; species Coprococcus ammoniilyticus. The sequence continues at coordinate 394,292 of NZ_JAOQJS010000004.1, forward strand.
TGGTACAGCTCAAATGATACGACCATGTATTATATCCGAAAGGGAGAAGTGCTCTATAAACGAAAACAGTCCGGAAACGGATATGTGCTGTATCAGGCAAATGGAGTCAGATGGAAGAAAGTTTCCAGTATGTGGGCGCCATATAATAAAGGAAAAACCTTTTACTATGATAAAAATGGAACAAGTCTGTACCGGTATTTTAATGCCAGCTATTCAAAGAGCAAATACAGGAACACAGTATGGATCTATGATGCAGGAAGTTCCGGATGGCAGCAGGTAACAGATAAATTATTAAATATTCATTCGGATTATTATTATATACCGGAAGATGGCGTGATAAAGGCAGAAGAGGGCTGGCAGACCATTGACAAAAAAACTGCAGTCTATACGGATGCTTCCGGAAAAGTATCAAAATACATATATTATGACAAGACCGGAAAATATTCCATATACAGAGAAGGACAGAAGCTGGATCAGATCGTTCCGGGGATTGTTACTGTCCAGATCAATGGCAAGACGGTATATTACCTGATGAATGAACAGGGACAAAGTGTATCTGGAAGTCAGTCCGTGGATGGATATCTATATGACTTTGATAAATATGGACGTGCATATAGCAGACGACTGGAAGGTTCTGTTTACTGGGATACGGATGCATGGATGAAGCGCGTGATCCTGGCATATCTGGGTAAGACAAATATATATTGCAATGTATTTGTCGATCAGGCATTTGCACTTGCTGGTGGAGATGATCCATCGCAGAAACTTGCGGTTCAGTATACAAGTCCGGAAAAAGGCGGTATCCTGTTAGATCGGATGTATACCGGAACGGAATGGGGCGGTGCCGGAACTGTGACCGGAAAAGTTGTTCTGTCAGATGGGAAAAGCTGGATGAAACAGGATTCGATTCAGTTGAATTCAGATATTGTAGATTTCTCATATGATGCATTAACTCCGGGAGACGTGATCGTATATTATAAAAACGGAGAGACAGAGGCAAGCCATGTTTCCCTGTTTCTTGGTAAGTTTAAAAATGCGGCAGCGGTTAAGAAATATCTGATCCGGATGGGTGTTTCCAAACAGTTGGCGGAAGCCTGTGTCAAGGACTGGGGCGCTTATTATGATAATGATGGAACTTACTGGTGTATTCACGGTGGAATGGGAAGCAGTAGTCAGGTCTATATCAGTAACAGTACTTATTGTATTCCGGCATCCGGCAATACATATACATATGGAAGAAAGATCATAAATGTGATCGACTAATAATACAAAAGCATTAGAATGCGGATATTGCATGGTTGTATGTAACTTACAACAGCAAATTGTCCGTATCTAATGCTTTTTTAGATGTTTATTCCTCAGAAGATAATTCTTCCCACTGTTCATACATCGTGTTCAATTCTTCTTCTACAGAATTTCGTTCTTTTGTCAGATCATTTAACAGTGCAACATTTGTTGCATTTTCAGGAACCAGAAATTCTTCATCAATTTCAGCCAGACGGTTTTCAAGCTGTTCGATCTTGTCTTCCAGCTTTTTCAGATCATTTGCTTTTTTCCGAAGTCTTGCCTGTTCGGCTTTGTTTTCCTTCCAAGAGAGCTTTGCCTGGGATTCTGTCTGTTTTTCCTGAGAGACAGTATCAGATACTGGTGCAAATGCCTGCTTTCCGGTGGAAGCCGGCTGGGCTCTGTGGCTTTCGTAGTAATCATAGTTTCCAATATAATTGGTTAACTGCTTATCCTTTAATTCGATGATCCTTGTTGCTGTCTGATTGATAAAATATCGATCATGGGATACATAAAGGACTGTTCCGGTATAGTTCCGTATCGCTTCTTCAAGGATCTCCTTGGATGTGATATCCAGATGGTTGGTCGGCTCATCGAGAATCAGGAAGTTTGCAGATGAGAGCATCATTTTGGCAAGGGATACACGCCCTTTTTCGCCACCGCTCAAGTCTGCGATCCGTTTGAACACATCCTCTCCGGTAAATAGAAAGGCGGCAAGAACGTTTCGGATCCTGGTATTGGTCAGGTCAGGATAGGCGTTGCTGATCTCGTCAAATACCGTATTGTTCATATTCAGGACCTGATGCTCCTGATCGTAGTAACCGATCTTGACACGGGAGCCTAAGATGACAGTTCCGGCATCCTTTGGAACAAGCTTGTTGATGATCTTTAAGATCGTAGTCTTACCGGTTCCGTTTCCGCCGATCAGGGCGACATGCTCACCACGTTTGATCTCCATATTCAGATCGGAAAACAGATTATACTGTTCAAAGGCTTTGGACAGCCCTTCAATCGTAAGTACATCTTCACCGCTGATAACGGATGGTTCCAGCGTCAGCCGCATTTCACTGTTTAATTCGGTTGGCTTGTCCAGACGTTCCACACGGTCTAACATTTTTTCACGGCTTTCTGCCCGTTTGATTGATTTTTCACGATTGAACTGCTTTAATTTTGTGATAACTTCTTCCTGATGCTTGATATCTGCCTGCTGGTTTAAGTAGGCTTTCATCTTATTTGTCCGGATCTCGGCGCGCTTTTGAGAGAAGTAGGTGTAGTTTCCGTTATATACGGTGCTGTGTCCACGATCAAGTTCTACGACCTTTGTTACGATCTTATCCAGAAAGTAACGGTCATGGGAGACGAGAATCACACTTCCCTGATAGCCGGTTAGAAAGGTTTCAAGCCAACTGATCGAATCCATATCCAGATGGTTGGTCGGCTCATCCAAGATGATGATATCCGGTTTTGTAAGAAGAAGTCTGCCGAGTGAAAGACGGGTTTTTTGTCCGCCCGATAAGGTATCGGTATGACGGTCGAAATCTTCTTTGGAGAAGCCGAGACCTTTTAATACTCCGGTGATCTCACTTTCGTAGGCATATCCGTTTTTATATTCAAATTCATGTGTATAGCGGTTATAGGTTGAGAGGGCGGCTTTCAGTTCGTCGCCGGTCAGTGTTGTCATATCCTGTTCCAGTTTGCGGATCTTATTCTGAAGCTCGATCACAGGCTTCATGGCATCCTCCATCACGCCGTATACCGTATCGTCATAGAAAATATCCTGATGCTGGGAGAGGTAACCGATCGTACGGTCTTTTGATAAAACAATCTGTCCGGAATCTGCTTCTTCTTCCTGCATAATGATCTTTAATAATGTTGTTTTGCCTGCACCATTGATACCAACGATCGCCATTTTTTCCTTATCTTCAAGATGAAAGGATACATTGTCGAGAATTACGTTGGTTCCGAATGCTTTACTTATATTTTGACAATCGAGAATCATAAGATTCCTCCTTATTTTCTTATATCATGTCAGATCTCATAACATTATATCGGTGTGTCAGGAAATAAGCAATATCCATTGAAATAGAATTTTAATAAAAAGGGAATATTTTCACATAAAATTTAGAAAAAGGTTATGTCATAAAAATTGACTGACAAGGGAATAAAATGGTATCATAATAGTGTATTTTTGTGCGCTTTTTACGGGTGAAAGTTATTTGAAAAGCAGGTGGTTATATGGAACGTAATAATGAGTCTCTGGCACTGATCAGTGACAAAGATATTCAGGAATTGAATGATATAAGAACGAAGCTGGAACAGACGTTGATGACGAAGCTCAGAAATGCCGGAATCTATTTTCACAGTATGTCGAGAGTGAAGACATTGACGTCATTACAGCGTAAGTTAGATACAGGGAAATATGGCACAGGAAAAGATGATAAAAAGATTCAGGATCTGATCGGTATCCGTATTAATTTATTTTATACAGAAGATATCAGGATCAGTGAAGCATTGCTTGAAGATACATTTATGGTAGATAACTGGTCGAAGACGGCATGGGAAGAAAACAGGTTTGAAGCACAGAAGTGTAATGGTGTATTTAAGATCCCAAGCAAATATCTGATCAACATATCCGATCAGTTGTGGGAGCAGCCATTTGACCGGACCTTTGAGGTTCAGCTCAGAACGGTTCTGTTTGAGGGCTGGCATGAGATCGAGCATGAGATGCGGTACAAGTATAAAATGGATGAAGGCTTTGATGATAACAGAAGCAGTTTGTGGGATGGACAGGAAAAGGATGCCCGCATGATGAACAGCATCATCGCAAACCTAGAGCTGTGCGACTGGTCAATCGTGCAGATCTTCGATAATCTGGCAAGAGACCAGTATATTAAGAAAAACTGGGAAAATGCGATCCGAAGCAAATACCGGTTAAAGATCACACAGGATAAGATTAAGCCTGAGGTTCGGGCATATTTTGATGAACATCCGGAGGTTGTAGAGAAGTTCTGGGCGGTATCCAAGCAGCAGCTTGTAAATATTCTGCTGAATAAAAAATATCAGAAGGTATTGTCGCCGAACCGGGTAATCTACCTTATCAATAAAGAAGTGGTAAATGATGAATTCATATCAGCACAGCTTGACAGAGAACAGTTCGGCAGAGTGCTGAACAAAGAGATTAAGCAGGAGATCCGTCCATTGGTATCGGATCTGGTATTTGACCAGAGAATTCGGATACGGGATGACGGATTTGACCGGGCAAGTGAGATTATATATGAATGGGCATATCAGCATATTTCCCTGATATTCGGACAGATGCCGAAAAAACTGGAATCCGTTTCATATGAAGTGATGGGATATAAGTTAAAGGTCGTTGCAGAGAAAGAATATTTTCTTATGGATATGCAGACAATCAGCAATGAAGAAGCCGGTATGATCTGGCATGTGGTTGCAGAACTTCGAAAAGACAATGATGGACTGTATCTGACCTGCCGTCATATCTGTGAGAATATCTATTCCAGAGAGCGCCGGTATAATCGACCAAAGTTTATGCGGGATATATTTAATCAGGTCGGATTCTTGGATGCGGACGTATTTATGGATGAAGACACCGAAGCGGTTCCGATATCCGCAGACCAGCTTAAAAACCTTCTTTCACATGCTGGTAGAAGTCTTCCGGTGATCCTTGTAGATAAGCCGGAGCAGATTCCGGACTGGGCGCAGGATTTTGACGGATATACGATCAATGCAGAGGTTCTCTGTAAATCATTAGCCGGTATCTGTCATGTGTTCCTGGGAGATGAGAGCTGTATCAGCCGGATGCAGGAGATCTATGGAAATGAGAGTGTTGATGGCGCGGTATTCTACTGGGGCAGAGATGATGAAAGCCCTACGATATTTACACAGGAGGCCATCCGAAAAGCTTGTTTTGAAGAGGTCAATCACAGCGTTGATGAAGACGAGGAATACGAGAAAGCTTTCCGATATCGTCTGCGAGAACTGGTCTGTCAGGAATTCCATTAAAAACCGGGTTGCAAAGATCAGAAAATGGATGTATGATTTGAGCGGAACAAATTTGAATGAAGTGGAGACAATATACAAATGGAAATCAGAGATATAAATGAAATACGGTCAGCGATCAAGTACATGGATTACAAGCCTGTAATGCTGGCAAAGTTTTATGATATTAAAAGCTTATTGTTTAAAGAGATTTTAGAGAACGAAGACTATTACAAGGTTGCCAGCATATTACCGAATCCGGGCAATGACAACAAGATTGTAAAGTGTGTCAACATTCTGGATAAGAAATACATGGCAGGACGGGAAGTTGTAGACTGCACGAAGACACCGGGAGCAATACCGGCTGAAGCTGCAGAGATTCTGAAAAGCATTCGTACGACAGAAGATCCTGCATCCGTAAAGCTTTCCTTCGGTAAAGAAATGAAAGCAGAGGTATATATGAATATCCCAAGAGGTAACAGTCTTACGATCTCAGATATGACGATCACACCGGAGACAGAGCTTACAGTGATGAATCTGTATAATACATATTATACAGAGGGCTTTATACTTGCACTTCACTTTGATGAGTTTGCAGTAGCGATAGAGCCATCTGCCTTAGACGGAATCAAAGGTCAGGGTGATGTATTTGTTTATGCGATGACAAAGAATGCCATTTATAAAGATTTTGGAAGCAGATACTTTGATGTAGAAGCAATCCTGAAATATTACAGAGGATAGAAAAAGGTGCAGAGCGAGGAGCTTTGCAGACAGAGACAAAAAGAGAGCTGGAACCGTGGTTGGCAACAGCTCTTTTAATTTACGCGTGGGATGTTCCTGTGAACAGGTTTGCAAAGTGTGTTTATGCCTGTATTGGCTGTTATATATGGAGGAATAAATGCTTTGAAGAATAAACTTGCATTATTATCAGGTATATTATGTATCGGGCTGGTAATTGCGTTTATCTTTTATACCGGAAAGGATAACCAGAAAAAAAAGGGGTATACGACGACCGGATTTGCCATGGGAACTGCAGTTACGGTATCGGTCTATTCGGATCAGGGCAGACAGGATGCGGATGCTGTGATCGACTGCGTAAGCAGACTGGAGCGTGAACAGATCTCATGGCGGATAGAAGGCGCAGAGGTATACCGTGTGAATCATGAATATAAGGCAGGAGAGCCTTATGAGATAAGCTATGACCTGGCATCTGCGGTCTTGCAGGGAAAAGAAGTAAGCGCGGCAGGAGATGATCTACTGGCACTCACGATCCGTCCGTTAGCGTCCTGCTGGGGTATCGAAGATGGGAAGAAAGAAGTACCGGAGACTCAGAAGATAGAAGAAGCCTGTTCGGTAGTTAACGATTCGAAAGTGCATATCGTAGACGAACAGGGAAAAGAGCTGACACAGGTAAGTGAGCTTTCAGAGGATGGAACATGGTATGTGCTGTTTGATGAAACAGGCTTAAGCCTTGATTTCGGTGCGATGGGAAAAGGCATTGCTTGTGATCGGGTGGCAGAAAGACTTGAAGAAAATCAGGTGGAAGGCGCTTGTGTGGCAGTCGGCGGCAGCGTTTTATGCTACGGCGCAAAGCCGGATGGTTCCGGTTTCCGGATCGGTATTCGTGATCCGAGAGGAAATGAAAATGATATGATGGGAACCGTAGAAGTCCGGTCAGACAAGCATCCGGTCTATATATCAACATCCGGCGATTATGAGAAGTATTTTATTCAGGATGGAAAAAGATATCATCATATCTTAAATCCAAAGACCGGATACCCGGCAGACACCGGAACGATATCAGCGACAGTGATCTGTGAAAGCGGTGCATTAAGTGATGCTTTATCAACGATGTGTATTCTGCTTCCGGCGGATCGGGCACTTAAGCTTGTAAAAAGCTTTGACGCAGATGTGATCCTGATCGATAAGGATAAGAATATATATATGACAGAGCAGGCAGGAAAACAGTTCACGATAACAAATGGAGACTATAAAGTAAAATGATAAAAAAAAGAGACATCATTCTGGCACTTGTGCTGATCCTTTTAGGAATCGTCTGCTATGGAGTCATCCGGCTGGGTCAGAAAAAAGGCAGTCAGGTTATTATATATGAAGACCAGAAAGAGATTGGCAGATATGATCTGAATACAGATACCACGAAAGAGATTCAGACCGCAAAAGGAATGAATATTCTGGAAATAAAGAATGGAATGGCATATGTAACAGAAGCAGACTGTCCGGATCAGGTATGCATTCGTATGGGGAAGATATCAAAGACAGGAGAAAATATCGTCTGCCTGCCGCATAAGCTGGTGATTCAGGTGGAGGGTGATGTTGGACAGAAAGCAGAATATGATAATCGATAAGGGCTATTCATAGTATAGCAGGAAAGGCATATATAGAAAGAAAAGATGGGGAAGAAACAAAAAAATTCCAAAAAAAAATCTACAAATAGAAAGATACAGAAAAAGGCTCATAACAGCGCAGGAACGATAGCACAGCTTGGAATGTTTATTGCGGTTGCAATGGTGTTTTCATATATCGAATCCTTTATCCGGATCGATATCGCGGTACCGGGAATCAAGCTCGGACTTGCCAATATTGTAACTATTGTAGTGCTGTGCAAGCTTGGACTTGCGGATGCGGTTTTGGTATCCGTGCTCCGTATCTTCCTGTCGTCTTTATTATTTGGCAATTTTACCGTTATGATATACAGTCTTGCCGGAGCAGCAGTCAGCATGCTGTTTATGTGGATCTCTGTTAAGATTGGTTTTTTTTCAACAACGGGAACGAGTATTCTTGGAGGTGTCGGACATAATGTTGGTCAGCTTATCGTTGCATATCTGGTGATAAAGAACCAAAATATCCTGATATATGCTCCGGTTTTACTGGTCTCTGGAACGATCACGGGAGTTCTGATCGGTCTTGCGGCAGCATTTGTCATGCGGGCGGTTGGCGGTCAGATTGGCAAGTTTTAGGGTTGTTTTTGACCCTGTGAAGTATTATTATATGATTAGTTTTTCTCGATAACAGAGAATGAATTGATAAGAATAACGAGAGAAAGAGGTATGCAGATGGGTTTATTAACTTTTTCGGGTGGTATTCATCCATATGAAGGCAAAGATCTAACAAAAGACAAGCCTGTCAGAGAATATCTTCCAAAGGGAGAGTGTGTTTATCCGCTCAGTCAGCATATAGGTGCACCGGCTGTTCCGATCGTAAAGCGTGGCGACCGTGTACTGGTAGGACAGAAGATTGCAGAGGCGGGAGGATTTGTTTCGGCAAATATCCATTCTTCAATCTCAGGAACGGTAAAAATGATCGAACCGAGGATGACAAGTGGCGGTAATAAAGTAAATTCAATCGTAATAGAAAATGACGGTTTATTTGAGACGGTTGATTTCTCCGAGAATGTGCGAGATCTCTCCACACTTTACAGAGAAGATATCAAGGATATGATCAAGGAGGCAGGTATCGTTGGAATGGGCGGTGCAGGGTTTCCGTCTCATGTAAAGCTGTCACCGAGAAATGAAGATGATATCGAATATATCATTGTAAACGGTGCGGAGTGTGAACCGTATCTGACTTCTGATTACAGAAGAATGTTAGAGGAGACAGATAAGCTGATCCTTGGACTTCAGATCTGTGTAAATCTGTTTGATAAGGCAAAGGGAATTATCGCGATTGAAGACAATAAGCCGGAAGCAATTGCAAAGATCTCAGAGCATCTGGCTGATAACGATAAGATCGAGGTAAAAGTTTTAAAGACAAAATATCCACAGGGTGCGGAACGTCAGTTGATTTATGCAACGACAGGAAGATATGTGAATTCCAAGATGCTTCCTGCAGATGCGGGCTGTATCGTACATAATGCAGATACGATTGTTTCCATCTATGAAGCGGTGATCGAGGGTAAGCCACTGTACACCAGAATCGTAACGGTTACAGGTGATGCTATCGTTAATCCATGTAATCTGCTGGTTCGTAATGGTACAAGCTGTCGGGAGATCATAGAAGCGGCAGGCGGTTTTAAGGATGGCAAGCTGCCGGAGAAGATCATTGCAGGTGGACCTATGATGGGTAAAGCGATGTTCTCGCTCGATGTTCCGGCAGTAAAAGGTCTGTCAGCACTTCTTTGTATGACACATGATGAGGTTCAGGACTGGGAGCCATCTGCATGTATCCGTTGCGGAAGATGCGTGGATGTCTGTCCGGGAAGAATTATTCCGTCAGATCTTGCAAAATATGCAGAACATGGCAATATAGATGCATTCTTAAAGCATGATGGCATGGAATGTTGTGAGTGTGGCTGTTGTTCTTATGTATGTCCTGCCAAGAGACATTTGACACAGACAATAGCCGGAACCAGGAAGAGTATTCTGGCAAGTAAGAAGAAGTAGGAGGTGGAGACATGGAAGAAACAACATTGAGGATTTCTGCATCTCCGCACGTCAGAGATCGGAAAACGACATCATCCCTGATGCTGGACGTGATCATTGCATTACTGCCGGCGAGTGTGTTTGGTGTATATAATTTTGGAACAAAAGCATTTGTGCTGATCTTAACCTGTATAGCATCTTGTATTTTTTTTGAATGGGGCGTGGAAATGCTCCTGCACAGAAACAGTACAGTAAAAGATTTCAGTGCAGTCGTAACAGGCCTGCTTCTGGCATTGAATCTTTCGCCGGAGGTTCCTGTATGGATGGCGATACTCGGAAGCGCATTTGCCATTATTATAGTAAAACAGTTATTTGGCGGTCTGGGTCAGAACTTTATGAATCCGGCACTTGGAGCCAGATGCTTCTTGTTAATATCATTTGCGGGAAAGATGACTACATTTACATATGATGGAGTTACAACAGCGACCCCACTTGCAATTTTAAAGAGTGGCGGAACAGTAGATGTATTAGATATGTTTATCGGAAGAATTGCAGGTACGATCGGTGAGACATCTGCGATCTGTCTGTTGATCGGTGGTTTATATCTGATTATTCGTAAGGTGATCAGCCCGATCATTCCACTGGTTTATATTGGAACATTTTCCGTATTTATATTCCTGTACTCCCTTGCATCCGGCATGGGCTTTGAACCATTATATCTGGCAGCGCACCTTTGTGGTGGTGGTCTGATGTTAGGCGCTTTCTTTATGGCGACCGACTATGTGACCTCACCTATTACAAAGAAGGGAAAAGTGGTATTTGGTATTATCCTTGGACTTTTGACCTTCCTGTTCCGAATCTATGGCGGCTCGGCAGAAGGTGTATCCTATGCGATCATTATTTCGAACCTTCTTGTTCCGTTGATCGAACGGTTTACACAACCGAAGTCATTTGGTAAGGGCGCTGAGCTTCAGAAGGAAGAAGGCGGCTCGGCAGCAGACAGCAAGAAGATGGATAAGAAATCAATTGTCATCGCAACGGTAGCAATCCTTGTCATTACACTTGTTGCCGGCGGTGTGCTTGCATATGTACAGCAGATCACAAAGAAGCCGATCGAACAGGCGGAACAGCAGGCAAAGGAGGACGCATACCGGGAAGTATTTACAGATGCGGATGCCTTCCGGACGGTAGATGGCTTCGACAGTGAGACTGCATCTACATGGCTTTCGGATAAAGGCTATAAGGCAGATATAGATGATGCAGTAACTGCCTGTGACAAAGATGGAAATGCACTTGGTTATGTATTTGTTATTACATCCCATGAGGCATATGGCGGAGATCTTCAGCTTGCTCTTGGTGTAGCAGAGGATGGAACTACAAATGGTATCTCTTTCCTGTCATTAAGTGAGACAGCAGGTCTTGGTATGCAGGCAGATACAGATGAGTTCAAATCACAGTTCGCAGGCAAGAATGTAGCACAGTTTAAATATACAAAATCCGGTGCGGCATCGGATGAGGAGATCGATGCATTAAGTGGTGCGACGATCACGACAAATGCAGTCACGAATGCAGTAAATGCGGGACTTTCCTATGCAGATTATCTGAAAGGAGGAGCAAACTAATGGGTAAATGTACAGAACGTTTATACAATGGTATCGTGAAAGAAAATCCAACCTTCGTACAGATGCTTGGTATGTGTCCGACACTTGCGGTTACATCATCAGCAATCAACGGAGCAGGTATGGGACTTTCTACAACCTGTATTCTGGTGTTGAGCAATGCGTTTATCTCACTGTTTCGTAAAGTGATACCGGATAAGGTCAGAATACCATCTTATATTGTTATCATTGCTTCTTTTGTAACGGTTATTCAGTTTTTAATGCAGGCATACCTGCCGTCCTTAAATGACAGTCTTGGAATCTATATTCCACTGATCGTAGTAAACTGTATTATTCTTGGACGTGCAGAGAGTTACGCTTCGAAGAATAAAGTTCTTCCGTCAATCTTTGACGGACTTGGAATGGGACTTGGCTTTACGATCGGTCTTACCTTGATCGGTATGTTCCGTGAACTGATCGGAAAAGGCTGTGTATTCGGATTCCAGATCATTGGAGATGGTAACCTTCTTCAGAAGACATCAGGAGCAGGAAAAGCAATCGGAGATGTGCTTGCAGCATATACGCCGATCACAATCTTTGTACTTGCACCGGGAGCATTCTTTGTACTTGCTTTTATTATTGCAACGATCAATAAGAGAAATGCGAAGAAGGCAGCAAAGGCACTTGCAATTGGAGAAGAGATCCCTGCAAGCTGTAAGCCGGAATCCTGTATGGGATGTGCAAACATCATGTGTGCAGGAAGAAAGGCTGCTATGCAGGATACTCAGGTTAATGTTCAGACAAATGCCGGCAAGGCATCCGCTGCACAGACTCCGTCAGCACCGGCACCACAGCCGAAAAAGGTTGTGATCCCAGACAAGATAGTAAAGAAACCGGTAGAGCAGGAAAACGGACAACAAGTGCAGTCGGTACAATCAGCGCAGCAGCCGGTTCCAGAGCAACCAGCACCAGTCGTACAGCAGGCTGTTGCTCAGAGTACACTGCAGCCACAGATAGCAGCTTCATCAGAGACTACGACTACTCCGGTTTCACAGGAGCCGCAAATACAGGTAGCACAGGTAGTACAACCAGAGCAGCAGCCGGTACAGGAAAAGCCAGCGTCAACCGTACAGCAGACTCCGGTTCAGGTGGCAAAAGAGATGTCTGACAGACCGAGAATCCATATTCCGGCGAATCTGAATAGAGTACCACATGCAGTTGTTCTCTCAGAGACAGACAATCCGGTTTCAGAGCCAGAGAAAGCGGAAGCAGTATCGGAAGAATCCGATATGGTTGACACATCAAAGCTTGTAAGACCAGATGTTGCAAGTGCAGATCAGGTAAACAAATATCAGGAATTTGATGAGAAACCGACAGATAAAAAGAATAAGAAAAGGGGAGGTAGAAAATAATGCATATTTTATTATTGGCAGTTGGAGCAGCCCTCGTAAATAATGTAATATTAAGCCAGTTCCTCGGACTGTGTCCTTTCCTTGGCGTATCAAAGAGTGTAAACACAGCAACCGGTATGGGCGGGGCAGTTATATTTGTAATGACGATCGCTTCAGCGGTAACGAGTATTGTTTATTATGGAATCCTTTCCCCGCTGGGATTAGATTATCTGAATACAATCGTGTTCATCCTTGTAATAGCGGCACTGGTACAGTTTGTAGAGATGTTCTTAAAGAAGAATATGAAGTCTTTATACGAGTCACTTGGAGTATACCTTCCCCTGATCACAACAAACTGTGCAGTTCTTGGTATCGCACTTTCAAATGTACAGAATGAATATACGATCCTTGAGAGTATAGTAAATGGTTTTGGTTCAGCAGTAGGTTTTGCGATCTCAATTACGATCCTTGCAGGTATCCGTGAGAAGTTGGAATACAGTGATATTCCGGAAGCATTTAAGGGTACTCCGATCGTTCTGATCACATCAGGTCTGATGGCAATAGCGTTCTTTGGCTTTGCCGGATTGATATAAGGAGGGATCGTTATGGATATTACAACAATTCTGATCGCAGTTGCTGTTGTAGCAGGCGTTGGTGTCATCATTGGTATTCTGCTCGGTGTAGCTGGTGAAAAGTTTAAAGTTCCGGTAGATGAAAAGGCAGTTATGGTGCGGGAGCTTCTTCCCGGAAATAACTGTGGTGGATGTGGATATCCCGGTTGTGATGGTCTTGCAGCAGCCATTGCAAAGGGTGAGATGCCGCCATCTGCATGTCCTGTTGGAGGTGCAGCCGTTGCAGAGGCAATCAGTGCAGCACTCGGCGTAGAGAATACAGCAAGCACTAAGTATGTAGCCTTTGTCAAATGCGCAGGTGACTGTGAGAAGGCAAAGGATGTCTATGACTATGTTGGACCAAAGACCTGTGTTCTTGCACAAAACAGCCCAAATAACGGGCCAAAGGGCTGTACATATGGCTGTACAGGATATGGTTCCTGCAAGGCAGTCTGTGAATTCGGTGCGATTGATATTATAGATGGCATTGCAGTTGTAAATGAGGAAAAATGTAAAGCGTGCGGAAAGTGTGTAGATGTCTGTCCAAGACATCTGATCGAGCTGGTTCCATACGATGCCCCTCATCGTGTCAGATGTAATTCAAAGGAAAAAGGAAAAGAAGTAAAGGCAGTATGTTCAGCAGGGTGTATCGGCTGTTCACTCTGCGTCAGATCCTGTGAATTTGATGCGGTATCGGTAGATCAGAACCTTGCACACATTGATTATGATAAATGTACCCATTGTGGCGCATGTGCCAGAAAGTGTCCGGTCAAGATCATAAGCTGATCAATGTGATCGGATTCAGAATCTGACTGCTGTGACTGATTCATAGGCAGATCGGTGAAACCGATAATTTATATGTCTAAATATATTCTCTGCTTCATATTATGATACGGAAGGTGGATTTTGTTGAAAAGGGAATATAGATGAGATTTTGTGAATTAAAAGAAAAAGAAGTAATAAACTGCAAGGACTGCCAGCGGCTTGGCTTTGTTGCAGATATTGAATTTGATCCCTGCTCCGGAAGAATTGAGGCGATAATTGTTCCAGAGCAGGGAAAAATTTTCTGGTGCTTTGGATCTTGCGAGGAGTATCGCATTGATTTCTGTAATGTAGTAAAGATCGGGCCGGATATTATTTTAGTTGACATTCCACCCCGAATATGTAAAAGTTAGTAGCAGAGAAAATAGAGGGGATAAAATAATTTTCCCTGATTTACGGAGGCAAAAACATGAGATGTCCATTTTGTTATGTTGATGATACAAGAGTTATAGATTCCAGACCGGCGGATGACGGTTGTTCGATTCGAAGAAGAAGACAGTGCGATGCCTGTGGCAGACGTTTTACGACGTATGAAAAGGTTGAGACGATCCCGCTTATCGTAATCAAAAAGGATAAGAACAGAGAGACTTATGACAGAAAGAAGATCGAATCCGGTATCATAAGATCCTGTCATAAAAGACCGGTATCTGCGGAACAGATATCCAAGTGTATCGATGATATCGAGAACGAAATCTTTAATCTGGAGGCAAAAGAAGTAGAGAGTACAACAATCGGTGAGATCGTTATGGATAAGATCAAGGATCTGGATCAGGTAGCTTATGTAAGATTTGCTTCTGTATACAGAGAGTTCAAAGATGTGAATACATTTATGAATGAGCTGAGTAAGTTATTATCTGCAAATTCTGACAAGAAATAGACGGGAACAATCATGGTAGATTCATATAACACAATACTGACACCGGGCGTCGATGAGATAGTTGAGAAGAAATCCAGATTTATCGGTTATGCACAGCCGGTTTCTTCAGAAGAAGAAGCATATGCGTTTGTAGAAAGTGTCAAGAAAAAACATTATGATGCACGACACAATTGCCATGCATTTGCAATCGGAAAAGAGAATACCCTTTATCGTTTTTCAGATGACGGAGAACCGCAGGGAACAGCTGGAAAACCGATATTAGAAGTGATATCGGGAAATCAGGTAACAGATATTTGTATTGTGGTTACAAGATATTTCGGTGGTACTCTGCTTGGAACAGGAGGGCTTGTCCGGGCATACACAGAAGCCGCTAAGCTTGCCCTTGCAGATGCCGGCATTCACCAGATGCAGCGCATGAAGCTTATGGATATCACCTGCTCCTATAATGATTCCGGCAAAGTACAGTATCTCTTATCAACAAATGAGATCAGCATAGAGAATACAGAATATGGCGCAGACGTAACCTTCCATACAGCAGTCCCTGTCTCCGATGTATCTATGATCGAAAAGAAGATTACAGAAGCAACAGCAGCCCGCGCTGTCATCGACGAAAAAGGCGAGAAATTCGTATAAACAAGGCTCATTCTTTTTGCGCCAATTAATTTAAAGTAAATATAAAATAAGCTTGCCTGTAGCGTCATATAGCGTCACAGGCAAGCTTATTTTTGTTTTCCCTAAAAAAAGGTCGGCGGAAAAAGGTAGGACAGATACCGCAGGATCGGCGCATAATCCTCCAGATGCAGGAAGATCGGCGAGAAAATCAAAGTGCAGATCACAAGAGCCGGCAGAGCCGATACAAACCGCTTATAATGTCGGAAGATAAGCAGACAGATAAAAGTGAACAGCAGACACAGCAGTATATATCCGGACATCTTTAACAGAAATGGCAGGATGGCTTCCGGCTGCTCATATAAGTAGAGCGTAACTACACTGACCAGCCATACCGGTGTTATATTAGCAAGAATACCGGTCAGACAGAAACGCAGTCTTTTCCGTTTGGATACTCTGTCATAGATGTGTTCATCCTGATCCTTTAGATAGACCAGCAAACCGACCAGAGAAGATAAGAACAGAAGAAAACCGGTAAATGCATGAACCGGGAACAGATCTACGCGGTCGGTTGTTCCGTGGTAGGCTCCTGTATTATTGACAGATAACCGGAAGACAGAATCACTGTTCATATAATTTCTGTATTGATCTTCCAGATATGACTGGAAAGAACTCCGATAAAAGTCTTTTGTGGCAGAATTCGATGCCAGATAGTTGACGGCAATAGCCGGCGAGAAAGCATCCAACAGCCGGTCAAATAATGTTTCGGAAAAAATTGACTGGAACATCGAAGATGGGGAAGTGTATAAGCGAATGTGGCAGTTCTTGATATCATGTATAAATGCGTCAGAAAATCCATTGTCAAACGCAAATCCACAGTCATACCGCCCGGATGCAACCTGATCCTTTAATTCCTCCTTAGAACTGCATTTCTCGAAAGTAAAGCAGTCCTGATGTCCGGAGAGCTCCTGCTCCACCTGTGCCAGGTAACTGTTTGATTCTTCCATATAATATCCACAGATGAATACCGTGCTTTTTTCTTCCATCGGCAGATTTTTTACATAGAATGCCGTGAACGGAATGATCAGCAGCAACAGAAGATTGATGAATTTTTTTGAAGTCCGTTTTAACAGGATTCTGTATTGACGTAACAGCATAAGCAGTTGTCCTTTCATCGATTAATGGTAAAAGCCATTACATAAGTGGTTTAACAGTTGATAATACGGGGTATGTTCAGCAAAATTCTGGATGAAGTCAGGCAGAAGTCTGACCGGAACAATACCGCCTCCGATATAAGCCAGTAAGAAAGCTGTCAAAAATAACAGCAGGCATGCTCCGGAATATCCGGTTGGCAGATACCCGATCAGCAGGATAACGAATCCGATAAACAGGATCGCGGGTATTCCGGCAAAGAATCCCGATATATGAAACTGCAAAGGGGCAAAATGACCGATCGTACCTCCGGTCATACAGCTAAAGAACAGTATCGTATAGATCATAAATAATGTGATCGTAAGTGTCAGATACTGACTGATTATAATATGCGCTCCGGTGATTCCGTGAAGCTTCAGACGAAGACGTAATGTATCAGAATTCCCTTTTATAAAAGATAAAAAGACGATTCCGCTGAAGAACAGCAGAAGCAGCAGCCCGGATACTATATAATACTGATAAGGGGTATAAGCTCCGGTAAGCTGTAAGTCTTCTCTGATATAAAGCTCTGTTCTGGATAAAACATAATCCATGTAGAGATTATCGGCATCCGTTGCAATTTGATCCAGTGCAGTATCCGGGAGCCCCATTTGATATGCTCCCTGATAAATGATCGTAGTTGCAGCCTGTGCAGTAGCAAGCATTGATGAGGTGGATTTGAATACCTCATTTAGAGTGTAAGTATCTAAAGTACCATCCTGATTATAAATGACTGTGATCGGATTGTCCTCTCCGTATATAATGCTGTTGATGATATTATCAGGAATGATGATCAACGCCTTGATTTCGTCGTTTTCAAGCATCTGTTTGCCGTGATCTTCGGAAGCTATCTCGATGAAACGGCAGGTAGCCCGGTAGCTGTCCATTTCACTTACCATAGAATATGCCATCTTGGCATAAGGAGAAGATGCATCGGCAACCAGCCCGACATTGACCGGTTCGATGGTCTGCTCATTATATAATAACCGGTTTGACAGCAGAACGACGACAGAGAGTCCGACCGCCAGAATGAGAGTGATCAGGACAAGCGGAAGAAACCGCTGCTTTATTCTTTTAAGGTCTGTTAGAAATAATCGAAAAAACATAAGAACATTCACATCCAATCTGAATCAGGCACGAAGCATGGCTGCGTAATCTGCACCATTTGCTTCCTGCAGTAAACCATCCTTTAATATATAGATGCGATTACAGATGGAGAGCGCATCTTCTTCATGTGTTGCAACGATAATGCTGCCTCCATTACCGGTATATTCCTTCAGATAGTCCAGAATTCCTTTTTTACAGAGAAGATCTAACGCAGCAAGTGGTTCATCCAGTAATAAAAGATCCGGTCGCTCCAGCATACAGATAGCAAGGCTCAGACGTTTCTTCATACCACCGGACATTGTACTTACCTTCTGATGAAGAAAAGCATCTACACCGAGTTTTTTTAAGATAGAGAGGCTGTAGGTGCTGTTTAGCTCGGCAGATCTGCCGGAGTACCAGAGCTTCAGATTATCCAGACCGGACAGCTCCGGAATCAGTGGATTTTCCTGTGGAAGAAAACTGACCGTATTATCCGGTTTGTCAAAAGAATAAGTGCCATGATCCTGTCGGAGTCCGCCGGACAGAATACCAAGCAGCGTTGATTTTCCGGAACCGTTGATTCCCAGAAGCCCGATACATTCACCGGGTGCAACTTGCAGGGAGATATGATTTAGTACCATTTTCTTTTTATAATTTTTTCCAATATCATTTACAGTAAACATATTAATAATCCTCTTCAATAACCTGAAAATCCAGATAGTCGAATTCAATCGCTTCCACGAAATTATCATGATTGAAACGTGTTCTTGCGTGGAGAATAAAATCATTTTGATTTTTCTTCAGCCAGATCGGTTTTGCAAGATCAAATTCATAGCACATTTCCTCTAATGCTTTGTATACCTTTTTTGTTCGTGTCAAAGACGCATCATCTATACAGACAACCGTATCCTTTATCAGCCGGTTATCCTTCATTATTTTACCCCATACTCGGAACATAAGTTAAAACCTCAATTTCTATATAATATATGTAAAAATATTGCATACCACAAAAATCATTCTGTAATCTGTCATAAAAAACTGTATTTCAATTTCCATATGAAGTCAAGCATAAATAAATGTAAGTTGTTCAAAATTTTTATACACGAAAAACACATTTCTTCTACATGGAAAACACACTTCTTACACAATTACAGATTATAGTATAACCTGTAAATAAGAAAGAGAGCAGTAAACAAAAGAAAGCTGCTGTTACATAGAAAGAAAGGATGATTGATTATGGATGAGAATTTTAGAGAAGAACAGGATCGTCAGTTCGACTCAGAAAGCCAAACACAGGAACAGACACAGACAGCTTCCGAACAGACGACGGAACAGATGAATATGCAGAATGAGAATAGCTCCTATGGACAGAACTATGGAAGCAGCAACGTATATGGACAGACTGGTGCAGAACAGAACGCAAATGCATATAACCGGCAGAATGCACAGAGTAGTATGTATCATGGAACACCGGGACAGAATATGTATTTTGGCGGTGCATTTTACTCCAGCAATCAGCATGCAGGATATAACAGCCAGACCGGCTATACATCAGCTTACACGAATCCATCAGGAAATGCTGCACAGGGTACAGGTGCTTCCACGCAGAATATGAATGGTTATTCCGAAAATGTAAATAAAGCAATGCAGAAGGCTGCTGAGAAGGAAAAGAAAAAATCAGAAAAGATGGTACGCTCGGCAAAGAAGAAAGCAGATAAAAAAGCTAAGAAAGAAATGAAGAAAACAAACGGTGGAAGAAGTACAGGAAAGAAGGTAGCGACGACTATAGCTGCGGCAGTTGTCTTCGGACTGGTTGCAGGCTGTGTCTTCCAGGGTGTCCGGTATGGAAGCGATAAGTTCTTAAAGAAAGAAAATCAGACGGTTCAGATCGGATCAGATACAACTACAAGCTCCGCTTTGCTCGATGCAAATGCATCCGGAAGCACCGGTGACTACAGTGTAGCAGATGTAAGTGCAACTGTAATGCCATCCATTGTATCCATAACAGGAACATATGTAACAACATATCAGTACTGGTTTGATACCTATGAGCAGGAGCAGTCAGGAGCAGGCTCAGGTATCATAATCGGAAAAGATGAAACAAGCCTTTATATCCTGACGAACTATCATGTGGTAAAGGATGCAAAAGAATTATCAGCAGGATTTATAGATGGTGAATCAGCCGGTGCAGAAGTAAAAGGCTATGACGAATCAAATGATGTAGCGGTTGTAACCGTTCCGTTAAAGAAGATCAAGGACGACACATTAAGTCAGATCAAAGAGATCACAATCGGTTCATCCGAGAACTTAAGAGCCGGAGATCCATGTATCGCTATTGGTAACGCGCTTGGATATGGACAGTCGGTAACAGTAGGATATATCAGTGCTCTTGACCGTGAAGTCAGTGTAGATGACGGAACTGTAAAGGTTCTTCAGACTGATGCAGCTATCAACCCTGGTAATAGTGGTGGTGCTCTTGTAAATATGAAGGGCGAACTGATCGGTATGAACACAGCGAAATATGTAGACAGTACAGTAGAAGGAATGGGCTACGCACTTCCTATATCCGATATACAGGATATCATCAACGATATTCTTGCAGGCAAGAGTACAACCAAATCAGGATCAACCTATCTTGGTGTAACCGTTAAAAATATCACATCTGAATATGCAGAAGGACTGAATATGCCGGAAGGAGTATATGTATATTCGGTAAGTGAAGGATCTCCGGCAGAGAAATGCGGACTTCTTACAGGTGATATCATTGTAGGTATTGATGGAAATGATATTTCAGACAGTACAGATCTTCAAAGCCAAATAGCAAGTGGAAAGGTTGGCGATGAGATCGAGATCGAATTCTAC